>CANOLV010000014.1 GCA_947567425.1 uncultured Porphyromonadaceae bacterium | reverse complement strand
CGTCGAGGTCTGTGACGCCGTTCATGGCATCGACCACAAACAGTATTTCGTCGGCCTGCTCGATGGCCAGTTCTACCTGCTTGTTTATTTCGCTTTCAAATATGTCTTCGGAATTTACGACCCATCCGCCTGTGTCAACGATGGAGAATTCCTTGCCGCACCATTCCACTTTGCCGTATTGGCGGTCGCGGGTGGTTCCGGCGGTGCCATCCACAATGGCAGTCCGAGTTTGCGTTAATCTGTTGAATAAAGTCGATTTACCTACATTCGGACGTCCGACAATTGCTACAAGTCTTCCCATATTATCAATATTTAATTTGCAAATTTAACATTTTTAATTGGAGTATTTCGACAATACACGTATATTAACAAACTCACAGCCTAAAAGATTCTTTCAGATGGCTTGGCCGGATAGTGATTTTTTACTCCGATTCCGTCGCATCATGTCCGGAAGCCAATGCTTGCCACAGATTGTCCTGAGGCACAGGAGCGGTGATGTCTATCCGTTTTCCGCTGACCGGATGCGTGAATTCTATGCGTCGCGACATAAGCGATATGCTTCCGTCGGGATTGCTTCGCTTGTCGCCATATTTGAGGTCGCCTTTTATCGGACAGCCTATGGCCGACAGCTGCACTCTGATCTGGTGCTTGCGGCCGGTGAGCAGATTGACTTCGAGCAGATGGTAGCGGTCCGACGAGGCTATATGCCGATATGTAAGTACGGCTTTTTGTGAGCCTTTCTTTTCAGTGGGCGATGCATACGATTTGTTGTTGCGCTCGGTTGTCGTGATATAGTGTGTAAGGGTGTCGGAAGTCTGAGGCGGCCGATTTCGGGTGATGGCCCAATATGTCTTTTTGACGTCTCCGTTGCGAAACATTTCATTCATTCGCGCCAGAGCCTTGGACGTCTTGGCGAATATCACAAGTCCGCCTACGGGTCGGTCGAGCCTATGGACTACGCCGCAGAACACATTGCCCGGTTTGGCATACTTTTCTTTCAGCCATGCTTTGAGTATGTCGACCAACGGTGTATCGCCGGTTTTGTCGCCCTGCACTATCTCGCCCGGAGCCTTGTTCACTATTATTATGTGATTGTCTTCGTAGACTACTTCCATAATGAGTCGATGGATAATAGCTTAGTGGTTAAATTGAAAAGTCACGGGCAACCGTTTCGTGGATGGTCGCCCGTGACACAGCTTTTTTATAAGGTATGTTTATTCGATTCCAAGATCCTTCTTGATGGCCGCGATTTTGGCGTCGGCCTCGTTGTTGGCCTTCTCGTAGTCGGCGTTGGTCTTCATAACGCCCTTGACTTCAACGTAGAACTTGATTTTTGGTTCTGTTCCTGACGGACGTACCGATACTTTTGTGCCATCCTCCGTGAAGTATTGGAGCACATTGCTGGTGGTGGGCATGTCCATCTTGGTGACGTTTCCGGTGCGGGTATCCTTCATGTTGAGGTCGGCATAATCCTTTATGAGGACTATGTCGCTTCCTGCCAACTGTTTGGGCGGATTGGCACGGAATTCCTTCATTATTGCCTGAATCTCTTCAGCTCCGCTCTTTCCCTTGCGCACGAGCGACACTCCGGCCTCATGTGAATAGCCATACTTGATGTAGATGTCCTGAAGCATCTGGAGGAAGTTCATGTTTTTGGTCTTAGCCCATGCAAGAGCCTCTGCCATAAGGGAGATGGCCGATACAGCGTCCTTGTCGCGGCAGAAGTCTTCGGCGAGGAAGCCGTAGCTCTCTTCGCCACCGCCAAGATAGCGTCCTACGCCTTCATTTTCGCGGATTACCGCGGCGATCCACTTGAAGCCGGTGTAGCAGTCATACATCTTGAATCCGTTTTGGTCCGCTATAGCCTTGATGGTCTCGGTAGTTACGATGGTCTTGACGATATATTCGTTGCCGGTGATGCGTCCCAATTCCTTATTACGGGTCATAATGTAATTGAGAAGGATCATAACTATCTGGTTGCCGTTGATCAGCACGTATTCGCCATTGTCGTCGCGCAGTACGCAACCGATGCGGTCGGCGTCAGGGTCTGAGGCGAGGATTAGATCAGCTCCGACCTCCTTCGCTTTGGCGATAGCCATGGCCATGGCCGGCGGATTTTCGGGATTGGGCGATTCTACTGTGGGGAAGTCGCCGCTGGTGATATCCTGCTCCGGTACGTTGATGATATTGGTGAAGCCATAGTTGCGGAGCGAGTCAGGTATCAGCTTGACGCCTGTTCCGTGTATTGGGGTGTACACGATCTTGAGGTCGTGGTATTGCTTCACTGCTTCAGGACTGAGCTGCAGGCCCTTTATGGCGGCGAGGAATTTCTTGTCGATATCTTCGCCGATAATCTGGATCTTCGACTTGTCGCCTTCAAACTTGATTTCGTCGATGCCTTTTATCTGATTTACGTAGTCGATGATGTTGACATCGTGCGGGGCGATGATCTGCGCTCCGTCTGCCCAATATGCTTTATAGCCGTTGTACTCTTTCGGATTGTGGGATGCGGTGATGTTGACACCGCTCTGACATCCGAGCTCACGTATGGCGTATGACAGCTCTGGTGTGGGGCGGAAGCTGTCGAATAGATACACTTTTATACCGTTGGCCGAGAATATGTCGGCTACGATTTCTGCAAATTCACGGCTGTTGTTGCGGACGTCGTGGCCCACTGCTACCGATATTTCAGGTAGATCCTTGAATGCTACTTTAAGATAGTTGGCCAGACCTTGGGTGGCTGCGCCGACTGTATATTTGTTCATGCGGTTGCTGCCTGCGCCCATTATGCCGCGCAGACCGCCTGTTCCGAATTCAAGATCGCGGTAGAAAGAATCGATAAGCTCTGTCTTGTCTTCAGCGTCGAGCATACGTTTCACTTCTGCTTTTGTGGCTTCATCATATCCGTCGCCAAGCCATAGTTGAGCCTTCTCGGTTACGACTTTGATTAAATCTTCATTCTCCATATCAAAAAAAGTTAGGTATTTAGAGTTTTTATGTATATGGCAAAGATACAGCTTTGCTCTTTTTAAAACAAAGTATTTGTTGAAAATATTACTGTATTTTGATTATATAACGCAAATTTTAATATCCTCACATTGATTACCATGTAAAATTACCCTTGTACTCCGATTCGTTGCCGCATGCGTCGGTCACGGTAAACTTGACATCATGGCGTCGGCCTTTGGCAAATCTGGTGACGTCCATCTTGAATGCGGCCCGTCCGGTCTTCCCGTCAAGCTCGAACAGGGCGAATTTGCCGTCGATTTCTCCCCGATAGCTTTTTATTCCGCTCAGATTGTCGGATATCAGGAAACTGACGCGGCCGCGTTTCCCCCATAATTCCGCTTTTTCAGGCCGGATAGTGGGCGGCGTGGTGTCGGTAGTGACTGCAAAATTTCCTAAAGCACTGGGGCTTCCTATTATAACACCATCCTCGTACTTTGAGTCGACTGCCGATCTGCGTTTGCCGTTTAGGCGTACAAGGCAGTATTTTGACTTGTCCGCAATGGTGTCGGTGGAAAGCTTGATTTCGATTGTGTACTCTCCTGTGATCGGTATCGTCCGGTCTGCCACCTCGTAGACCGGACTCAGATAGCCTGGGGTGGGTTTGGTAGACAGTGTGAAGTAGAGGTCGTCATAGAACGTATGCTCGGGAAATATGATTCTGATATTGTCGTCGGAGTAAGTGTTCTTGCCTTGATATGACATCAGATTCCCTTTCTGTTCCTGAGGAGTTATGGTGCTCGGTGTTCCTATGATTTTAAACGGCCGGCGGGTAGTGTTGCCATGTTCGTCGGTCAGAATCCATTCGCATGCATACTCACGCTCTTCGTCGATGGTGACTATGCCGTCGTCTGTGGTTGTAATCATCTCTTGTAGCGGACGGCTTTGTGGCTGGCGCGTCCACATCATCCATGAACCGGAGTTGACCACGCCGGCATAGTCGGCCAAAGTATTTACGGCGCGGGTGTCCGCGAAATCAAATCGGTCGATGTCGCGGCGATAGATCTCTTCTCCGTCGACTTTAAGTATGAGATGTTTGACGCCGTAGATATTTGTGGTTCCTGACATTTTGTCGTATGCCTTTATTGCCGGAATCACTTTGCCCCAGGCTGTGAACGGTTTGGATATGTTGTCGCCTGTGCGCGATGCATGGTTGCCTGTAGCTCCCTCGACCGAACCCTCTCCGTCGACTTCATAGAGTGCGAGCGCACGTACCTGCGGGGCTATCTTGTCGGTAATACGCTTCCTGTAGTACGGCATTGGATCCAATGCCTCTTCAGTGGCGGCATCCCTTACGTCCATGTGTAGATGTGGGCCTCCTGACGATCCGGAATTGCCGCTAAGTGCTATCCTTTGCCCTCTTTTCACCGGAATCTGGTCGGGTGTGAGGGTGATGTCGACGCGGAATTCCTCCAACTCATACTGCTTTTCGCGTACGATTTTGTCGATTTCATTGCTGAATGAGTCGAGATGCCCGTAGACAGTGACCAGGCCAAGTTCCGGATGAGTGATGTAGACTGCTCGTCCGAATCCCCAAGGCGACACAGTTATCCTCGATACGTAGCCGTCCTCGGCGGCATGTATGGGTATGCCGGTACGTCCCTGCGTCTTGAAGTCGAGTCCTGAGTGGAAATGGTTTGAACGTAATTCTCCGAAGTTTCCGCTGAGTATCAGCGGTATGTCCATAGGTGGGGCGAGATCGGGTAGAGTGGATTGACTGTAAGTGGTGCCTGAGAGGAGAAGAATTAGTGAAGCGGTAGTTTGCGGCAGGCGGTCAATTATGTATGATAAAGTATTTTTCATAGCACAAAATTAGTCATTTAATCTGAATTGGAGTCATTTTGAACCTTCTGTTTTTATTGGGCGGAAGGATGAAAATGAGCTTGAAATGCTTCCTGAAAAGATGTTGAATTAAATTAATTAGTGCTTAAACGCGAATTTTTGGCACAATTATTGTTATATATTTGTATGTGGCATTGTGCATATATCCTGACGGACCGGATGCATTGCCGCCGAATTGACTTTAAAAGAATATTTTTTGTAGGACTAATTATATAATGGAGACGAACTTTTCGAATGAATTAAAATATGTGCTTGACCAAAGCCGTGTGGAGGCTGGCAGGCACAACAGTTCGCTGATAAAGGCCGAACACCTCTTGCTGGCCATCTTGACGAAGTCGGAGAGCCATGCATTCAAGGCTCTTCAGAAATTGCTGGATGCCGATGAGATGTATCGACTGCGTGACAGTCTTGACAGTGGACTGTTTGAGCAACCTGATTCAAACAACGTATTGGCCGTCAGCGATCTGGCTAATAGGATTATAAAGTTGAGCGTACTTGAGGCGCGTATGCTTAAGAGCAATATTGTGGATTCGGAGCACTTGCTTCTGGCGATATTCCATAACAGCGAGGTTCAGAATCTTGAGATTATGGCGATGTTCCGCGATGCCGGTGTGACTTATGAATCATTGTATAAGCTTTTGGCCAATGTGGCAGATGCCCCGCAGATGGGTGCGTCTTTCAGCGATGAGGAGGATGAGGAGGACGATGCCGAGGCTTTCGGACAGTCGGGACCATCTTCTTCGGCGTCGTCATCATCTTCGGCGCGTCAGTCGACATCGTCGCGCAGGGGTAATGACACACCCGTGCTTGACAAATTTGGCAATGACATGACACGTGCGGCAGAAGAAGGCCGGCTCGATCCTGTAATCGGGCGTGAGGTGGAGATCGAACGTCTGGCGCAGATACTTAGCCGTAGGAAAAAGAACAATCCAGTGCTGATCGGTGAACCGGGTGTCGGCAAGTCGGCCATCGTGGAGGGTTTGGCTCTCAGGATAGTGCAGCGTAAGGTGTCGCGTATACTTTTCGATAAGCGTGTGATATCTCTCGACATGGCTTCGATTGTGGCAGGAACCAAGTACCGCGGACAGTTTGAGGAGCGCATCAAGAGCATTCTTAACGAGTTGTCCAAAAACAAGGATGTCATTCTGTTCATCGATGAGCTACATACTATAGTGGGCGCGGGAAATGCCGCGGGTTCGATGGATGCCGCAAACCTGCTCAAACCGGCTCTCGCACGTGGAGAGATTCAGTGTATAGGAGCCACTACGATCGACGAATACCGCAAGAACATCGAGAAGGACGGCGCTCTTGAACGTCGTTTCCAGAAAGTGATGGTCGAGCCGACTTCGCCCGACGAGACTCTTGCCATTCTCAATAATATAAAGGATAAGTACGAAGAACACCACAATGTCAATTATACTCCCCAGGCGCTTGAGGCTTGCGTAAAGTTGACCGAGAGATACGTGTCCGACCGCAATTTCCCCGACAAGGCCATCGATGCCATGGATGAGGCCGGATCGAGGGTGCATGTCACCAACATCGTGGTTCCTAAGGAGATTGAGGAGATAGAGGCACAGATAGCCGAGGCGAATGCTTGTAAACTTAAGGCGGCGCAATCGCAGAATTTTGAAAGCGCCGCGTCGTTCCGCGACAAGGAGCATCAGTTGAAAGTGCGTCTTGAAGATGCTAAAGCCAAATGGGAAGAGTCACTGAACAATCAAAGGGAGACTGTCGATGAAGATAAGGTGGCCGAAGTTGTGGCTATGATGACAGGCGTCCCCGTACAGCGTATTGCGCAGGCTGAAGGCATGCGTTTGAGAGAGATGGCTCCGAAGCTGAAGAATGCAATAATCGGTCAGGATCAGGCCATAGACAAGATTGTGAAGGCTATACAGCGCAACAGGCTCGGTCTGAAGGATCCCAACAAGCCTATTGGCACATTTATGTTCCTCGGTCCGACTGGCGTGGGCAAGACGCATTTGGCTAAGATGCTTGCTGAATACATGTTTGACTCCGCTGACACTCTTATCAGAATAGATATGAGCGAATATATGGAGAAGTTCACTGTGTCAAGGCTCGTCGGTGCCCCTCCCGGATATGTAGGATATGAAGAGGGCGGACAGTTGACCGAGAAGGTGCGTACCCATCCATACTCCATCGTACTGCTTGACGAGATAGAGAAAGCGCATCCTGACGTGTTCAATATCCTTCTGCAGGTGCTTGACGAAGGTCGTCTGACGGATAGTCTCGGACGTAGGGTCGACTTTAAAAACACGATAATCATAATGACCTCTAACATCGGTTCACGTCAGCTTAAGGACTTTGGTTCCGGTGTCGGTTTCACCACTAAGACGGTCGACAAGGAATATTCCCACGGTGTCATTCAGAAAGCTCTTAATAAAGCGTTTTCACCGGAATTCCTTAATCGAGTTGACGACATAGTGATGTTTGATTCGCTCGACCGCGACGCGATTTTCAAGATTATCGATATCGAACTTGCAGGATTCTATAAGAGAGTGGATGCGCTCGGCTATAAGCTTACCATATCTGAGGATGCTAAGAACTTTGTCGCATCCAAAGGTTATGACAGCCAGTTCGGTGCACGTCCTCTGAAGAGGGCCATACAGAAGTATCTTGAGGATGAGTTGGCCGAAATGATAATCAATGCATCTGTAGAGCCGGGCAATCATATCTATGTCGACTATGACAAAGAAGCCGACAAAATCGTGACGGAGATACGTCAGGACTGAAAACTCTGATCGGCAGTTGACATAAAATTTGTCACTTTAAGGTGAAGCTTTTTAGCACTAATAAGACGGGAGGGTGCATCAGAACTCTGATGCACCCTCTTGATTTTAGCTTAAAATCCGGAAAATTCCGGATGACCTCGAAATGAAGATGTCTCAAGAGTTGCTGTTTTTCCATTATATAAGCCGACGTTCAAAACCCCGGAGGTTTAACCACTGCCTTAAGCAGAAGTTGCGGATGCGAAGCCGAAATGGAGAATGGGTAGAGACTCTTCACCGACTTTACTATATTCCGGCACATGACGGTAAAACTATACGGTTTACTTTGTGTCTTTATGGAGCTATGACTACAAATCTGAAAACTGACAGCATTGTGGTTGATACATTGACAGGACAAACAACGGAGCTGAATCAATCTACTGGAATAAAGATACTTTCTCCACAAGAAATCACCATGTTGAAACTGATTGACGAAGGTAACCGCAGTAAAGGTATCGCAGATATTTTAGGGATAAGTCTGCATACTGTGAGCCGCCACCGTCAGAACATAATCGCCAAACTTAAAGTGCGTAATTCGGCGGAGGCTTGCAAAATCGCGCGTACTCTATATATCATGTGTGTGGAATGAAAATAGTGAACGGAGAATAAGAACTTTTGTGTTCCGTTTAATGGTCAATAGCATGCAAAAAAGATGGGCCGCGACTTAATGACGCGGCCCATCTTTTTTGCATGTATCTGTAGGGATTACTTGTTGATGTAAGCCTTTACAAGAGCCAGAACTGCGGGAGCTGTGAAGCCGAACTTCTCATCGAGCACCTTATAGGGGGCTGATGCTCCGAAGTGGTCGAGTCCGAATACTTCACCCTTAGGACCTACTACGCCGCGGAGAGTCGAGGGCAGACCTGCCGTAAGTCCGAATACTTTGCCGTCGGCGGGAATAACGCTGTCGCGGTATTCCTTCGGTTGCCATTCGAACAGACCGATGGAAGGCACTGACACCACGCGGGTTTCGATACCTTCGTTGGCAAGCATGTCGGCCACCTCTACAAGAAGAGATACCTCGGATCCGTTGGCCACGAGTGTGACAGCCGGATTCGCCGCATTCTTCACGATGTAGCCTCCCTTTTCTGCACCGAGAGCCTCTTCATAGCGGTCACCTGAAGCGGCAGGCAGGTCGGGAATGTCCTGACGGCTGAGGATGAGAGCGGTAGGAGTCTTGGTGTTCTCCATCGCCATCTTCCAGCATACGGATGTCTCGGCTGCGTCGCCCGGACGGAGAACCAACATCGAGGGTTCACCCTTGAAGTTGCGGAGTTCCTCCATAAGGCGTATTTGTGCTTCCTGCTCAACGGGTTCGTGGGTCGGACCGTCCTCACCTACGCGGAATGCATCGTGCGTCCAGATATACTTCACTGGGAGTTCCATCAAGGCGGCCATGCGTACTGCCGGTTTCATATAGTCGGAGAACACGAAGAACGTACCGCATGCGGCGATGAGTCCGCCGTGGAGGGCTATACCGTTCATCAATGCCGCCATGGTGAGCTCTGCCACACCGGCGTGGAGGAATGCTCCTGAGAAGTCGCCGTGGGTGAGGGGAGTAGTGTTTTTGAGGAATGCGTCAGTCTTGTCGGAATTTGCAAGGTCGGCTGAAGATACGATCATATTGCCTACCTTCTTGGCAAGTTCTGCAAGTACGTCGGCTGAAGCTTGGCGTGTAGCGATGTTCGGCTTATGGGCTATGTTCTTCCAATCGATTTCAGGAAGTTTGCCTGCGAGATAGCCGTCGAGTATCGCGGCCTGGTCGGGATTTGCTTCGCGCCAAGCCTTTTCGGCCTCGTGACGTGCGGCAACTTCCTTGCGGAGTGCCTCGGCACGCTCTTCATAAAGCTTCTTAACATCCTCCCAGATGTGGAACGGATCCTTTGGATCTGCTCCGAGATGTTCGATAGTCTTATCATAGGAAGCACCTGACTTGCTGAGCGGGTTGCCGTGGGTCGAGCACTTGCCTTCGAAGTTCTCGCCGTCGGCAGTGACAGCGCCACGTCCCATAACGGTTTTTCCGATAATGAGTGTCGGGCGGTTCTTCTCCTCGATGGCGGTCTCAAGGGCTCCTGCCATAGCGATAGGATCGGTTCCGTCAACCTCGATCACATTCCAATGCCATGCACGATATTTGGCCGCGGTGTCTTCGGTAGTGACGGCATTGACTTCAGTAGAAAGCTGTATATCATTGCTGTCGTAGAACATAATGAGGTTGTTCAGTCCGAGGTAACCGGCAAGACGTCCAGCGCCCTGCGAGATCTCTTCCTGAATACCGCCGTCGGAAATGAAGGCGTATGTCTTGTGGGCGATCCAGTCGCCGAAGCGTGCCTGGAGGAATCGTTCTGCGATGGCGCATCCTACGGCCATGACATGACCCTGTCCGAGAGGACCGGAGGTGTTTTCTACGCCACGTTCGGGATGTACTTCGGGATGGCCCGGAGTCACGCTGCCCCACTGGCGGAATTCTTTAAGTTCCTCCATCGTATATTTGCCTGTCAGGGCAAGTACGGCATATAGCATTGACGACATGTGGCCGGGATCAAGGAAGAAACGGTCACGTGCTATCCATGTAGGATTGTCAGGATCGGTAACTAAAAATGATGAATACAGAACATTGACAAAGTCTGCACCGCCCATGGCACCTCCGGGATGGCCGGATTTTGCTTTCTCCACCATTGAAGCCGCGAGTACGCGGATATTGTCGGCGGCACGGGTTAAAAGATTCTTGTCCATAAATAAGGTTGTTTTGGTTATTATTAGGTGATTATGGTTAAAGCGCATTTTCTACTTCGTCGCTGACGGGGATGTCGGTATTGACATTCTTGCAACCCACCACTCCGAAGAAAAGAAGGTAAGCGAGCATGGCCACGATCAGCCAGTAGCTCGGCATGTAGCCTGCCGATCCGGCTATGGCGTTCTGGATGAGAGGCATGATGCCACCGCCTACCACCATCATCATGAAGATGCCGGAAGCCTGGGCGGTGTACTTGCCAAGACCTTCTACGGCAAGATTGAATATACCTCCCCACATTACCGATGTGCACAGACCGCAGAGGATCAGAAGGAAAGCGCTGACAGGCACGCTGGCTCCGCCGGAATAGATGAATTCCGGAACCGGAAGAGTGGAGGTCTTGGGGATGAGGATGGCGCATACCACAAGCAGGATGGCTACAGACGAAACTGCTATCATCTGTGCGCGGGTCGATACGGCTCCGCTGATAAATCCTGACAATGTACGGCCGACGAGCATGAACAGCCAATAGATGGCCACAATGGCACCTGCGATTGTCGATGCTTCACCGACTACTCCTGCGCCGTTTGCACTTTGGTCGGCCAGATAGAAGTTGAGCGTGCCGGGTATGCCGATTTCGATTCCCACATAGAAGAATATACCGATGACTCCGAACACTGTATGGCGGAAGTTCCACGGTGAATGGCTGTATTTGACTTTCTTGCCGATGGCAGACTTGTTAGGCTCGGGAATGCTCACAAACGAGATGATGAAGAATGCCGCTACAAACACGCCCATGGCTATGAAGAGCAGGGGAGCTACGTCGCCCATGGCTGTCTGAGGAGTCAGGGTTCCGATGAGTGCTCCTACGAAGAACGGAGTCAATGTGCCGGAAAGCGAGTTGAGGGCGCCGCCCGACTGGATGAGCTGGTTGCCCTTGTTGCCGCCGCCGCCGAGAAGGTTGAGCATCGGGTTCACTACAGTGTTGAGCATACATACGCAGAAACCGCAGATGAATGCTCCAAGAAGATATACGAAGAAGTTGAGAGTCACTGCGCTTCCTGCGATATCGCATACGATTGTGTCGGCTCCTACCACGCTTGACAGGTATTGTACAAAGAGTCCGACTACGCCGACTCCCATAGCCCAGAGGGCAGTCTTTTTATAACCGATTTTAACAAGAAGATTACCGGCAGGTATACCCATGAACAGGTATGCCAGGAAGTTCATCATGTTGCCCATCATGCCGAGTACGCTGTTGCCGGCAAATTTAAAGCCCCAGATAGTGCCTATCGGAGCCGCGAGGTTAGTCACGAATGAAATCATCGCGAACAGAAAGAACATCGCAATGATTGCAATCAACCGACCGTTAGAATTACTTTTAGTTGTTTCCATTGTGGTTAGTTTGTTTTTTATAATTGTGATTTTAATGATATTTGGTTAATTTCGTAAAATTAGAGATTTTTTTTCATCCGGCAGTGCAATTATGCTCAAAAACATACATTTTGCACGAAATAACGCATGCTTCATATCCAGCTGTTGACAATTGGGATGTTTGATCTCATTCATGGCCATGGTGCTCATGGTATTTACGCTGTTAGTACTCTCGTTCTCCAAATATGGTCGTACCGATTCTCACCATATTGCTGCCGCACTCCACTGCCGTCATGTAGTCATGGCTCATGCCCATGCTGATGGTGTCGAAGTTGTCATTGTCCGACATCGGCCCGGCGGCCAGACTGTCGAACGTCGAGGCAATGGTGCGGAAGTCGGCGCGTATGCGCTCCTCGTCGTCGACGTTGGAGGCCATGCCCATGACGCCTCTCACCCTTATGCCCGGCATATCATCGCTGTCCCATGATTCGGCAAACTCCATAAGCTCCTCGGGAGTGAATCCGAATTTAGTCTCTTCGAGAGCCACGTGGATCTGAAGCAGCACGTCTACTTTACGTCCGTAGCGGAGAGCTTCGTCGTTGACTATCTTTAGCAGACGTCCTGAGTCGATGCTGTGGATCATGCTGACATAGGGGATTATCTGGCGGACTTTATTGGTCTGAAGGTGGCCGATGAAGTGCCATTCCACATCGTCGGGCAATGTGCTGGCTTTTTCCTGCAGCTCGTTGGCACGGCTCTCTCCGAATATGCGTTGCCCTGCGCGGTAAGCGTCCATCACGACTTCTGTCGGATGGAATTTGCTTACTGCCACAAGTTTGACGCCTTCCGGAAGCGTGGATTTAATGCTGTCTATACGTCCGGCTATATCTTCCATCAATCTACTTTTGCCGGAGAGGTGGATTCAAGTTTAGCCTTGAACACGTCCATTATGGTGGTCTCGGCTATCGTGTTTACTTCAAAGTCGGCCATAGTGCCCTTCATGCCCTCCATGAAGCTGTCGAGCGCCTCGCGGAAATTGCTCGCCGCAACAAGTATGTGGGATGTGGTCTTCTTCTCTACGGCGGTTTTTTCGTCGATAGTGATGAAATTGACCTTTACATGATACCACTTGTCGGCCGCGTCGTCCCAGAATATTTCTGTAAAGTTGGTGCGTTTTACGGCTGATATGGAAAAGTCTCCGGATATGAACGGTGTTATCTCCTCTATGATGCGGGCTTCGGCCTCCGTGAAACTAAGAGCGTCCACCAGGTAAGGTTCGTTGACTTTCTTCTGCTTACCGTCTTCCATCAATTTATCATAGCGTACCTTGCATTCAAACCAGTTGCTCATAAATGTGTATAATCTATTGTTTATTAGTGATATTAAGTTTATATATCCGACCTTTGCCCCAGACATTCGAAGGTCTTTGGAATGGTCTATACAAAGTTACGAAATTATTTAAGAGATTGCTTTAATTTTGGCTGCTGAAATGCAGTGTCATCGTCTTAAAAGTTATGAAAAAATGCGGTGAACGTCTAAAAGCGACGTCCACCGCATGCTCCGGGTTTATGGTCCGGAATGGGTTATTAGGGGATTAGTCCTTGAGTTTTGCTTTGATAAACTCGCGGTTGAGTCTGGCAATGTTAGACAGCGAGATGCATTTGGGGCATTCTGCCGCGCATGCACCGGTGTTCGTACAGTTGCCGAATCCGAGTTCGTCCATCTTCTTCACCATGGCGCGGGCGCGGCGGGCACGCTCTACCTGACCTTGGGGAAGCAGGGCAAACTGGCTTACTTTCGCTGATACGAACAGCATGGCCGAACCGTTCTTGCAGGCTGCCACACATGCGCCGCAGCCGATACATGTGGCGGCATCCATGGCCAGATCCGCGTTGATTTTGGAAATGGGGAGGTTGTTGGCATCCTGTGCTCCTCCGCAGTTGAACGACACGTAGCCTCCGGCCTGCTGGATCTTGTCGAATGCATTGCGGTCTACCATAAGGTCCTTGATCACGGGGAATGCGGCCGAACGCCAAGGCTCTACGGTGATAGTCTCGCCGTCTTTGAAGCGGCGCATGTAGAGCTGGCAGGTGGTGGCTCCTGTTGCCGGACCGTGGGGATGTCCGTTGATGTAAAGCGAGCACATACCGCAGATACCTTCACGGCAGTCATGGTCGAATACTATCGGCTCCTCGTGGTTGTTGACGAGCTGTTCGTTGAGTATGTCGAGTGTTTCAAGGAAAGAGGTATCGGTATCAGTGTCGACGGTATAAGTCTTGAACTCGCCTTTTTCCTTTGGTCCGGCTTGACGCCAGACTTTAAGATTTACAGTTATTTTTGACATTTGAGTTTACTTTACTTGTGATGTGAAAGAATTATGACTTATAGTTACGAGTCTGTACCTTGATAGCTTCATAGTGGAGCGGTTCCTTGATAAGCTCGGGTGCCTTTTCGTCTGATCCTTGATAATCCCAGCATGCTACGTAGAAGTAGTTGGCGTCGTCGCGCTTGGCCTCGCCTTCTTCAGTCTGGTATTCCTCGCGGAAGTGGCCGCCGCAGCTTTCGTTGCGGTTAAGTGCGTCGTATGCCACGAGTTCGCCCATGGTGATGAAGTCGTTCAGGCGGAATGCCTTGTCGAGTTCCACGTTCATACCTTCGGCTGAACCCGGTACGTAGAGGTTGCTTTCAAATTCCTTGCGGAGTGCCTTGAGTTTCTCAAGGGCTGTGGTAAGGCTCTCTTTAGTGCGTGCCATACCTACATATTCCCACATGATGTGGCCGAGTTCCTTGTGGATTGAGTCTACCGAACGCTTGCCCTGGATCTTAAGCAGACTTTCCTGCGCCGCGATACACTTGGCCTCAGCTTCGTCAAACTCTTTGCCGTCGGTGCCTGGGCACGGTACGGAAATCTGGTCTGACAGATAATTCTGGATAGTGTAGGGGAGCACGAAGTAGCCGTCGGCCAGACCCTGCATAAGTGCGGATGCACCCAGACGGTTTGCACCGTGGTCAGAGAAGTTGCACTCGCCGATTGCGAACAGGCCCTTCAGCGAGGTCTGAAGTTCGTAGTCTACCCAGATACCGCCCATTGTATAGTGGATGGCGGGGAATATCATCATCGGGTTGTAGTAATTGTAGCCGTTGATCTGAGTTCCGAGTTCGCCGGGATTGACGTCGGTGATCTCCTCATACATGTCGAAGAGATTGCCGTAACGCTGGCGTACTACGTCGATGCCGAGGCGGTTGATGGCGTCGGAGAAGTCGAGGAACACGGCGAGGCCGGTGTTGTTAACACCGAATCCGGCATCGCAACGTTCTTTAGCCGCGCGTGATGCCACGTCGCGTGGTACGAGGTTACCGAAGGCGGGGTAGCGGCGTTCGAGATAGTAGTCGCGGTCCTCTTCAGGTATCTGCCAGCCCTGGATTTCGCCCGACTGGAGTTTCTTGGCGTCCTCAAGCTTCTTGGGCACCCAGATACGTCCGTCGTTGCGGAGCGATTCCGACATAAGTGTCAGTTTCGACTGCTGGTCGCCGTGTACAGGTATACAGGTCGGGTGGATCTGCACGTATGCAGGATTGGCGAAATAAGCTCCCTTGCGGTAGCAAGCCATTGCGGCCGAGCAGTTACAGCCCATGGCGTTTGTTGAAAGGAAGTATGCGTTGCCGTAGCCGCCGGTGGCTATTACCACTGCGTGGGCCGAGAAGCGTTCAAACTTACCTGTCACGAGGTTCTTGGCGATGATACCGCGGGCGCGGCCGTCGATCATCACCACGTCGTGCATTTCGTAGCGGTTGAAGCTCTTTACCTTTCCGAGCTCGATCTGGCGGTTGAGCGATGAATATGCGCCGAGAAGGAGCTGCTGTCCGGTCTGTCCTTTTGCATAGAAAGTACGTGACACCTGTGCGCCGCCGAATGAGCGGTTGGCAAGCAGACCTCCGTATTCACGTGCGAAAGGCACACCCTGTGCCACACATTGGTCGATAATATTGTTTGACACTTCTGCCAAACGGTATACGTTGGCCTCACGTGCGCGGTAGTCGCCGCCCTTCACTGTGTCGTAGAACAGACGGTACACTGAGTCGCCGTCGTTCTGATAGTTCTTGGCTGCGTTGATACCTCCCTGTGCCGCGATTGAGTGGGCACGGCGCGGTGAGTCCTGAATGCAGAAGTTAAGTACGTTAAATCCCATCTCGGCCAGAGTGGAAGCGGCGGAGGCGCCTGCGAGGCCTGTGCCGACCACGATCACGCTCAGTCGGCGCTTGTTGGCCGGATTCACGAGTTTCTGATGAGCCTTGTAGTTGGTCCATTTCTCAGCGATAGGACCTTCCGGTATCTTTGAATCTGCCGGATTCATCACTTTCACGTTGTCTTTAGTATTTTCCATATCGCTAATTAATTTTCGGGTTGGGTTTCTGTTGACGGTTGTTCAACTGCGGCTGCGGGAGCGGGTTCCACTGCGGGTTCTTCAGCCTTTGCGTCGTTGCCGTTAAGATAGTTTACGAAGTTGATGGCATGGCGGTAGCCTTCGATCATCTGGCGCTGCTGCTTGAGCATTTCAGGAGTTGCGCCGTACTGTGCCTGCATTGACTCGTTTCCTTCAAGCATCGAGAGCTGTTGCTCGGCCTGCAGGAGGTCGCCTTCAGAAGGAAGGTTCTCGAAGCTGAAACGGTCGGCGGGAATGCCTACCTTTTCGCCGATCACTTCCTTGTACTGTTCGCGCAGGGTAGGATCGTTCTTGTAGTAGTTGGATGATGCGAGGCAGGTGAACACGATAGCCTGGGCCACGAACAGCAATACTACTATGGATGTCCACCATGTAGCGATTGTCTTAAGACGGGGAAGCCAGTTGTTGTTGTCCCATCCGATTGACTGGAACATCGACCATACGCCATGGTTGAGGTGGAACCAGAGAGCTATGAACCCGATTATATATATAATAGGTGTAGCCACGCAGGAGAATGCTTCCTGGATGAAGAGGGTTCCCATCGACGGGGGAATGACACCTTCGCAGCCGCGAATCTCCTCAAGCTGCATTTTTGCCCAGAACTGAATCATGTGAACTGCGAGGAACGCAAGTATCACGATTCCGAGAACGAGCATGTTCTGTGACGACCATTCAACGGTTGCCGGACGGCTGTTGATGGCATAACGGTCAGTACCGCGGGCTTTGCGGTTCTGAAGAGTCAACCACACTGCATAGCAGATGTGAATGATGAACAGGGCGGCGAGACCTATCGAGGCCACCAATGCATACCAGTTAGCTCCGAGGAACTCACAGATGACATTGTAGGCTGCCGGATAGACAATTGCTACGGCGTTCATCAAGCAGTGAAAAGTTACAAATAGGACGAGGCAGAGACCTGTGATGGCCATCACCAGCTTGCGTCCTATAGATGAGCTTGTTAACCACATAGTAGTGAAATAATTAAAAATTAGATTTATAAATGATTGATTTAAAAATTATCATCAATACAGTTTGCTATGCAAATTTAAGACAATTTACGTTTCATCACAAATATTAATCAAAAAAAAGCTTGCCCAATAGGGTTAATATAGCCATAAAAGGGCGTTCTGGCCGTTTTTGAAGCTTGAAACGACTCTTTGTACGCTTTCAAAATATGTTTTTGGGCAGGAAATTGAAAAAAATGGCCTTCGGCTATTGCAACGTTATCAAAAAAGTATTAATATTGCACCGTCAAACAATAATATTGCATTTTGAAGAATATTTTATTGCGTCATTAATTGTAATTTCGACTTATTTGAATTGCATGGTTGCTTATCGCGACTGTGACAGTTTCGCGAGGCCTAAATTTAAATGTAAATACTACCAGACAACTGAAAGAAAAACATTCTAAGAATCTAATAATAGTAGATAGATTTCTCATGAATGGAAGGGCGGTGATGCTTGTGAAAGTATTGCCGCCCGTTTTTTTGTTATTGTTGTCTTATATTACTAATTTTACATCCTGTTTTATGAAATGTATGCATACTTACTCTTATATATTACCGGCGGCGATGTTGGCGCTGACCGGAATCGCTTGTTCTGAAGGCGGAGGCAACGTCGGTAAGGATAGTTATGTCATTGACTTTGACATTCCGCAGGAAGAGAATTCCACCGTGGATGTGGCCGATGACGGGGCGTCGGAGGATTCGGTGATGAGCGATGTTGCCGATGCTCTTTCCGGGATGCCTGTCGCTCCGGCCGACAGTGTGTTTATGCGCCGTCTCGACTCGATGCCCGATTTGAATTGTGTGAAGCTCCATGTGAATCCTATCGGTGGATCGCTCGGACGGGTGTTCAACGACAGCAACCATGTGCAGTTGGCAGTTGCCGAGGAGATAGGAATCAAGCCTATTGAAAGTCTGTCGGATGCATGGCATCTGCGCCGACCTGTGAAGAAGATTTATTCATGCCGGGAATATTATGTCGATAATCTGACCCACTCGTTGCCTTATCTCGTTCCCGAAGCTTATGACCTGCTTAAGGAGATCGGTGCCCGGTTCAACGACACGCTTGCGGCCCGGGGAGGTGGGAGCTATCGGATTAAAGTGACGAGCGTATTGCGCACTGGGACGGGTGTCAGGAAGTTGCGCCGGCGAAACATTAACGCTGTAAAGAACTCGACACATCAGTTCGGAACTACCTTCGACATAAGCTATGCTAAGTTTATATGCGACTCCATGACGGTCAACCGCACTCAGGAGGATTTGAAGAATCTTTTGGCTGAAATCCTGAAGGGTCTCGTCTCTGAAGGACGATGCTATGTAAAGTATGAGCGCAAGCAGAGTTGTTTCCACATCACAGCGCGTCCGGTCTCGGAAGCGGTAAAGGAGGATTGACGATGGCTGACGTGTCTAAACCTCGCGGGGGCTTTCGCCGGTTGGCGTCTCGCATGTTGAAGGTGCTGATCTGGATTGTCGGCATTATCATGGTTCTGGCGTTGGTGGCCATGTGTGCGGTGGCGTGGATTCTCACTCCGGCCACCCTTACTCCATTGGTGCGTAGTCAGGCCGGGAAGTTTCTCGACGCCGATGTCGGATTAGGCCGGATCGAGCTGACCGTATGGAGCAGCTTCCCGCGTCTGATGGTGGAGGTGGATTCGTTGTCGCTTAGAAGTCGGGAGTTCGACGGGCTTCCGGCCGACATCAGGTCGGGACTTCCGGTTGGTGCGGATACGTTGCTGTTTATGGGGCATTTCAGAGGTGCTCTTGATGTGCCCGCGTTGTTGACCGGCACTGTGAGCTTGTCCGATTTAAGCATTGCCCGCTCGCGTGTCAACATTGTGGTGCTCGATTCCGTAACCGCGAATTTTAATATTGTGGAGTCTGATACTGTCGCCGACAAGGATGCCGGATCGGATGGCGTGTTTGTGCCCGACATAAGGATTAATCGGTTTGAGATTGTCGATTCTCTGCCTGTAAGCTATCGTTCATTGCCTGACAGCGTGGATTTCAGGGTTGTACTGTCGAAATCGCCTTTGCTGTCGTCGGTCGATGGTGGCTACCGGGTGTCTATGAATGCCGGAGTCGGCATGTCGGTTCCGCCGGAACTTCGCTATGATTTGCTTGATGTGGCGTTGGACGGCGATATAGAATGGAGCCGTGCCTGCCCGGAACAGTTGGCCATCCGCGGTTTTAAAGTCGGTATTGGGGCTTTGCACCCTGTTATTGATGCTTCTGTCGACTTCTCGGAACCATTGACATTGGATTCGTTCGGATTATCTTTGGAGAATGTTTCTCCTGCCGATATTCTGTCGGTTCTCCCTGATTCGTATAGGGAGTCCATAGGAGTTGTCGAAGGAAACGCTTCCATAGGTCTGCGCGTCGACATGACAGAGCCGTACGTCGTGGCCGACAGTCTGCTCCCTTCGTTTGATGTCAAAGTCTCGGTACCCTCGTGCCATGTGGCTTACGACCGTAAATTCCGTCTGGAGAGGTTTGCTCTCGACTGTTCGTTGCATCTGCCTCGTTGCGACATTGCCGGAGCTGTGGTCGATGTGTCCCGTTTTGACGCGTCGGCCGGATGGATAGATATAAATGTCGACGGACTATTTAAAGACCTCATGGCAGATCCTTCAGTAGATGCCACTGTTAAGGCTTCGGCTGATTTCGGCAGGATGCCGCGTGAGATTATGTCGCTTCTTCCCGGACGGATATCCGGAAGTCTTGACTTTGATTCAAAGGTCAGGATGCGCATGTCTGATTTGGACATGGAGAAGTTTCATCGGATATTTCTTGACGGACGGTTGGCGGTTGATGATGTCAAATTTGTCATGGCCGATTCTTCGTTGACGTTATATGCCGGCGGTGCAGAGTTCCGGCTCGGCACAAACACCTCGTTTGTCACCGATTCGCAGAAGGTCGACTCGCTGCTGACAGCTTCTGTAAAGGTCGACACTTTGGCCATGGCTTATGGCGGGACCGATATCAGGGCGAAGGACATTTCTGTAGGTGCCGGATGTCTGAATAAACCGCGAGGCGCCGACAGTACTGTCGTGATGCCGTTTGGCGGGCGCTTGCGCGTAGGCATGCTGTCGTACGTTGATTCCGATTCTCTGACCCTGCGCTTGCGTGACGTGGCCTGGAATGCTATGCTGAGGCGGTATGAAGGACTGCGCGACGTGCCGCATCTGCAGTTGTATGGCGATATCGGACGCTCGTTCTTCACAGACAGGTCCAATTATCTTATGCTCCACGACGGCCATGTCGATGTGTCGGCCCATCTGCGCCGGCGTTCGGCAGTTCCTGCAAGGATTAAGGCGCGTTACGACTCCATTGTCGCGCATAATCCCGGAATTTCGCCTGATTCTGTCATGGCGCTGATGCGTGCTCGTCACGGCGTATATTCGCGTCGGGATTCTGCCGACTACGATCGGCTTAATCTTGATTTGGGCAATGATGCCAAGCGTCTGCTCAGACGATGGAATGTGTCCGGCCATATTTCTGCCGGTAGAGGAGGGGCTTTCACTCCTTATTTCCCCATACGTAACCGTATATCGCATTTTGATGTCGCTTTCTCTACCGACAGCGTGGTTCTTAACGACATACGCTATGATGCCGGCCGTTCGGGCTTGGTCATCAACGGTGCTGTGCGTGGATTGAACCGTGCTATTATGAGGGGTGCGCCTCTCCAGGTCGACATAGATGTAAAGGCCGATACATTAAATGTGAATGAACTCGTACAGGCCGCCTACGTCGGAGCCGCCTATTCCGGAGCTTCCGGCATGGATGATCCTGTAGACGCGCCTATGGACAGCTCCGAACTGGATCGGCTTGCCGATGCCGCCAATGCCTCCGACACGATAGGTGCATTGCTCGTGCCGATGAATCTGATGGCCAATGTCAGGATTGGTGCCGACCCTATAATATATTCCGACATGCTCATGCGCGATTTTAACGGACTTTTGATGGTCAACCGCGGTGTAGTTACGTTGCGTGATCTGTCTGCACGGTCCGATATAGGGAGTGCCAGCATGACAGCTCTATATATGGCACCGACCAAGAACGATATACATTTTGGCATGGGACTGAAGCTTGACGGCATTAAAGTCAAGGAATTTATCGGCATGATTCCTGCCGTGGACTCGCTCATGCCTCTTCTCGGCAGTTTCGAGGGGATTATCAATGCGGATGTGGTAGCTACGTCCGACATTGATTCCACGATGAACATCATCATGCCGTCGCTTGACGCTGCTGTGAAACTTAGCGGGTCGGACCTTGTGCTGCTCGACGCCGAGACATTCCGGACCATGGCCAAATGGCTTATGTTTAAGGATAAAAAGATTTCAGGCAATAAGATTGACGACATGGCCGTGGAGTTGGTCATACGCAATTCCACTGTCGAACTGTTCCCGTTTGTGTTTGATTTCGACAGATACAGATTGGCCGTCATGGGATCTAACGACCTGAATCTTAACTATAAGTATCATGTGTCGGTGCTTAAGTCGCCGTTGCCGTTCAAATTCGGCATCAATATTTCGGGCAATGCCGATGACATGAAGATACGTCTTGGAGGCGCGAAGTATAAACCGGGCAAAGTGGGTGAGCGCATGGCCATTGTCGACACCACGAGGGTCAATCTTATGAAGGAGATCGACCGCGTGTTCCAGCGGGGAGCCAAGGCTGCACGGTTAGGTGCCTTGGAGGTTGTTCCGGCTCCGGATGCTGTCGATCTGGATGCGCCGTCCGACACTATTTCGGCTCAGGATTCGTTATTATTTATTAAGGAGGGTCTGATTGAAGCTCCGCTTGATTCGGCCCGGATAGTTGATATAGAATGAAAATTACAGAACAACAAGCTATTGCTGGCTATATGCGTCGCCGCGATTTAATCAGCTTTGCCCCAGTGGCGGCATTGATCGACATGGATGGAACCCTTTATGATTCAATGCCCTTGCATGCTCGTGCTTGGCATAGATTGATGACGGAGCAGGGTATAGACTGTACCCTTGAAGAATTCTACATGTATGAGGGGCGCACGGGTGTGTCCACAATTAATCTGCTTTTCCAACGGGCTTTCGGACGTGAGCTGTCGGAAGAAGAGGCGTTGGAGCTATATCGTATGAAGACGGTTTATTTCAATGAGTTGACGGCGCCGGAAGTGATGCCGGGAGCGCAGAGTATGGTGGCGCAGTTTATTGACCGCGGAATAACCACGGTGCTTGTCACCGGTTCCGGACAGCATTCGTTGATCGATCGTCTTGCTTCTGACTTTCCGGGGGCTTTTCCCGAGGGACGACGGGTCACGTCAAGGGATGTGTCGCACGGCAAACCGCATCCGGAACCGTTCTTCCGGGGCATGGAGCTCGCCGATGCCTTGCCCGAGAATTCGATAGCTGTCGATAACGCCCCTATGGGAGTGGTGGCCGCGGCGGCTTCCGGTGCATTTACCGTAGGTGTGACCACGGGCCCGGTTCCGTCCCGGGCTTTGTACGAAGCCGGAGCCGACATCGTGTATGACTCTATGCCCGAGATGGCGTCACGTCTGCCATTGTTGCTTGATAAATCACTATCTATATGATGTCACGACAGGAACTGATATATACTAATGATGTGGCCGGGGCCATATCCGAATTGAGGAAATCCGCGGGATCTCCTCCCACATGGATTCTTACCGACGAGAATGTCCATAGATGTGTGTGCGGGACTCTTGGCGACTCGCTGGGCGATGTGCGTTACATCGTCGTGCCTCCGGGCGATGTCAATAAGAATTTGACCACGCTCGCCGGCATTTGGGAGAGGCTTCAGCTCGACGGAGCCACGCGACGTTCCATGATGGTGAATCTTGGTGGTGGAGTGGTGACGGACATGGGCGGTTTTGCCGCCTCGACATTCAAGAGGGGCATACGGTTTATTAATGTCCCCACCACGCTTCTTGGGGCGGTTGACGCTGCTGTAGGAGGTAAGACGGGCATAAATTTCAACGGATTTAAGAATGAGGTAGGCGCGTTTAGTGAAGCTTCGGCTGTCGTGGTGTCGTCATGCTTTTTCGACACTCTTCCCCCTGAGGAGGTGCTTTCAGGATATGCTGAAATGCTTAAACATGGACTTTTGGCGGGAAAAGACCAGTACGACAGGCTTCTTGCATTCGATCCTGTCAGCGGCGATCGGGAAGAGCTGCTGTCGCTTTTGCGTGAGTCGGTCGAGGTCAAGAGGCGCATAGTGGCTCAGGATCCGTGCGAAAACGGATTGAGGAAAGCGCTTAATCTCGGGCATACGGCAGGTCATGCCTTTGAGAGCCTGGCGTTCCGACGTGGAAAACCGCTGGCCCATGGCTATGCTGTAGCTTGGGGATGTGTGGTGGAGCTTGTACTCAGTCACATGGCCAAAGGATTTCCATCGGCCGATCTGCATAAGTTTGCGGCATACGTGGCCGAACATTACGGTGCATTCTATATTGATTGTTCAGACTACCCGGCTTTGCTGGAATTTATGAGACACGATAAAAAGAACGAGTCGGCCGACATAAATTTCACGCTGCTCCGGGAGGTCGGGAAGGTCGAGATCAATTGTATCTGCGGCGATGACGACATTAAGGTGGCTCTCGATTTATACCGCGATTTGATGCACATTTAGGGGCCATTTTGACTCGTAATGTGCTTTATAATCGAAAATTCTCCGCGGGCAATTTGTTTTATGGAAATTTTTAGTAACTTTGCACGGTTTTTCAATAAATAATATTTGTGGGAAAGTTTTCAGCATTCAAGCTCCCGTTAAAGTCATTGCCGGAAGGAACGCACGACTTCGACTATAAACTCGGAAAGCAGTTTTTCGAGGATATGGAGAGTGCCGACGTGCGCGATGCCGATCTTGACGTTCACGTGAAGGTCGTGTATAAGAGCGACCTTTACGAGCTTACTTTTACTATCACGGGCGAGATAACGTTAATATGCGACAGGTGTCTCGACGATCTGCCTTGGCCGGTCGATACTTCCTATCATATATTTGTCAAGTATGGAGCTGACTATAATGACGATTCGGATGAACTACTTGAGATTCCCGAAAGCGATCAGTCGCTCAATGTGGCTTATATGATGTATGACACCGTGGCATTGACCATCCCTATAAAGCACGTACACCCACTGGGCAAGTGCAATAGGGCCATGAGCGCACTGCTGAAGAAGCACCGTGCGCCCGGAAGCTTGCAGGCTGATGCCGACGATCAGGATCTTATGGATGAGATGCTTGACGATGTCGACAGTGATGACACCGCGGTTTCTGACGATGCCCCTGTCGATCCCAGATGGAATGAACTTAAGAAACTAAACGATATCAATTAATAAAAACATAGTACAAAAATGGCACATCCTAAACGAAAACAATCAAAGACTCGTACAGCTAAGCGTAGAACTCACGATAAGGCTGTAGAACCTACTTTGGCAATATGCCCTCACTGTGGCTCTTGGCATGTTTACCACACTGTATGCCCCGAATGCGGATATTACCGTGGTAAAATCGCTATCGAAAAGGTAGCCGCAGAATAAAGTGTCGCCTTTAGCATTTAGGTCGTGGCTGGATCGGTCGATGATCGGTCGCAGTCAGAAATAATTACATCGGCTTTACCCGGGCATGGATTTGCCCGGGAAAAGTCTGTATTATACAATAACATTGTCATTCACACTTAAAAAGCTATAATGTGATGCTTTATCCTAAAATTTCCGGTATCGCTTCCTATGTCCCCGACGATATTCTCGACAACGAGATGCTGTCAAAAATGGTGGATACGAACGATGAATGGATCACTACCCGTGTCGGCATTAAGCAGCGCCGTATCCTGCATCTTGAAGGCGAAGGTTCGTCGTATCTTGGCGAACGTGCCGTAAACAAGCTTTTGGAGTCGACCGGTACAAAGCCGGAAGACGTCGACTTGCTCATTTGTGCGACATCAAACCCCGATTATAGATTCCCCTCTACGGGCTCCATAATAGCCCATAGATGTCATCTTTCAAATGCATACGCCTACGATATTCAGGCAGCCTGCGCAGGATTCCTCGTCTCGCTTCAGGACGCCGCCGCCTATATACGTTCGGGCATGTACAAGAAGATAGTGGTTGTGGCCGCTGAAAAGATGTCGTCTATGACCAATTATGCTGACCGCACCACTTGTCCGCTGTTTGGCGATGCCGCCGGTTGTATGCTCATAGAGCCTTCAGAAGAGAAGGTGGGCATTATCGACGGTGAATTCCATATCAACGGAGAGGGGCTTCCTCATTTGTTGATGAAAGCTGGCGGATCGGTTCATCCTGCCACCCATGAGACTGTCGATGCTTGCGAGCATTATATTTATCAGGAAGGTAGGGCCGTGTATAAGCACGCTGTCACCGATATGCTCACTTCATCCATGAGCGTGGCTAAGCGCAATGGTCTTGATATGTCGGATGTTGACTGGTTCATACCCCATCAGGCCAATTTGAGAATCATCGAGGCTGTAGCCGACCGTGCTAAGGTCGATCCTGCGAAAGTGCTTGTTAACATCGAGCACTACGGCAACACTTCAGCCGCTTCGATTCCTCTGTGCATTGATGAATATAAGGACCGTCTTAAGAAGGGCGACAAGATGATTCTGACCGCGTTTGGCGCAGGATTTACCTGGGGCGCTCTCTATGTGATCTGGGACATCTGATTCCGCAGGACACATCGTTTTTTGATATAAAGTACAAAGGGCATCCCGGTCAGCCGACCGGGATGCCCTTTTGATTCGGGGAGTTGTGTGCGGTGATTACTCGTTATCGAGTCCTTCAGATTCAAACACCTCTTCCTCCTTATTCTTGACTATGTTGGGAAGTTCAAGTCCATAGTGCTTTTTAGCATCAAGAGCCTTAAGGATCAGGCCGAATATGAGCGCAAGCACGCCCAGTGATGCAAAGAGCAGCATAGGGTTGGTGTAGTCATACTTCATCGGATCGGTGACTCCGGGATTGGAAGCGGTAAGCACTTTGCCTATAAGTATGGGGAATAGGGCGAGTCCGATGTTCTGCACCCAGAAAATCAGCGAATATGCGCTTCCGAGGAAACGTGCGTCCATAATCTTGGGTATCGATGGCCACAGTGCCGCGGGAACGAGCGAGAATGATATGCCGAGCACTATGATGGCGGAGAATGCGATGGCCGCGCTCGGATATGCCGGAACCACGAGTGCGAAAGTCAGGTGGCAGACGATCATCAGCACTGCGCCGAGAATAAGCATTGTGGCGCCTTTGCCTTTGTGGTCAAGGAACATTCCAAGCAGCGGGGTGATCACCGCCGCTCCTACCGGGAACCAGCGGAATATGTCTGATGCCGTGGTAGCGTCGATGCCCAGATTGCACTGGAGCATGTTGGCGGCATATCTTTGGAACGGGAATATGGCTGAATAGTAAAGCACGCAGAGTAGGGCTATGATCCAGAACAGACGGCTACGGAAGATGTTGGCCACGTCGCTCAGCTTGAATTCCTCTTCAGCAGTGTCGGCGCTTTTGTTGGTTCCGAGCTCCTTGTCGAGAGTGCGGTCCATAAATGTGAATACTACATAGCTCAGCAGTCCGATAAAAAGCAGTGCTGTACAGAACCCAACAGGAATCACTACGGTCGGATCGTCCTTGCCCATCCAGTCGGCCAGACGGGGTGATATAGAGAATATGGCAAACACACCGAATCGGGCAAGTGCCATCTCAAGTCCCATAGCCAGTGCCATTTCTTTTCCGGCAAACCATTTGGCAAGGACTTTTGACACAGTGATGCCCGCCATCTCGCATCCGCATCCGAAGATCATGAAGCCGAATGCCGCAAGCTTGGCGCTGCCCGGGAAATCTGTCCACCATGAGTCGAGCCACTGTTCAAGAGCCGTGCCCTGAAACCAATCGCTTATGGCATAGAATTTAATACATGCTCCCACCACCATTACTGAGGCGGAAAGCGTACCTGTGAATCTGACGCCCATCTTGTCGAGGATGATTCCGGCGAGAATCAGAAATCCGAACACGTTCAGGATGTACTCGGCGCCTGCGTAGTAGCCGAATGCATCAGGTGTCCATCCGCGTTGAGTCTCAATGAGCGACTGGAGCGGCGACATGACATCGACAAACATGTAGGCGAACAGCATCATCAGTGCCACGAGTACCAGCGCGGTCCAGCGGGCCCACGCTTTGTCGTTTAGTGCTTTTGTTACTTTTTCTGTCATTGCTAAATATTATAATTGATTGATACTATATATTCACGGCAATTTTTATAGGTACAAAGTTACATAAAACATCGCTAATGACAGATATTTTGAGTAATTTCGTGCCATTATTTCAGAAAAACGTCTTATGGATCATTATCGCCCGTACACATTTGACCGTGTGGTCAGATTGCTTATATCTGCCATCGTGGTTTGCGCCGCGGTGTGGCTTGTCTACCGATTGAGGGGCGTGCTGCTTCCTTTCTGCGTGGCAGTGCTGATAGCTTACCTGTTGGAACCCTTCGTGCAGTTCAACCGCAGGTTGCTGAAGCTGAAGGGAAGGGTGGTGGCCATATTCGTCACTTTGTTTGAGGTGACGTTCCTGATCGGGTTGCTCTGCTACTTTGTGGTGCCGCTGATCACCTCCGAGATGACCCACATGGCGCATCTTCTTAAAGTGTACTCGTCATCAGAGCTCGATACCCCTTTCCTTCCCGAAAGTGTGCACTCATTGATTAAGAAGTATGTCGATTTCGAGTCCATTTCGCAGCTGATACTGCACCACGAGGATCAGATCAAACTGCTCGAGAATGTCATAAGCTCCACTTGGTCGGTGCTTACAAGCGGCATAAGCATGATTATCGGATTGTTGAGCTGGTTTATAGTCTTTCTGTATGTCATATTCATCATGCTTGACTACGAGCGTCTGGGCAAGACGCTGCGTCACATGGTGCCGCCGGCATCGCGTCAGATGGTGTTCCGTATATGCAACGATGTACAGCAGTCGATGAACCACTATTTCCGCGGTCAGGCCCTTGTGGCATTTTGTGTGGGCGTCCTGTTCAGCATTGGTTTTATGATCATAGGCATGCCTTTGGCACTCGTGCTGGGCATGTTCATCGGTCTGCTTAATATGGTGCCTTACCTGCAGCTTATATCTATTATTCCTACCACGCTTCTCTGCCTTGTGTGTTCGGTTGATTCCGGAACTGATTTCTGGCTTATATTTTGGGAATGTATGGCAGTCTACTGCATAGTACAAGCCATCCAGGATCTGTTTCTGACACCGAAGATAATGGGTAAGGCGATGGGGCTTAATCCCGCCATAATACTGTTGTCGCTCTCCATCTGGGGCAGTCTTTTGGGCTTCCTCGGATTGATCATAGCTCTTCCGCTGACCACACTTCTGCTTGCCTACTACGACGAGTATATATCGACCCTTCAGAAGCGGCACGGCGTCGAACAGTAAGACCGTCCTAAAACGCTACTTTTACGGAGAATCCGTGGCTGCATCCGGGTATGCCGGGTATGAACGATGATTCTATTCTTGCCCCGCGGTCCGGACGCTTGGGCAGATCCGCTATTGCGGATTTGTCAAGTCCGTCGTTTCGTCCCAGATGCAGTTTCCGTTCGGGATTCCCTCTGAAAAGGTCGATGACCTCATTGACGGGGTCGATCAGAAACACCGCCGCATTTCCGAGTATCCTTGATCCCAGAAGTGTATAGTCGTGGCTGACGATATGGCGTTTTGCATGATAGAACCCCTCTCCGATCAGGCTGCCCACTATCGGAGTGATGAAGAGGTCCTGTATCGACGGACGCTCCATGAAGGCTTCGATGCCGTATTCCCAGCCGATTGTGGAGATGCATGCGCAGTATAGGAGCGAACGCCAGTAGTTGAATCCGCATGTGCGCGCCGACATAAAGTATACAGCACCGGCGTATGGGTGCAGTACATAGTTGAATATGAACTTATCGTGGTCCCATTCCGGCCCGCGCACAAACACGTTGCGGTACCAGCGTTTTAACGGCGGCACTTTTTGAAGCGATGCACGGTTCCACGATGTTGCGTCCTCTGGCAGGCATTCAAGCACGAACAGGGTCGACACAAATGTGCCGGCCAGCACGGCGGTGTTGATCCACATCCGTTTCCATTGGGGCATGTTGAGGGTCAGTGAATATGGCCGGGTATAGATTGACGGAACGGCGCTGTCATGTAGTCTTATCGCTTCCTCGGCGATTATGTCGTCGCCTCTGGATGTGAGCGAATCGGACATGGCGTTCAATTGCAGTAGAGCTGTCGAATCGGTCTTTTCTGCCGGAACTGAGGCTGAAACATCAATGGCCGTCATCAATGTCAGAGCCAGTAAGAGTGTGTTTAGTAGTTTCATCTCGTCCTCGATTAAATAGTGAATGTTGAAACATAGGCTTCTATATTTACAACGAATCGGGCTGTCAACAGTTCATTGACAAAACGGCCATTTCAGGCCGCACGAGATGTGACAGTTTTTATGATGGAGCGCCGGATTTGGGTCAGAATTCAAAAAGCCTCGTGGTAAGGTTGAGCATAAACGTCGTGGCTCCGGTGTGCGGCTGCGACATTGCCACTCCGATTCCGAAGCGCTTTACGTTTATACCGGCGCATATTGAGAATCCTGACAGGAAGCTGCGCTGATAGGTGGCCATGTCGGTTCGGGTCTTGTAATTATATCCCAGTCCGATATAGAATCTTTCCGACGGCATGTACTCTGCCCCGAAGACGAGATGACGGAACAGGTTTGACCCGAATGAATCCTTTATTTTGCCCTCCGACGCATCTGTCCCGTCGCCACTGTCGTAATAGGGCAGGTGCCATTTGGTAAGATTCCAGGCGGTGACCGACAGCCGGAGAGGCATTTCCGACAGGGTCTGGCTCCAGCCGATCCTGACGTCTACTGGCATGCGGTCATACGATTCATTGAAGCGTTTCACCTGACCTCCGAGATTGGCCACTACCACCGACAGCGACATGTCGCGCTCGTCGTCGTAATAGTTCACGCCAAGGTCGGTTCCGAGTGCAAATGCTGAATATTCGCCATACGATGAATAAATGCCTTTGAGCGTTATGCCTCCGCGTATTCTATCAGTGATGTCGTGGCTGTAGCTCACTGACACGAACATATCCTTTGCCGAAAATGTCCCGGTGAGGTTTCCGGCTATGTCGGCGCCTTTCATCTCGCCGTAGCCGAAATACTGCAAGCCTATGGCCCATGCCGAACGTTCTCCGGCAGATATTCCGTAGCGTGCGCCGGCGAAATTGGCCTCACCCACATATTTCATATAGTTGACCGCAAGCTGTCCGTTGAATTCCGGACCGAGCAGCGCCGGATTCTGGTCTACGGTCGAAATGTCGTCATCGACCAGCGACACGTTGACACCTCCTAAGCCGTAGATGTGGCTTGACGATGTATGGTTGAGGAAGTTGTATGCGGTGCTTCCGTCGGCTGCGTTCGCTGTCGACACGGCCGACGACATTGCCGCGGCACAAGCTATGATGGCGCATCTGATATCCATTACTTAACTAACGTCCTCCTCTCTCCCATATTGCATGCGGTGGCTGCTATTTTTTTGTTTCCTGGGGGGCTGACCGGTATTAGGAGGCTGTAAATGTCAATAAATCTTTAACATCGCTAAACTAACCCAAATATTCATCACCTACTTTGGATTTAACAATCCGGCGATTTATATTTGCATTTGATTTAGATAATCTTTAATGGATACTATGCTATTGACTGAGAAAAATCGGATTTTTATCCTTGTCTTATTGATTTCGGCCATGACGGTGCATGTCTCCGCACAGATGCGCCGGATGAATCTACATACCACATCCCAGACCCTTGCCATGACTGACGTTCATACAGTGCCGCAGGTATATGCCGGTGAGATAATCGAGGCATACGACTGCGACATGGTCGATGTTCCCCCGACTTTCCCTGGAGGGTACGGGGCTTTGATGCAGTACATCAACTCCACGAGGGAGTATCCCCAAAAGGCATATGCCGACGGTGTGCACGGGAGGGTATTGTGTTCTTTCGTGGTTCAGCCAGATGGATCGATCACGCATGTCAACGTGTTGAAGAGCGTCGAGCCTTCACTTGACCGGGAGGCCGTCCGCATACTCGACAAGATGCCCAGGTGGGAAGCCGGTGTCCTTGACGGCAACAACGTGCCGGTCATCTGCATATTCCCGGTCAACTTCCGTCTTTGATTTTATTATATCATATTATACAATAATGGCCGGCCCTGTTCAGAAGGAGCCGGCCATTATTGCATGTCAGTCATCGTTACCGTCCTTGACAGTCGGAAGCGTGTGTCCTGCGATATAGTTTGTGAATGCTTGTTTGTAACTTTCGCTCACGGGTATGTAGTGGTTGCCGAACACGATACGGTTCCTCTCGATGGTCTTTATCTTAGTCGTGTTTATGATGAACGACCTGTGTACGCGCATGAATTCTGATTCAGGCAGAAATCGTTCGAGAGCCTTCATGCTCATAAGCGTCGTCACCGGACTCTTCTCGTCCGCTATGTAGATTTTTACGTAATCTTTAAGTCCTTCGACAAACAGTATGTCCTTTACCGCTATCTGGACATACTTGTATTCGCTTTTCACTATCATGTAGTCCTTGTCATTAGATGCTTCAGCGGCTTTACGGCGCAGTTCCACCCATTCAAGGGCGCGGTTGGCCGAATTGATGAATTCCTCGTAGCTTACCGGTTTCATCAGATAGTCGAGGGCATTAAGTTTGAAGCCCTCGATCGCATAGCGGTCGTAAGCGGTGGTGAAGATGATGCGGCAAGTCGGAGGCACTATGCGTGCGAATTCCATGCCGCTGAGCTGAGGCATGTGTATGTCGAGAAACACGATGTCGACATTATCTTCAAGTATGGTCTTTATGGCGTCCTGGGCTGAGTTGAATTTGCCTGCAAGTTGCATAAAGGGGGTCTTCTCGATATATGAGGCTATGAGGTCCTGTGCGAGAGGTTCGTCGTCGATGACGCAGCAGCGTAGGTTGGTCATGTTGTGATGAGTTTTATTTTTAGGTAAAATGTATATATGTCGCCTTCTGTCTTACATTCGATGCTGGCATTCTGTCCGTAGATGAGGTCTATGCGTCTGCGCAGGTTGGTCTGACCGATGCCCGATGCTTTGTTGTCCGATTCCTGCGACTGGTCAAATCTGTTTGATATCATGCACTCGACCGTATTGTCGGCACACTTGATGCTTATATTGATGAATGCATCCGGTCTTCCCGTATTGCCGTGTTTGAAAGCATTTTCCACCGGTGATATGAATAGCAGGGGAGCTATTCTGAGCGTCGGACACTCGCTGCAGTCCAGTTCCACGTTTATAGGGAATTTGTTGCCTATCCGCAGTTTCATCAGTTTTACGTAGTTGTCCACGAATGCGAGCTCGTCGGCTATCGGAACTGTAGGGGCGTTCTCATATAGAACGAAGCGGAGCAGTCGGCTGAGTTCATGCACCGCCTGCTGGGCTTTGTCCGGGCTGATGGCTATGAGCGCATAGATGGAGTTAAGTGTATTGAACAGAAAGTGGGGGTTGAGCTGATGTTTGAGATTGTCAAGTTCCTCCTGTCTTTGCGCCATCTCCATCTTGTGGTTCTTGTGGCGCAGTTTCATCCAGTAGTCGCTGAGTTTTACGGCCAGACTCAGGGCCACGGTCAGGAGCACCATCACAAGGTCTTTCATCAGAAACGATGCCTTGCGCAGATACAGCGACATGCCGGGAATGTCATACGGCCTGTGCCTGTGGTCTCTGTGCATTTCCGGATGCGATATCAGAATATACATAATGCACATGGCGCACAGGGCTACTGCCAGATTCCATCCCAAAAGCTTGACTATCCAGTATCGGCGCCCGATGCATTTGTCGATGATGACATAGTAGTTCAGATAGAACACGGCCACGTAGACGCTTGCTCTCAGATAGATGCGCCATGCCTCCGGACCATCTCCGAAACTCTTTGTCATTAGTGCCTCGGGAAGTATGAACAGTATGCTCAGGCACAGAAAGTGGGTGAGCATCGTCACCCATTTCTGTACATTGCGCGATGGTCCCGCGATTATATGCCCACGAGGATTTCCGTTACTCATAGCGGATTGCTTCTATAGGGTCAAGATTGGCCGCTTTCTTGGCAGGATACCAGCCGAAAAATACTCCCGTGACCGTACATACCGCAAACGATAGGACTACCGAATATACCTGTATATACACCGGCCAGTGGGCCACCATGTTGACAAGCCATGAAGCCAATGCTCCTATGACCACGCCTATGATACCGCCCGTGACGCTTATGATGACTGCCTCGATGAGGAATTGCGACAGGATGTCGATGCCGCGTGCCCCTATCGACATGCGCAGACCTATCTCGCGTGTGCGTTCCGTCACCGACACGTACATGATGTTCATAATGCCTATACCGCCTACGAGCAGCGATATGCCGGCTATGCACGCCAGGAGCACGGTCATCATGTCCGACGTCGAGTTCATCATTTGGCTCAGTTCCTGTTGCGACCGTATCTCGAAGTCGTCGTCAGCTTCCTCATTGAGCTTGTGGCGCTCGCGGAGTATTCCGGTGATTTCGTCGATGGCCTCGTCGGTATGAGCCTCGTCGAGTGCGCTCGCGAAAAGACCCTGGATATAGTCGATGGCCAGCACTCGCTTCATTATTGTGGTGTAGGGGGCCAGCACCACGTCGTCCTGGTCCATGCCCATCGAGTTTGTGCCTTTCTCCTCGAGTACGCCGATCACTGTGAGCGGAATCTTGTTGAATCTGACCACGCGTCCTATCGGATTCTCACCTTCCGGGAAGAGATTGTCCACGACGGTCTTTCCGAGCAGGCACACCTTGGCCGCGGTCTTTATGTCCTGTTCGTCGAAGATGTCCCCCTCCTTTACCTTGACTTTCCTGATGTCGAGATAGTCGGGAGTGATGCCGTAGATGGTCGACGGATAGTTGTTGTTGCCGTTGATGAACTGTCCTCCGCTGTTGACCGACGGCGATATGGCCGAGATGTACTTTGCATTCTCTTTGATGGCCTCATAATCGGCCACTTCGAGGGTCTGCATGTCGTCGGAGCTTTGGCGGACGCCTCCGCGCTGCATATTGCCCGGATGGATCATTATCATGTTGGAGCCCATTTCGGATATCTGGGCCTTGATGCTGTTTTTTGAGCCTTGTCCTATGGCCAGCATCGTGATCACCGACGCCACGCCGATGATGATGCCGAGCATCGTCAGGAAGCATCGCATCTTATTGTTGTTCAAAGCCTTTAAGGCTATTTTTAGCAGATTTCCAAGATTCATGACCTATTCATTTTCTACCGGCAGTGCATCGAATACATCTTTGGCCGATGCCGGATTGGGGTTAACCACATCCGACACCACTTTGCCGTCGCGAAGCACTATGTTGCGCGACGAGTAGGCCGCCAGATCCGGATTATGTGTTACAAATATAATAGTTCTTCCTCGTGCGTGCAACTCCTGGAACAGCACCAGGATGCTGAACGAGGTGCGCGTGTCAAGGTTTCCGGTGGCTTCGTCGGCCAGGACTATGACCGGATCGTTGACCAGTGCGCGGGCTATGGCCACGCGTTGCTGCTGGCCGCCGGACATCTGGTTGCTCTTGTGGTATAGCCGGTCCTGCAGCCCGACCGCTTCAAGTGCTTTGATGGCCATTGCCTCGCGTTGTTTTGCCTTTATATTGGGGTTATAAAGCAGTGGCAATTCCACATTTTCGATGGATGTGGTCTTCGGCAGCAGGTTGTAGTTCTGGAACACGAATCCGATTTTCCTGTTGCGGGTCACGGCGCGTTCGTTCTTACTCATATCCTTGACCGACACTCCGTCGAGGATGTAGTCGCCCGAACTCGGTGTGTCGAGGCATCCGAGTATGTTGAGCAGTGTGGATTTGCCTGAGCCGGAGGTGCCCATTATGGTCACGAACTCCCCTTCGTGGATGGTGAACGACACGCTTCTGAGTGCCTTGACCGTCTCGCCTCCCACCACGAAGTTTCGCCTCAGTTGGTCCACTTTGATTATTTCACGTTTATTCCGGGTGTCCATATTCCGTGAATTTTATTTCTTTTTATTCCTGTTCGGTGGTTGCGGGGCGAAGGGGCTCCGTTCGGCATCCTGACCTTCAGGCATGGCATTGTTCATTGTTGATTCGTAGTCCAGTGCCACCACGTCGCCGGCCGTGAGTCCGCTCAATATCTGGGTGGTTGAGCGGTTGTTCACACCTGTTTTGACCACTACCGGAGTCAGATGGCCGCCTGTCTCTTTCCATACCACTTTCTCGTCGGGTGCGAGGGCCGATGCGTCAGGCATGGCCGACATATCGGCCGTAGGCAGATCCTTGGCTTCGGGATATTCGCGGGGCATGAACTGGAATGCTCTGTTGGGCAGTGTCAATATGTCTGATTCCTGAGTCACGTAGATTGTCAGATTGGCCGTAAGTCCTGGTATGAGCTTATGGTCTGGATTCGGTGCTGCCACTACCACTTCGTAGGTCACCACGTTGCTTTCGGTTGTCGGATTCAGGCGCACTTGCGTCACGTGGCCCTGGAACTTGTCGTCAGGATAAGCTTCTACGGTGAACGTCACGTTTTGGCCCAGTTTGACCTGGCCTATGTCGGCTTCGTCGACATCGCCGATCACCTGCATGTTGTCGAGGTCGGCTATCACATACAGATTGGCCACGTTCATGCTCGACACCACGGTCTGTCCCACTTCCACCTCACGCGAGATGACCACACCGTCGATCGGTGAATAGATCTCTGCATAATTGAGGTTTTTTGCGGCGCGGACACGGTCGGCCTGTGCCTTCTCGTATGCGGTCTTAGCTACTTCGTAGTCCTTCAGCGATGTCTGGTATTCATAGTCGCTGATGAGCTGTTTGTCGTGGAGCTGCTTGTCGCGCTCATAGTTTGTGCGGTTGTATTCGTAAGTCAACCGGGCCGATTCCATATTGGCGTCGGCGCTTTTTAGCTCGCTTTCGAGCAGTGTCTTTTCTATTTCGGCGATGAGTTCACCCTTATGTACCACTGAATTATAGTCGGCATACAGTTTGTCGACTATGCCGGTGACCTGTGTGCCGACGTCTACTTGGGTCACTGATTCTACTGTACCGGTGGCTGTCACCGATTCGCTGATCTCTCCGGTTTCGACTTTTGTAGTCTCGAGAGTGATCTTCTCTTTGCTGGAGCATCCCGCCAGTGCCAGCAGCGAGAGTCCTAATGTGGTGAATTTAAAAGTGTTCATATCTGATTATTTTTTATTATGGCATGGTGATCGTGGCTGTTCTGTAGTATTCGATCATTTTGTGGCCGAGCATGGCCATGTATTTGGATTGCAGAAGCGAGTGGCGTGCTTCCAGCAGATTGTTGTGGGCCGTCATAAGCTCCACGGTGTTCACGAGTCCGAGATTGAACTGTTCGTTGACAAGATCGTTGCTCAACGATGTCGATGCCACTTTTTCCGTTCCGGCGGCATAGCGGGCCTGGGCGGCCTGAAGGTCGATGTACCACGACTCTACATTCTGGGCTATGTCGTTACGGCGTGCCTGTTCGTCGAGCTCGGCGTTGATGCGCTGGATATTGGCTTTGGCGGTGGCTGTCTTGGTCTTTTTCTTGTCGAATATGGGCACTGACAGGGTGAGGCCTATGTTCTCGTTGAATCCTTGTTTCATCTGGGTTCCGAATCCGGGTCCGTCCGAGAAATATCCTGTCGATACGCCGGCATTGAGGGCTATTGTCGGATAGCGGCTTGACTTTGCTATGGCCACGTCCACTTCGGCCATCTCTTTCTGCAGCTTCGACGCTTCGAGCTGTGCGTCGGTGGCGAGCGCCATTTCATAGCTCTGTTCTATGGGAGGAATGGTTGCCATCACTTCATCTGGAGTCCATTCCATATCTTTCAGGGTGATGTCGCTGTCTATGCCGAGTTCGAGCAGGCGTTTGAGTTCCATGCGCCGGGTGTTGTATGTGCCCTGGGCATTGACCAGATTGTATTTGTCCTGTTCATACTGCGATTGGAGTTGGGCATAGTCCACCTTCGACAGACGTCCGGCCTCCATCAGTTGGCGTGCTCGTTCGGCCTGGGCCTCGCTGAGTTTTACGGCTTCTTCGTAGATGGCTATTGACTCCTTATTGTACAGTACATTGATATAGATCGACAGCAGTTCGGTCTCTATGTTGCGGAAGCGGTCCAGAGTGGACAGTGCGTCGATGGAGGTCTGTATTTGGGCGCGTTTGATATTGTTTTCGCGTTTGCCTCCGTTCCACACTGTCCAGCCTGCCGATAGGCCGTAGTTGCTGTTGTACGCATTCTTTTTACCCTCTGACCACGGTGTGTTGGTCAGGCCGTGGGTGGTCGAGAAGTCGAGCGACGGTTGCCACTCGGCCTTGGATTCCTCCAGCGAATACTGTGAGGTCTGTTCATTGAGCATGGACTGACGGAGCGAGATGTTATGTTCTTTGGCATAGTTCAGGCAGTCGTCAAACGACCACTCCTGTCCGAAGCCTTGAAGCGCCCCGACAGTCAGCACTGTTAATAATGCGATTTTCTGTTTCATTGGCTCTTGTGTCTGAATTTTGATGATGCAAAATTAGCGGTGCGCGGCATCGTCTGCAAGTGAAATGGATGTAACTGCCTAACGTATATAGAATAAACTGTTATTTTGTGGACAAATTTGATTTTAGGTCAACTTTGTGTTATGCGATGTTAATTAGTGTTTTCCCGTGTGAAATAAAAAAGGAGAGGGGATGTGCTTCCGCTCATCCCCTCTCCGGTCAATTCTTTTTGCTTAAATGTTGTCTCTACGTCAGATGATGCCTTGGCCCATCATGGCGTTGGCCACCTTCATGAAGCCGGCGATGTTGGCGCCCTTCATATAGTTGATGTAGCCGTCAGGTTCTGTTCCGTACTTGACGCACTGTTCATGGATGTTGTCCATGATTGAGTGTAGTTTCTGGTCGACCTCTTCGGCGCTCCACTGCAGGTGCATGGCGTTTTGGCTCATTTCAAGTCCTGAAGTGGCCACACCGCCGGCGTTGACCGCCTTTCCGGGAGCGTAGGTGGTACGGGTCTCTATGAAGTGGTCGATAGCTTCGGGTGTGCAGCCCATGTTCGACACCTCTGCCACCATCTGTACGCCGTTGTCTACGAGCATCTTGGCATCGTCGCCGTTAAGCTCGTTCTGAGTCGCGCACGGACATGCTATGTCCACTTTCTGTTCCCAAGGCTTGCGGCCGGGGAAGAATGTGGCGTTGGGATACTTCTCTGCATACGGTGCCACGATGTCGTTGCCCGAAGCGCGGAGTTCAAGCATATAGTCGATTTTATCGCCGGAGATTCCGTCAGGATCATAGATGTATCCGTCGGGGCCGGAGATGGTCACTACCTTGCCGCCGAGTTCCGTAGCCTTGAGGGCTGCGCCCCATGCCACGTTGCCGAAGCCGGAGATGGCGAAAGTCTTGCCTTTTATCGTATCTTTCTTGTCGGCGAGCATATCCTTGACGAAGTAGATGGCGCCGAAGCCGGTAGCTTCAGGACGTATGAGCGAACCGCCGAAGTCAAGTCCCTTGCCTGTAAATGTGCCGTTGTGCTCTTCGGTGAGTTTCTTGTACATTCCGTACATGTAGCCTACTTCGCGTCCGCCTACGCCGATGTCGCCGGCCGGTACGTCGCGGTCAGGACCTACGTTGCGCCAAAGTTCAAGCATGAACGCCTGGCAGAAACGCATGATCTCTCTGTCGCTCTTGCCACGTGGCGAGAAGTCGCTGCCGCCTTTGGCACCTCCCATCGGAAGGGTGGTAAGGGCATTCTTGAATGTCTGTTCGAAGCCCAGGAACTTAAGGATTGAAAGGTTAACTGAAGCGTGGAAGCGGATTCCACCCTTGTACGGGCCTATGGCATTGTTGAACTGCACGCGGTAGCCGAGGTTGGTCTGGACATCCCCTTTGTCGTCTATCCAAGTGACGCGGAATGTCACGATTCGGTTCGGTTCTACCATGCGTTCAATGATGCGTGCTTTCTCAAATTCAGGATGTTGATTGTAGACATCACCTACAGAAAGCAATACTTCTTTCACTGCCTGGAGATACTCTTTCTCACCCGGGTGTTTTGCCTCAAGGGCATTCATGATATTGTTTATATCCATAATCAAATGTGTTATATGATAAATGAATTTTAGTTATGGCAAATGTAAAGAATATATTTGGATTTACATCTCTTTTTACCCCTAAATTTTGCCCGTCGATGCAAAAAAAGTTTGCCTCTTGCGTCAATCTGTCACCGGCTACCGTGATGGGCGGTTGGCGTGGTGTTTTGATGGTGATAGTTTTACATATATTTTGAATGAATTCTTCTGTGAATTTTTCTATGGACGTGGCCTGTGAAAAATTTTTTCCCAATTTTGCAGTATCAATCGGTCGTATGCGTCGTAACTTTGCATTGTTCGATTAATCCGGATGTGCCACGGCGGCGCGTTCGGGCGAATGACGGAATAGGGTTGTCGCCGGTCTTTCGGATCCGGTCCGGCTGACACCATGATACTGTCTGACGTCCGCGTGTGCCGTGCCTGATGGAGGTCCGCGGCCTCTGTCGGGTGGGACCTTCAGGCCGGGTGGTCGGAACTGGCTCTCGCTTCTTCGCGTGACCTCGGAGACGTATTAGCATGTGCATGCCATGCTGTCTTAAACGTTTCAGGCTGTGCTTTCGGCGAATCAGAATCCTCGAAAGTGTCTGTCCTGGGCATCCGGGTGATGAAGAATCCTATGAGTCATGTTTCGCACCCGGTCTGCCGATTCCCTGCAATAATAATATTATTCTATCGGTGTTCTGCCGATAATTTGTGTCTATGCTCGACTTGCATTGCCGTTGTCAGGCATGTGGCCCGGCATGGATTGTCATTTGCATGTTTGAATCTATTTTAATAACTTTGGCTGTTCATTAACTTTAAATACTCAGTTATGACCAGACTGGTTACACTTTTTTTGGCTATGGGGATGTCGATTTCAGTTATGGCTCAAAAGGCCGAGCGCCCCAGATATGAATTTAATTATGGCGACACCGTGCGAACCTACACCATGTACGTTCCTGAGGGTATTAAACCTGGTGCGCCTTTGGTGGTATATACCCATGGCTACGGATCTAAGACCCGGTGGCGTCCAGACATGAATGCCGTGGCCGACAGTTGCGGATTTGCAGTATGCTATCCTGACGGCATGCCCGATTCGAGCGGTAAGGATGGGTGGAAGGTTGGATATCCTCCTCAGGAATCCATGCAGATCGACGAAGCCGACTTTTTCCGTAAACTTCTCGACGAAGTATGTTCCCGGTTTAATTTGAGCCGTGAGAATGTATTCAGTGCGGGAATGTCCAACGGCGGTGACCTTTGCTATCAGTTTGCTTATACCGACCCTGAGCTTTTCAAGGCATACGCTTCGGTGGCCGGATTGACATTTGAATGCACATATCTTAATAACATCCTTACAGTACCGGTTCCCTTCCTGGAGATTCACGGCAATGCCGACAAAACCTCAATGTGGCAGGGCGACCATGAGAATACGGGAGGTTGGGGTGCATATATCCCTGTTCCGCTCGCAGTGGCTTCGATCGCTTACAATAACAGATGCACGAAGCTCACAGTCGACACTATCCCATCCAAGGCTGATCCTGAAAGGCCCGTCACACGTTATGTTTATTCCGGAGCTCCGTCAGGAATGGATGTCGTGGTCTATGAGATAGAGGGAGGCAAACATTCATGGGGCAATAAGGATGTGGACACTGCGAAGATAATATGGGATTTCTTTGCTCCGTATGTAAAGAAGGAGGAATGAATTAACGCATATCAGACATGGCTAATCAGGAATATATATTGAAGAACCGTCGCTGGCTTGAAGAAAAAGCCTCCGAGCCGGGGGTGAACGCACTCGACAAAGGCATATACTATAAAATATTGAAGAAAGGTCGCCAGGACTCTCCCGTTCCCAATAGGTCGAGCGTAGTGACAGTGCACTATACCGGACGCACTGTCAATGGAAAGACGTTCGACAGCTCGCGTGGCGGTACGCCTGTGGCCATGCGTCTGCGCGATCTGATCCAGGGGTGGATCATCGCGTTGCAGCAGATGCATGTAGGCGACAGATGGGAGATATACCTTCCCTCCGAAATGGGCTACGGACGCTATTCCCAGCCTGGCATTCCAGGTGGCTCGGTTTTGGTGTTCGACATAGAACTCCTAGGGGTCAACTGATTTGTGGTATTAATCCCATTTGATTAGACCGGACATGTCCGGTCGGCAAAAATCATATAAATTGAGTATTTCCGGCCTTTTGGCTGTAGACTAATTTTGCACTGTGAAATTTATGCGTAGGCAGCGCATCTTCACAGTGCAAATTTTTTAGTCTATGGGAATGAGTCGGTTTAAAATTTTGTTGACTGCATCGTTGGCGGTGTGTCTAGCCGTCGGTAATGCCGTTGCCTCTGTATTGGTGCGTGTGGTCGATGCCGACACCGGATCGCCGGTGGAGTTTGCCGCGGTGTACATGTCGTCCGGTCCCGGCGATGTGTCCGGGGGATATACTGATGCCGTCGGTCGTCTGGCTGTGGCGGTTAGGCCGGGCGAATGGACCATGACTGTGAGTTCTTTGGGCTATAAGCCTCATAAGAGTGAATTGTCGCTTCGGGGCGATTCGCTGATTGAAGTGATGCTGCTGCCTAATGATCCTCTTGGCGAGGTGGTAGTGACCGCTACGGAAGCACGGAGCAAGTCAAGCACATCCGTCATAGACACCAAGGCTATGCGCCATCTGCAGCCTTCAAGTTTCACGGACCTTATGTCGCTTCTGCCAGGCGGCATTGTCAAGGATCCTGCTATGGGGAGTGTAAACTCCGTCACTATACGCCAGGCATCTGGCGTGACGATGTCTGACGACTATGCCACATCCGCGCTCGGCACTTCTTTTTTAATCGACGGAGTGCCTGTCAACAATGGGTCCGGGATGCCAAACACCACCGACGCGAACTATTCCGAACGTAATTCTGCCGGCAAGGGAGTCGACATGCGTTCGATCTCCACTGACGACATTGAGAAGGTTGAGGTGGTCAGAGGAATAGCCTCCGTGGAGTATGGAGAGGTCACTTCCGGATTGGTCAATATAAAGCGTAAGTCGGGAGTGTCAGGTCTGGAAGCCCGGTTCAAGGCCGACACTCAGAGCCAGCTTTTTTATGTAGGTAAAGGTCTGCGCATGCCGGGCGATGACTGGACATTGAATGTGGGTCTGGATTATCTCGACTCTAAAATAGACCCCAGAAACAACCGTGAGAACTTCAAGCGTGTTACAGGATCGGTAAGAAGCAATAAGAGATGGGGCGGACAGACTGTCACGGCCGAATGGAATACATCGCTCAATTACACGGGTACATTTGAAAACGACAAGAATGATCCTGATCTGACAGTTAACAATACTGTAGATGCCTATGCCAATAATCGCCATGCGCTGTCGTGGAACAGCTCCCTGGCTGTCCGGCCGACTGCGGGAATCTTTTTCCGAGATGCCACGCTGACCACGGGAGTAAGCTATACCGCTGACCATACACGTCAGGATAAGCATGTGGCGCCGTCGCGTGTCATGCCGTTGCCGATGTCGCTCGAACCGGGAAGCAACTATGTCGGCTATCTGCCTATGCTGTATCTTGCGGAGCTGGATGTCTACAGTAAACCGTTTACCGCATACGCCAAACTCAACTTCAGATTTGCATACGGAAGTTCTGCATATTCAGGACGGATGAAGGCCGGAGTCGAATGGTCGATGAATAAGAATTACGGAGCAGGGCGTGTGTATGACATTGATCGTCCGATATCGCCGAGCATGTCTACAAGGCCCCGGAGTTTTACCGACATTCCTGCCATGCATCAGATGTCGGGCTATCTCGAACACAGTGCTTTGTGGAGGCTTGGCAGCCACTCCGTAGAGCTTGTATCGGGGGTACGGTGGACACAGCTGCTTCATTTGGATAAGCGTTATCTGCTCTCAGGGAAGCCTTATATCGATCCTCGGGTGAATCTTGTATGGATTCCTGCTCCCACATACATCGGGGCGGAGGCTCTCTCGTGGGAACTTGCCGGGGGTGTGGGACTGCACACGAAGATGCCGGTGGCGGCGTATCTGTACCCCGACCCGTATTATGTGGACTTCGAACAGTTGAACTACTATCATAATGTAGAGGAATATAGGGTGATGAACGTGATGACTTACGTGGAGGATCTTACCAACTATGACCTTAAGCCGGCCCGCAACCTGAAGTGGGAGGTCAGGGGTGATGTGGGATTTAAGGGGAACCGTCTGTCGGTGACCTATTTTCGCGAGGACATGCGCGACGGATTCCGCAATTCCGGCATGGTGCACCGTTATCAGTACCGCCGTTATGATGCGTCGGGATTCGATCCTTACGCCGCCGGGCGTGCCCCGCGCATAGAGGAATTGCCTTATACCACAGTCGACTATCAGGCCGTCAGGTCGTACTCCACTAATGGAAGCCGCACCGTCAAGGAGGGGGTGGAATATACGTTCCAATCACGCCGAATTCCTTCGGTAAAGACCCGTGTCACCGTGTCGGGCGCATACTTCAGAACCGTTAATGTCAACAGCCAGTCACTGTGGTACAAACCATCCATAATAGTCAACAACCGCGAACTTCAATATATAGGTCTGTATGACGACAACGACGGAAGCGAGTACAGGAGCTTCAACACTAACGTGATGTTCGATACCGACATACCTTCATTGAAGCTTAACTTTTCGCTTACCGTGCAGAATTTATGGTTTACGTCGAGGCGCACACTTTATCGCGACGGAGTGCCGACCCACTTTATGGATGCCGACGGAGCTGTTCATCCTTTTACTCAGGCGTCTCTTGCCGACCCGCTTCTCGGTCAGCTGGTCAGATCCTATTCAAGCTCCGCGTTCGACACATACACCGTGCCGATATCGACCACTTTCAACATAAAAGCCACCAAACAGTTCTGGAACGACCGGATAGGACTGGCCCTTTATGTCAATCGCATAGCCTCCATCGAACCTCCCTACAGAAGCGGGGGTGTGCTTGTCAGACGCTATACCTCGCCATATTTTGGCATGGAACTTAATTTCAGAATATAATCAATCAATTAATATTAAAAAAACTGATGAAAAAGGTAAATTTGAAAAATTGGGTGCTTTTAAGCGCCGCGTGCACCATGTTTGCAGTCTCGGCCGTATCCTGTGACGACGACGATTCGGTTACTTACTACGACGTGACGGTCAATGATGCTCTGCCTTCGCTTCCTTCGGCGGCGACGTTGCAGTCAGGCACATTGACATTCACTGAGCTTAACACGGGAAATATAGTGACTATCGACCTTCCTGCCACAGGTCAGTTGAACATACCCGCGGGCACATACAACATCGAAGGCAATATGACCGTCAAATATGTCGACAATGGCGTCGATGTCGAAAAAACTCTCCGTACAGTGGCCTCGCAGGTAGTGGTGTCGGCCAACAGCACGCTTAGTCTCGACTGGTTTTTCTACAATCCCGACAACACGCTCGTGTTCGGCGAAATCTATCTGGCAGGTACTCTCAATGCTACGGGTAAGTCCGGACTGTATGATTCATATTTCACTATCTACAATAATACTGACGAGGTACTTTACGCCGACGGTCTCGCCATCTGCGAGAGCAAATTGCTCAACAGCCAGGATCTTGAGATAACCTCTGTAGACAATTTTATCGCGAATAATTTCACGGCCCAGACCGTATACGTCATTCCCGGCACGGGCAGGGATGTTCCGGTGCAACCCGGACAGTCGATAAAGATTGTGGACCAGGCCATAGACTGGAATCAGCAGGTGGAGGGTGCGCTCAATCATACCGACGCCGATTTCGAATGGTACGATGAGGTGACCACCGGCTCTGTGCGCGACACTGACAATCCCGATGTGAAGAATCTTGACAAGTGGTATTCATACTCCAAGACTATATGGTTGCCTTCGCAGCAATGCAACCGTTCATACGCCCTGGTTCGTTTTCCGGAAGGGATGACCGCCGAACGTTTTGTCGACGAACAGTCATGCACATACACTTGGCTCACCGCCGCCGGCAAGGAGATGTCCAACGACACCCAAAAACTGATAAAGTATGAGTGGATCATCGACGGTGTCAATCTTTGTCCTACGGAAGTCTGGAAGCGCAATGCACTCTCCGCCACAGTCGACATGAGCTATAAGGCCATATCCGACAAGAACCAGGATCCGAACAAGTTCGGCAAGAAGTTCGCTCGCAAGGTGTCGGGAACATCGCCTGCCGGAAATGTGATTCTGCAGGATACCGACGATTCTGCAAATGACTTTGAGGTAGTCTCGGCCAAGCAATAAACCGAATATCGGGATGAGAACGCTTGCCGACTTGTCGATATGCTTTGCCGTGGTCATGGCCGGAACAGTTCCGGCCATGGCTCGTCCGCGGACGTTGGCGCTACATGTCATGGAGCGTAGTCTGCCTGTGGAGAGTATGCGGACATCGTTATACTCCTATAATCCGGCTACTATGATTATGTGCGATTCGCTGTCATTGTCGGAGCTTAGTGTCAACGGAGATATGAGCCGCTATGACGAGGCCTATATGATGCAGCTCGGTAGAGGGCATACGTTGCTGTCGATCAAAGCCGAATCCTATATGAGGCTGTCGCGCAATTCAGTGGTCTGGGGCGATGCAGGCTTCACTACGGGAAATAACCGCGACATAAGATGGACCGACTGCGTGGACTATCTGAAGTTGGCGCCATACGTGCTCGGCGACGCCGTTGGGGGCGACATGAGCACTCGCCGGTATGAGTTCGGCGGAGGCTGGGCCACCGGTGCGGGCAGATGGATGTTCGGTATCCATGCTTCGTATCGTGCAAGTGTCGACTACCGCAACCGCGATCCGCGTGTAAAGACTGTGGTGTCTGACCTTAAGGCCGATATGGGCGCGGCATATAGTCTGTCGGGCAATTATTCTTTGGGTCTTAGTGCGGGAATCGAGGTGTATAACCAGAACTGCGATGTCGACTTCTACAATCCGATGAACGATATCGACACGTACACACTTACCGGATTGGGTACATATTATGCCCGGTTCATGGGCAATACGAATAAGAACAGCGGATATGACTCGTTCGGTTTCAACCTCGGTATGCAGCTTGTGTCGGCCGATCATTCAGGGTGGGGTGCCGCAGTGGCTTATGAGGGCTACCGCATGGAGCAGTTGTTGCGGAATTTCAACAATCTGACTTTGGGCTACAGCGACGTGCATGAACTGTCGGCTTTGACGAGCTATCGGATTAAGATGTCGCCGTCATTCTCCATTATGCCTGAGATCCGGTTGGCGATGTCTAACCGCCGCAGTACGGAAAATCTGTTCGGCAACGCCGCCGGCGGCAGTTATCCGAAGATAGGCGACAGGTCGCTTTACCGGCATGACAATCTGGAAGGCTCGGTCGCGGTAGCGATGCAGATAGGCTTGTCGGAAGGTTCGGTGCTGTCGGCGGTTCCGTCAGTGGCATACGTGCGCGACCATGAACGGTATGAATCGCCTGAGCGCGATGTGGACGTGGATCACATCGGTCCGGTAATAGACTTAGTCTACAGCAAGCTTGCGGGCGACTGGCTATGGCATGCGGGCATCGGGGGATCTATGAGTTTTGCCGGAACTAAGTCGGCCGTTTTCCGCGAGATGGACATGTCGTCGGATTTAGGAAAGTGTGTGATGCACAACTACCGGATGCTGGCATCTGACAGAATGTCGGGAACTTTGTCGGCAGGCGCTTCACGATATGTCGACGGACTCCTTGTCGGCATTGATATAACTTATTACACTACGTCGTTTGAGCATCACGGGTCGTGTCATGGAGCGTCGGCGACGGTGAGTGTGAAATTTTAAATTACTGAAAGAGATTACGATTATATGGATAATAAATCAGAATCGGTCATTTCGGTCAAGGGACTTACCCAGCGCTACGGAACCGGAAGGGTCATATACAGCGACCTGAGTTTTGAGGTGCCGAAGGGGAGGATACTTGGCCTCCTCGGCAAGAACGGAACCGGAAAGACCACGACTATCAATATATTGATGGGATATCTGCGCCCTCAGTGCGGCGAGTGCCGTATATTCGGCGAACCTATAACGGAGCTGTCGCCTTCGACGCGCGCCCGGATAGCTCTGCTGATAGAGGGACACGTACAGTATGCCTTTATGACGATTGAGCAGATAGAGCGTTTTTATTCGCGGTTCTATCCTAAATGGAACCGCGATTCCTACTATGAGCTGATGAAGAAGCTCCATGTATCGCCCCGGCAGAAGATTTCGTCGATGTCGTGCGGACAGCGTTCGCAGGTGGCGTTGGGGCTTATTCTGGCACAGAATGCGGATCTGCTTGTGCTTGATGACTTTTCGCTGGGACTTGATCCGGGCTACAGGCGTCTGTTCATAGAATATCTGCATGAATATGCCAAAGCTGAGGAAAAGACGGTGTTTATGACATCGCATATCATCCAGGATCTTGAGCGTCTGATCGATGACTGCATAATACTCGACTACGGCAGGATTCTGACGCAGATGCCAGTGGACAAGCTTCTCGACACATTTTCCCGCTATACATTCACTGCCGGCGACGAGGATGTGGCGATAACAGACGAAAAACTGATAAATCCGGGCCGAATCAAGAATGAATATGAGCTGTACACTTTTGAGAATGAGGACTATGTGCGGTCGTCGCTGGCGCACCAAGGCGTGGATGCACGGAATCTGACACGCCGCGCCATGACCCTTGAGGATGCATTTATAGGTCTAACCGGAAAATATTGACCAATGGAGAAAGCTATTGTTTATAAAGAGTGGATCAAGACACGCGGTGTCTTCTTCATCTCGCTGCTTCTGGCTGTGGCTATGGCCGGATATGCGATTCTGGCCATGAACAGGCTGATAGCGCTTAAGGGCGTCGACCACCTGTGGATAGTGATGCTGGCCAAGGACAATTCATTCATCGACATCATAAAGTACGTGCCTTTGGCAGTCGGCATAGCAGTGGCGGTGGCCCAGATGGCTCCTGAGATGTCGCATAAGCGGTTGAAACTGACCCTTCATCTGCCTTATCCACAGATGAAGCTCATCGGGATAATGCTTGCCACGGGGCTTGCAGAGGTACTGGTCATATTTGCAGTGCAGATACTTATGCTAATCATCTATGACTACACCATCATTACGCCGGAGATGGTATGGCGGGTGGCTCTGACGGCTATGCCATGGTACTTCGCCGGTTTCACGGCCTATCTGGTGGTGGCGTCGGTGTGCCTTGAGGGTACGTGGTATATGCGGTTTCTGCTTTCATTGATAGGTATAGCCGCGGTGATGATGTATTTTTTGCAGGAATCGCCCGAAGCCTACAACGGCGCGGTGGCGTATATGCTGTTGTTTACGGCTGTACTCGGTTTATTTTCGTTTGGTTCAGTAGTCCGGTTCAAGGAGGGCCGTCAGGATTGACATTATGATTAAGTGTGCGTATAGGACGGCTCTTGTGGCGGTGAGCGTCGTGGTGCTGTCGTGGTTTTTGCCCTGGCTTTATTCGCTGGTTTTCCCGGACGGTTCGTCGGATCCGTTTGTCTCCTATTCACCTGTAGCGGATGCTTTCGTAATAAGTGAACGTGGCGATGACGACGAGGTCAGAATCTATGACATGGATTCATGCGGAGTGTCGACCGGCCGGATCTACACGAAAGAGGAGCGCGATTCGTTGTTGCCGCATGTCTATTTCAGCCAATTGATAAATCGTCAGCAACTTCCGGACTCCATGCTTGGAAAGGAACTGACCATGCAGGCATTCAGGCGTAACCAGTGGGTGTTCAATTCGTCGCCACGCGATGTTAACAGGCGCGGGGCTTCAGTCTATATGATTATGGAGTCTATGCCGGTGCGCTTTGAGCTTGAGGATGCGAAAGAGGTGTTCAGGCTTGATGACAGTGTGGAATTCGTGAAGATGGCCACCAATTCGGTCAACGAGCGGCGCGGCCGTCGGTTCAGCAGTGTGTTTGCAGATAAGGGATTTGTTTATCCTGCACGGGATCTCAGTGCCAACGTGACCACAAGAAAGTCATACGACGAGGGCTACCTGATCGCTGATGCCGAGGGAAGTGTGTTTCACATGAAGATGCAGGCCGGCAGGCCGTATCTGACAAAAGTGTCGTCGGCCGACAGCGTTAAGGCAACCAAAGTGTTTATCACGGAAAACGTAGACCGTCAGTATCTTGGTTTTGTATCGGATGAGGAGCGCAATCTGTATGTAGTCGAACGTGATGGATATAAATTGGTAAGACTTCCGGTGGGTAAGTTTGACCCCGCTTCGGAACGCCTCATGGTGATGAAAAACCTGTTTAACTGGGTGGTGAAGGTCAGTGGCCGGGAGTCATCGCGGTGGGTGGCATTGGACAGCGACAATCTCCGTCGGCTCGGCGAATATTCGGTGGTTTACGGCAAGTCGAGAGTACAGGAAGTGTCGGAGTATATATTCCCGTTTGAGCTGTCGTTTACCTCTGCCTACGACAGTTATGCATATCCGCGTATAGAGTTTGTGTCGTGGAGGGCATTATATCTCAATCTATTGCTGGCCATAGGCATTTTCATCATACTCAGGAGGAGAAGCCGGCGATATATGATTACGGCATCGGTTGTCACGCTGGTATTTGGAATTTTTTCATTTATTCCTTTTGCATTAATAAAAGATTAGTAATTTTGCAATAATTTAAAACTCAATTAATTATGAAAAAGTCATTTTTAGTGTTGTTCGCCACGGTGGTGGCAGTTTGTCTCGCTTCATGCGGAGGTGCCGGCAATGGCTCCGGTTCGATGACGGAGGAAGTCACGGCTATAAGTGTCGATGAGGTTATGGCCAATCCGGATTCGCTCGTGGGTGATACGATAGTCATGGAGGGCGTGGTGTCGCATCTGTGCCGTCAGGGAGGCCGCAAGGCTTTCGTGGCCGGCAACGGCGACAATGCGATGCTTCGTTGCGAGGCATATCCTCTGATGGGCGAACCATTTGCCAAGGAGTCGGTACATCGTCCTATACGTGTGAGGGGAATACTCCGTGAGCAGCGTATCGACGAGGACGCTATACAGGATATGGAGAAGCAGAACGCCATCCGCCTGCAGAATATAGCACTGGAAAGCGGCGAGGAGTCGGCCGCACGCGCGGCTACAGCCGAGAGCGGATGCGATACGGAGCGTGCGGCTCAGGGACAGGGCGACCTGACTACGTTCAACGAACGTATGGCCGACTATCGCGCGAAAATCGCCGCCCGCGAGGCCAAGGACGGCAAGTCGTACATATCGTACTACTATCTCGATGCACTCTCCTACGAGACTCTTCCTGAATGATCCTGCGGACTTCAACAGAGTCTTTTGAACACGCTTTAAGTTAAGAAGGGGTGTCGCAAAATCTCAGATACGAGTTTTGTGACATCTCTTGCTTTTTTGTTCGGGGGATTCTGTGGATTTTTTGATTGATTTGGCGTTTTTCCAATTTTATATCAGAAAATCAAATTATGTAGGAAATTTGTTGTATCTTTACAGTCAAGAACTAAAACCGTCAACTATGGCAAGACCTATTAAGGAACCTCCTGAGCTTTATGGTAAGGATGCGGAACGTTTTGAAAAGCTTATTTCGCAACCAAAGCCTGTGTCGAAAGAGGAGATAGAGAAGGCGAGGCCTATGAGGCAATGAAATCTATAAGCAATTTCCAATGGTGATATGGATTTCTTGTGGAACCGACCATTCGCATAACGATGACTGCAATGGCGGATATGACAGCTACAGCTACAATGATTATGGATTATGCGCAACAGGACTTTGATGATGACTTGGATTCGGGTATTTTCGACGACTTTTAATCTCGTTATATCATTAACCGCATAAAGACAATTATTCATGAAGCAAGATAACTCAAAATACATTATTATTTACTCGACGCCTGAAGGGGATGTGAGAGTGAACGCTATTGTCAAGGGTGAGACTTTATGGCTTACTCAGAAAGGGATTGCCGAGTTGTTTGATGTCGGGGTGCCTGCTGTCAGCAAGCACCTGAAGAATATTTTTGCAGAGGGAGAGTTGCAGCAGGAACTGGTTATTTCCAAAATGGAAACAACCACTCAGCATGGTGCCGTTGATGGTTTGACACAATCAAGGGAAACCAATTTCTACAACCTCGATGCGATTATTTCCGTTGGCTACCGAGTCAATTCTACTAAGGCCACAAAGTTCAGGATTTGGGCTACCAAGGTGCTGAAAGAGTTTATGCAAAAAGGGTTTGTGCTTGATGATGAACGTTTGAAGCAAGGAAGAACGCTTTTCGGCAAAGATTATTTTGATGAATTGCTTGAAAGGGTACGGTCTATTCGGGCAAGCGAGCGCCGCATCTGGCAGAAGATTACCGACATATATGCGGAGTGCAGTATAGACTATGACAGGTATGCCCCCACGACCCGCGATTTTTATGCGATGATTCAGAATAAGTTTCATTACGCAATTATGGGGCAGACTGCGGCGGAGATTGTCTATACAAAGGCTGATGCTGAAAAAGAACACATGGGATTAACCACATCTGACTTCAATATGCTCCTAATGGGCGCATATTGAAGTCAGATGTGGTTATCGCCAAGAACTATTTGCAACAGAATGAGATTCGGCGATTGGAAAGAGCCATTACCGGTTATTTCGACTACATTGAGGATTTGATAGAGCGCGAAAATACGTTTACAATGCAGGAGTTCGCTGCCAGTGTCAATGAGTTTCTAGCTTTCCGTCGCTATCAAATTCTACCCGATAATTCCAAAGGAACCATTTCTCATGCGGAAGCCGAGGCAAAAGCCGCCGAAGAATATGAGAAGTTCAAAAAAATTCAAAAGATCATCTCCGATTTCGATTTGGACTTTGGTCTTATCGAAGATAAGTAAATTCGATGCTCTGCATTCATTGGAAAGGGAGAACCAAGAACGAAACAATCGACATAAAAATTTTTCAATTATAGATTTCAATAGATTCAAAGATTTGGAGCAGTTGAGGTAAATTCAGACAAGTGAAAATCGCTAACGAATACTAAAAATAGCAAAATCGATTTCCGTCACTTTCCTTAAACTTCCCAAAGTACACTTTTAGTGCCCTTCATATAATAATACCTAATATATTTGGCATACCATCATTGCTTTTTTATAGGGAGAGTGGGGTGTCGGATTGTTAAAAATGTCATATAGGGGATGTGCGGATAAACGATAGCAGGCGGATATTGTCTAATATATAAGAGAGACATTATCTTAATGTAGAACGTAAAGAATTAATGTAGGGTGTAATGAATGAAAGTTGGATATCTTTTCTGAGGGGAATCCTAAAAATGCCCGGTGCAAAAATTAACCGTACGGCCTTTTTAAGCAAGGTGTTTAAGGATCTGCCGGAAGATAAACTGGATATGTGTATCAGCGAATCGCCGATAAAGGCTGTCCCGTACGCTGTGATCGAGAAGAAGGCAAACTCCGTGATCGATGCCCATACTGTCAAGGCGACTGCAATATCGACGGCTGCCGGTATTCCGGGCGGATTTGCCGTGCTTGCTTCCATACCGGCTGATCTGGCGAACTACTATTACCATGTAGTCTCGGTAGGACAGAAGCTGGGCTATCTGTATGGATTTCCGGACATGGTGGACAATAGGGGCAATCTCACAAAGGATGGTGAGATAATGCTCACGGCTTTCATCGGAGTGATGAACAGGGTAACAATGGCCAATGAGCTGGTGAAGAAACTTGCAGTTGAGATAGGTCGTAGAATCACAGATGAAACTATAACGCGAATCGCCGGCAACATCCTGTCGAAGCAGATAGTGGCCCAGGGTGTCGAAGCCGTCGCGAAAAAGCTTGGAACACAAATAACAGCGAAGACTGCGGGCAGGACCATCACGAAGGCAATACCTATTGTCAGCGGTCTGATTTGCGGGGGTGTAACTTACGCCACCTTCAGGACTCAGGCAAAGCGTCTGCATCAGTCACTGACAACGAATGCGACTGTGAGACAATGATATTTTTTGAATCTTAGTCTTGCGAATGTCAGTATTTTGTAGTAGCTTTGCTGTATGAAGCACAAATGCAATGGTAAGTGAAAAAGTGAAAATAATTGGCATCTCCCGTCATCGCCTCTCCACCGACGGCGATGGAGTAACCACGCTTGTCGCTTTCCACAGCTGTCCGCTCCGCTGCCATTACTGCCTGAATCCACAATCGCTCGGCGATAGTGACCGTTTCAAGGAATACACTCCCCAGTCACTATACGATGAAGTCAGGATTGATGAACTTTATTTCATCGCCACCAACGGCGGCGTGACTTTCGGGGGCGGAGAACCTGCATTACGTCCTGATTTTATATGCCGTTTCCGTGAACTGTGTGGCCCGTCATGGAGGCTGACATTAGAAACGTCCCTTAATGTGCCGAAAGAGAATATCGAGGCTCTGCTCCCGTTGGTAGATTCTTGGATTATCGACATAAAGGATATGGACGCGGATATTTACCGACAATACACAGGTCGGGATAATTCGCGTGTGCTGTTCAATCTACGCTTGATTGCCGAAGCTGACCGTCAGAAAGACTGCATAATACGGCTACCGCTTATTCCTGACTATAATACAGACACCGCCCGCGAGGAAAGCCGCAACGCACTATCCGCACTTGGATACTCCAAATTCGATTTATTCACATATAAACGTTAATACAACATTCACATGGGATTAGATATCTATGCCGGGACATTGACCCGATACTATAGCCACAATTGGAAAAACAAGGTGCAGCAAATAGCTGAGGCTAATGGCCAAAAATGTGTAATGACAGATGGGCTTGGTAATGAAATAAAACCCGTAGAGGATAACGCGGAGATTATGGAGATTCGTGCCATTATATGTTATTGGGCAGAAAAATTAGCCGCTGGTTTAGAACAAATAGGCGAACCTATGCCTCATCCGTTATGGGACGAGATAAATGAACGCGACTACTTCACTGACAAGCCGGATTGGATGGCTTTCGGTGCGTTGTTAATGTTTCTTGCTTGTCATATGCAAAATTATCCTCTGCCTGAATATGTTGAAAACCGTTGGTGCGCTTTTGATGATCCTATTGTCAAAAAAGGTAAGTCGAAAGCAAGTGATGTTTCGCTACTTTCCGATGTGACTCTGTGGTTACCGATTCCGAACGAATCAATCTTTGTTACAAATATGGCGAACGGAGATGAAGCTCATGTATCTACACTTCTATTGCTAAAACAAGAATTGGAAGAACTTAACAGTCAGACATGGAAAGCTGATGAATCGACGATTCTATCATGGAGGGATGATAAATATTATATCCCTGTAAATCGAAAAGAATCCAAGCCTCTACTGGGTTTTCTGTTTCGTAAAAAACAAGGTGATAAATACAGAACAGAAGAATTGGCACAATGTGCTTTCTCCATTCTATATCAGGCCGTAAATTTTGCTATTGAGCAGGATGTGCCTCTATTATTGGATTATTAAGGACAATTTTTAGTTTGATTAAATTTCACTGATTATGGCACGAGGGAAGCAGACCTGCAAGATATTGAAAGAGATTCGTCGGCAGATAGCCGAAGCGAATGACATAGAGTTTGTAACGTCGGAGTGTCGTTACAAGGGTGACTGCCTCGGTACGTGTCCGAAATGCGAGGCCGAGGTGCGATATCTGGAGCAACAACTTTGTAAGCGACAACTGATGGGTAAAGCCGTTGTGCTTGCCGGATTATCGGCCGGTATGATTACATTTTCAGGCTGCGGCAGTTTATCAAATCAAACGACAGACGATAGTGATAAGCTGCAAGGTGAGCCTACGGAGTTGCTTCAGGGAGCGATGATTCTTGATTGCGAAGAAGAGGAGGAAGGCGAAATTGAAGCGGTCAATTCAGTGTTTGATAGTAGTGGGCTAAAAGAAGGTGAAATCGGGATTGCAGATGACATCTCAATTTCACCGGCTAATCAAGAGCGAGAATCAACGGCCACTAAAACGGTAAAATGCCCTGCATCTTTCACAAATGCAGAAGCGTCTGCTTCAACGGAAAAGATGGAAGAGCCGATATACGCTGTGGTCGGTGAGGTCGCAGAAACTCAACCAGAATTTCCGGGCGGAATAAGTGCAATGTTTCAGTTTTTTGTCGAAAACCTGAAATATCCACCTACTTGCGATTACGTTCAGGGCAAAGTGATAGTACGTTTTTTAGTTGATAAAACCGGGAAAGTTCGTAATACGGAAATTGCAAGAAGTAATCTGCCTGAGGAGTTTAATAAAGAAGCTATCCGAGTTGTGCAACTTCTGCCTAAATTTAAGCCCGGAGAAAGAGATGGCATACCCGCTGATGTATGGCAGGCTGTCCCTATCAGTTTTCGCCTTATGGACGATCAAGAAGCGGAATAAGTTATGGCACGAGGAAAGCAGACTTGTAAGATATTAAAAGAGATTCGCCGGCAAATAGCCGAGGCGAATGACATAGAGTTTGTAACGTCGGAGTGTCGCTACAAGGGTGACTGTCTCGGAACGTGCCCCAAATGCGAAGCCGAGGTGAGATATTTGGAGCAACAGCTCCGCGCGCGTCAACTTATGGGTAAAGCCGTTGTGCTTGCCGGATTATCGGCAGGAGCAATAGCCATGCTTGCTCCTATTGCCGTGCAATCCCAGACTCCCGACACATCTTTGACAAAAGGATATGTAGCAACTCAGGCAATGGCCGATACTATAATAGTCAAAGGCGTTGTCCTCACTGGAGATACTTTACAAGACGGTACTATATCAAGAGAACCTATGGTAGGGGCTACAATTATAAACCCACGGACAGCACAGGGAACATCAACGGATATTGACGGCAAATTTCGAATAGAGGCCGTAGTTGGAGATAGCCTGCAAGTTAAATATGTGGGATATGAAACTCTTATCTACCCCGTGACATCAAAAGCATTAAATGAAGAAATTATTTTAACTCCTACGCAAGTTTATCTTGGTGAAATATCAGTTATGGGTGTCGTGCCCATTGAGGTAACTGATAAACTTGAAAATGTGTTATATCTTATTGTTGTAAATGAGAATAACCTTCCAATTAACACTTCTGTCAGGAAAATCGAACGGGTTTGGATTGATGAAGACGGTGACGAAATGTCGGACTACATTAGTTTGATACCATTTGATGGCAAATTTATCATTCAATGGAATAATGAGCCCGCATTACAAGATGACGATGGCAAGCCATTGAAAGAGGCCGTATTGCGTATAGTGGTTGAAGGTTACGATAATCCACAGACAATTAAAGTCAAATATCCCAAGCGCAACACAAAGAAAACCATCAAGTTCAAACACGAAAAGAAATAGCACTACGATAAGATGAAAGTCTCTCTCCGATATAAAATCTGCATGCGGATGGTGGTTCTATCTGTTATGCATTAATGCCTTGCAGTTTGTTAATTGCATGAAGAGAGCTATAAACTGTGGATGTTGTTGACGCGACGGATGGTGTAGACGGCAATGGCGGTAAGTAGGCCACTGGCGACGACGAGCATTATTGATGCGGCTGATGTGCCGGTACCGATGGTGTTTATGTCGGATGAAATTGCTCCGGTGCGTATCAGCCATATCGACAGGACCACGAGGCTATTGTTGAGGGCGTGGGCGATCACTGACAGCCATAGCGAACCGCTCCAGCATACGAGGTAGCCAAAGAATGCACCCATGATCAGCCTTGGGAAAAATCCGAAGAACTGCATGTGTATGGCGCTGAATACGAAGGCGGCAGTCCATATGGCCAGATGACGGTTGCGGAACAAGGCCAATAGTATGCCTTGCAGCGCGCCGCGGAAGAAAAGCTCTTCCGCTATTCCGGTCAATATGCCGATGAGTAGGACGGATATGATCATGTCAGAGACTCCGACTTCGCCTAAAAGCATGTTGATAGTGGCTCCTGCATTTTCCTCGGCTGTCCGAAGTATCTGTTCAACGGCCGACAACGATTCGGGAAGATGCATGCCTTCATTCCACTTGACGAGCAGGTTCATAGCCGGGATGGCTACTATTATAGTTAGCGGCACAAGAATGGAGTTGATGGTGCCAGGGCATTTTTTTATGTGGATGAACTCCAGGGGATTCTTTGCGGCGAGTATGAGGGTCATAGCCACGGGCATTATGAATATAATGAGATCCTGGAGGAGTATGGATAGCCTCAACAGTCCGACGGTTGAGCTTCCGGTGCGGGTGATGACTACGGCTCCGAATATCCAAGCCAGCAGCCACCAGCAGATGAATAGAAACAGAGCACTTCCGGGATTTATACGCAGGCCTCCTCGAAAGGGTGCGGGAGCAATCGTTTGCATGTCCATAATCGGTTTATAGTTATATAGTTATTCCGGCCAACATTCGGTGTGACGCTGAATCTGCGGGATTGTAGAACGGCGATAGACCGGATTGTAGCCTTTGAGACGTTGTCGGGAGTAATCGTTAAGAGCCATTATGGCGTATCGTCCAAGGAATGCGAGAGCGGTGAGGTTGACGAGGGTCATAAGCCCCATGAATAAGTCGGCGAGTCCCCAGACAAAATCGAGCGATGTGATGGTGCCTATCATCACCATGGCTCCCACGCAGATGCGGTAGGCTATTATCATGGGGCGCGAGTCGCGGATGAACTGAAGGTTTGTCTCGCCGTAGTAATAGTTGGAGACGATGCTTGTGAATGCGAAGAAGAATATGGCTACGGCTACGAATGTAGAGCCCACGGTGCCTACTTCGTTCTCAAGCGCGTTCTGCGTGAGTTCGATTCCTGATGATCCGTCGAGATATGTGTCGCCGCACAGTATTATGAATGCAGTGGCGGAGCATATAAGCAGAGTGTCGGTGAATACACCGAAAGCCTGTATGAGGCCCTGTTTTACGGGATGGCTGACGGCGGCTGTGGCGGCTACGTTCGGAGCAGACCCTTCGCCGGCCTCGTTGCTGAAAAGTCCACGCTTTATGCCCATGATCAATGCGCTTCCGAATCCGGCGCCCAGAGCGGCATCGCCGGTGAATGCGTCGGCGAATATGGTCCGGATGACTTCCGGAATATGGTCAAAGCGGATTATGATTACGAATATGGCGAGGAGAATGTAAAGGACAGCCATGACGGGAACCACAATCTCACTGAACCGGGAAATCCGATGTATGCCTCCCCAGATTATTATCAATGTAGCCACGGTGAGAACTACGCCTACTATTGCAGGATCCCACCCGAATGACACTTTTGCGGCGGCTGCAATGGTGTTTGACTGTACGGAGTTGAACGCAAGTCCGAAAGTGACTGTGATAAGTACGGCAAACAGCACTGCGAACCACCGGCATTGCATGCCTTTCTGGATGTAATAGGCGGGTCCGCCACTGAATGAATTGCGGCCTTTCACCTTGTAGAGCTGTGCGAGGGTCGATTCTATGAACGCCGTGGCCGCTCCGAGTATGGCTATTATCCACATCCAAAATACGGCACCCGGACCTCCGATGGCAATGGCGGTGGCGACTCCGGCAAGATTGCCGGTGCCGACGCGGCTCGCGATTGATACGGCAAATGCCTGGAAGGAGCTTACGGAGTGACGGTGGGATGCGGCACCGGACACCCCGGCATGGTCTTCTTTCTTTCCGGACGAACGCAACAGCCTTATCATCTCGCCGACCATCCGCAATTGGACGAACCGGGTCTTGACGGAAAACCATACTGCGGCAAACAGCAATACTGCGATGAGTATGTATGTCCAAAGGATATCGTTTATTGAATTAAGCAGTTCCATGTGTAGTATTTTTTAGGCACACTCCTATTCGTTGTGTTCAGCCTGAGGAGATTTGTCGCTGTGTTTGGCTTTGTCTTCCTCCTTCTTTTTCTTTTTCCGGAGGAATGAGAATATGTTGTCGAAATCGCGTTTGAACACGATGCCGACGCCTTGCGTGGTCAATGCCGACTTGACGTAGTAGTTCTGGTCGTTGTAGCGGTTGTAGGCTTTTAGCCTGATGTTGCCGGAGCTGTTCAGCAGGTATTCTATGTCGAAATCACCGATAAAGGAGTTGTTGCTATTGTTTAATGAGTTGTCGCGGTAGCCGAAGTTGCCGTTGAACAACAGTCTGTTGTTCAACAGATAGCTCGACAGTGCGAGGTCGACCGACATGTCGCTGAAGTCGCCTCTGTCGCTTCGGATATTAGGAGCTATGGTCCAGTTGTCGCTCAGCTGTCCGAGCATCGTGCTCAGCTGGGAAGAAATCGTGGATGACGCCACAGACACGAGTTCGTTGCCTTTTGATGTCGACTCCATATAGTCCGGGGTATAGAATCGTCCGAGCGATAGCAGATAGAATACCTGACGGCTCATCTGGTCGTCAGTGTTTACGATGCTTCGTACTTTTCGGTAAGTGTCCTGCGTAAGCGATGGGAATTCGAGGTCAAACTTGATGTCGGGTTGCTGCAGGGATCCGCTTACTTTCAATAGTGCGTTAACGTTAACTTTGTTGCTTTTTATGTCGCGGTCCTGAAGAAACGATTCGTCGAGGTCGCTGAGCGAAACTGCATGCGCTGTGTAGAATGCGTCGATATTTATTTCGGCGTCGAGAGGATTGCCGTTGAAAGCGATGTAGTTTTTTGACTCATCGTCGTCGGACTTGATCTTGAATGTCTTGAAGATCAAGTTTTGCAGACTGAATGAGTATTCACCCTGCGTGATCTTATACTTGCCGCGGAGTGTCATGTCGTCGTCGGAGTTATTGTATTCAAAAGTCAGATTGCCTTTTCCTCGTGTGATGATTTTGTCTCTTGCCACAGGATCGCTTATGAGGTTGAGTTCGCCGTCCTCGGTGACGGAGCAATTGATGGTTATCTGATATCGGGTGGGTGAGGATTGCTGTTCCTTTTCTCTGGCAAATTGTTCCTTCAGGCGCTTCAAGTTAGCGGCGACCGGATCTTCGACAATAAGAAGGAGGGATTCTTTGGCTTCGTCGCGGTCATGAAAACTCAGGAAGGTATATTCGTCGGCTACTTCCGTGTCGGAAAGTACAAATGTGAACTTTGAGTCAGGAGCGGTTGTGACAGATGCGTTGACATTGACGGATCCCGGATGTCCGTCGATGAAGACTTCGCCGTTGCAGAACACGTGTCCGTACCAGTCGGGATTGATGCTTTCCGTCACGTCGAAGCATAGAAGATTCCTTGCTCCTGTGACCTGAAAGTGGAATGAAGGATCCTTGAAATAAGTGTGTCTGACCCATCCATCGAGACGGCCCGAGTGTCCATACTGGTCTTTGAGGGCTACATTGCCGAATCTGATGTAACCAGGAGTCAGATGTATGGAGTCGGTAGTGGTATAATAGGTGTTGGTGACGTCGAGCTTTAGTTTCAGATCTTCTGCGAATATGTCACCGGTCATGTTGATGTACTTGAACGTGCCATACAGACGGGCATCGCCGGATGCGTATCCGGATATGTCGGAGGTGAATGCCTCCATAAACGGTTTCATAAACCCGACGGGCAGATGACGGGCCTTGAACCGGAAGTCGAGAGAGTCGTTAAGCGGATATATAGCTCCGTTGATAGTGGATGTCTGCTTGTCCCGGCCGATGACTTTGGCATCAATGACGACTCCTTTAGATTCATTGTCCCAACGGCTGACAATGTCGGCGTCGCCGAGCACACTGAAATTATACTTGAATCCGTCGACGTGGAGGCCTGGAGTCTCAAGCTGCGGCTGTTTGCTGAAGAGGTTTGATGCGTAGAATTTTCCAGATGCCGTGCCTCCGAACATGGCGTTTCCGATGCCAAGAGACTCAAATACATAGTCGAGATCCATGTCGAGGAGCTGCAGGCATATAGAGTGGCCGGGATCGTCGGAAGCGGTGCCGTTGAGTTTTACGTATTGATTGTCGCGACTGACTTCAAAGTCGCGTATGTCGATTTTTTTATCAAGAATGTCGATGGTGGAGGGCCGGACGTTCCAGACTGTGTCGTTGAATATCATTTCGCTGGGATTAATCTTGATCAGCGTAGCCAGATTTGAACGTGCCCCTTCGTCGGACAAATGCTCTGACAGGAATGCCGACAGATCCACATCGCCTTTGAATATACGGTCGCGGTCGATGTCCCAATGCAGGTTGGCGTCGAGTCTGTTGGTTTGACCGGATGCTTTTAATTCTACGGAGGCGTTGCCGTTCTTAGTCGGGTATATAGTCGAGAAGTCGAGAGATGACCGGCGTGACCGGCCGTCGGCTTTGAATATGAGTACGGTCTGCTCGATGAACTTGTCTTTCTGAAGGAGATACGGGGCATCGACGCTGGCTTTGAGTATTCGGTCGGTGCCGTCGATAGTGGCATTGACCGACACGGGGTGAAGGATTTTGACCGGCGACTTGAAGAATTCGAGCCAACGGCGTGTGGTGGCATTCTCGCGGAGTTCCAGACGTGTGTTAAGGCTTATCGGCGATGTTCCGTCATGGGCATGCGCCGCTGGTTTCTTATTTCCTGCGAGAGCGGGGAATATGTCTTCAATTATGCCCCTGGCCGTGGGTACTACGTCTTTCAATCTGTAATTGCCGTTGATGCGTCCGTCGAGAATGTCAGAGTGTATGAGCATGTAGCGTGGATTGGTTGTTCCGGAGGCGAGCACTGAGAGGTAGTTAAGGTCGATGCCGTTGTGGAGCGAATCGGTAAATTCAAAATTAGATATTGAAAGATGTCCGTCGAGATTCTCAAAATCATTGCCTTTCAGAGCAGATTCGATTCTTGCGGACATGGCGTATCCGGGATATTTATTGTAGAGATTCAGCTTTCCGGGATCAAAACGGCGTATGTTGAGCCGGGCATTGCAGGAATATATGCCTTCGGATCTGCCAAGTTCGCCGTTGAATTCGGCAGAAACATTTTCGTCGTCGATGGCAAATTCTCCAGTCAATACTTCCCTGTCGGCAGTGAATGACGTGCTGATTCCTGAATATTCATATCCTTTGTAGGTAAAAAGATCTACCATAGCGTCGACTTTAGCCCATCGGATATTCTTATCAACCAGACTTTTCAGATCAAGGCTTAAGCTGACAGGCCCTAAATCGGCGTCGAACATGCGCATGTCGGCGTTTTCGATGGCTACTGATCCAAAGAGCGTTCCTTTGCGATTATATACCGAGCCGTCAAACTGGGCAGTTACGGAAGCGACTCCTGTCCGGCACTCTATGTCGGCGTCAATATCGGTGCGGGCCGGTGATGCCGATGCTGTCAGTGCAAGTGAAGCATGTCCGATGCTGTCAAGGCGGTTCCAGAGGTGTTCGTTCCCCATAGTCCTTGAGCGGAGAGCCGCGGCAAGACGCCGGGCATCGATGTCGATGTCGAGTCCATCGATGTCTATGGTGAGACTGTCGACTGAGGGCAGACCGTCGGCATACAGTCCGTTGATGTCAAGCGAGAGGGTGGTCTCGGGTTCCTGTATGGCCATGTGCTTAACGCTAAGGCTGTCGACTGATCCCTGGGCTTCGAAAGCAAGCGCGAATGTCATGTCGAATTTTTCAAGCGGAGGGTAGAATGCCGAAAGGTCAGGCGGATATATCTTGGAACCTTTGAGGAATCTGACGTCGACAGGAATCTTATTCCACTTTTTGGAGAGTGATTCCCATCCTTCATAGTCAGATTCTATATCGCCGAGCCGGATGGCAGAGTTGGGGAGATCGATCTCGAATTCTTTAAGGCTGAATCCTGAATCGGTCAGCGATGCAGTGCCGCTCAGCGATTCAATCGATAGTCCTGACCGTTCCTTCATGGCGAGCCTCCTGATTATGACTTCGTAGTCGTCATTGCTTATCCTCGGCACCTGGATGTCAGCCCTCAGATCGTTGACGGCAATGTGGTTACGGTCAAATCCGTTTGTCCCTGTAAGGCGAGGCATGTCGAGAACGTCGTAGCTTAGAGAGCTTTTCCGGATGACGATATTGTTGACTTTAAGGTCGTAGTCGGGCTTGGGCTTGTCGCTGTCGTCTGATTTAAGATGGTCGATGATAGGCTGTATGTTCAGAGGCGCGTCGGCTGAGTCGCGGTACAACTGTCCGCGGAGTCCGATGATTTCAGCGTAGGATATGACTATGCGGCGTTGGAGCAATAGCTTGCCGAGTCGGATACCGGCGCCAAGACGTGTTATCCTGACAGCTGTGTCGCCTGGAGCAGTTGCTATGCTTATGTCGTGCAGTGTGAGTTTGTTGAATGGCGCGATGTTAACAGATCCGATGTTAACTTCAGCTCCCAATAGCTCCGACAGCTCACGTTGACCTCTGTCGCGGGCTATGTCCTGTATGGCCGGAACGGACAACAGCGCATATAAAAGGGCCGGCACGATTATGCTCAATGCCAGAAACGAAACAATAATGGTGCGGAGTATTTTATACGCCCAGTTCATCGATTATATTTATACACGCATTTAGAATCTGAAAGCAGATACAAATTTAGTCACTTTTGACCAAATTATGCCGCTTGCCGTCATTTAAAATGTGGATATTGATATTAAAAAATGTGGATATCCGTATTTAAAGGCGTAAAAAAGCATCAGGAGTACCGTCGTGTGACGGCACTCCTGATGTAAAACTATAAATCCGAGAAAAAATTATTGTCCGAGGTAGGTCTTCAGCAATTTGCTCTTCTGACCTTTCAGGCGTCGGATGGCCTTTTCTTTGATCTGGCGGACACGTTCGCGTGTCAAGTCAAATTTAGCACCGATTTCTTCAAGAGTCATCTCCTGGCATCCTATGCCGAAGAACATTTTGAGAATCTCTCTTTCGCGTTCGTGGAGCTGCTTGAGTGCACGTTCGACCTCTTTTGAGAGCGATTCCTGAGTCAGAGTGGCATCTGCCATCGGGGAATCGTCGTTAGGGAGCACGTCAAGGAGGCTGTTGTCTTCGCCTTCGACAAACGGAGCGTCGACGGAGATGTGCCGGCCTTGTACTTTGAGCGTGTCGGCAATCTTCTCAACCGGGACGTCGAGTGCGTCGGCAAGCTCTTCTGCAGAGGGACGTCGTTCGTTCTCCTGTTCAAATTTGGAAAGGGCTTTGCTGATCTTGTTTAGCGAGCCAACCTGATTGAGAGGCAGGCGCACGATTCTTGACTGTTCGGCAAGAGCCTGTAGGATTGACTGGCGTATCCACCAAACGGCGTAGGATATGAATTTGAATCCGCGTGTTTCGTCGAATTTCTGAGCCGCCTTGATAAGTCCAAGGTTACCTTCGTTGATTAAGTCGGGGAGCGATAGTCCCTGATTCTGATACTGTTTGGCTACCGAAACCACGAAACGCAGATTGGCTCTGGTCAGTTTGTCCAAAGCCGCTTCGTCTCCTTGTCTGATACGTTGAGCCAATTCAACCTCTTCCTCGACAGTGATAAGGTCTTCTCGACCAATCTCTTGCAGGTATTTGTCAAGCGATGCGCTCTCTCGGTTGGTGATTGACTTGGTGATTTTTAATTGTCTCATCTGTATTTACACATGATTTTAAGCGTACAAAGTTACGAATATTTCTTGTAATAACAGTGGCGTAATGGCTGAAATTTGAGTAAATATTCGTTTTAATAACGCTTTTGAGACGTATAACGCTTTCCGGGTTACGAAAATACAACAGTAAATAGCATACTTTAGTGCTTACTGCCGGTCAGGATCGATAGCATCGTCGGCCGCATTAAGGTTTGAATCCATGATGCGCCGGGCGAGCGCGAGGTCTTTTTGCCTCACGTAAAGACGCGCATCCAGTCCGGGCACTCCATAATAGAGTGTGGACATTAGCTGTCCGTTGACTACGCATTGGACGCCGTTGGTCTCAAGGATTCCTTTGGCTATATATGCGTCGGCAACGTTTTGAAATGAGTCGAATTCGACGAGGTCGTCCGGGTTTGTGCCGTTGGCTTTTTTCATGGCTACTTTATATTTCGTTTGTTTAGTTCCTGACGGTATCTCGCGGCATTTTTCATGTGAGTCGAGTAGTCGGAGGTGAAGTTGTGGCGTCCGGAGAAGTCCTCTTTGGCACACATGTATATGTAAGGGTGGGGTCGTGAATCGAGCACAGCATCGAGTGTGGCGGCTTCCGGCATCCTTATGGGTCCGGGTGGCAGACCGTTGACGCGGTAAGTGTTGTATGGTGATGGCGTGTCGAGGTGCTTTTGGGTGATGCGCTTTAACGTGAAGTCGCCGATGGCAAATTTGACTGTGGGGTCGGCCTGCAGCGGCATGCCCCGATGTATGCGGTTGAGGTAAAGACGCGCTACTGTGCCTCGCTCGGAGCAGCTGTTGGTCTCCTCTTCGGCTATTGATGCCACTGTGGCCACTTGGACCGGATTGAGTCCGAGCGCTTTGGCTTTAGCTCGCCGGGTGTCGTTCCAGAACCGGTTGCGGTGTTTCAGCAGGGTGTCGACAACTTTCGCCGGCGATGCTGTCCAATAAAATTCGTATGTGTCGGGCAGGAACGCCGCTATGTATGTGGCTTTGGAAAATCCGCTTTCCGGCAGGATCGAATCAATAGCTGCCGAAAGGCTTGTCGAGTCCATCTCCATGCGCGAAGCTATTCGCGAAGTCAGTTGTCCGATGGTGCGGACGTTGTTGAAAGTCAGTTTTACGGGGGTCTGGTTGCCTCTTGATATGGCTTTGAATATGTCAACGGCAGAAGTGCCGGGCGTTATCTTGTAAGCGCCGTGAGCTTTTCGTGTGTCGCTTTTGTACCATGACCATAGGCGTGCCGCATTTTTGCCTGCGTCACCAGCTTTTTCAGAGAGCTGCGAGCGTATGTAGGCGGCGTCGGCGTCGGCCGGAATGAATATCCAAACGTCGTCCGGGCCTTGATAGCGGGTATATGCCAGATGGCTCCAATAGGCCAGCGCCGTGACCGATGCGATTACTACTATAGCCAGAGAGGATAGGCTCCATCGAATGATGCTTTTTTTGTCCATGCGGTTAGTGGTTTATGGTGCAAAGGTAGTGATAATTGGGATGACGGAGGATAAATGAATTGAATTTTACGTTAAAAAAGTCTGTCATTGATTCCTTTTGTTATGATTGTTTGCTATCTTTGTGGGTGCTATCGGCACCCAGTGATGCCGGTAGGGGCCAGCGGCCTGTATAAAATTAAGCTATCCCTATAATATTCATACATGCACTTAAACATGACTACTCAGAAACAACATATAACTCCACAGAAAATAGAGAATGACAGGCGTGTGCTCGAATTGCTGTCGCAGACTTTCAACAATATAACAGCCGCCAGTACGGAAATAATCAATCTCGAGGCGATTCTGAACCTGCCGAAGGGAACGGAGCATTTTGTAGCCGACCTGCACGGGGAGCATGAGGCATTCCGCCATATACTCAAAAATGCATCCGGAAACATTAAGCGTAAGGTCACGGAACTGTTCGGCAATTCGATGCGCGACCAGGACATAAAGTCGCTGTGCACACTTATATACTATCCGGAGCGTAAACTCGAATATCAGAAAGCCGAGGAGAATGATCTGGAGGATTTCTACAATATCACCCTGCACCGTCTGATAAGGGTGTGCCAGTCTGTGTCGTCGAAGTATACAAGGTCGAAAGTCAGGAAAGCTTTGCCGAAGGAGTTTGCATATATAATAGAGGAGCTTCTGCATGAGTCGCCTTCGGACGACGACAAACATGCTTATTTCAGCCGCATCATAGAAACAATTATATCGACCGGCCAGGCCGACGAGTTTATCATAGCCCTGTGCAATGTGATCCAACGTCTGAGCATAGATCAGCTGCACGTGCTCGGCGATGTGTTCGACCGTGGGCCAGGAGCGCATATAATCATGGATACTTTGTGTGAATACGATAAGTTTGACATGCAGTGGGGTAATCATGATGCGCTGTGGATGGGTGCGGCCGCAGGTAATAACGCCTGCATCGCCAATGTGCTGCGCTTGTCGTTGAGGTATGGCAATATGGCAACTCTGGAGGATGGCTACGGCATAAATCTGGTGCCTTTGGCCACATTTGCCATGGAGACCTACGGCGCGGATCCATGTGAGAACTTCGGGCCTAAAGTGGATCCTGACAATAACGACTATGATGAAAAGTCGAGACGCCTGTTGGGTCAGATGCACAAGGCCATAAGCATCATCCAGTTTAAACTTGAAGCCGGACTGATCGACAAGCATCCGCAGTGGGGCATGTCGGACCGTAAGTTGCTTGAGTATATCGATAAGGAGAGGGGGGTGTTTGTCTATAACGGCAAGGAATATGAGATGACCGACTCCCACTTCCCCACAATAGATCCGGACGATCCTTACCGGCTCACTCCCGAGGAAAAGGACCTTATGGATAAAATCCACCATTCATTCCAGGTGAGCGACAAGCTTAAGAAGCATGTGCAGTGCATGTTTACGCATGGATGCATGTATGGGATCTATAATTCCAATCTGCTGTTTCACGCTTCGCTCCCTCTCAACGCCGACGGTACACTTAAGGAGGTGGACGTCAACGGAGTCAAATACAAGGGCCGAGAACTGATGCACCATGTGGGCATGCTGATGCGTTCGGCATTCAATTCAGACACGTCGGATTCAGAGCGGGATTATGCGGTGGACTATTACTGGTATCTTTGGTGCGGTCCGGATTCGCCTCTGTTTGACAAGTCAAAGATGGCCACTTTCGAGCGTTATTTCCTTAAGGATAAGAGCATGCATTATGAGGAGAAGGGCTATTATTATAAACTGCGCAATGACGAGGCGGTGTGCGACATGATATTGGATGCCTTTGGAGTCGAGGGCGAACACCGTCATATAATAAACGGCCATGTGCCGGTGAAGATCAACAAAGGGGAGACACCTATACGGGCCAACGGCAAGCTGATGGTGATCGACGGCGGTTTTGCAAAAGCTTACCATGACACGACCGGTATCGCGGGATATACGCTCGTGTACCATAGCCGTGGATTTCAGTTGGTTCAGCATGAGCCGTTTACTTCGACCGAGGAGGCTGTCAGAACCGGTTCGGACATTAAAAGCACCACCCAGATAGTGGAACTCAGCTCAAAGCGCATGCGGGTTCGCGACACAGATCAGGGACGATTGTTGATGTCGCAGATTGAGGAGCTGACGGAGCTTCTGTATGCCTACCGTCATGGTATAATCAAGGAGCATGTGGTGAAATAGGGTGGCGGGAGATGGCGATGACTGCATGTGACGGCAAACGCGGACTTGTATTGGAGGGAGGAGCCATGCGCGGGCTGTTCTCTGCCGGAGTGATGGATGTGATGATGGCCAACAATGTCACATTCGACGGCATAATAGGTGTGTCGGCCGGTGCCTGCTTCGGATGCAACTACAAGTCGCACCAGCCCGGGCGTGTGATACGCTATAACTTGCGATACGGGCGCGATCCACGTTATATGGGATGGCGCACGCTGTTGCGCACCGGCGACCTTGTGGGCGCTGAATTTGCCTACCATGAACTGCCGGAGAAACTCGACCGGTTTGATAAGGAGGCATTTGAGCGTTCGCCCATGGAATTTGTGATGGTTACGACCGACGTGGACACCGGTACCCCCGTGTACTACAATATGTGCGAGGTCACATATCAATCCTTGGAGTGGATGAGAGCTTCCGCTTCGATGCCGGTGGTCACCAAGCCGGTCATTGTCGACGACGGCAGGCGCATGCTCGATGGCGGTATCACCGACTCGATACCTCTTAAATACTTTCGTGAGCATGGCTATGGAGCTTGCATCGTAGTTCTGACTCAACCGCGCGATTATTTTAAACGACCGGTTAAGAAATGGTTTTTTGACATCGCATTAAGGAAGTATCCCGCAGTGGCTCGTGCCATGGCCATAAGGCATGAGATGTATAATGAACAGCTACGGTATATTGATGAGGAGGAGCGTGCCGGCAGGGCTTTGGTGATAGCTCCGGAGAGGCCGCTTAACATCAGCCGTATAGAGTCAGATCCGCAGAAGATGATGCGGGTGTATGAATATGGACGTTTAACAGCCACGGAATTAATGCCTAAGATATGCCGTTTTCTGGCTAAAACGGATTAAAAGCGGAGATGCATGGCAAAAAATGTCTTCGTGATGGCATTTAATTGAAATATTATTACTACCTTTGCACAAGCAAAACGGTCGGAGATACATGTCAGGACCGACAACAACCAAATCATGGAGTGATGCTCGAGTGGTTGAAGAGGCACGCCTGGAAAGCGTGTATACGCCAAA
>CANOLV010000013.1 GCA_947567425.1 uncultured Porphyromonadaceae bacterium | reverse complement strand
TTGAACAGCTCCTTGAAGCAGGCTGCCACTTCGGCCACCTCAAAAGAAAATGGAATCCTGCAATGGCTCCCTACATCTTCATGGAGCGCAACGGTATCCACATCCTCGACCTCTACAAGACAGCCGCTAAAGTAGAAGAAGCCGCGGCCGCATTGAAGAGCATCGCGAAATCCGGCAAGAAGGTTCTCTTCGTAGCCACTAAAAAACAGGCCAAACAAGTAATTGAGGACAAAGCTAAGTCTATCAATATGCCCTACGTCATCGAACGCTGGCCGGGCGGTATGCTCACCAACTTCCCCACTATCCGCAAGGCTGTGAAGAAGATGGCCACCATAGACAAGATGACTAAGGACGGTACTTTCGACAATCTCTCAAAGCGCGAGAAACTCCAGATCTCACGTCAGCGCGAGAAACTCGAAAAGACTCTCGGATCTATCGCCGACCTCAACCGTCTGCCTTCTGCTCTTTTCGTAGTTGACGTTATGAAGGAGCACATCGCCGTAGCTGAGGCCAACCGTCTGGGTATCCCCGTATTCGCTATGGTCGACACCAACTCTGACCCCACAAACGTTGACTTCGTGATCCCCGCCAACGACGACGCATCCAAGTCTATCGAGATCATCCTTGATGCCGTAGTTTCCGCTATGGCCGAAGGTCTTGAAGAACGCAAGGCTGAAAAGGCCGATGCTCCCGCCGCTGAAGGTGAAGAAGCAGCCGCAAACAACCGTGGCGGTCGTCGTCGTGTAAACCGTCGCCAGAACGAGGAGAATGCTGAACCCAAGGCTGAAGTTGCAGAAACCGAAGCTGAGGCATAAGCTCTAACTTATTTAATTAATCAAGAAAAAGCATATTAAAGATATGGCAGTAACAATGGCAGAGATCAGCAAGCTCCGCGCTCTTACAAGCGCCGGCTTGATGGACTGCAAAAAGGCTCTCGCCGAAGCTAACGGCGATATGGACGCGGCTGTAGAGATACTCCGCAAGAAAGGCCAGGCCGTAGCCGCTAAGCGCGAAGACCGTCAGGCTTCTGAAGGTTGCGTAGTAGCTAAGAGCACAGGCAAGTTCGCCGCTATCATCGCTCTTAACTGCGAAACTGACTTCGTGGCTCAGAACGCAGGCTTCGTAGCCGTTACAAACAAGATTCTTGACGCCGCAATCGCTGCCGAAGTCAAGACTATCGATGAACTTAAGGCTCTCGTCATCGACGGCCAGACCATCGAGGCTCTTGTAGTGGAAGAAAGCGGTAAGACCGGTGAAAAGACCGAGATCAGCGCTTACGAAGTTATCGAAGCTCCTACAACAGCCGCTTACAACCACTTCAACAAGAAGCTTGCCACAATCGTAGGTTTCAACATGGAAGGTGTTGACGAGAAGGTTGGTCGCGAAATCGCCATGCAGGTTGCATCTATGAACCCCGTAGCCGTTGACCGCGACGCCGTTCCCCAGTCTGTGAAGGACACTGAATACACAGTGGCTATCGAAAAGACCAAGGAAGAGCAGGTTAAGAAGGCCGTTGAAGCCGCTCTTAAGAAAGCCGGCATCAACCCCAACCTCGTTGACAGCGAAGCCCACATCGAATCAAACATGGCCAAGGGATGGCTCACTCAGGAAGAAGCCGACAAGGCTCGCGTAATCGCAAAAGAGACCGCAGAAGCTAAGGCCGCAAACCTCCCCGAGCAGATGATCAACAACATCGCCCAGGGCCGCCTCAACAAGTTCTTCAAGGAATCCTGCCTTATGGAACAGGAATTCGTACAGGATGAAAAGATCACTGTAGGACAGTATCTTGAGAAAGTACAGAAAGGCCTTGTAGCTGTTGACTTCAAGCGCGTTAACCTCAACCAGGATTAACCGGCACGACGAATAGTCATAACAATTATTTATATCGAAGTGGTTATTGTGATTTAATTACGATAACCACTTTATTGTTTTATCTCCCGAAAATAATCCACAGACAATACAGAAATGACGATTGACAAACGCCCGTCCACACCGCCAATGCCCGTAAGGAAATGGCGCACGTATTCAAGCATACTGCTCTATTTTACGCTCATTCTCTACATGGCCGCACTATACCTCACCATTCCATCCATCCTAATGAAATGCATGATGACATTAGATGGAATAGCAGCCGCCTTCCTCATCATTATCGGCATCGGAAACTTCAAACTGCTCAACGGCAACAAATGGTGGAACATATTCACCCTCGCGGTATTGGCTGCTATTATGGTCGTCGCGGCATGGCTGTTGAAAACACTCTAATCTCAAAACAAAAAAATACGCCGAGAAGCATCTAAACGGCGAGACAACACTCTATCTCGGACAGGGCGACATAATACGCCTCCGTGAACTGTTCGGCTTCAATTCCATCCCGCGCTATGTGCTTATCGCACCGGATGAAAAAGTGGTGGACGACAATTACTTATTCCACGACCTGACAAACTTCTTGAAGCAAGAAGGAATACTATTTTAGAATCGGGATCTCCTGTATCGACCTTCACAGGCCGTTCATATTAGCGGCCTTACATCATTTACGCGGGCTGAGGATGCGTTCGCCAAGATACTTGGCGAATTCCCCGCGCAGATGCTGAATCTCGCTCATCTCACGCATCAGCTCCATTATCCTTTCACCGCTGCCGTCCGCCGACACGCACGACTTAAGATCCTGCCTAATTCGTCTCAACCGTGACTCCAACAGCGCATCCTTAAGCTCATATATCGTCCGCGGGACTATGTCGTCAAGACGGTCCTCGTCAGTCTCCACCTTGGAATATTTTGTATGTACCTTACTCAAGGTGTGCTTTTCCGGCACAAGCTCAAGGCTTAGAGTCCGGATGTCGTCGTCGACATGCGAACAAAGCACCTTCTCTATATAAGCCGACGCGAATTGGCGCTGCTTGTCGAAGTAGCGCACGTCCGCACGCTCGGCAAGTTCTTTCTCATGTCTCTGAATAGTGGAAAGATCCGAATCAGAGGCCCGGATTTCCGCCTCACCCTCCGCGATAAACCGCGCCCTGTCCTCAAGCAACAACGACTCATTGGCGGAAAAGTCTCCGTCCCATGATGACCGACGCAGCTTAAGAGCCTCATCGAACGTCTTACGCACCACCGGATCAGCAAACGTAATGTCATCGTCGCGAAGCTCAGATTCGACATAATCGATCACATAAATAGTCACAGCCTCTCCATTCTCGTCATATTCATCGGCGAGCCTCAGCATTCCATAGCGAAGCACATATTGCAGCAATCTACGCTCGAATGGCCTTATAAACGCCATATCGGCATCAGACTTGGCTACAGCGGACACAGGAGCGGCATCAGCGACGACCGCATCAACAGCCGGCGGTGTCATCGGCGTACTCTCCAGCGACTGCTTTGCCGCCTCCCTTTGGGCCTTGACCGAAGCTTTCTCGGCATGCGCGTATGATGTCTTCGACACCTCCAGCGCCACGACCCTTTCATCTATGCCGAACCGGCGGGCACACTCGGCAATGTAGACATTGCGCATCACCTGATTAGGAATAACGGCTATCGACTGTACTATGTCGTTGATCACGCGTCCCCGCGCTATTGGATCATTGTTCACACCCTGCAGGAGTATGTCTATCTTGAACTGTATGAAGTCGGTCTCATGCTCCTTTATATATTCTTCAAGTTCAGAGGAAGTATGCTTTTGGGCAAACGAGTCGGGATCCTCCCCGTCAGGCAGAAGCACCACCTTTATGTTCAGGCCCTCTGCAAGAAGCATGTCTATGCCTCGTAGAGAAGCCTTGATTCCTGCCGCATCACCGTCGTAAATCACCGTGACATCCTCCGTAAAGCGGTGTATCAGCCTTATCTGACCCTCGGTCAACGACGTTCCGGAAGAAGCTACGACATTTTCAATGCCCGACTGGTGCATGGATATCACATCCATATATCCCTCCACGAGTATGCACTTGGCCCGCTTGACTATGGCCTGCTTAGCCTGGTAAAGGCCGTAAAGCTCATGGCTTTTCTTATATATCTCCGATTCAGGAGAATTGACGTATTTGGCCACGTCCTTTTTCAGCGTGCGTCCGCCGAAAGCTATGACTTTGCCCGAAATGGAAAAAACCGGGAAAATGACCCGGCCCTTGAAGCGGTCATAAATCCGACCGGAATCCGTACGGATGCAAAGCCCGGTTTTGACCAGATAGTCAGCATTATAGCCTTTCTGGACTGCATCGCGGAGCAGTGCGTCGCTTCGTTCGAGAGCATAGCCGAGATGAAATTTTTTTATGGAGGCCTCGTTCATTCCGCGGTCGAGAAAATATGTCAGACCAATATCGCGCCCGTCCTGGGTCTCCGTAAGGTTATGCTCGAAATGCTTCAAAGCCATCTCGTTAACCGCCAGCATGCTTGCGCGCTCCGACTCACGTTCGCGCTCCGCATCCGACATCTCGTGCTCCTTAATCTCAATGTTGTATTTGTGTGCCAGATAGCGCAAGGCCTCCTGGTAAGTTAGCTGCTCATGCTCCATTATAAAGTTGACAGGGCTTCCGCCCTTACCGCAACTGAAGCATTTGCAGAAATTCTTTGATTTTGACACAGAGAACGAAGGCGTGCGCTCGTTATGGAACGGACACAGGCCGATATATCCCGAGCCCCGGCGTTTGAGGCTCACAAAGTCGCTGACCACATCTACGATGTCGGCCGTGTCAAGGATACGCTGTACTGTCTCTCTGTCTATCTTTTTCATTTACTGAACACACTCTTAAATCCGCAGTCGGCAATGGTCCGATGCAGGCTTTCGATAAACAAAGATAGACAAAAAAAAAATAAGACAGCCTCTCGGCTCCCTTATTTTTCGCTTGTTGCTTGTTGAATATCTATTCTGTCTTTATTGGAAAGTTACGTATGAAAAAGTATTCTGTTTACCTTAATTTCACTTATTACTTCTCTTGTGTTTATTTCTTGATATTATCTTAGATTAGCTAAGAAGATTTCAATTTTCGGGGCGAAAAGAAGTTGTTGATTTCTTATCGCATTACAAAGTTACGAAATAGTTTTCGTCTTTTCGCACATCCGCAAACATGTTTAAAAACATGTTTGTCATTTTGCTCCGACATCCGCACTTTAGCCGTCATTTTGCCACAAATACCTCGCATCACACCCTCGCGAGCCTTATTTTAGACGCAAAAATAATCATTACACATTATGTTAAAAATTCTTTAACGCAATATATCATGTATCATTATGAAAGAAAAAAGCCTCCGGACGCACGGTCGGAGGCTCAATAAGTGTCGTTTTGACACTTATTCGGCATACAATATATAAGATGTCATAGGTTTTAGCTCTCCAGTGATGACTCCCCCTTTCACATTGAAAGTATTACCATGTACGGAGTCTGTCAATTTACCGTCGGGAAGCGAGGTCGGAAGCTCTATAGCGCGGGGCATACGCGATATATTTATCAGAGCGACACCCTTGTCACCGCGGCACACCTCTATCACTCCGCCGTCGTCGCTGACCTCGATCCGCTCAGGCTGTCCATGCATGGCCTTGCGGAACTTATTGACCGCCACCACCTCCGGATTAAAGAATTCATCATTACCTCGTGCGCCCACCCGGTTGTTGCCCCAATAATTCTGGCGGGTGCTTCCTGCCGGACGGCTGAAGAACAACGGTGTTCCGAACTGACGCGACGTCAAGTACACATAGCCTTCACGGATGGCATCGTCCTCGATCCCCGCCGATTCATGTTCATTGGCATAAGTGTCATGCGATTCCACCCAAGTGACCAATTTTTCCGGAGCGGCAGGATGATGCCAGTCGGCAAGACTGTCGGCAAAATAGCTGCCCTGTTCAAGGGCCTTGCGCAAAGCATGACCGTAGGCGCTCGCCGTAAGCTTCATATATTCCGCATACTCCTCCTCTTTTACATTCTTGTCCTGAAGCACTTCTCCATAAATAAACAGACTGTCCTCAGGCAGAGCGAGTGAGATATCGCGGATAGCCTCACGCCCGGTGGCCACGTCCCAGAAATTATTGCGCTCGGCCAACGAATCCTTCGGATCCGACGGTAAGCCGATATGCTTGGCAGTGTCATAGCGGAATCCGCGTGCACCGTTGGCGATAAGGTCGTTGACATACTGCATATAGTAATACTGGAAATCCGGATTCTCAGTATTTACATCCGGCAGACCGCCCATTTTACCGGTAGTGCACTGATAGCGGTCGTTATAGTCCATTATATCGTTAAGACCGTTGGCATGGAAAAGCTTGTCATGCCCACCCACCGCGCTGTCAAGCGAGGCCGTGACGGCCGAATGGTCGACTGCAGTATGATTAGGCAGCACGTCTACTATCACCTTCACGCCATATTTGTCGGCGCTGTCGCACATGGCCTTGAACTGGGCCTTGTCGCCGAGCAGATAGTTTCCTATCTTCCAGTCGATAGGCTGATAATAGTAGTACCACTTGCCCTTTACCGAATCGCCGGGTTGACTGAAAAGGGCCATACCACCCTCTTCGCCCACAAAGCATGTGTTGGCCGGGGAAGTCTGCACATAATTGAATCCTGCATCGGCGATGCGGTGCATATTGGCGGCAATGGTGTCAAACGACCACGACCACGCATGCAGAATCACATCATCGTTTGTCGGAACCGGTTCTGCCGATTGCCGGCCACCGCATCCGGCCACCACCGACAGGAGCGCGGAAGCGCCTGCCAGAGAAAATAAAATACTTTTGTTCATGAACTATAAGAATTAAACTATCTAATAAAAAATAAACGCTTCACAAATCTATAATGTCGGGCAAAATGTGTTAAAATACACACCTGACCGCAGAATATCATTCCGAGATTCCGTCGGGATACTCTTTAAGATAAGCCTCACAGGCTTCGACGAGTTCTTCATACCACTCTTTACCGAAATAAGCGGTAAGCGGCCCCTCAAGAAACCGATACAGCCGAATGCCCTCTTTCTTGCCGAGGATTTCAGCCGCCTTGCATATCTTCCATCTGTGGTAGTTGACAGCCGTGAACGACGGATATTTCGACAGACGCACAGGATACAGATAGCACGACGCCGGCTTTCTGAAGTCCTTGATGCGCCCCTCGCGATAAGCCTTTTCGATAGCGCAAAGGCACATACCGTTCTTGCCGTAGCACGTAAACACACAGTCGCGGCCGTTGACTATAGTGGTCACAAGGTCGCCTTCCTCGTCGATATACCCCACTCCGCGACGTTCGATCTCCTCCCGGGCGGCAGGCGTCAAGTCGGGAAGCACTATGGGCAATATCCGTTTTAGAGTCTCATACTCCTCATTCGTAATTGGAGCTCCGGCATCGCCTTCGATGCAGCATTCGCCGAGACACTTGTCGAGATCGCAGCAGAAATACCGCTCCGCGAGGTCGAGCGTCACTAAAGTATCCTTAATCTGAAGCATAATCTGTTCTTCTGTTTCCATTGTTTCTATTAAAAATTTGATGGCGACGACCCATCTATTAACGCCACCCCTATCAGACGGTCATATCTCGCGCCGGACACCCTGTAGTATACCAAGATCAGGTACTCATTGTCGGTCTGATAGAAATCCCCCTCCAAAGGCGCGGTACGGCCCGCCGATGTACCCTTAGGCACAGCAAGATACTGGTAATTATACGAACCCTGCTTCAACAAGGCCGCCATGCGGTAGACTCCCGCATCATAGTCATAGTTCATGCGGCTCGACGGAGAGAACCTACGCAGCATGAAGTCGCTGTCGACGTATATGTCATATCCTTGCAAAGGGGGCGACTTTAACGTAAAGTGAGTCATCACGTAGTCCGATTCCACATTGCCGTCGGCCGAATTCTGTTCACGCACGCGATATCGGCCATGCTGAGTCATGTCGTAGGCGTAGCCCTCCGACCCGCGCGGCATGTCGGTCCGCAGACGTGCATGATAGAACGGATGCACATAGTCCATCTCTTCAACGTTCATGCTCAATGAATTAATCGCCACAGTCTCAAAACGCCGGTATTCATTGCCCGCCGGGAATATCAGAGGCCTAAGATGCTCGAATCTCGCTGTATTGCCGGTGATATACTGGGGCTTATCTATACTGACCGTATTATCCATGCGCCCGTTCTGCACAACAGTCAGGCTCAGTCGGTTCGAAAGGTCGTCGAGAGTCAGGTCATCGCCCCCGTCCACCACTATGCTGAGCTGCTGATGGGCCGCCCTATGGTCGATGTCGGTGATGCCGGTATAACTCCCGCTCACTGCCGCCCAGCCCTCGGCCACGTAGAAACGCACCTGCAGCAGCACATCGTCCGGTTCTCCGTCTTCATAGACTTCAAGAAGATAATTTCCTGAAATGGTCGGACGCATATCATCGTTCGGTATCGTTATGCGGTAATTGACGTAATGGACTGTAGTGCCGCGTGAATAGTCGTAATCATCCACCTGCGAATCATTGAATCCGTCAAGGAACTCGTTGGCGACAAGACCGTCCGGCATCCACTGCGAATTACAGTGGGCCAGCCTGCATCTAAGATAACTGCGCTCCTCGGCAAGCTCGTCGAAACTGACCACCAGCCGGTCGGCCCCGTCAAGATATATCACAGGAGGAGCCTGGTCGTTATCATTGACGTGAACCTGAAGCGAACGGAACCGGGGATTGAAAATCCCCGACATAGTGTCGCGTCCGGCACCTGACAAGGTCAAAGACGCCGACATGACTGCTATTATGCCGAAAATAATCCTATACAACGGCATCATTCGCGCAGATATGAGTCAAGAATCGCTATCGATTCCAGGATATATTGCATGCACGGCTTACGGTTAGGACGGTCAGCCAGCAGTTCGGCACAGACTATCGAACCGTTCTCCGAACGAAATTCGCCGCAGACCCTCTGCACTTCCTTATATAAGGAAGCCTTTTTCGCAGGCTCTTCATATCGGAGCGACCCCACAACAAGCGACATGGCCGACACAGTTCCGCACACCTGATGCTGACCGCCGACACCGCCGCCGAGAGCCGCCGACACCCTGGCCGCAGTCGCCTGATCAAAACCGTGTACGTCGTCAAATACCATGTAGACACATTGCGAGCAGTTGAACCCTTGCGCACGCAATGCCCGCGCACGTTCATGACGTTCTTCAAGAGTTGGCATCGATTTTTTCATTTCCAGTCTATTGGGGTTATATTATGTTGAATCAGATAGTCATTAGTGCGGCTGAACGGACGCGATCCGAAAAAGCCCCTGTAGGCCGACAGCGGCGACGGATGGGGAGAGGTTATGACCAGATGTTTCGACCTGTCGATGAAAGCGCCCTTCTTTATGGCATACGAACCCCATAGTATAAACACAAGATGTTCCTTCGTGTCATTCAGCCTGCGTATCACATTGTCGGTAAACGTCTCCCAGCCATGGCCCTGATGCGAGGTCGGCCGATGGGCCTCCACCGTCAGCGTGGAGTTAAGGAGCAGCACGCCTTGACGCGCCCACCTCGACAGATCCGTATCAGCCGGAGCCTCCGGCAGATTGAAGTCGGTCTGCACCTCCTTGAATATATTCAGGAGCGACGGCGGAGCCTGAATGCCGCGGTTGACCGAGAAGCACAGTCCGTTAGCCTGTCCATGGCCATGGTAAGGGTCCTGCCCCAGAATGACCACCTTTACGTCGTCAAACGGACAGATGTCAAACGCCGCAAAAATCTGACCGGGAGGCGGAAACGTCGTAGCCGGATTTGTGCGATACTCATTACGTACAAAGTCGGTAAGCGCCACGAAATAGGGCTTATCCCATTCCGACTGCAGTGCATCGTTCCACGACGGGTCTATCCTGACATTCATAACTCTGTTTTTTAGATATTATCCGGAGCCTTATTAAATTTAGATTTGCAAAACTACAAAAACTTTCTTACTTTTGCATCCGAAAGGCGCGGTTTACCGCCAAAAAGCCTTGACTTTTCCATGTGCCCGTAGTTCAATGGATAGAATTATGGATTCCGGTTCCATCGATTGGGGTTCGACTCCCCACGGGCATACACTTTAGATCCGCATGCGGCAGTTCATCGCCCATGCGGATTTTTCCGTTTTAGACGCATTCCCATCAAGAACAGCGGGCCTCTCCAAAAGCACGTCAGGCCGTCCCGGTTTATCCGGGACGGCCTGACGCCATATATACGTCTACGTAATTCGTTAATCTTCACGGCGGGGTCCGCGGTCATTGCGGGGTCCACGGTCGCCGTCACGGCGCGGTCCGCGGTCATTACGGGGTCCACGGTCGCCGTCGCGGCGAGGTCCGCGGTCACCACGGGGTCCACGGTCGCCTCGCGGAGCACGCTGAGGCTCGACATATCCTTCCGGCTTCGGCTGGAGGGCACGCATCGACAAGCGATACTTGCCGGTCTTCTTGTCTATCTCGATAAGCTTCACTTCCACAGTGTCGCCCTCTTTCAGACCGGAAGCCTCCATATCCTGCAGGCGTTCCCAGCTTATTTCCGAGATGTGGAGCAGACCGTCGCGGTTGGGCATGAATTCCACAAACGCACCAAAGTCGAGTATCGAGCGGACAGTACCGGTGTAGACCTTGCCCTCTTCGGGAAGAGCCACGATGGCATTGATCATTTCCAAAGCCTTGTCCATGGCCTCGCGGTTGTTGGCGGCCACTTCTATATATCCGGCGTTGTCTATCTCGTCGATCGACACAGTAGCGCCGCTGGCCTCCTGGATGCCCTGGATCACCTTTCCGCCCGGGCCGATCACTGCACCGATAAGATCCTTCGGAATAGTCATGGTGACTATGCGCGGAACGTGAGGCTTGTAGTCCTCGCGGGGTTCCGCGATGGCCTCCTGAATCTTGTCAAGTATATGCATACGTCCTTCCTTAGCCTGGAGAAGAGCCTTCTCAAGCACTTCGTAGGAAAGTCCGTCTACCTTTATATCCATCTGGGTGGCGGTGATACCGTCGCGTGTACCGGTCACCTTGAAGTCCATATCGCCGAGGTGGTCCTCATCGCCGAGGATGTCGGAAAGCACGGCATATTTCGAACCGTCGCTGTCGGTGATAAGACCCATCGCTATACCGCTGACAGGCTTCTTCATCTTCACACCGGCGTCGAGCAGAGCCACTGTACCGGCGCACACAGTAGCCATCGACGACGAGCCGTTAGACTCAAGGATATCGCTGACTATGCGGCATACATAGGGAAAATCGGCAGGAAGCATGCTCTTAAGGGCGCGGTGGGCAAGATTGCCGTGGCCCACTTCACGACGTCCTACTCCGCGCTGAGGCTTGGCCTCGCCTGTAGAGAAGGGGGGGAAGTTGTAGTGGAGCAGGAAGCGTTCGCGGCCCTGGTTGAGAACGTCGTCGAGAATCTTCTCGTCAAGCTTCGTACCGAGGGTCACTGTAGCGAGAGCCTGGGTCTCGCCGCGGGTGAACACGGCCGATCCGTGAGGTCCCGGAACGTAGTCGGGCTGAATCCAGATCGGACGGATTTCAGTGGTCTTGCGGCCGTCCAGACGGATACCCTCGTCGAGGATGCAGCGGCGCACAGCCTCGCGCTCTACATCGTGGTAGTAGCGCTTCACCAGCGGAGCCTTTTCTTCGCGCTCCTCTTCAGGAAGGCTTTCGATATATTCGTCACATATAGCGTCAAACGAATCCTGACGCCAGTGCTTGTCGGCGCTGCCGGCCTTAGCTATGGCGTAAGCCTTGTCGTAGCATTTGTCATGCACATCCTTGCGCAGATCCTCGTCGTTGACTTCGTGGCAATATTCGCGCTTCACGGTCGAGCCGACCTCTTCGGCGAGTTCCATCTGAGCCTTGCACTGGAGTTTGATGGCTTCATGGGCGGTTTTGAGGGCTGCCAGAAGATCTGCCTCGCTCACCTCGTTCATTTCGCCTTCCACCATCATTATATTTTCGTAAGTGGCACCAACCATTAGCTCCATGTCGGCATTCTTAAGCTGCTCGAAGGTCGGGTTAATAACGAACTCTCCGTTGACGCGGGCCACGCGTACTTCAGAGATAGGACCATTGAAAGGGATGTCGCTGACAGCCAGAGCCGCGGAAGCGGCAAGTCCGGCCAATGCGTCAGGCATGTCATTACCGTCGGCCGAGAACATGATGATGTTCACAAAAGTATCGGCATGGTAATTGTCGGGGAAAAGCGGACGCAATACGCGGTCCACCAGACGTGCTGTTAGGATTTCATAATCTGATGCACGGCCTTCACGCTTGAGGAAGCCTCCGGGGAAACGGCCGTTTGAGGAGAATTTCTCCTTATACTCTACTTGAAGGGGCATGAAGTCTACGCCCTCGCCGGCCTCCTTGGCCGAAACTACTGTCGCAAGGAGCATCGTATTGCCCATGCGCAGTTCTACCGCTCCATCGGCTTGCTTGGCCAGCTTTCCTGTCTCAAGTGTGATGGTACGTCCATCACTTAGCTCGATGGTTTTCTTAATTGGTTGTGCCATAAAAATATTTTGAATCTCTTTTTCTTGTACAAAAAATCACACAAAGATACGCAAAACATTTGACAATTCATAATTTTGCCCCAACGCCCTGAAAATTTGCCCCCAAACACCCGCATTTTGCACGGCCGCGATGCGGCCGACGCGCCTACGGCATCCTGACATAGGGCCTTGTTGCAACCGATGTCCTTCAGACATCACCTTCCCGGTTGCCCCACACCGGGCACATGTAGCCTATCGGCTCCATGTACCCGGATACGAGCCTCCGACATCACCGGGTATACTCCGCATCGTCCATCTTAACCCGGTACATGGAGCCTGTGGGCGACATGTGCCGGGACCACACGCCCCGCCCCTATATGTCCGCAGGACATAGGTTGCAGCTACTCAACCCTTCATCGCCCAACCAGGCCCCATACATCAAGCCATGCCATAGGCCACAGTGGCAGAGCCACGGAACAACGATAGCCACATGCAAGCGCGGTGGAGCCGCGCGCAGCTTGTGGTACCAGCACACACCCACAAAAAACGGCTACAGAGTAGCCGTACAAACATCATACATCATCAAACGGAGGCGGGAGAAAATGCAAAGCGGCCTTGACGCACACGCGCCAAGGCCGCCATTCAGGAATTATATCAATTAGAATTTACTCGATTACCCACAACGGACGATACTTCTTCAAGCGGGGATTCGGAGTGCGGAAATTCTGGATCGGGCCGAAACCTCCGGCACGCGACATCACTTCCTGCGGCTCTACATCATCACCCGGAATAGGTATTGCTGTGTAAACCTGTGCAAAGTTCGGGTTATTCCAATTTCTCACACCGGCATTGTTGTTCTCTTCCGAAATCACCATAATCATGTTCATCCAAGCCGGGCGACCCTGAGTGTTGAACGCTTTCTCTTCTTCCCAGTTAGATCCCTTGTAGCTGCGGGTCACGGAATAGTTCAGGCGCTTGATGTCCCAAAGAGCCTGACCTTCGCCCCAAAGTTCCACTCGCTTCTGGAACACGATTTCTTCAACGACATCATCCATCGATGTAGCATCGCAGGTATATTCCGAGTCGCGGTACTGGGTCATAAAGTCGATCAGATCCTGCTTACCCTGAGGTGCGCTCTGATGAGCCGCGGCCTCCATGGCGATGAAGTACATCTCCTCCACACGCATCATAGGCACAGCTGTGGCAGAGCCGACAGTAGGATCGGATACATTTCCGAATCCGGCACGGAACTTAACGGTTCCATAAGGGAAATAATAGCAGAAGTAGCCGAGGTAGTCGGGCTGACTCAACGAGATGTCATAGACGAGCGGATTAGCAGTACTCTCAGGAATCCATGAAAGCTTACGGAAGTCAGTGTCAGAGATGCGCTCATACATGGCGGCGTCTACCGCAGGAGCACAACCGGCACCGGCATAACCGTAATCAGTCTCAAGACTCATAAACGAAGTCCAGTTACAGATGCCGATCTTGACTATATCATTCTCAGCCTTAGCCTCCAGACCCCACATCCATGAATTATTGTCAAGAGTGTTGAAGCCCGTGCTCGGGTTCACCCATTCGTCCTCCGACAGCGGTTCGCATCCACTTGCTCCGATAGCCATGTTGGCATATTCCTCAGCCTTCGCATAATTTCCAGTCCACATATACAGACGGGCCTTAAGACCATATACGCATGCCAAATCGGGGAGCAATTTCGACGCAAGGTCAGATTTGCTTATATTCTGCTCGGCATAATCCAAATCAGAAAGGATAAACTCTACAAGCTTTTCCTTAGTAACTCGCGGATTATTGCCAGCTTCCTTTTCAGTAGTCTTTTCCGTTACAATAGGCACAGTCAAACCGTTGACATTATTACCATCAATGTTGACTGGCGTGGTCTTGTCGTTAGGCAGGAAATCATACCAACGGCCCAAATCCAGATAACACATTGCACGGAAAGCGAGAGCCACAGCATGATAACCCTGCTCCACCTCCGACTCCGAGTCGGCAGTGAATTGTGTTGCGGCTATATTGGCGGTCTGTATCACCTTATAATAATATTGCCAAACGAACTGCGTGTAGGCGCTGTTGACACCAAGATTGCCCATTGAGAACAGATAATACTGGTCGTAAGTAAGCATCGGACCGGTCAGACACATATCTCCCGTCATAAAGTCGAGGACGTGCATCATCGAGGCATAGCCACAATCGCCGTGCCACTCGTCGCCGTCCGGACGACCAAGCGAGTTAAACTGCACCATATAAGCGGGCATCGCCCAAATTTTTGCAACAGTAGTCTTTTCTGAGCTGTCCACCTGACCCTGATCAACGCCATTGGTAGGCACCACCTCGTCGATACATCCGGTAAGGGCCACAGTCGACAATGCGCCGAAAAGGACTGATTTAAATATATTTTTCATATTGATTATTCAGAATAATGTTAGAATACGATGTTGATACCTCCGGAGATTGTACGGATCGGAGCGTAATATGCATTGGTCGACGCACCTGAGATCGACTGACGCGGGTCAAGACCTTTACGCTTCGACCAGAGAGCCACGTTGTCGGCAGTCAGATATACACGCACTTTCTGCAAGAAAGCCTTACGTACAAGATTTTCAGGAAGTGTATATCCGAAGTTGATATTTGACAAGCTCAGATAAGACGCGCTGATCAGGAAGCGGTCAGATGTACCGCCGCTATACTGGTCGTTATACTGGAAGCGCGGGATATTGGAACCCTTGTTGTCGGCCGACCAAGAATTAAGAATATCCTTGTGAAGCGCGCGTCCCATCGTGTTTCCTGTCGGCGAACTCATCAGACTGGCATAATCCGAATCAAATACTTTTCCGCCAAGCTGGAAGTTGAAGTCGATAGAGAAATCAAAACCCTTATATGTCGCGCTCGTTCCAAAACCTCCGTAAGTATGAGGAAGTGCAGTTCCGCAAAGATAGTAGTCAGCATCATTATAAACGCTTGTTGTAGTACGTCCGGTCACTTTGCCGTTAGCGTCCACCTCATCACGATACCACAATGAAGCTCCGGTTTCCTTGTCTACACCGGCATACTTAGGCATATACCATGTGTAGAGCGATTCGCCCTCGCCGTAGAAGTAACCGCCGCTGTTGTAACCATATACGCCGTCGACTTCAAGGGTCTTACGCTCCTCCGGAAGCCTGGATATCTTATTCTTATACCAAGTCAGGTTAAGGCTTGCATCCCAAGTGAAGTCCCTGAGAGTCAAGATGCGTCCGGTAAGGTCGATTTCAAAACCGCGGTTGATCATATCGCCGATATTATCATAGTATGAAGTGTAACCGTATGATCCGGGAAGCGGGAATGAGAAGAGCATGTCGGAAGTCTTGCGGATAAATCCTTCGACAGAACCTGACAGACGGTCCTCAAACAGCGAGAATTCCACACCGGCATTGAAGTTGCCGCCCTTTTCCCAAGTAATGTCAGGATTACCCTTGGTAGTCGGAACTACACCGGGATAGCCACCGGCATTAATAATCTCATACATGTTGACATAGCGGAAGTTACCGATATTGTCGTTACCCTGCTCGCCGTATGAAGCTTTGAGCTTAAGGGTGTTGACCCAGGGAGCCTGGAACCACTCCTCCTTGCTGATAAGCCATGCGCCGCCGAGCGACCAGAAGCTACCCCAGCGATGGTCGGGATGGAAGCGGGAAGAGGCATCGCGACGGAACGAAACGCTACCGAAATATTTCGAATCGTAGTCGTAGTTCACGCGGCCGAAGTAACCTTCATTGTTGTAGTTGGTCACGTATGATCCGGTGCCGTTGTCGATAATGGCTCCATTCAGTTCCTCATTATCAGGCAGGAGCATATTTGTGCGTGATGCATAAAGATATGAATACTTGTTCCAGTAATTTTCGTGACCGAGAAGCACATTTACGTTGTGCAGACCGAATGCGCGGGTCCAGGTGAGCAACTGCTGGAATGCGTAATCCATCGTGCGGGTATGGTATTTATATACCTGACCGTTTGACGAAGCATACTGTCCGTAGAACGGGTTGGTCACCTGAGTCGAACGTGATTCATTGACATTGACAGTATTGTTGCTGGTAAACTTGAAGTCCTTAAGGAAACGCACTTCAAAGAAACCGGTGGCGGTGAAGGCATTTCCTTCCGACTTGTCCTTGTCGAGGATAGCCTGAGAAAGGGCATTTGAGTTACCGAACACCGGACGTGAGAGTCCAAGTATCTCGTATGAATCGCCATAGTCATACATCGTGTTGCCGTAAGCATCTTTCATTATCTGCTTGTTGGCATCACGGATGAACAGAGGATAGATAGGAGCCACCTGATTGGCGATGGCAAACAGGTTGCCGGAAGAACTGTCGCTGCCGTCGTCGCCGAGAGTCTTGGCCTCGAAGTGAGTGTACGACATGTTGGCGCCCATCTTAAGCCAGGGCTTTGCCTGCACATCGGCGGTCAGACGTCCGGTCAGACGCTCGTAGCCTGAATTGGCCACGATACCTTCGTTGTTAAGGTAGCTGAACGATGCATAGAAGTTGCTCTTGTCGGTAGCCTGCGACACGCTTACATTGTATTCCTGGCGGAGGCTGTTCTTATAGGCATGGTCCACCCATTTATCAGGAGTAAGCCAAAACTGTTGGCCAGACTCAGGATTGGTGTACATATAGCCGAGAGTTGCATTCGGATTGAGCTTGAATCCGTCTACAAGCATATTCTCGCCCTGAGGGATAGTGAAAGTCTGATAGCCGAGCACGCCGATAAGGTTGCGGTTGGCAAAGGCAAGAGGATCAGCCACGCCGTTTGCGGCTCCATAGTTTCCAAGAGCCGTACCGATAAGTTCATAGTACTGACCAGGCGAGGTGATCACGTCATAGTCCTTGGTGGCACGCGAGTTGCTTCCCCACTTTGCATCGAGGGTCACGCGGGCTTCGCCGGCCTTACCCTTCTTGGTGGTGATGAGGATGACACCGTTGGCACCGCGGGCACCGTAAAGTGCATTCGACGCGGCATCCTTAAGCACCGTCATGGTCTCGATGTCCTGCGAGCTGATATTGTTGATGTCGCCGGCGTAGGGAGTTCCGTCAAGCACGATAAGAGGCTCTGTGCCTGCGTTGATCGATGAGATACCACGGATAAGGATCTTGGTGTCGTGGTCGCCGGGCTGACCTGAGGCGGTGTTCATCTGCACACCGGCCACACGTCCCTTAAGAGCGTCAAGCGGGTTGGTCACCTGAACGGCCTCGATCTGCGAAGCATCGAGCACGGCGGCCGAACCGGTAAAGGCCGAACGCTTGGCCGAACCGTAGGCCACGGCTATGACTTCGTCGAGCACGTTGGCATTGTCAAGCGAGATGGACATCTCGCCCGTAGTGATAGGGAGTTCCTTGGTGTGCATACCCACGTATGACACCTTGATCTTCTTCACTTTGTCGGGGAGCGACAAAGTGAACCTACCATCGGCATCGGTCACGGTGCCGACCTCGCTTCCGACGCCGAGCACTGTGGCGCCGATAAGCGGCTCATTGTCTTGGGCGCTGTATACGACACCGCTGACGGTGCGCGACTGCGCAGAAGCTGACAAGCAGAATGTAATGACTGCTACAAGAAATAGAAACAGCTTTTTCATACAATTAATAAAACTAAATGATATAATTACTTCAAAAAATTTCCATTCATAAAAGTCCTTCGTTTTGCCGGTGAATCGCCTGAATCCAGACCATCCGATAGGGCTATTTTAAGAACTGTGAATCACGAAAACAATTATTAAACGTTTTAAACACAAAAAAAGTTAACAGAATCAGTGAAATTATTTTTCCATAAAGGAATGCGCAAAGATAGCACTTTTATGCCACATTGCCAACATTTTTCCACAAATCACCCGATTTACGCATCCTTTTGAGCTAATTCAGGCTGTTTTTATCGACAAAATGAACATCGCGCAGTCCTAAAAAGAATGTTATAAATATTCTCCAAACTGTATAAAGAACTATACAACAATGTTTTAAAACATAATTGCCCGGCATGGGCCGGGCAATTCATTAAACTTCGTTAAAATGGGCCGTCAGTCACAGACTTTTGGCCGGATACATCTCGTTCCACCACGATGGATCGTCCTGAAGATGCTTGGCGAACCATGCGAATATGGTGTTCATCCACTCCTCGCGCTTTCCGAATTCCAGGATATGGTGGTTCTCGCCCTTCACGGCCACCATGGCGGTCTCCTTGCCAAGAAGCTTAAGTGCGGTGAACATCTGGATGCTCTCGCCCACCGGCACATTGGTGTCGGCATCGCCGTGCAGGAACAGGAGCGGGGTATTGATCTTGTCGGCATTGTAGAGAGGACTGCGCGACACGTACAGTTCGCTGTCAGACCATGGATACTTATGCGCCATACTGACCTCGCTGTAGGAATAGCCCCAATAGCCCTCGCCCCAGTAGCTCGTGTGGTCGCTTATGCCGGCATGTGAGATAGCGGCCGCGAAGATGTCGGTCTGGGTCTGCAGGTACTGCGTCATAAATCCGCCGTAGGAGGCTCCGCAGCATCCTATCTTGGAGGCGTTGACATACGGATGCTCGGCCGTGAACTGCTTGACCCCCTCGATGATGTCCTGCGCCACACCCTCGCCGGCGGTGGCCACATGGCGCGCGGCGAAGTTCTGGCCGAACCCGGCGGCGCCGCTCGGATTGATCACGAGCGCCACATAGCCGTTGGCCGCGAACAGATGCGGATTGTAGGTGCTGTCAAGATAGCGGCTCGTCGGGCTGCACCCTCCGTAGTAGTACACGATCATCGGATAGCTCTTCGACGGATCGAAATCCGGCGGCAGATTGTAGCTGGCCTGGATGGTGTCGCCGCGCGATGTGGCGTAAGTCCACCGGTGCGTCTTGCCGAGATTGATTCCTTCTGTCCGCACGGCGCTGACGTCGTCGATGAGCGTCGACTTCAGATTTCGGGTGTTCAAGGAGTACAGTCTGTAGGAATTGTCGGGGCTTTGTCCGTAGTACACGCCCACAGGCGAGCCCGACGCGATCGAATATTTCATGACGAAGCTCTCCTTGGCTCCGAGACCTTCGATCTTGCCGGTGGCCGGATCCACACGGTAGAGAGGCTTTGCGTCGCCGTCGAGCGCGGTGAAGTATATGCATCCGTCGGCACGTCCCCACTGCATCGATTCTATCGAGGGGTCGAAGTCGCGGGTGAGCGGCCTGACACGGCGGTCGGCCACGTCGATGACATAAAGCTGGTAGTCATACATGCTCGGGGTCAGACCCTCGTCGACATTCTGCCCTACCCCGGCAAAGGCTTCCGGCGACCCCATCACGGCCACCCGCTTTCCGTCGGGCGACAACGATGCCGTGGCCACGAATCCGTCGCGCTCCACAAGGCATTCGGCCTTCATCGTGGCCAGGTCGAGCAGATAAAGCGAAAAGAGCGTGGTCGGACGGCTCGTCAGATTCTGGTCGGAATAGAGGAAGAGCGCCTTGGCGCCGTCGTCTGAGATGCCGCACAGCGACACATATTTATGTCCGAAAGTCAGAGGCCGCGATATTCCGGTCGGAAGGTCGTACCTGACGAGCTGGCCGCGGTCGCGCCAACCGGGTTGCCGGTCCTCCGGATTGATAATCTCATAGAGCGAGGAGCTCTTCTCCTTCGGACCCTCGTTCACCTTATTATATATAAGGAAATCTTCGGTAGGCGACATAGTGAAATGGCGTTCCGGCAGATCGGAGGCCAGCACATCCTCCATGCCGGTGGCCGGGTCGAGCGTCACAAGCTGAGTCTTGCCGTCGCGCTGGCGGGTGAAATAAAGCTTGTCGCTCTTCGGCATCCAGGTCATATATTCGCTTCGGGTCTGGATCAGCTTTTCGCCGCTTATGTCGGTCAGACGGTATTCATAGACCGGCGAACCGTCAGTGGCCGACTTATAAATATAGCCCGTGTAAAGATACTTTCCGCTTGGCGACACCTCGGCAGAACCGATGAACTTGCCTGTGAATATATCTTTGGTCGAATAACGCCGTCCCACGGTCGGATTGACCGTGAAAAGCTCGGGACGTTCGGTGTCGATGGTCACCTTTATCGAATCGGCCGACGCCGAATCTGTCAAACACTTTATCACCACCTCGCGGGTCGAGGGCTTGAGCTTCAGCTCGCCCGACTCCATCCTATGTCCGTCGACATACAGGCGGTAGTTCTTCACACCGTCAACTTTAAGCGTGCCCGTGGCGTAACGGCTGTTGTCGAGCATGAACGAGAGCAGATGCAGGGCGCATCCGTCGACCGAGTCAAGCACAGCTCCGTCAAACGCACGGCCCGAACGCGCAAGGTCGGGCGACACAGGAGTGTCAAGCAGCGACACTCGGTCAAACCGTTTCGTCGAATTGTCCACACTGTCTATCTCGTATGGGGCGGCCAAAGGATAAGGCCCGGCATACCTGAACGAAGTTACATCTACTGTCGCCGCTCCGGCCCACATTCCCAGGCCGAGCATCATGGATATTGGCAATAAACTATGTTTCATAATATATTCGCACTTGTTTCTACAAATTTACACACATACCTCGACCCCGCCGCTACATTTAACATAATTAAACATCCGGCCTCCCTTATGCGTCCTGATGTTTTTATTAATTTTGCATAACGCATCATTATCCATATCATTATGAAATACCTTCAGCATACCATCATCACACTGTTGCTTGCCGTCGTTTCTACCATAGGGGCAGGCGCCCAGGACGAGGTGCCGATGCACTTCACCTGCCTTCCGTATCTTCAGAACGTGACCGAGGACGAAGCTACCATTATATGGGCCACCGACCGCGACGCCGTATCGTGGGTGGAAGTGGCGCCCGACGACGACACACACTTCTATGCCACTGAACGGCCAAAGCATTTCAGCACCACTCTCGGCAAAAAGGATATCGGGACGATGCACCGCATCACCGTCAAGGGGCTTGAACCCAACACGGTCTACCGCTACCGCGTCTACTCAAAAGAGGTGACCAAAAACGCCGACATGGACACCCGCTACGGCCGCACAATCGCCAACGACGTGTACCGCGGCCGCCCGTTCCGCTTCCGCACGATGAATCCGGGAGAAAAAGCCCTGCACTTTGCCGTGGTCAACGACATCCATGAAGATGCCCCTCGCTACAGCCGTCTGTTTCAGCAGGTCGACTCGGCATCGCTCGACTTCATGGTGCTCAACGGCGACATGGTCAACAATATGAACACTATCGAACAGCCCTTCAATGGATTTCTCAACACATCGTCGCGGCTGTTCGCCACCTCGATCCCATTCTATATGGTGAGGGGCAACCATGAGACACGCGGCACACAGTCGCAGCGCTACATGGATCTGTACTCCACTCCCACAGGCAAGCCGTACTATGCGCTCCGACGTGGCGATGTCTGCTTCGTGGTCCTTGATGCCGGGGAGGACAAACCGGACTCTGACATTGAATACAACGACCTCGCGGCATTCGATCAGTATCGCACGGAAGAGGCCGAATGGCTTGCCGAGACGGTAAAGTCCGACATATTCGCATCGGCTCCGTTGCGGATCGTACTTATCCACGTGCCGCCCGGCGGCCGCGACTGGCACGGTCAGATCGAGGTCAACGACAAGTTCATGCCCATCCTCAACACCGCCGGAGTCGACCTGACCATAAGCGGACACCTCCACGAACATCAGTTCCACCCGAAGGGATCCGCCGGATTCAACTTCCCCCTGCTGATCAACTCCAACATGGACATACTCGACATCAAGGCCGGCGACGGTGCCATAGATGTCAAGATAATCGACGACAGCGGACGGATGAAAAAAGAACTGCACTTTACCCCCGACAGGTAGACATTGATTGATATAGGCATGAAAAGAATAGCAGTATTCGCATCCGGCAGCGGCTCCAATGCCGAAAATCTTATAAGATATTTCCTTGACGGCACCAAAGGGGCTTCCGTGGTACTCGTCGTGTGTAATCGGTCAGACGCCGGAGTGATCAGTCGCGCCGAAGCGCTCGGAGTGGATACCGCCGTAATGCCGCGCGCCGACATCAACGATCCCTCGAAGATGCTCCCTATGCTCGAAAGCCACGCCGTGGATGCGATCGTGCTCGCCGGATTTCTGCTTATGGTGCCGCCCTTCATCATCGAACGCTACCCCGGACAAATAATCAACATACACCCCTCGCTCCTCCCTAAATTCGGAGGTAAAGGCATGTATGGAGCACACGTGCACCGGGCGGTGGTCGAAGCCGGAGAGAACCGGACCGGAATCACCATACACCTCGTCAGCGAACATTACGACGAAGGCGCCGTAATGTTCCAAGCCAGCACCGAAGTCAAGCCGGACGACACCCCGGAAGATGTCGAGCGTAAAGTCCGGCAACTCGAACTGGAACACTTTCCGAGAGCAGTCCGCGACATCATCCTTACGCCGACCACCCACACCCATGCAGCAGATGAATGATTCAAAGCATATCCAATCAATAACAGTCCGACGCACCCCCATTCCGCAATGGGCCATTTGCGCCATCGGTGCATACCGGCCTGACGGAGAGGCGACAGGAAGTCTCGGAGCATTCGAACACTGGGACAATCCGTTCGACCGACGCTACAGCAGCAACCGCGGTCTGCCATACGGCATCGAACTTGTCACCGTGGAATAATCTCCCCGCATACGCCAGAATTCACGCCCCTTAAAGCTCTTGAAAACGGCTTTAAGGGGTGTACTTTTCTGCCGCCCGACGGTGTATGTCGCGCAGACGGCTGGCAAGCGACCGAGGCGACATGACGCAAATTCCGGAACCGAACGCCAGAAGTTGCGCTATAAGTTCCTGATTGACGACCACATCCATTTCGAAAGTCATCGAACCGTCAGTTCGGTCCCTCTCTACAAGACGCTGCGACGAGTGGATGGGCTTGGTCAATATGTATCCGGTCTGCGAATTGTCGGCCCGGAACACTATATGCTCTTTCCGCAACCTCGAATGCTTGGTCACACCCACCACATCGTCGAAAAAGTCCTCGCAGAATTCAGGATTCTCCTTATATGGAATATCTCGGCAAACATTAAAATCCACAATACGGTCAAGGGCAAGGTTAAAAAGCTTCATGTCGCCGACGCGTGAGCCGAACAGGAACCAGCGGTTGCGGTACTCCTTCAATAGATACGGGAACAGGAAAAATGGCCGTGAACTGCGTGAGTTGAACGAACGATAGTCGACACACACTGTCTGACGCGCCGCTATGATGTCATACAGGGTATTAAGATGCTCAAGCCCCTTGAGATTGGGATTGCGCTCAAAGTCCACGATAGGACGGCGCCTGACGGCAGAAGCCACCTTGTCCTGAAGGCGGCTCACCACATCGGACATGTCATGGTAGCGGTCAAACTCGTCAAACTGACGCAACAGGTCTATCGTGCGGTTCAGCACGTCGATGTCATGCTGCGAGAGCGGACGGTTGCTTATCGAATATTCCGGATCGGCATACCGGTAATATTTTCTGTCGTACACCTCGATCGGGGCTTCATAGCCAAGCCGGTCGGAGCGCATCATCTGTATATCGAGCTGTACGGTGCGGGTGCTGACCAGATCCTGCTTGCCTTCATATTCATTCAGTGCGTCGCTGCACGCATCGACGAGATTCTGCAAGGTCCATCGACGTCCGGTGTTGCGCAGACAGCGGTCAATGGTACGGTATCGCAACAGTGCGTTTTTATTCTGAGCCATATAATTTTTTTTTGCTAAATTACCACTTTTCCACGATCTACGCAAAATCATTGCGCAGTCATATCTTTACTTTGCATCATAAACCCCGGGAGGCTCGGCGGGGATGCTTACCGGGCCATCATAAAAGCATATAATCATGGAAGTAAAAGTCATCAACAACACCGTAGTTAAAAGCTGGGTACGCCATCTGGACGAACATGGACAGCAAGAGGTGCAGAACCTATGCACATTGCCGTTTATACACAGTCATCTGGCCCTCATGCCGGATGCACACGGAGGGAAAGGCATGCCGATAGGTGGCGTGTTGGCTACAAAGGGGGTGGTAATCCCGAATGCCGTAGGGGTCGACATAGGGTGCGGTATGTGCGCCGTAAAAACCAATATACAGATCGCCGGCATCGACGAGACTGTAATCCGCAAACAGATTCTGCGCGGCATACGCAGACAGATTCCGCTCGGACATGACCACCACAAGCAAGCTCAGGACGAGAAGTATATGCCGCAGGGATTCGACACCGATTCAATGCATGTAGTGTCGCGCCAGCTACTTTCCGCCAGAAAACAGCTCGGGACACTCGGCGGAGGCAACCACTTCATCGAACTTCAGCGCGACGATGACGGATGGCTCTGGATTATGATTCACTCCGGTTCACGCAACCTCGGCAAACAGGTAGGCGAATTTTACAATGACAAGGCCGATCTACTCAACCGCCGTTGGTTCGCATCGGTGCCGAAAGACATAAACCTGGCGTTTTTGCCCGTGCGTACAGACGAATTTCAGAAATATTGGGCGGAGATGGAGTATTGTGTAGCCTTCGCGCTGTGCAATCGGTCGCTGATGATGGAGCGCATATGTCAGGTAATCGGCGACACCATACCCGGAGCTGAATTTGACGCGGCAATAAACATAGCTCACAACTATGCACGGTGGGAGAACCACTTCGGCGAAAACTGCATAGTCCACCGCAAGGGCGCCACCTCTGCCCGCGAAGGCGAGATAGGCATAATCCCCGGTTCGCAGGGCACTTGCTCCTATATCACCGAAGGGCTTGGCAGTCCGGAATCGTTCATGTCATGCTCACACGGTGCCGGACGCCGTCTGTCACGCACCGCCGCCCGAAACGAGCTTTCCCTTGAAGAAGAGATAGCCCGTCTGGAACGAGCCGGCGTAATCCACGCCATACGCCACAAAGAGGACCTCGATGAGGCCGCCGGAGCATATAAGGATATCGACGAAGTGATGGCCGATCAGGCCGACCTCGTACGCATACGCACACGCCTAAGCCCTGTGGCCGTGATAAAAGGATAAAATCCATTTACACGGCCCCGGAGCGGATAGGTGCCCTGCCGGCTTCAGCACCGCAGCTTTACATCGACAAACGGGCGCATCCCCATTTCGATTCTGGCGCTGACCACTTCATGTCCGAAGAATGTACCGGAATTATGAATCATACGGAGTCGCGATTCCGCATTCTCGCCATATATGGCTATGGAGCCAAGTTTCGTAATGTCGGTGACATTTGGATAAAATGCGTATGTCACGCAGGGTGCGGCCCGGTATGGCCTGGATCTACGCCCACCCTCCGTGGTATTTCTACGCAGTTCATGGCATGAGGCCTCATGCTCCTGCCTGACGAGATCGTCATGTCGGTAGATCCGTATTATTCCTGTGCATGAGGCGCCTTGCGCCGGTTTTTCCAACACCACGGTCGAGTCCTCCGCCACCCTGGAGGTCAAGGTCTTGAAGATCGACCGAATATCGCGGTCGATCTTCGGAATCTGCCTTACGGCACGCTTATTAGAATTATTCTTCGGTCTTTCGACACGCTCGGCCATCGCAATCGCCACGGCCCTACGAGCCTTGGATGCGAGAGCTTGAAGAGGAGTGTTTGAATTGAGTTTGAGATTTGTTTTCATACATTTTTAAGTTTAGAGAATAAAAAATATCGATCGCCGGGCCACTGCGGACTAAGTCGTGGCTGCAATCGATGTCGATTAATTTATTAGGAAATATTCCTCCTGATATCCGCCCAAAATGTCAATGTTCGCTTCAACTTCAAGCCTGCCGTAAGGATACGACATTGGCTATCAGCTATCTAATCATTGATTTTGAGCGATCCGCAAGCACGGATCAGGTTCTCTAAACCCTATTGTATGTTCACGTCTGATTCTTCATCATGTCGCGAAATTAATCAATTTCCCCCATTCCCACAACTCTCATCCCCAAAAAACGGCTACAGAGTAGCCGGACAAACATAATACCCGCATTTCGTAGGCCACGATACGCGGCCTACGGCATCACCATCCATAAACCTCAGAATATTAATCAGGCGGTAACAAACAGCAATTGTCCCGGAACGGATGATTTTTCCGACGCATAACATTCCGTTTCTACAGTCATAAGCTGCTGCGGAGTGGCGATGGAATCCGTTATTATCTGTCGCAATAGTTTCCCACGCAAAATTTTCAAACGGTTTGAATTAGGTGTTTTTATTGACCCGCCAGCCTGTATCTCCTGGAAATCAGCCTTCCATACCTTGGCACTCTTTCCCACCCTGTTCCAGTCAATGCACCTGGATGCATCTCCGGGCAGTAGATTCAACACATCATAATCCTTTTCATTCTCAATCCAAGAAATCACGCAATCGGTGACTTTCTGTATCCAGAAAGAGGCAAACGACTTGCCGTCAGGGGCCAATTGATTCGTGAAGTCAAATCTGTACGGTTTTATTATGTCGTCCGGCCGCAACCAACCGTAAAGTGACGATACAATACCGACAGTCCGGTTGGTTCTCTCCTTTTCCTTCGCGCTTAGCGATGAATATTCAAAAGCCTTGAACACGACACCAGTAAATGCTTCAATGGCCACGCAACCAGATTCCTTATACGGAAAATCATATATCATCTGCCGCAATTTACGGGCCATAGGTACACTTATCTTCACTTTTGAGGCAAGTTCATCGACAGTCATTGACTCCATGCGGCACATAATATCGCAAGCCAATGACTCAAGCACAGGCCTGTGGTGCTCCATAAACTGAGGAGACACCTGACCTGCGCATGGTGCCATAGTTTTTGATTCAGCTATCAATACAAGCATATTGCAAAATCACATATCCAATATATCCGCCACAAATATAAGCAATTATTCGCTACCTTTGATATAAATCATGCCAATGTATGATTTCGTCCCTGCATGTAACAAATCAACTTTCAACCTCGAATCAGAATTTTAGTTACAAATCCTTGTTTTATAACAGTAAAATTAGCCCTGATTCAGGATATTGGTTATCTTTGTATTTCAAAAAAGAATAAATGTCAGCCATTGAGATCGTAACAGAATCCCCATGTATCAAATCGGGTGTGCTGACTATGTCAGACAACAAGAATCACAGATTTACTCCAAGACATTGAACTCATTATGGAGAATCATGCGATTCCGAATATTTCATTAATATCAAAGAAATGAAAGGCGAAAATATAGACAATAAATGTCCTGACCTGCGTCCGAGGGCGATACAAGAACTGAAATACCGCTTCCGTATCCCTGCATACCAAAGGGGATATCGCTGGGAACGTCAGAATGTGGTGCAGCTTCTAAATGACATTATAAAGAGTGATAAGGATGTTCCTTATTATCTCCAACCCATAGTCGTTTCACCGGCTCCGGCAGAAGTGAAAGACTTTCCGGAGGAAGAGCAATATGATTTTGACCTGATCGATGGGCAACAGAGACTTACAACAATATTTCTGATACTTCAGGCTCTTAAGCGAAAACAAGCCGATTATCAAGAAGCAAGGAAAATTTTGGAATCAATGAATATGCCTTACTCTCCAACGTTCATAGACAATATTCAAATAACCATCCCATTTGAATTATCGTATGAAACACGTAAGAGCACTCTGAAGTTTCTTAATGGAATATCGTCAATAAAAGTAGATCAGGAAGGTAATCCAACATCAGAACCTGACATCATCAATAATATACGCAAGAGTCCCGACCATCTCTATATGTGGCACGCATATACTGCAATCTTAAAATGGTTGGGAACGACGGATGAGGTTCCTAAGCTTGCTCGTGCCTTAACGGAAACCGGTCAATATAAAAATCAGGTGAAGATAATTTGGTATGAACTCTCCGATTCCATCACAGACTGGAAGAAATTCACCGATTTGAATATCGGCAAAATTCCTTTGACAAATTCAGAACTTGTCAAGGCTCTATTCTTGCGTTCCAAAAATTTTTCAGGAGTCAATGACCTTGAAGCTGAAGAATATGAAAAGCAGACATTGGTGGCACAGTGGGATCAGATAGAACGGGAACTTTCAGAACAGGATTTCTGGGGCTTCCTGACCCGCATCGACTCTGCATCATATCCTACAAAAATAGACCTGCTTTTCGACCTGATATCCGGTAAAGCTGAAAGCGGAAGCAGTGACAGACTTTTTACCTTCAATTATTTCGTCTCTTGGTTTGAAAATCATGAGAAGATGACCGGAAAGCAGAAGTGGAACGAAATATATCTGCAATACCAACGTCTCCGCGACTGGTGGAAAGACCGCGAAATATATCATCGACTCGGCTATCTCGTAGCAATTGATTTTCCGAAGAACGCATTGAGCAGGATATTCAAATATGCACATCCCACTTTCCCGGGCCGGCAAAACAGAGGGACTGACCGGGTGCGTAAAATCCTTGATACTTTGGTCAAGTTTTCATTAAAGATGCCCAAAGGTAAAAAGTGGGATGGCATAACATCTTTCCACGACTTGAAATACAATGCATCCGACACACCTGACACTTCAAAAGACACGTCACATCATTACATGATAAAAAGGTATCTTACCCTATATAATATCATGGTGACCGAATCAGCGGGAAAGGAGCTTCGTTATCCATTCGGCCTACACAACAATGCCGGAGGTGGATGGAGCCTGGAGCATATTCATGCCCAAAAATCCGAGACACTGAATAAAGGATGGCAGTGGAAAGAATGGGTGGACAACCATAAAATTACTGTTGAAAAGATTTTAGCCTCATATAAAGACTCAATGCCGATTAAAGAACATGCCGGGAATCTTCTAAATCAAATGTCAATCTTCACAAGTGATGACAATAGAGAAGTGTTCAAAGAAATAGCGGATAACTTCACAACACTTATCGAAAGCATTCCGGGAGCATCTGGATTGTATCAGGATGACATGGGAAATATGGCGTTATTGAGCAAGAATGATAATTCGACGCTCAATAATTCAACATTCGATGTTAAACGTCGCAAGATTATTGAGATGCTTAGCACAAATTTCGTTCCTATCGCAACCGAACGCGTATTTCTTAAAGCCATTTCAGGCGTAAAAACAGAGATGGACTCAAATGGAGCGGAAATGCAGATTGCATACAACTGTGATGCTGACCATCTTTTCTTTTGGGGTGATGACGACCGCAATGCATATCTCAAAGACATGGATGTCAAACTTGAAAAATTCTTATAATCATGTCAGAAACCGATAAGAACTTTGGCAAAAAGCTTTCTCTTTACGAAATGCTTGGAAAGAACTCGGAGGATATCATACACAAGATACTGATACCCAAAATACAACGCGACTATGCTCAGGGGCGTAAAAGCGCAAGCGCAATCAGAGAGCGTTTTCTGAAAAGCTTATTTGATTCCATAGACAAAGAGGGGGAGAAGGAATTGCTTCTCGACTTTGTATTTGGACAAAAGGAGGAGAAGACCCGCAATATTTTCTACCCGGTTGATGGGCAGCAACGTCTCACCACACTTTTTCTCCTGCATCTTTATGTTGGAAAAAGAAGTGGCTCTGACACTGATTTCCTCCGGAAATTCAGTTATGAGACCAGGACAAGCAGTAAGCAATTTTGTGAAAGACTGCATGATATTCCGGCCGAGAACTTCGCCGGGATTAAAGCATACATCGAAGACCAATGGTGGTATACCGGTCTATGGCGTTCAGATCCGACCATCATGGCTATGATAACGATGCTCGACGATATAGACACGCATTATTGTCAGTTGGAATATGGCAAACATCAATTTCTGACTGTGTGGAATAATCTTAAAGCCAACGTAAAGTTCTGGAGTCTCTATCTGTCGGATCTCGACACTACGGACGAGCTGTATATTAAAATGAACTCCAGAGGTAAGTTGCTGACAGATTTTGAGCATTTCAAGGCTATGCTTGATGAATTTGCTCAAACTCAAGGACGACTTTCCGCAAAAATAGACACCGGATGGACCAATCTGCTTTGGCGCTATCGTAACACCGATATGGACTTCGACATAAATCACTATGTTGACAATGGACTGGACGGATGTTTTACAAATCTACTGATATTCTTTCTGAACATCGAAGGTGCCAAACTTGGGTTGGTCGACTACCAATATCCTGAAAAGGACATTCTCAAACTTGCCGACACAGTTCTTGGATTCCATCCGAACCTGGAAAAGGAATATACAAGTGAAGAGCTGGAGACAGAGCGACAAATAAAATCGGAAGAGGTCAGGAGGATTATGTCGCGTTTTGAGAGAATCCTTGATTTCTTTTCTAAAAAAGATGAAGAAAAGAAATATGTCAATGACCCCAATACATTCTTTGGCCAATTCATACAGACCAATTATGACGCATGGGATGTCGATATCAGGAACGTGACCATCCCCGAGGACGTAAAAGTTTTCATAGGCACTCGTATAGGGACCGACCTCTTAAAAGAAGTTTGTCTGAATGGATTGCTTAATAACGAACCGAATCTCTATGTCGAAGCTTTTTTTGAATATGCGTCTTCTGAGTCCACCATTAACCCAATGGATTTTAAGGAAAGATTGCGCATACTAAGAAACCTGATTGAAAATACAGAAATCCACGCACGCGATTTCAGCAATACATTGAAGCTTGTAGACCACATCATATCAACAGGTGAAACTACCAAAGAGGGGATTGATGACGAATTCAATAAACGCCAAAAGGAGCAAGAGGCGTTTAAGACACTGTGGATTAAGAAGAATGTGCAATTTGGTCCTTTACTGAAGTTGCTTGAGAACCATTGGCTAATCATGGGAAATATCAATGTATTCATTACGGGTTCGGATGATCGCCAAGACATTGACACAATAGCTCTGGAGCGATTTGGACATCTATTTCATTCCGACGCAGACTATTACAAGATTGAAACAGCTCTGCTTACCATAGGCGACTACTCCCCTACACCCTCTTCGAAAAAGGTCAAAAGCTATGGAGGCAAGGACTGGGGACAATGGAGGGGACTGACTCAATCATCTAATCGTGTCACACCAGCCATTATTCAGAAATTTTTGAATCTTTATAGCGATTATTCTCATCAGGCATTAGATTCAATACTTGATAATTTCAAGAAGGATAAGAATATTAAATCCTTCCCATGGTCATACTATATGGCTGTCTATGATAGTATAAACAATGCCACAAAAGCGAAATACCGCTATATGGGCGGAGAATATTCTTACCAAAAACTCAATGCCAACGGAGGTGGCGGAAAAGAATACTACTGGAATCCATATAATCTGGCGGTTAAAAAGGATTTGGAATCACATATCAACTGTATGATTGACGATTATGGAGGGCCCTTATACCTCACCGATAAGCAAATTGACATTGATGTCAAAGAGCATGAGCTTTTCGTGAGATATCCCGATGGTAACACTGACTCTATAACAATTGAGAATGAATCAGGAATTGATACTGTCGACAGGGTTAAGTTCGCAACAAACAAATGCCGAGAAATCTTTGACGAATATGACCGGACTGCTATCGAGCCAACAGAAGCATCGGAATGCTAAAAACTAACTAAAAAAACAAATCCATCGAATCTCCCAGAGCACAACCACACAGTTGCGGTCACACTCTGGATTATCGGAATAGCGCATCTGTTTTAGACATACAAATTCAAATCTTGACAGCTGACAAAAATAGCTGAACGCTTGCCTTCAGCTATTTGCAAAATTTACGCGCCCTTAGCGAAAATGCAAAAATCAATCGGACAAACAAACACATCTTTGTTTATCCGATTGATATACTTTTATTTACACGTATTTACACGCCTCCAGACAATCAATACTCCTCCTCATTGAAAAACAACACTTTAATTGATTGCCAAATAGCAGCAACGACAATATTGAATCATACGCAATCTTAAATGTCTTTGTAAGACCATCTTAGGTTATAATTTCTGTGTTGTTCTCATCTGTATTTCGAGATAGCTGATTACTTTTGCCCCCCAAAAAATATCCTAAAAGTAACCATCTGACGAAATTTTATTATCTTTGCATTATGAAAACAGAAACTCGAGTTAAGATAATTGGCAGAGAAGCCGAGATAGCCAAGATTTCGGATGCGTTAAACTCAGATGCTTCGGAATTCATTGCCATTTACGGGAGACGCAGGATCGGTAAAACATTTCTGATTAAAGAAATGTTTGCACAACAATTCTGTTTTTCCTTTACAGGTATTGAAGAAAACAATACCCGGCAACAATTGTCAGAATTTCATAGAAGTCTTCTGCGACAAGGGCTATCCAAATGTGCAAAACCTCAGAACTGGTTCGACGCTTTTGATATGCTGCGATCTCTACTCGAGACTAAAGCAGGCAATCCAAAATTCAACCACAAAAAGATAATATTTTTGGATGAACTTCCATGGATGGATGCGAAGGGGTCAGACTTTGTAAAAGCTCTCGGCCATTTTTGGAATGATTGGGCAGCATGGACAGGAGATATACTGTTGATTATTTGCGGTAGTGCAACAAGTTGGATGCTTAAAAGGGTGTTCAGTAATCATGGAGGTCTTTATAATAGAGTGACACGACAAATTTATTTGGGACCATTCTCGCTAAATGAATGTGAGAAATACTGCAAAGCTCGTAGATTTAATTGGACAAGAAATCTGATTACGGAGGCCTATATGATTTTAGGAGGTGTGCCCTACTATTGGACCATGCTCGATCCCCATAAGAGTCTGTCGTCAAATATTGATGAGTTGTTTTTTTCGCAGAGAGCACAAATGGACATAGAATACAAGGCCCTGTTCAAGTCTCTTTTTAATAATCCTGAGAAACATGAAGCCATCATAGGTGCTTTAATACAAAAAAAAGGAGGTATGACGGCAAAAGAACTTTCTGAAAAAACGGGGATTACAATGTCCGCAAGTTTCTCAAACATACTTGGCAATTTGAAAGCTTCCGGATTTATACGCGAAATTCCCCAGCCCACAAAGAGAGAGCGGGGCGCGATATATCAGATTGCAGACAATTTCATATTGTTTTATCATAATTTTGTGTACAAGAGGAAATGCCAATCTAATTTCTGGACTTCTCATCATGGCACTGGGGTTGTGAACTCATGGCGAGGATTGGCATTCGAAAGAGTCTGCGCCCAACATATCAATCAAATTCAGAAAGCTCTCGGAATAGGGGGCGTGTATTGCGAATATTTTGCATGGGCAGCCAAAGAGAATAAGTCTTTCCCTGCAATCCAATGTGACATGATAATAGACCGCGCCGACAATATGGTCAATATCTGCGAAATGAAATATACTGATGGCCCTTACGCCATAACACCTGCATATTTGGTGGAATTAAATCTTCGGCGATGCCGATATCAGCATGAGGTTGCTCCCAAAAAAGGAGTTCAACTCACAATGGTGGCATCGTCTGGGCTGGTGAGAAATCCTCAGTCAATGGAAATCAATTCGGTCATAACCCTTGACAATCTTTTTGAACCATAACGTATCCAATTTATGAAAGTTTTCCCAAATATCGATGAATTACTCAAGCGACTGCACTCAGAGCGCAAACTTCTGCGTGAACTGTTTCAGGCGCGGCTGAGGTTTGACTTTACATATGAAGACGCTTTGGAGTTTGTTGATAGCGAACAGAATCTGAGTCTTCTCATCGATTACGGGGTGATTCGTGTTGAGGATAATCTCATTGAGATTGAAGAGACTTACCAACATTTCTTTGAGGAGGTGCTAATGCTCAACGAAGACATAACAAGCTCGTCGGTTGAAGAAAACCTCCAGTCGCTTAAAGATAATATTGATTTTTATCTCAAAGAGCGCGAACAACAAGAAAATCGAGATAAATATGTGAGACGAATAAGGCGATCGCTTCGAAACATCGCCACTCAGGCCGCCAACAAGACAATTGAGCTCAAACGCGTAATCAACGACACCTATCGCCAAGAACGCAATTATGAAATCAAACGGCAGAAACTTGAGAACAATCTTGCAACCCTCGAGAATATCGCCAATTTGATCAGAAATACAGAAAGGCTTATCGACGAGCGGAAGGAAACGCTCGTTGTGCTCTCTGGAGACAATCGAATCACGCGTCTTACCACCGATGTGAGGATGCAGTTCATGGATATTTTCCATTCGCTGATTGAACTCGAACGCACTATCAGAGACTATCTTCATCAGATTGACGCATACAACCAACTGGTAAAGAGGATACGGAAACTGAAATATCTCAAAGACCAGCTCACCTGGGAGCGCACCACCAACATCCGCAGTCTGCTCGAAAGCATCAACCATATGGCATTGGAGACGGCATCCTACTATTCTACAAAAGTATCTCTTGATTTTATCCGTAACACCGATGATGGACTTGACGCTATAACTGAGGTGCGCAAAGTCATCAAGCGATTGAAGAATCTGAAAAAACACTCTTCAGTACCTTTGACTGAGAGCGACATGAACACGGGCTTCGTAGTAGAGGACTTCGTTGACACAGATGTTATCGCCAACGCTTTTTTCGCAACATCGCAAGACCTATATATCTTCGTGATGACTTATCCATATGACCAACCTCAAGACAAGAAACGGAAAGTGGAATATTATACAGAGATTATTCTCAACCATTCCGACCGATTGCTGATAACATCAGAATGGAAGTGTGATGGAAATATTGAATACCCTTTAATTTTTAACAGGCCATGAAATATGTACAACAAGTTTTTGACCGCCTGAGCCGGGGCGGTTTCATTCCCGCAGACAGTGTCGACGAGAGCATACGCAGAATTTATATTGACCTCGACGATAACCGGGATGACTACGCTGACTATTTTTCCCAAATAGGCTTTATTCTCCAAGAGGGGAAACAATACTTTTATTTTTCGCGACGGGAATCTAAAACCGCTCTGACAGACAAACTCAAAAAAATGGGTCATTGGATTGATGTACTCGATTTTCTCAAAGCTTGGGAGCCAGCCTTCGGCCCCGGTTTCTCGTTTCTAACCGCCGATCTAATAGTGAAAATCGATTCTGACATCGAACTCAGAGACAAGGCCAAAACGCTTTACGACAACAGAACACGTCACGACGAGATAGCGACAAGGCTCGTGGAGGAACTCACCAGACAAGGATTTGTCGAGCTTCTAGACAATGTAACACAACGATATTCGGTAACGTCGGCATATCGATATCTTGAAGATTTGGTTCAACTTATAGCTTTTGAAAACGAAGATGAGATTTCTGAATAAAATAATTTTTATCAACAGCGCCCACATTAGATATGGCGAAGTAGCACTCGACGGCAATGTGCATTTCACCGGCACACAGGGCGTCGGCAAAACCACATTGCTTCGTGCCATTCTTTTTTTCTACAATGCCGATAAAGACAAACTCGGACTCAGAAAACAGGACCAAAATTCTTTTGATGACTATTATGTTCCTACATCGGAATCATATATCGTATATGAAGTATCGCGGGGAGGTGAAGAGCATCCGTTCTGCGTAGTGCTCTTCCGTCACCACAATCGAGCGACTTTCAGATTTGTGGATGCGGCCTATGACAAAGATTGGTTTATTGATGCTATGGGCATTGTAGCGTCAGACCCGGTCACTGTCAGACAACGCATACAGAGCCGGGGCATTGACCTCAGCGGAATTATTGAACGATACACGCAGTATATGGATGTCATTTATGGCAACCGCAGCTCTAAAATGAAAAAGGACTTGCTGAAGTATTACTTGCTGCGCAGCCAACAATACCAGAATATCAAGCGTATCATACAGAATGTCTTTCTCAACGAACGTGTCAATGCTGCCTTCATTAAAAATACCATAATCAACAGCATCTCGGGCGATGACGAAGAAGTATCAATCGATCTGAATTTTTTCCGTTCCAAGCTTATCAATTTTACTGACGAACTGAAAGACCTTGCGTTATGAACCGCCATAAACCGACATGGAATCAATGAGACCCGACGTGACGCTGACCAGATTATCGATACTGCCCATACAATCACTGCATCCGAATTTTATCTGCGAGAAAATTGTGGAATGCTCATTTACGCACTGCATCGCACCGAGCGTGACATGCCGGTACTTCAAAGCAAAATAAACCGAAAAGAAGAAACCGTCAAAAAACTTGACGACCGGATTTCCGAATTAAATGCAAAATATTGGTCGGAACATGAGAAAAATCTCAAAAAGATAGGAGCCCTTGATGAAAAGTTGAAGGAAACAAAAACATTGAGGAAGAAATATGACGAATTGAATATCGAGTCGATAATCGCACGCGTGACAAGTCTGTCAGGCCTTCGCCTCGACCTTCGACAAAAAGAACGGCTCCTCACACAGGTGCTTGCGCAGTACCAGTCAATTTCCGGCAAATACAAATCGCTGGTCGACAGTATAGAAAATGCGGGAAAAGAATATGCGCAGTCGCGCAAAGAGCAATCTAACGCGGCGACATCCGATTTCAACCGGCGCGAAGCGGACCGGCTGAAAAAGCAGGCAAAAGCCGAGGATGAAATACGCATGAAATTCAACTCATTGATTGATGAAACCAGCCAAAATCTGCATGCCAGCCAAGAGTCAATCCACCATCTCGAGATGGAGCGACTGAAAGCGTCAAAATACTCACCGTTAAAGCAGGACATCGACAAGTGTCAGGCCGCTATCGAATCGTTAAGAAAAGAGGAGGCCGACCTGAACCACAAGAAACTGCAAAATGACAATCAGTTGGAGATTCTGCAAAACCGGATTGACCGTCAACGGCAAGAATTGGGAAATGAACTCAAACTTCAGGAATTCAAATTGACATCGCAAGCCAAAAGCCTGAAATCCAAACTAACAGAAGAAAATATTACGCTTGAGAAATTCAAAGGATCCTTTTGTGAATGGCTCGATAAAAATGTGAAATCATGGGAAATGTCGATAGGCAAAGTTGTCGATGAAAAGAATGTGCTCTATTCCCAGACACTCAATCCAAAACTTACCGATGCAGGCTCCAACACCCTATTCGGCGTAGACATCGACCTTTACAGCATCAATAAAGAGGTGCGCACTCCAGCAATGATAAAGGAAACTATCCGCACGCTCAATTCAGAAATCAACTCCATATACGCTGGAATCATAAATCTCCGCGAAGAAACGGAACTTAAAATCAATGAAGGGCAAAAAGATCTTATTCGATCAATTAAAGCGATACAGTATGAAAACTGTCTGATTCCCCATCAAATTGAGCTTAAACGCCGGAGTATCAGAGAAGAGGAGTTGCGTATTGAGGGAATCAGAGCCCAAGAGACGAAAATGCTCAAAGAGACTGATTCCCGGTATGCAGACGAGATCGAAGAGTGGAAACTCAAGGCTGAAGAATTACAGACCGCCCTTGAAAAAAACAAGGGAAAGCTCGACAAAGAATTGAAAGCCCTCAGAAAATCGACAGATACAGAAAGACAGAATGACCGCAACAGGATTGACGAGCTTATAAAATCTTACGAAGCAGAGATATCAGCACGTTTGAAGGAAGACGATATTAAAATCGCGCAGGTGAAATGCGATGAGCGCGCGGAATTATCGGGTGCCGGGGTGGACACAACGATGACCAATGGTCTTCAGGAGGAAATCAGCATGGCCAAAAGCAGAATCGACAGTATCGAAAAGGAACGAGATATTGTGGTCGAATACCGGAATGACTGCAAACGCTGGCTTGATCATGAAGACAATTTCAAGTCTCAAAAGAAAGACATCGAAGCTACCGATGCCGCTCTTAAACAGACATATGACAGAAAATCTCAAAAGCTTCAGTCGGAAAGGACGGAGGAGAACGCCGCACTGTCAGAGTTGAAATCATCCTACGACCGAGCTGTTGAGGCCATACAAAAGACCGAAGACTTCATTGACTCCTCAGCATGTCCACCGGAACTGAAGAAAGCCAATTCCATATCCACAGAACTGGAATGTCTATCCATAGTTGAAACAATAAAAAATCTCACCGGTGAAATATACCGTCTTTCCGATTCACTTAAAAGTCAGATCAACGAATTCCAAAAGAGATTCTCGCTCAACAATACCTTCAAGTTTCCACTCGATTTTGACTCGACGGCCGACTACCGCCGGTACGCTGATAGTCTGGAAGATTTTGTGGTGAATGATAAAATAAAAGAATATCAGCAAGTCACGAGCAATCTGTATCGAGATATTCTCTCAAGAGCGGCTTCCGATTTCAGCATGTTGCTGAGTCGCGAGTCGGAGATACGGCGCATTGTCAACGATATTAATAATGATTTCTCCAGAAAGACGTTTGCCGGAGTCATTCGAAGCATCACATTGAGGCTCGACAGAAGCACCATGCCTATTATACAGCAGCTGCAAAACATTACGGATTTCTGGAATGCCAACCAATACGAACTTGGAGAACTTAATCTTTTCTCAGACGACACCCATGACGATGTCAACCATGAGGCAATCAAGTATCTAAAATCTCTGACCGAGGTTCTAACGCGTACCCCCGACCTCATCAAACTCCCTCTTGAACAGACTTTCTCCTTGAAATTCAAAATCGAAGAAAACGACAACACCACCGACTGGACTGAAAATCTGAAGGCGGTTGGCTCGGAAGGCACCGACATTCTGGTGAAGGCTATCATGAACATATTGCTTGTGAGTGTGTTCAAACGCAGAGCCGGACAGGACGGTGACTTCCGTGTGCACTGCATGATGGACGAGATCGGCCGTCTGGCTGATGAAAATATCGAGGGCATTTTGAACTTCGCTAACGAACGAGACATCCTTATTGTCAATTCATCTCCCAAGGCCCACCGTCCACTGTCTTACCGCCATCTCTATATGCTTTCTAAAGACAAGGATGCCCACACAATAGTTCAACCTATTCTTTCCACTCGGCAAGCAAACCATTATGAAGATTAGGATTACATCTCGACTAATTGAAAATCTGCGCAGTATCATTGAAGGAAAGTCGGTCGCATTTTCTTCTTTACCAACATCTTTGACTTCTACGTTGATACATGAAGGACTTCTTTCGATTGAGGCTCATGGCAGTAAGAAGTCTCTTAGGACCAATAATCCTGAGGCCTTGAAGTCTGCGCTACCGGCATATAATGAGGCTCTGTCAGATCTGGATTCTGCCGAATCTCTTATCGAGACGCATACCCGTGCATACCAGGCTACAATGTCTGGTAATTCAAAACTACGTAGCGAGCGTAGCTGCCCTGGCTTCCTTATCAACGCATACAACAAAATCGATTGTCAACTCAACGGAAAACCATTCACTTTGAATCCACCGGAAGGGAGTGCCATGTATATCGCCGACTGGCAAAATTTTATTGTCCCGAAGGATATTCTCATAGTAGGAATCGAGAACATGGAAAATTTTCTCAAGATACGCGAACAACGGAAGGTGATGGAATCCTTTCTGACCGCTGAAGAAAGGAGTGTGGTGTTTGTGGCGAGATATGCATTTTCGTCCGATCTAATGCAATGGTTGGGAAGAATATCGAACAGATATCTTCATTTCGGAGACTTTGACCTGGCAGGTATTTCCATTTTCCTTTCTCAATTCAAGCCCTATGTGGAGAATCGTGGATCTTATCTAATACCCGAAGACATCGAGAATCGAATTGCCCGCGGATCACGAGAGAGATATGACACCCAATACGCAAAGTATTCCACCTTGACCTGCGACGATCCTCGATTAAGATCTCTCATATCTATCATACACCGGTATCGTCGCTGCTACGATCAGGAAGGATACATCCTGTATCAATAAATGTTTGTACATACAAACATATTTGTCCATTTCAGGCAATAAAACACCAGCGATACAAACATTCAAATTATGTTTATGTCGCTGGCTGTTAGATTATTAGATTGTTGTTTCGCAATCAATATTCCTCCTCGTTGAAGAAGAAGTCTTCTTTGGAGGGATAGTCGGGCCAGATGTCTTCGATGCATTCATAGGTTTCGCCCTCGTCCTCCATTTCCTGAAGGTTTTCTATCACTTCGAGCGGGGCGCCCGAGCGCATTGCGTAGTCTATCAGTTCTTCCTTGGTAGCGGGCCACGGCGCATCTTCGAGCTTCGAGGCCAATTCTAATGTCCAGTACATATAGATTTTACTTTTTATTGTTGTTCATTCGGTTATCAAAAAGTGTCTTATCTACTTAACACTCTTTTTCCCAAAATATTTCATCGACCTGGTTGGCTACATTGTTAAAACGTGCAAAAACGAACAAGAAATCGCTCAGACGGTTTACAAATTCGAGTACTTTCGGGTCGACATAGGTAGTATCGGCCAACGCCACTATACGACGCTCGCATCGACGGCACATGGTACGGCACACGTGGGCCACGGCGGCGCGATGCGTTCCACCGGGAAGCACGAATCTGGTCAGAGGAGGCAACTGCGCATCCATTTCATCTATCGCGTCTTCAATCCTGCGAAGCGTTTCCACAGAAAGCCCCGGACAGTGAGTGATCGAATTTTCAGGATTAGGGGTCGCAAGATATGCACCTATATTAAACAGTTTGTTCTGCACATAGCGGAGCAGATCGACATACTGGGGCTGAAGATTAGGAATGGCCACCAGCACTCCCAGATTGGAGTTGAGCTCGTCGACCGACCCATAGGCCTCAATACGTATATCAGTTTTCTTAACGCGCTGGCCGCCGACCAATGAGGTGACGCCGGTATCGCCTGTGCATGTGTAGATTTTACTTTTTGCCATAGCTACGTTTATTAAAAAAGTTTCTTCCGCCTCATTCCTGAGGCTGCCCATAATCGGGGGCGCAAATATATGCAAAAAAAATGACATTCCAACATGAATTATCGTTAACTTTGCCCCATATTTATCAGTATGGAAAATCGCGACACTCTGTTGGTGCTGTCCGGGGGCATGGACTCCACCACTATGCTATACGACTTCGCCCCTCAAATAGCTTTGGCCGTAACATTCAACTACGGATCAAACCACAATGCACGCGAGATTGAATGCGCGCGCCGCCACTGCGCCTCGCTCGGCATCGAACACCTGGTGATAGACCTCGACTTCATGGCCCGCTACTTCAGGAGTTCGCTGCTCGAAGGAGCCGACAGCATACCGGAAGGGCATTATGCCGACTCCAACATGAAGTCGACCGTCGTACCGTTCCGCAACGGCATCATGCTTGCCATAGCGGCCGGACTTGCCGAAAGCCGTGGGCTGAAGGCTGTCATGCTCGCCAACCATTCCGGCGACCACGACATTTATCCCGACTGCCGGCCGGGATTCGTCGATGCCATGGACCGCGCCATACAGGAAGGCACCTACGAGGGCATCACCCTGCAGGCCCCATACACCGACCTGACCAAAGGACAGATAGCCGCACGCGGAGCCGCGCTCGGCCTCGACTATTCCACCACATATTCATGCTACCGTGGAGGCGAACGGCACTGCGGGCGGTGCGGTACATGCGTAGAGCGCCGCGAAGCACTCGCCGAAGCCGGCATCATCGACACCACCCCCTACGAATCCTGAGCCCCTGCCCCTTATCAGAATCCGCCCGTCAATGAACGGTAGACCGAAGCGGTCTGCCCGGCAGTCCTGTCCCAAGTAAAGTCCGGGAGCAACCTTGCGGCCCGCCCCTGCAGGTCGGCACGATGCTCTCCGTCGTAAATCACTCGGCTTATGGCATCGGCTATAGACTGGTGCGACAACGGATCGAAATATTCGCCTCCGTCGCCGGCTATCTCCGGAAAACAGCTTGCCTCGCTGAGCGCTATCGGGCATCCGGCACCCCATGCTTCGAGAATAGGCAACCCGAACCCCTCGTATATCGACGGATAGACGAAGCACAGTGCATGCCTGTAAAGATAAGTCAACTGGCCGTCGGTAGCAAACATGGAACGCGACCGGCCCTCTATGCCGAGTTTCTTGAGATTGGCTGTCTCCTCCGGGCTGAACGGCTTGCCTGCGCACACAAGCCACAGATCCGGATCCTTCTCCGACAGAAGGGCAAAAGCGCGTGCAAACCGATGGAAATTCTTATAGCTCCGCCTCTCCCCTACAAACAGAACATAACGCCCAGGCAGATCGGCCACAGCTTCCGGAACGGCCATCTTCGTGGCTCCGTGGTACACCACCGTGATCCTGTCTGACGGAAGGGCATATATCTCCATAAGATCCTTTTTCGTATGCTCGCTTATCGCGATTATGGCGTCGGCCTCGCTTATCACCCGGCGTTTACGCTCGATCACTTTCGACGCGTCACCGAAATATTGCGGAAACCTTTCATGGATAAAATCATGCACCGTCACTACCGCCGGAGCCTTGCGGTGCTTCAGAAAGTAAGGGTCGTAATAGGTAGGATGCACTATGTCATATCCGCCGGCCCGCAGCGTACTGACCGACCCGCGCCGATTGAGCCACTCATACAGATGCTTCCGCACCCTGAAATTGGCTATGTTCCAGCCGTTCACATCCGACGCCACGTCTCTGATATCCGACAGATAGACATTCTCCGACAGCAACGGGTCGATGCTCGGAGTGATGTCCTGCGGAAGATGCTTGATCAATTCGACAAAATAGCGCGACACTCCGCCGAACCGCTGCCAAGAAAACACTTGATGGTCATAGACTACTTTCATACGATATTATATGCCATGTCATTTATTGCCCGCAGGCAGAAACTCGTTTTTACTATTGGTCAATCCATTGGTGCTCACGATAGTCAGAGGCTTGGTCGACAGACGTGCCTCCATATAACGCCTGAACTTCTCCACCGAGGCCGCATTCATCCGTTCGGCATACTGCACCAGGACTATGTTCACCGTGTCGAGCCTTCCGGTAGGCACATTGCTCACCACTCCCCTCATCACGGCTATATCCCTTACCTGCGGAAATATCACCTTCAGCTCCGGGGCCAGTTTGGCACTGATCGAATCGGCCCTGTGACGGTCGGAACACACCGCCATAAGCGAGTCGATGGTGTCGCGCTGGCGGTTGATGGTCGACTGAGTCACCTGATACATATCGCGCAACATGGTCGACGACGCCTCCGAAGCATCAAACTTCACATCAGCATTCTGACCTTGGATAATGCGCAGATGAGTCCCCTCGAGACCAAACGACGGCAACTTGTCAGTAACGGCAAGCATCAGCGAATCCTGAGGCAACAGCTTGCCCACAAGAGTGACAGTCAGTGACTTGTCGCCCCTTGAATACTTTGCCGTCCGGCTGAGCACCTGCGTGTCGGGAAAGTCGAATTCAGCGGCGATCATTCGGTCGCAGTTGGCGAAAAAGGCATTTTCCTGATACATGTTGAACGTCATGTACACCGCTGGAATCATCGTCAGCACTGCCACCGTGGTGATCGATCGGCGCACGCGTCTGGCCCTATGGGGATTGGAGAAGTCGACCACCGAGTATTTCATCAGCCTCACACCCACAGTGGTGGCGCAGGCTATGAACACCGAATTTATAAAGAAAAGGTACAGCGCACCCAGGAAGTACGACATCTGCCACGTGGCCAGACCATACCCGACCGTGCATAGAGGCGGCATCAGTGCAGTGGCTATAGCCACTCCGGGGATCACGTTGCCCTTGACCTTGCTGCCTATGGCGATGATGCCGGCAGCTCCGCCGAAAAAGCCGATCAGGACATCGTAGATGGTAGGCGACGTGCGGGCCAGAAGTTCGCTGTGCCCCTCGTTGACAGGCGATATAAGGAAATAAAGGCACGACGTGGCTATACTGAAACCGGCGGCCATGACCAGATTGCGGAACGACCGCTTCATAAGCTCGAAATCCTGAATGCCTACAGCCAATCCTATACCGATGATCGGGCCCATCAAAGGCGATATCAACATCGCGCCGATAATCACGGCTGTCGAATTCACATTAAGACCGAGAGACGCTATGAATATGGCAAAAATCAGAATCAGCAGATTGACCCCTCTGAAAGAGACCCCCTCCCTGATCACCTCCTCCGCCTCAGCCTGCGGAAGCAGAAAGCTCGATATGTCGAAATAGTCCAGCAGCTTATCCTTAGCCGCGTTAAGATCCAGATGTTTCATATTTCATATATTTATGCCGTCAAGCCGACCTCCGCCTTGGAAGCAGCTTCATCAGACTCAGATTCTCACGCTTCAAGGCCACAGACACAAAAAGTCCAAGCAGCAGAGTGCGCCACGCCAGATTGACCCATTCATTGGGTATGACCACCGCCTGCGACACGCCGTAGAGCACCGCGCACACCGCAAAGTAGAAGAGCAGACGCGGCACGCCGTAGTCGATCCTGTACTTGGCCTGCCCCACGAAATAGCTCAGGAGCATCATCACACCGTAGCACGCAAACGAAGCCCACGCACACGCCATATAGCCGAACATCGGTACAAAGATGACGTTGACGGCCACCACTATCGCCAGTCCGGCAAGCGAGAACCACGTGCCCCAGATGGTCCGGTCGGTAATCTTATACCACACTGAAAGATTGAAGAATATCCCGAAGAACACGTCGGCCATCATTATCACCGGCACCACCCGAAGCCCCTCGAAATACCTGGGATTGATAAAATACTTCAGCACGGGCAGATAAAAAGTGACTCCGAGAAATATGAACAGCGAAAACACCACGAAATACTTCATGGCGTCGCTGTACGACTTCTTCTTGTCGTAGCCCTTCTCCTTATTCTGGGCAAAAATGAACGGCTCGTAGGCAAACCTGAACGCCTGGGTGAACATCATCATCACCACGGCTATCTTGCCACAGGCACCGTATATGCCCAGCTCGCGCATCGCTATATCCTTCGTCGGGAACAGGTAAGGCAGAAAGATCTTGTCAAGATTCTGGTTCATGATTCCCGCCAGTCCCAATATGAGCAGAGGGAACGCATAGACCAGCATCTCCTTGAGCATCTTGGAATTAAAGCGGGCAGGTGCCCACATCATGTCGGGAAGCAGGCAGACGAACACCACAGCCGAAGCTATAAGATTAGACAGGAATATATAGCCTATCCCGAAGTCCGGACTATAGAACCACGAGATCAGCTCCGGCGAACGACTCCATATCCACGGACATAACAGTATGAAGAACAGGTTCAGCACTATGTTAAGTCCTATGTTGACAAGCTTCACCACAGCAAACCTTACCGGACGCTTCCGAAACCGCAGGTAAGCGAACGGAATCGAGCAATAGGCATCGACCGCCACGGCCATGGCCATCATCCAGATGTATGATTCATGCCCGCCACAGTTCATAGCGGTGGCAATCGGATGCAACAGAAGGCTGACGGCCGCCATGAACAGCAACGACGTGAATCCCACCGACAGCAACGACGTGGCATAAGCCTCCCTCGGATCCGGATAACGCTCATGGTTGGCAAATCTGAAAAACGCCGTCTCCATGCCGTATGTCAGGACGATAAACACTATCGCCACCACGGCATAAATATATGTGACCACGCCATATTCCGACGGCAGGAACACCGCCGTATAGAGAGGCACGAGCAGCCAGTTGAGAAAACGCCCCACTATACTGCTCAGACCATATATGACTGTATCTTTTACTAAACTTCTGATTCCTGCCATAATTAATTATATGTCAGTTTGAGAAAAGGGAACCGGTCATCCTGTCCTCAAGCGAATAACCCAGATGGACAAATGCCAGCTCGGTCACCTCGCGTCCGCGCGGCGTACGCTTTATGAAACCCTCCTTTATCAAGTATGGTTCATACACTTCCTCGATAGTTCCGGGATCCTCACCGAGCGCGGTCGCTATGGTAGACAGTCCGACCGGGCCGCCCTTGAATTTGGTTATTATCGTGGTTAATATCTTATTGTCGATCTCGTCCAGGCCATAGCGGTCTATATTAAGGGCCTCCAGAGCATAGCGGGCTATGTCCGGCTCTATTATGCCGCGCCCCTTCACCTGGGCAAAGTCCCTGACCCGTCGCAGCAGCGCGTTGGCTATACGGGGGGTGCCGCGGCTGCGGAGAGCTATCTCGCGGGCCGCCTCGCCCGTACACTCCACATTGAGAAGCCGGGCCGAACGCAGCACGATACGCTCAAGAACCTCGTGGTCATAATACTCCAGATGACAGTTGATGCCGAACCTCGCCCGCAGCGGCGAAGTCAGCAGGCCGCTCCGTGTAGTGGCGCCGATAAGAGTGAACGGCGACAGGCTCAGCTGCACCGAACGCGCTCCCGGACCCTTGTCGATCATTATATCTATCCTATAGTCCTCCATGGCGGAATAAAGATACTCCTCCACCACCGGACTCAGTCGGTGGATCTCGTCGATAAACAGCACGTCGTTCTCCTCAAGCGACGTCAGTATGCCCGCAAGGTCGCCGGGCTTGTCCAGGACAGGGCCTGAAGTGATCTTAAATCCCACACCAAGCTCGTTGGCCACGATCTGCGACAATGTGGTCTTGCCGAGTCCGGGAGGGCCGTGGAGCAGCACGTGGTCGAGCGATTCGCCGCGCATCTTGGCCGCCGCCACAAACACCTTCAGATTCTCTATTATCTTTTCCTGACCGCTGAACGACCCGAATTCTGAAGGGCGCAGAGCACGTTCGAAATCCCTGTCGCGGTCTGCCGCGCTCTGACTGGCGCGTATGTCAAAGTCTTCGTTTTCCGACATTTTTCAATCAATCTTATTTATCCTCCAGCGAAAGCACATTCATCACCTTGCTGACGATCATGCTCGGCGGGATTCCGGCAAGGCAATGATAGTCGCCGCGCGAACACGGCTTATTGCCGAACACCGAACACGGACGGCACGTCATCGGCAGCTGCACGATGTCCGATTCCAACTGGCCGAACCCTTTGAATCCGCAGTACGGATGTGTGGCGCCCCACACGCTGACCACCCTCACTCCCACAAGCGAGGCCAGGTGCATATTGGCGGAGTCCATAGTGACCATCGTGTCCATGTGGCTCAGCAGAGCCAGTTCAAGCGGAAATCCGTGGCGCTTATCGGCAAGCGACACGACGCCGCTATACTTCGACGCCCAGTCGCCGAGCACCTTGCGCTCATGCTCTCCGCCTCCGAACAGAAACAGCCTGACTCCCGGCAATTTGGTCAGCTCCTCGACCACATGCTCCATCATATCCAGCGGATATATCTTCCCCTGATGCTTGGCGAAGGGGGCTATGCCTATCCACTTCTCGCCCGCGGCCTTAGGACCGGTGACCGACGCGAATTCCGACGGGTCGGCCTTGCCGCCCTCGCCGTAAAGGCCCTTGAAAGTCTCTGTCATGGAGAATCCGAACCGGAAAAACACCTCCCGGTAGCGTGCGCGCGACGACAGCAACGGCAACATCACCTTGTTGCGCGACCGCGTCAACGCCCTTTTGTTCAGACGCCCCTTCCGTATGGAGTGGCATTTAATCCCGTTAAGCGCCGCCAATGCACACAGCACATACGACCGAAGCACCCCGTGCAGGTCGGCGTATGCATCTATATTATATTCTCTCCGCAGGTCGCGGAACAGACGCCACAGGTCGGCAGTGCTCTTATATTCATGCTTAAAGTCGATTCCAAGCACCACAAGGTTTGACGGCGCATTTATAAAGAGCGACTCCTGCGACTTTTTAGTCACGAACACAAACCGCGTTCCCGGATTGCCGCGGCACACCGAATAGACCACGGGGATGGCCATCGCCACATCGCCGAGCGCCGAGAACCGCGTCACCAGCACATTGCGGGGCAGTCCGCTATTTCTTCGCATAAAGCACCGGATTCGTGGCCGGATCGTTGTACATCTTCATCTGCCGGTAGACCTTCATATACTTTCTGCCGGCGGCGATCTCGTCGAGAAGCTGGTCGATGGCCGTGGTAAGGTCATGGCGCTGCTCCAGCAGTACGTCAAGCTTCGCACGGCACTTGGCTATGTGTTCGGGCGAAGCGTCGTCGCGGGCCACCTCGGCCTGCATGTGGTAGATCTTCAGCGCGAGTATCGACAGACGGTCCATGGCCCACGCCGGACTTTCCGTATTGATTGTAGCGTCGGGAGCCACCGCCACCGCGGCATACTTCTCCCGGAAATACGTGTCAAGCTCCTCCACCATGTCCGTACGGTCCTGGTTAGACTTGTCGATACGGCGTTTCAAAGCCAGCGCGGCCACGGGATCGATTCCCGGGTCACGGATGATATCTTCGAGGTGCCACTGGACTGCATCGATCCAGTTCTTGGCAAACAATGTATGGTCAAGCGTTCCCTCCTCATACGGATTCTCAACCTTGGCATCAACGTCGTCATACTTGTGGTACAGTTCCACTGTATCTTCAAATACCTCGTAACATTTATTCGCGAAACTCATATCTGTAATATTTTTAATTATCTGTAAAAAAGCAATCCCCGCCAAGGGCATTGCGGAAACACAAAGATAACTATTTTTGTTATACACCATACATTAGTTGGAAATAAATTCACCGCATTTTCTGTTTTCAGACTTTTTTTGAGTAACTTCGTGAAGTTTACTATCATATTATGGAGATTAACGCTAACAACATAATGCTCGTCATCGCCACGTTGCTGCTCATCAGCGTATTCGTGGGTAAGGCCGGAAGCCGCTACGGCATGCCGGCGCTGTTGCTGTTCCTCGGTGTGGGAATGCTCGCCGGAACCGACGGCTTCGGACTGCAGTTTGACTCGGCCCAGGCCGCACAGTTCATCGGAATGATTTCGCTCAGCGTCATTCTGTTTTCCGGCGGTCTCGACACCAAATACCGCGACATAAAGCCTATCCTCGGACAGGGTCTCGTGCTGGCCACCGTAGGTGTGCTTCTGACCACCCTCGTCACCGGGACGTTCATTTACTACGTATTCCATTGGCTTGCACCGGCCTATGCGTTCGGATGGGTCGAGTCGATGCTTCTCGCCTCAATCATGTCGTCGACAGATTCGGCATCCGTGTTCTCCATCCTCAACTCGTCAAAGACAGGTCTGCGCCAGCATCTGAAGCCCACCCTTGAGCTCGAAAGCGGATCCAACGACCCCATGGCATACATGCTCGTCATCATGTTCATCGGCATAATCGAGAGCGGAGCCGACTCCCTCGACTCCGACCTGATCGCAGGGTCGGCCCTGTTGTTGTGCCGGCAGTTGCTGATAGGTGCCGTCGGCGGATTTATCATAGGATATGCCTCGGTAAAGATCATCAACCGGCTCCGCAGCGACAACGAATTCCTCTACCCGGTGACCATGCTGGCCTGCGCGTTCTTCGCATTCACGCTGACTGAGCTTGCCGGAGGCAACGCCTATCTCGCCGTATACCTCGCCGGACTCGTCGTCGGCAACAACCGCATCGACCTCAAACGCACCATCGCCACATTCTTCGGCGGATTCACTTGGCTCGTACAGATCCTCATGTTCCTGTCGCTCGGACTGCTGGTCAACCCGCGCGAACTATGGCCCGTGGCCATACCGGCCATAGCCTTAGGAGTCTTTATGATCCTCGTGGCGCGTCCGCTGGCAGTGTTCGCATCCCTCATGCCCTTCCGCAACTTCACCTTCAAGGCCCGGTGCTACATATCCTGGGTAGGACTCCGAGGCGCGGTGCCGATCATATTCGCCACCTACGCGCTCATGTCGCCGGCAGTAGAGCACGCCCGGTTCATGTTCAATGTCGTATTCTTCATCACCATACTGTCGCTCATCATACAGGGCACCACCGTCAACAAGATGGCCGCCGCGCTCGGACTGAAGGACACCCTGCGCGAAAATGCATTTGACGGCGTGGATCTCCCCGATCACGTGACAGCCGCCCTGACCGAAACCGACGTCACCGCCTCGATGCTCTCAAACGGCAATACACTCAAAGAGATCGAATTGCCCCCAAACACGCTCGTGATGATGGTGAAGCACGGCGACGAATACATCGTGCCCAAAGGCAACACTCACCTGTACCTCGGCGACACACTCCTGCTCATCACCGAGAAAGGAACCGCACCCCGCAACAACCCCGCTTAGAAGCATCAAGGCATGATATCCTGAAACTATCTTTCAAGTTTGCTTGATATAATCGGAGAAATGTCCTATCTTTACGAAATATCAAAGCAAAATAATCAAATTTAGTTTCAACCATGAATCTTCCTCTTCCAAGGGCGAGTGTCAACCCACCCGGCATCATAGCACTCTTGATGTCAATCATTGCCTCCATTACGCATAATGGAGCCTTTGCCACGGAAGCCTATGCCGTAGGCATATCTGCCTCTGTCGACCCATACATACAGGAGAAGATCATATTGGTGACGAACAAAGACGGATATGCGGCCGGCGACACTATACGATTCAGGGCTTTTCTTCTTGATGCCGCGTCGGAAAGACAGCTTAAGGACTTCAGCCAATATATCTATGTCGAGCTTATCGACCCGTTAGGAGCCACGGTCGACAGAGTCAAATAAAGTCTAATGACGGCGCATTTGTCGGTATAATCCCCCTGGATCCGGAACTCCCGGAAAGCGTATACACCATCAGTGCTTACACGATGTTTTCTCAAAACATACCGTCCGGATATTTCTACCGTCATCCCGTGCCCGTCGCAGGACGGTACTCCTCAAAATATAAGATGGAGCATTCTATAGCCGACGGCACATTGACGATACGGCTCACAAACCGGCTTTCCGGAGAGCCGGTCAAATGTAGGCGCATACTCATTTCCGGTCCAGACGGAGAGGTGGTCCGCAAGGCTAAGGACAGATCTAATCTGTCGGTCAGGAATCCGAAAGGAATGCCGGCTGTAAAACTGACATTTGACAATTACCAAAAGATCATAGCTTTGCCCGGAGATGACAACGGCCCGATACTCGACTTTTATCCGGAGGGTGGTTCACTTATCGCCGGAGAAGGCAATGCCGTGGCTTTCAGGTCCACCGATTCATTCGGGAGGCCTATCGCCGTAACCGGACATATCGAAGGCCCAGACGGTGAAGTAACGGCAAAATTAAAGTCGGACCAATACGGCCTTGGCATTTTCCACATCGTACCCGGCGTGGGCCATGAATACCATGCGGTGGTAGATGGCCGGCGGTTTCAGATGCCGGCAGTACAGTCCGACGGAACGTCACTCAAAATAGTAGCATCCAACAAAGGTCGAATCATAGTCGATGTCATAGGCCGCCGTCCGCGCCCGGGCATCCTGCACGTCGACCGGCGGGGTCACACACAAGTGGCCGATACCGTGTCGGAATTTCCAGTGGTCGTTTCCGGCAACGGTTTAGGAAGTGGCATGCTCCGGTTCACTCTACTCGACGGGCAAGGACGGCCGTTGAGCACCCGATTTGCATACAACCGTGCCGGATGGGAAAAGTCTGCGCATTGGACCGACAGCCTGCCTCCGGCCGGCGATTTCGCGATATTTACACGCTACGGCGATAACGTGGCCGCCGGCATCCGTTCGGCACTCCTGCGGCAGGATCTGCCGGGTTATATCCATGGCATTGACAACTATATCTCTGAATCCGGACCGGGCAAGGATATGGACGCCTTGATGCTTACAGTAAACTCCGACAGGTACACCGATCCCGCATTCGACCATCCCGTAGAGATGGGATCCGAGATTTCCGGAACCATAAAATCGCGCTGGCGGGGCAAGCTCATGGCCGATGCCAAAATCAACATAATCGCACCGTCCATAGGATTTGCCGCAGAAGCCCGTACCGACGCTTCAGGCCGATTCGTCGTTGACGGATTTGACTGGCCCGACGGTACTGCATTTGTTTGCCAGGCCATTGGACCCAACGGTAGCCGCGAACATAATTTCGACATCGCGCAAGATTCATTTCCCGCTATATCGCCCATCCCGCTCATATATGTCGAATCCGAGGAAGAGCCTTTCGACGAATACCTTAAACGCATTGGCGAAGGCGGCATTCTGCTCCGGGAAGTCGAGGTGACCGCTCAGGCCAACGAAGCCGATGCCAGAGCGATAATGTTCTCCGCCATGGGGGTCAAATCGCTCGGCGAGGACTATTTCAATGAGCATAAGGTGACCTCATACGACGAAGCGTTGCACGCTTTTCCGTCTTTAAAAATCAAAGATGGACGGATAGTGAGCCAGAGAGGACGAAGCTCCATATACGGCAACGAACCCGAAGTGGAAATATGGGTCGACGGAATCCAGTGGACGGCATCGTTTCTTTCTCCGGCCGACGGAGGCTACGGAAATGATGACCGGAAACCGGAAATACAGGAAATGCAGCAAGGTCAGCTTTCCGACCGGGCTGCAAAGACAGCGATGATAATGACCGGAGGGCTCCTGCCCGATGATCTGGCTCAGCACCATTATTCGTCACAACTGTCGGTCATAAGCGAATTGTCGGGCAGTTACCCCTTCAACATTGTAAAGTCCATAGAGTATGTCCCGCCACATTCCGCACTGTTCATAAGCAGCTCCGCGGCCCATGGTGGAGGCGCATTGGTCATAACCACAAAGTCCGGGAGCGGCAATGACTGGGCTGTCGACCTGTTTCTGCAGGTACACAGACCGTTAGGGTATCAGTCAGAGCAATCGGCTTTCGCTGTCCGGAGTTCCGGCCTCGGATGCTGGGTGCCGATGGCCTGCGGTGCGGAAGAGATTCCTGCGGATTGCAAAAGCCCGGTGTGGATCAGTGGGTTTACGCCCGACGGGGAGTTTGCGGTCGGCAGGATACAGTGAGAAAACATCGCCCTCTCCGCATCAAAACAGGCCATTTTGGACAGCCCGCGACGAAGTCTCGCGATTTTTTCTTATATTTGCATTAATATAGGAACTCTTCTTGTTAATTTATGCATTTATGGAACAAAACGACAAGGCGACGACACCTCAGACGATAAAAAGGTCGGTACTCGACTACAACGACATAGCCTCAATAGTCCCGGCTCTGGCCGGACACGAAAAACTGGTCAACAGACTACTCCACTGGCTATCAGTCGACAAAGTCAATGCCGTACACGATAAATACTGCGACAACCCCGGACCGGAATTCGCCCGCAATCTGCTTAAGGACTTCGACATCAAACTCAAAGTCGACGGACAGGAGGTGCTCGACAGTCTGCCCGAAGGAGCATTCATCACCGTCAGCAACCATCCGTTCGGTGCACTCGACGGCATATCGCTCATAGCCCTGATAGCCTCCATCAGACCCGACTTCAAAGTCATGGTCAACATGGTGCTGAACCACATATCGGCCATGCGGCCCAACTTCATAGCCGTCGACGCGCTCGCCAGCGACGACCCGGCCAAGAAAGCCGTGTCGATGAAGGGCATAAAGGAAGCCATCATGCAGGTGCGCCGCGGCAAGCCCATCGGATTTTTCCCCGCAGGAGCTGTAAGCAAGATCAACGGACGCCTGCGCATCGAGGACCGCGAATGGCAGCCGTCGATCATCAGACTCATCCGACAGCTGAAAGTGCCGGTAGTGCCCATTTATTTCCACGGCCACAACAGCACCTTCTTCAATCTGCTTGGAGTGGTCAGCTGGCAACTCCGCACCCTACGCCTACCCACCGAAGTGTGGCGCAAATGCCACTCGACCATACACATATCCGTCGGCGACATCATACAGCCCGACGAATATCTGGGATATGAATCCGACGAACAGCTCGGATCATTCCTAAAAGGCAAAACATACGAACTTAGAGACCGAAAATGAACATAGTCGACATATCTGAAGAAGTACGGCAGGCTAAATCACGGTTCGGAATAGTCGGCAACGCCCCGGCTCTGACGGCCGCCGTCCAGAGAGCCATCAAAGTGGCTCCCATAGACCTGTCGGTGCTGATAACCGGAGAAAGCGGCACGGGAAAGGAATTCTTTCCGAAAATAATCCATGCCTACGGATCAAGGAAGCACTCCAAATACATAGCCGTCAACTGCGGTGCCATACCCGAAGGAACCATCGACTCCGAGCTGTTCGGACATGAAAAGGGTGCTTTCACAGGTGCCGTCGCATCTCGCAAGGGCTACTTCGAGGAGGCCGACGGAGGAACCATTTTCCTCGACGAGGTGGCCGAACTGCCCCTCCCCACACAGGCAAGGCTCCTGAGAGTGCTCGAATCGGGTGAATTTCTGAAAGTCGGATCGTCGACCGTACAGAAAACCAACATACGCGTCGTGGCCGCCACCAACGTCAACATAGCCAAAGCCATTGAAGAGGGCCGGTTTCGCGAAGACCTCTACTACAGGCTCTCGACCGTTGGAATCAGTGTCCCGCCCCTGCGCGACAGGGGCACTGACGTGGTGCTCCTCGCAAAAAAATTCGCGCTCGACTTTTCCGAACGCTACCGCACCCCCTCCATTGCCTTCGACGAGAGCGCCGAGGAGATAATGATGCACTACCGCTGGCCCGGCAATGTCCGCCAGCTGAAGAACATAATCGAACAGGTGGCCCTGTTCGAGGCCGGACACGACATCGACGCAGATGCCTTAAGACCCTACATCCCGGCCTCAGGAATGAGCTTCATGCCGGCCACCGTGGCTCCCGACGGCGGAGCACACTCCTACGCCTCGGAGCGCGAGCTTCTGTTCAACATGATATTCCGCATGCGCAACGAGATCGACACACTCCGCGCCACCATCGAGCAAATCGACGGATCAGCCGTCAGGTCGACGTCGGCATTCACCGACACATCTGACGTGGTCGATGATATGCCCCACTCGCTGGTCAAATTCACCCCTATCCACGACATAATCCGGCCCGTCCAGCGGCAGCCCGCCGACGATGCAGACTCACACGCACTGACCCTCGAAGACACCGAACGGGAGACCATCCGGCGCGCACTCGAACGCAATGAAGGCCGCAGAAAAGCCACTGCACAGGAGCTGAACATCTCCGAACGGACCCTATATCGCAAGATCAAGGAGTACGGACTCGAATAAATTGAAAAAGAAATGCTACCTTTGCACTACTGAAATGGACAAGAAATCTCGAAATAAGCGCCACATCGCATCGGCTCTCGTTATGCTGATGGCATTCATACTGCCATGCTGCACCATAAGCTATAAGCTCAACGGAAGCGCCATCGACTACAACGTCTACAAGACCATCCACGTGGCCAACTTCCCGATCCGTGCGGCTCTGGTCTACCCGCCGCTTCAACAGACTTTCGAAAATGCACTGCTCGATTACATAGCGCGAAACACCCGCCTGCAGGTCAACGACGGAAACAGCGACCTCAATCTTGAAGGCGAGATCACCGGCTACTCCCTCAGCCCGCAGGCAATCACGGAAAACGCTCTCGCCTCGAAAACCAGACTCACCATTACGGTCAGGGTCAAATACACCGACTCCAAAAACGACAAAAACGACATCGACCAGACATTCTCGGCATATCAGGACTTCGACAGCAACGAACTGCTCACCGATGTCCAGGACCAACTGTGCCAGGAGATAACCGAACAGCTCGTCGACTTGATTTTCAACGCCACACTCGGCAATTGGTAGACACCCTCACCGACTATGAACCAGAGGCTCGAAATATTAAGACACCTGCTCGACGACCCTTCGATGGAAGTCGATCCCGAATGGACCGACGAGATGGCCGCGGCATACCCCTACATGACGCTCCCGGCCACACTCGAACTCCAGAGGGCCGAGCCATCAAGCCTCACCCCCGAACGCCGGGCCGTACTGATGAAGCGGATAGCTGTCAACAGCTCATCGTCAGAGATGCTCTACCGCCTCACCGAACCGCTCGGAGCCGAACTGGCGGGATTCTATCCCGAGCCTGAAGCACCCGACACTCCCTCGACCGACCAGGCCATCGATAAATTCATGGACAAATACGGAAGCTCCGACAGCCATGAGGAAGCCATTCTCGAAAAGCTCATATTCAATCCTGTAGCCGACTACGCCCAGATACTCGCTTCCGAAGAAGAACGGAGCCTACCCGACTCGTCGGAAGCCGAAGGCGACAGCCAGGACAGCCTCATAAACGCATTCATCCTCAAAAGCCGCAGCCAGGAAGGACACTTCCCCTCGCCCGACGACCCTATCGAGCCCCGGCGCGAAGAAGCGCCGCAGGAGGCCTCATCCGAGCCTATACAGGCTCCGGCCGTGCAGGACGACTCGCTTTTAAGCGAAAGTTTGGCCAAAATATATATAAAACAGCGCCGTTACGCCAAGGCTTTTGAAATTATAAGCAATTTAAGTTTGAAATATCCAGAAAAAAGTATTTACTTTGCAGACCAATTGCGTTTCCTACAGAAACTTATAATTAATCAGCAATATCAAAACAAAAAATAACCGATAAAACAATGTACATAGTAATCATCGTTCTTACTGTCATCGCCTCGATTCTTATGATAGGCGTGGTGCTTATCCAGAAGTCAAAGGGCGGAGGTCTTTCCTCTCAGTTCGGCGGAGCAAACCAAGTGATGGGTGTTCGCCGCACAAACGATTTTATCGAAAAGACCACTTGGTGGCTTGCCGGTATCATCGCAGTTCTCGCAGTCTTGGGTGTATTCTTCATGCCCCGCAACGTCGTTGAAAGCAGCCGTGTCGTTCCTCAGGCCACTGAGCAGACCATGCCTGCCAACTTCAACACCGATGTAACTCCCGTCGCTCCTGCCAACCAGGCTCCCGACGCTACAGAGACTACCGAACCCTAAACACACACATCCACTCTGTCGCCACGACGGAGCAGCCCCATAAAAAGTGAGCGCGGCAAAGCCAATCAGGCCTGTCGCGCTCACTTCCGTTTCACTTTGTCGTCAACATCGCCGCGCGAAGCAAACTTCTCAAGCATCGCCGGAGTAAGCACCGTGTGCTTCGACGAAAAACGGATCTTGTTAAGATCCATCGCCGACAGCCTGACCGCGCTTTTCAGCTCCGGACGGGGTATAATCTTCATCTTATCCATCACTTCCCGGAATTATCAAATTTAGGAGATATCTTATTAAGCGCAAAGAGAGCCGTCAGATATGTAGCGCCCAATACGAAAAACTCAATCCGCAAAGGGAACACACCATTCAACCAACCGCCCCCCAAATAGCAGAAAAACGACAGCCACAGCGTGCATTGGACACTCACACAGAGCGTGCACCACGCCTTGGCCTTAAACCGCTGATACCAGATGCTCCATACCGTGAACGGCAGGCAGCACACATTGCATGCCGCAAGATAGCATATCCACTGAGGGAACATCAACAGGCAGAGCAGACTGACTGAAAAATAAGCGAAGCCGACTTCGCTCCAACCGAATATCCCGAAAAATTTCGATGCCCCGGTCGACAGGATACTGTCGCATCCCCCCTCCTGAAGCACCTTGCAGACACGGTCGGCGGCCTTATTGCGGATGTTCAGCGATTTCTGCACCAAAAGCCAGCTGAAATACAACCCCGCCATATCCAGCACAGTCAGCAGCACAGTCGACAGATGACGATACACGCCGTTGCCGACAAACAGATATATCAGCAACGCCGCGATGCCGGCCACAAGCCCCCAATCCCTGACACGGGTAAAAAACCGGGCTTCGCGGTGAAGCCTGTAGTCCGGCTCTACCGACGACCGGTCGGGGTAAGCCAGCAGGACAGCGCCGTCCCACACGTCGCAAAACTTCGCGAGAGGCATGCGCTCACTGACTCCACGGGTCATATAACCTATTTCCGACGGGCCTATGTCTGTCACTATGACCAGTCCAGGTGCAGTATGGGCGATGAACGGCGGAGTCAGTTTCTCGATCTCCGACTTGTCGGCGATCCGCAAGCCCTCGCTGTCGACACCGTATGAGGCCAGAACCCTCGACAGACCGAAAAGCGACGCAAACGGCATCGCTTCAAACTGCTTGCCCGCATATTCAGGCGTGAACGGTACGCCAAGCTCCGCGAGCAGATCGGACAAAATGTTATTTTCAGTCCGGGAATCCATCACGCCCAAGGTGTTTATTCCGTAAACGATTCGACCCTGGCGAGAAGCGCCTCACCGTCAATCTCCCCGCTGTGGCGCCACACCGGCTCACCGTCGCGATAGATGATAAATGTCGGCACCGACTCCACCCCTGCTTTCCCTGCCTCGGCTTCATTCTCGTCGATGTCATACTGATAGACCGGCACCCGTCCGTCGAGAAGCATCTTGATCTGCTCCACGATAGGCATCATCTTACGGCAATGGGGACACCAGCTGGCGAAAAATTCCACCAACACCACAGGACGGCTTTCTATAATTTCAGAGTAATTCATAGTTCATAAAATTTAGTTTCTACATTTCTAATCCAATAACGCCATCGCCGGAACATTGGTTGACACGGCAACACATTTTAACCGGCCCGCCGAGCCGTCCTTTCACACTATTATTTGTTATTTATTTGACCGTTATTTCTACAAATGGAATAATTAGCCTAACTTTGCCGAAAGTGAACGTAAAAGACTTCACGGAGACAAAGCGACAAATGTAATAATATCGTTTATTAATAAATTTGACACGACATGAAAAAAATCTCAATCCTTATGTCAGCCTTGATAATGCTGATATGCGCCCCGACTGCCAAAGCCCAGTACTATGAACTCGCCAACCAGCTCCCCCGGCTGCTATCGCCCGCTCTCTCCGGCTCACTGAACTATAAAGGATATGTCGACTTCAGCGGCATGGCCGGACTGGGCGACAACCGCGCAAACTTCATCGAACTTTCCACGTCGCAAGGCTTCAAATACTCCTCTTGGTTCTTCATGGGTGTCGGCATAGGAGTCGATGTGGCAATGGCACATCAGCCCGAACTGATCGACGACATCCCCAACGGTGACGGCGACGGCTACTACGGCTATGGATCTTCAAAGACTAAAGTGATGATTCCCGTGTTCACCGACTTCCGATTCAACATCGGCCAGGAGCAGAACACTTCGTTCTTCATCGACCTCAAACTCGGGGCGGCATGGATAATGGGATCAAGCTACCTGCGGCTAAACAGAGGCTATATGTCAAACCGTGCACAGTTCTATCTGAAACCGACCATGGGCATCAGAATCCCTATCAATTCCAACAACTCACGTCAGGCCGTCAATATCGGCGTGTCATATCAGCTCCTCACATCCAACGACAACTACGGTTGGCGATCCCGGTCGCTGTCGCTCAACAACATCGGAGCCACCGTAGGATTTGAATGGTAGCCTGCCGATATATATAACCGACAATAGACCAATCAATGAACCGTATTATCACTATTATTTTTGCCGCACTTGTCGCGGCCGTATCCACCATGGCCCAGTCAAACAAAGTCGAAGGTGAGACTTTCATCTGGGAAGGCGGGCTGACCGCCGGACTGAACACCGACGGCTGGGCCATAGAAGGGGGCGTGGCATACTTCCCCATACAATATCTCGGACTGAAACTCGACATCGGCGTGGCAGGAGAGATTAAGGAAATGGGCGACTGGCATTTCGGCGACGACGATGATGATTACTACTACGATGAACCCGACGACTACACCGACCGCTTCAAGTTCAGAGTGGCGATGGCCCTGCGCAGTCCACGCCTCTTCTCGTGGAAAAGCCAGAATCTCGACTTCTACCTGTTTGCAGAGCCTGGACTCGTGCTTTCGCCCGGAGCATCCGGAAGTAAACGGGCCAAGACCTCATGCCTGGACTTAAAGTGCGGCATCAACATGCAGATCGACCGCGCTGTCATGTCGCTCGGCTATGGAGTCTCCGACTTCAGCCTCTATTCAGGCTGGCCTGTGAGCCACTACGGACTCCCGGTCAATGTCGACCATACCACCCACACAGTCTTCGCGGGCATCTCATATAAATTCTGACAGTCTACTTGCGGCGGCGCACCGAACGAGTGGCCGACGACTGCTTGCTGACCTTCGACTCCTTCGGCTTCGAGGCCTTGGCACGGGCAGGCTTCTTAGCCCGTGAACTGCGCCTGGCGGTGGAGGTCTTCTTCTCCTCGCGGGCCGCTATCGTATCGCCCGAAGCGGCACGTTCGCGCTCCTCGCGGGCCGCGATAATCTCCTCGCGCGAAGGCACCCACATCTTCTTCTCATAGTTGGTCAGATAATTCTGTATGCTGTCCTGGGCCTTTTTCATGTCGTCAGGATCAGGATAGAGCTGCATCATCGACCGGTTGCGCAGATTGCGGGTCTTGTATATGTCGCCCTCATAAAGCGCGAGCTGGAAGAAGTCGTCATAATTATACTGCGGCAGGTTATTGTCGTCGTCGACAAATATCGACTGCTGGGTCAGATATGGACGAAGCGCGTCCATGCGCATCCAGAACATCGGATACTTGACCGCCTCGCCGCCGAAGTCGCCCGAACGGTGAAGCACCGGACAGATGGCCTCGACTGTGGTACGCATACGGTTTGACCGCTTGTCAAGCTCCCAGCGTTCGAGTATATAATAGGAAAGCACTTCGTTTGTAGGCACGTCGGCCTCCTCGATGACAAACCGGGGATTCTTCTCAGTCGAGCCGCGTCCTTCGGTGTAGATCACATGGAAGCGGTCGAGCATGTCGCGTACATTTATCTGATACTGGTCGGAAAATATCTCACGGCCGTCGAGATATTCGTATGCCTTGATGTCGCCCGAAGCAAGCAGGCGCATGATTATCCTGAAGAGATTCTCCTGCCCGTCGATGATTTCCTCCGGATAGTAAAGCGGCGCATTCTTTACATTGTCCAGATCGAGCTGACGGTACACGATCTTCATCCACTGGGCGTCGGCATCGCTCCGCTCAGGCTCCTCGAAGAACTGCTGCATGCGTCCGGTGACGGCCGCCGACTGCTGCGATTCGCCCTTCCTGGCATCGGCGCCGCCTTTCCTTACCACCGATGACGATGACGACGACTGCCCCTGGGCTACTGCCGCACCGGCCGAAAGCGTCAGGGCCATGGCCACAAACATATATCTCTTAATAAAGCTCATATCTTGACTTCTTATATTTTCATCCTTAATTAACTATCACCTCCATCGGAGCAAGGTCGCGCTCTATGCCGTCGGGACCCACAGCTCTGACTCTTGATATGTAGAACCGCTTTCCACGGGACAATCTGCGGAAAGAGTCCTTCTGACGTTGCGAGAACGAAGCTCCGGATGACACCTCCGGAATGGCATTGCCCATCGAGTCGAAAAACACCGTCTCGAAGCTCAACACCTTGTAACTCACATTGAGCAGATCGTCGTCGATAGCGGCCTCGATGCCGGGAGCCTGCAGCAGAAGTGTCTTGCTGAACGGCTTTCCGCCTTTATAGCGCTCGGCATTGCCCTTCGCATCGCTGAATGCGATGTAGGGGGTCGGATCAGGCAGCTTCCTGACTCGGAATGTATTCGCGGCCACAGTCTGAGGCCGGCCGTCGATATTGGCCGTCACGGTGATCACAGCCTCCGATCCCACTTTGGCCGGACGGGCCACCCACTTGTCGCCCTGACGGGTCAGAGTGCCGTTGGTCATAGAAGCCGAAATGGCGGACGGTGCCACACCGGGTACGGATATGCTCATAGGATTGTCGATTCCGGCATACAGGACGTTCATCATAGTGGCCGACACTGTGGCGGTAGGTTCGATCACGGTATAGCTCGACGAAAAGTCGTGGCGTGTCACCGTCCCGTCGCCGTGAGGCACCTCCAGATATCCGGAATAATCAAATGTTCCGGTCGAAGAAGCCAATGTCTCGAAAAGTCCGTTGTCATTGGCCAGTTGCTTGCCGTTGATGAATATGGCCGGACGCTGCGTGGTGTCCACGGCCGCAAGCACGATATTGGCCGAATAGCGGCTGCCGCGCATCACATTGCGCGACTGCGGTATGACGAACGCATTCAATTCGTTGACCCTGACATCGCCGGCATCCACATTGGCCAGAAGCGTGGCCAAAGCCTCACCCTCTGCATAGCGGACATCGCTTTGGAGCTTTGTCAGCAGCGTCACCGCCGCCACTACGGGTTTGCTCTCGAACATGGCGTTCTCCCACGGTTCGGGAACGACACCGCCGCGCCGGGCCTGGGGAGAGGTGGAGAGCGCACGCATTATGCCGTCACGCTTCACGCTGTCGGTCATTATCGAGGCGATATATTCGCGGTAAGAGTCGATGGTGCCGCGCAATTTGGCTCCCCGTTGGTTGCCGGGCGACAGCATGACCACCGAAGCCGATTCAAGATCGTCCTGATTGACTATGTTGGCCACATCCGCGTCATTGCCGTCGGCCTCGACCGCGATGGCCGTCTTGAGGGTGTCGATGAGCTGATATACACGGTCGGTAGCGCGACGGACCTCGGCGGCCTTGTCATACCACACCCCTCCCTTGCCGGGATTCTGCTCGTTGAATGCCTCAAGCTGGCGAAACAGCACGTCGTTGCGCTGTGCCACATTGGAGTTGGAGCGCGACAACCCCTCTTCGACCTGGCCGAATCCTTCAAGCACGTCGCTCGACACATTGAGCGCAAGCATGGCCGTCAGGACGATGTACATCAGGTTGATCATCTTCTGACGGGGCGACAGTCCGCGAGTGTTGTTACTTCCCATTCAATCAGTTGTTTCTGTCGGGAGTCATGCCGGCATTTCCGAGGCCTGAAGCTCCCATCGGGTTATACATGTTTATGGTCATGGCGTGCAGCATCTTCTCGTATACCTGGTTGAGCTGCTGCATATAGCGGGCCATCTTCTCAGTCTCCTCGCAATAGCGGTGCGACATGGCCGACGACTTCTCATACATGTCGCGGATATCCTTTATGCCCTGGTTGACCCGGTCGATGGAGTCAAGCTGCGAGCTGACGCCCTTAAGCTGAATCTCATATATAGTGTTGAGTCCGGCTATGTTGCGGTTAAGCGCCTGCATCTCCTCCACGTAGCCGGTGGAGCTGCGGGTGATGTTTTCCGAATTTTCAGTAATCGCACGGTATGACTCCAGCAGCACTTCCGACACCTTGTTGAGCGATTCGGTGGTCTGGCGCAGTTGGTCCATCTGCCGCGACAGGGCGGTCACCTGGGCCACATATTCGTCGGTAGGAGTGGCATCGGCAGGAAGCTCTATGCCTGAATGCGACGACACGGACGTGCGCTGCGTCGTGGCAGACGCCGATGACTGCACACCGCCGTTAATCACCACTCCGGAGCCGTTGAACTCCGGACGGTCCTCCGGATTTTTCGACGACAGCACCGGAAACACCTCTTCCCAATGATATTCGCGCGGAGGCCTGTCAAACGCCGTCAGGATAAACATCAGCACTTCCGTTCCCATACCGATCGACAGAAGCATATTGCCGCCGGGCAGGTGCAGAATCTTGAACAGTGCGCCCCATATCACGATGGCGGCACCTATCGAGTAAGCGAAATTGAAGAAGCGCTGTCCTTTCTCTCCGGAAAGAAAACGCTCCACGCTGTTCTTATATCTCTTTATTTTTCCCATTGCTTATTAAATTGTCCTGTAGAAGGAGTGTGGTTCTGTATTTTTTACCGTGTCAATCTATTTGTTTTTCTGCCCCTGGCCCTTGGCGAATCCAATTTGGGTGCGCACGTTGCGGAATCCTATATAGCTGCGCTGTTCGTTCTGATACTCCCACATGCGCAGGTCGGAGCGCACGTTATGCGCCACGTCCTTCCATGAACCGCCGCGCACTATCTTGCGCTTCATCTTGTAGGGATCCTCGACTGCCGCGTCGTAACGGTATTCAGGATTAAGGTCGCTCGTCAGCTTGCCCACGCTTTCGGTGTATGCCGTCGAGGTCCATTCGCTCACATTGCCGGCCATGTCGTAAAGACCGAAGTCGTTAGGCGAATATGTACCTACTTTTGAGGTGATTATATGGCCGTCGCGCACGTAGTTGCCCTCGTCGGGCTTAAAGTTGGCGTAGAAGCATCCTTTATCCTCGGTGAGAGGCAGGTCGCCGTCCCATGGATAGATGTTCTCGCTGTTGCCGGCGCGTGCGGCATACTCCCATTCGGCCTCGGTCGGCAGACGGTAAGGCTCGACATAGACACCCTGCTTGCCGAGCGAGCGGCGCAGGAAGTCGGTGCGCCAGTTGCTGAACGCGTTGGCCTGCTCCCAGCTGACCCCCACCACCGGATAGTCGCTGTAGCCGCCGTGGGAGAAATAGAGCCTGACATACGGCTCGTTGTAAGCGTTGTCAAAGTCGTTTATCCATGCCGTGGTGTCGGGATAGACATTGACTATATAAGTGTTGACAAAGTCGTAGTCGCCCGACAGAGCGCGGGTGATGGTCTCGCGCACTATTTCACCGTCGTCGTTGATATAGGCAGTATCCTTGGATATGACCGGAAGCTGTGTCGGCACCGGCTTGTCCGTGTTGTATTCCCTCCGGGCGGGGTTCATGCGGTTCTTGCGCTTGGCCGCCTCGGTATGGTTATATGTCTCGTAGCGGTAGGTGAGCTGTTCGGCGTCCAGTTCCTTGACCCCGGTTATCGGGTTTATTCGGTACAGGCTCTCGATGGCCCTTGCCTCGTCTTCGTTGGGATTGCGCCAAGGTATAGCCTTGTTCCAGTTCAGATAAGGAGTTATGGGGTTGCCCTCCTTGTCCTCCTCGATCTTAAACTCCTCGTTGCCGCCATAGGCGGGATCGGCCAGACGTTCGCGGATGATGGAGTCGCGCACCCAAAAGACAAACTGCTTATACTTGCTGTTGGTCACCTCCGTCTCGTCCATCCAGAATCCGTCGACCGATATGCCTCTGGCATCGGCGCGCAGATTCCATGCGCTGTCGGCCTTTGCCGGACCCATCTTGATCGAACCTCGGTCCACGAGCACCATTCCGTAAGGCGTAGGCTCGGTCCATGACGTTCCTCCCACGCCAGTCACCTCGCCGCCGGTACCGTTGCGCGACCCGACAGCGCAGGATGTTGCCATAGCCGTGGCAAATATAGCGATGAACAGATATTTTAATGTTCCTTTCATATCTTTCGGTAATATAATTACATTATGCGTATGTTCTTGTGTCTGTGCTTGTTCTTCTCGCCCAGATCGAGCTTAAGCTTGTATCCGGCCCAGATTTCATGGCTGCCGTTGCTTGCCTTGGAGATCTCCGATATGGAATAGTCGTAGCTATAGCCGATAAAGAAGTCTTTGTATTCGGCGCCAAGTATCAGCGACACGGCGTCATTGTAGCGATAGCCCACGCCGGCGGTCAGGAACTTATTGTATCTGACACGCGCCGTGGCCTCCGCCGTGGTGAATGTCAGGTCGGACTTGACCATGACCGACGGTTGTATTTCAAATAACGTGTTTTTTATCGGAATATTGCTTCCGGCCATGAAATATAGCACCCGGCCGGCCTTGAACTCATATTCTTTAGCCTCAGTGCCGTCGGCGGTCATCGTGATGGCCGGCTCGTTGAGATGTGTCACCGACAGTCCGGCCCAGAACAGACGGTGGGTGTAGAACACTCCCAGTCCAAGATCCATCGACGTGCCGTGGATGTCGGTATTGGGGATGCCCTCGTCGGAGCCTTCATGGTAGTCGTCATCGTCGGGCAATATCACCTGCGAGCCTTTGAATCCCTCGTCGATCATGCCGATCTGAAGTCCGATGGAAAGCTCTCCCTTGAACAGCTTCAGCTTATACGCGAACTGCGCTCCTAGGGTAAAGTTGCTGTAAAGTCCCATGCTCTCCTGTTGCAGCAGCAGCCCCACTCCGACCCTCTTGCCCAAAAGCTTAAGGGGCATGTCGGCCGCGGCAAGAAACGTCTTCGGAGCCTTCGGTATGCCCACCCACTGCATGCGCGAACCGCCGCGGATGCGCAGATAGTCGATGCGGCCTATAGCTCCGGCATTATAATAGGCCGGAACCTCGTAGTACTGCGTAAACTGCGCGTCGACCTGCGCCGAGGCGTAAGGGGCCGACAGAACCGCAATGGCCCATAATGCCGTGACTGCCAGAATTCTGATCCAACCGCGCATCATTCAAAGTAGAAAGTTAGCACCACCATCTGCTGGGTGGCCTTAGTTAACGACTGGGTAAACTTAAGCCGGTCAGGATCATCGTCCAGGTCCGGACGGTCGTGCTTTATGACATCGGTCAGTCCGAAGCAGAACTTAAGTTCGGGGCATAGCTTGAAAAACGGCAGATAAAGGTCGCATCCGAATCCTACGGAGAGCATCATGTCGGTGCTCTTGAGCTGAAGCAGGTCGCGGTTGCGCTTCTTCGACAGATCGAGCGTGCCCATCACTCCGGCCGTCAGATACGGACGGACATTGTGGTAGCGCAGAGCGGCGAACTTTATGTCGAGGGGCAGCACCACCATGGTCGACTTCAGGTTCTGCTGCTCGACCGCCCCGCTGTTGTCGTCGCGCATCTTCACCACGCGGTTGCCGAAATACATGCCGGGCGACAGACGGACGCTGAAATAGTCGTTGAGACGCAGATTAAACAACCCGTTGACGCAGAAACCCGGCGAGAAGTCGGGCTGTTCCATAAACCAGCTCTGACCGTCGGCCGTCACGAATCCGCTGTGGGTAAAGGCAAGGTCAAGCGAATTAACCCCTACCGAGAAACCCATGTGCCAGCGGCGCAGGTCGGAGTAAGGGCGGTTGAGCACCTTGTCGTTGCGCTGCTGGGCGCTGGCTCCGGCCGTCCAGACCATTCCGGCCATGGACAATACACATAGTAATATGATTCTGCGGATACTCATTATTATTGTAACGAGCCTCCAGGCCCAATATTGTGACGGCAAACCGAAAGCTCCGGTAAATTTTATCCCAATTTTGCAGTATCAACCGCGCATTTATGCCTTAACTTTGCAGAAAACATCATTTATAGACCTTAACACACATATCATTATGAAGCACACATCCACCCGACCCAGAACGCCGCGATTTGACCGCGAATGGACCGAAATGATCAACCTCCTGCCCGGACACAGACGAGAAATCCTGACAAAAGCGATACGCGAATACCAGTCGGCATCGACGGAACCAGCCGGACTGGAGGGCGCCGAGATGATGGCATTCCTGCTGATAAAGAAGATTGTAGACCGACGCACGCGTCAACGCAATGCCCGTCTGCGCCGGAAGGAAGCGCAGACCGCCCGGACACGCCCGGCCAAACATAAAGCCGAGACTCAACCGACCGACCACACGAACCACCCCGAACCGCAACCGCAGCCACTGCCGGACGTCGAACATCCGCAACAACTAAAGCCAAACGCTCCGCAACCTTCCAAAACGTGCAAAAAGCCGGATCCGCACAAACACCTGCGCCGCCTCATCGACCGCCACCGCCCCAAATTACGACAGCCATAACCTACATATCTAAATACAACCTATGACCTCCATGTACCGGCTACGATGGTCATGGAGGGGAATGTCAGAGTTTGTAGGTGAGCATGGCGCGGATGTCGGTCGACGATGAGTTGACCGACGGGTAGTCGCGGTAGTTGGTGCGGCGCCAATAGTGCGACAGCGACAGCGTCAGGTAAAGTTTCTTCCATATCCGGAAGTCCGACCGGAGTTCAGCCACGAGGAAATGCGCGTTGGAGTGGTCGCCCTGAGCGTCGAGCGTCTTCGGATCGGAAAATTCCAGATTGGTGTTTGACCTATATCCTTTCCATGTGTAGAGCCTGTAGTAATTGGCATTGATGCCGGCCGAGAATTTATCTCGCCCGAACACAGCGTTGACCCCGCCCTTCAGAGAAAATCCGCTTGCGAAATTATAACTGCGCTCGTCGACATCATAGTAGTCAGACAGAATCGAGCCCAGAATCACGGCATTGAAATGTCCGTAGGCATCCATCACCCACCCCGAACGGTCTACGTCGCGGTACATGAAGCCGCACCCCAGACTGGCAGGAATGCCGAGTTTGAACGGCACTTTGGTATTCTTGGTGCCACGGCCATGTATGGTGTCGGAGTCGAAATAGTCGTAATGCTGGTACATGCCCACGCTCAGATGCTTACCGGCCACATCATAAATCTCACGGGCCAGCAGGCGACCCTTGATCTCAAGTTGTCCGAGCACCGGCTGACGGTTCATGCCGTTAAGGCTCGCACTTACCGTGAAATAGTCAAACGGCTTTGTACTCGTCACCTCAAAGCGGTCGCCATACTCGATGTCGATCTGCCCGCACGCCCCCACGGCCGAGTTGGAGGCAGAATTGTTGAGAAACAACCCGCGGGTGCCGAGCGAAAACTGAATGGCCACACTGGGGGTGCCGTAGAGCCGGCCCCGTGTAGGACGCACACGCCATGCATCGCCTGTGAGCAGACGCGTCACGGAGCGCATCGGAGATATGGCGAATACCGCCAGTTCGCGCCCGAATCGTGACGATCCGGTCAGGCGGTCGTCGATTATGGCATCAGACGCCCTGAAGCACACCTCCCCTATGGCTATGCCGCCGATCGGAGTGGCTATTATGTCGTTTGTCGAGGGATACTCGCACTCCATGAACATCTCCCACATGGCGCTTCCCCCTATAGCGAAAAGTCCCGACTGCCAATAGTTGAATCCGTTTGAGCGTCCGGCATTGTAGAAAAGACTTCCGTTGTATGGATGTAGGAACATGTTGGTGCCGAGTTTGTCGTTGTCCCATTTAAAACCATGCTTGAAGTTCTCGCGTATAGAATTCCAGGAGATATAGGCGAAGTCGCCCTTCTGCACGTAGCGGTCGAATGCCCAAAGTCCGAGATTGAATCCGACCACCTCCCCCGCGGCACGCCAGAAATGATTGCGCGAATAATACTCCACGTCCACGCTGTCCGGCTTCACGGCCGGGAGCACACGCAGCTTGATCGGCATCTGAGCCGAGGCAGACAGAGCCGACATCATAAAGCACAGCAATGTGGTGATTAATAATCGCATTCTCAAATATATTTTCTATTATAACAACTAAATGGGAGGAAGTCTCCCATTGTTCCAGATTTTAATATTTTTTGCTTAAAAAAGCGGAACGCGATTGTATAGATACAATATAAAGATGTATCTTTGCAACAAAACAAATCAGATTATGACGGACACCACACCCTCGACCAGCGACAGCGAAATCATCGGCCGCATACGCCACATCATGTCGCTGCGCGGCCTGTCGCAGTCGCGGCTGGCAAAACTGATAGGTATCGACGCATCCAATGTCTCGAAATACCTCAGCGGACGCCTGCCCGTCAGCGAATCGTTTATCAACCGCATCATCGTCAATCTCAATGTGTCGAAATGCTGGTTGCTCGAAGGTCTCGGAATCCCGTTTGAAAAAAGCGTCGCCGAACCGGACCGTTCCGGCAGATTCACGCCGGAGGCCCAACCGGCATCCGTCAGGTCGATACCCATATATGACATCGACGTGGCGGCAGGCATAACGGAGATGTCGCGCGACTACACCAGCGAGCATGTCAAAGGCTATCTGATGCTGCCCGACTTCAATCCCAACTGGGTGGCCGTAAGGGCTCAAGGCGATTCGATGTCACCGATCATCGACGACGGGGCATACGTAGTGTTTCTGCCCGAAAACGACATAGACAACATAGTCTGGGGGCAGATATACATCATAGTGATGGACAACCGGCGAGTGGTAAAATTCGTGCGTCGCCACGCCGACCCGCAATACGTGATACTGAAAAGCAAAAACGAAGACTACGACTCGATGGACGTGCGCATCGACGACATACGCGCCCTATATCCGGTGAAAGCCGTGGTCAATGTGAGGATGCAGCTATGAAGGCCGGAATCCTGACATACTGCACGCTAATGATTGCCGCGGCCATGAACGCGGCCTACGGTGCCGGCGCCGACACTATCGGCGAGTATGCCTGCACGGGATGCCGCGACACGGCGCTGACGGTGCCGGAAGGAGTCCGCGTTATAGGCGAGGGCGCATTTGCCGGCTCGGAATTTGAAACCATCGAACTTCCCTCCACGCTCGACTCCATCGGACCGTATGCATTCGCCCACTGCACGAAAGTAAGAAGCATAGCTCTACCGCACGGAGTAAGGCACATCGGACGCAATGCGTTCGGAGGCTGCACCGCCCTTGAATCTGTGGGATTCTCCGACAGCCTGCTATCCATAGGCGACGAGGCATTTCAGTCGACAGCCCTGACGGAGGCCGATCTCGGCCGATGCACCCGACTTTCCTACATAGGCGCATGGGCGTTCGCCCTGTGCCATGGGCTTAAATCAGTGGAGCTCCCGCCGTCGGCCATCATCCTTGGCGAAGGTGTGTTCATGGGCTGCACCGACCTAAGTCATGTCGACGCAACAGGCGCGGGCGACCTCCCACCCTATCTGTTTGCGGGATGTAGCCGGGCTGACCTTTCAAAGATTCTGGCCGAAAGCCATGCCTCAAGCATCGGAGCCTACGCTCTATCGGGGAACGACGCCACCGAGCATGTCAGCCTGCCCGCCACGCTCGAATATGCAGGGGACTTCGCCATGGAGCGTATGCACTCGCTCCGCCATGTCGACGCATCGGACCTCACCGCCGTGCCTCTCACCGGAGAGTCAGTGTGGAATGGCGTCGACCAACCTAACGTAGAGCTGACCGTGGCTCCCGACATGACACAGGCTTTCCTGTCGGCACCGCAGTGGCAGGATTTCCACATCGACCTCACCACGTCGGACTATGCGACGACGGGCGGCACTACCGGCGCTGACATCCGAATGTCGACCGACGGCGACCGCCTGCATGTGGAGGCCGCAGGAACTACGATCAACCGCGTCGAGCTGATAGACCTGCACGGGACGGTATTGTCGGCCATCACGCCCGGAACGCCTGAATGCCTGATGGACATCTCTTCGTTCGGGCGATCAATATACATAGCAAGGGTATGGGCCGAGGGGTACGGACCCCGATCGTTCACTTTTGTCAAATAAACAGTTTTGCCAATACTATAAAAATGGGAAAGAACAAATTAAAGAAATTCAATGATATGGCCACGATGGAGTGCGTGTTTCAATATCCTTTCGGAGTGCTTAAGGAACAGGGATTCCCGATGAAAGGGCGCTGGCATGAGGAATATTTCCACAACGACAACCCAATCGTGCTGGAACTCGGCTGCGGCAAAGGCGAATACACCGTAGGACTTGCCGAGCGGTTTCCCGACAAGAACTTCATCGGCATCGACATAAAAGGCGCCCGGATGTGGACGGGTGCATGCCGGGTGCGCGAACAGGGCATCACGAACGCGGCCTTTCTCCGGACCAGCATCGAACTGCTACCCTACTTCTTCGCCCGGGATGAAGTCGACGAGATATGGATCACATTTCCCGACCCGCAGATGAAGAAGGTCAACAAGCGTCTGACCGGCACACGGTTTCTCGGACTATACCGGCAGGTGCTGAAGGACGGCGGCACGGTGCACCTTAAAAGCGACAGCCCATTCCTCTACACCTACACCTCCATAATGGCCCGACACAACGGACTGGAGATAGTCACCGACACATCCGACCTGTATAAAAGTCCGGAAGGAGCAAGCGACATACTGAACATACGCACTTTCTACGAGCAGCAGTGGCTCGACCGCGGCCTGTCGATAAAGTACATCGCATGGCGTCTCGACCGCGATTCAGAACTGTCGGAGCCTGAGGTAGAGATTGAATTTGACACCTACAGAAGCTTTTCACGGGGCGAGATCCAGTGTCCCGAACTGTGCGCTCCCAAAGTGACAGCTAAATCCAACGACTAAAAAACTTCATACAATATATTAGAAATGGAAACTTTATATCCGAAACTGATACTCGACGCACTGACCAACGTGCGCTATCCGGGAAACGGAAAAAACATCGTCGAACTCGACATGGTGGAGGACGACATAAGAATCGACGGCAACAAAGTCAGCTTCTCGCTGATATTCGACAAACCCACCGACCCATTCGCCAAGTCGCTCGTGAAGGCGGCCGAGACGGCCATCGCCACATACATCTCGCCCGAAGTCGACATCAAAGGCAACATCTCCGTCAAATTCCGCCAACAGGCAGGGGTAAGACAGGAGGAGACTCCGCTGCCGGGAGTCAAGAACATAATAGGAGTGTCGTCGGGTAAAGGCGGCGTAGGCAAATCGACCGTGGCCAGCAACCTTGCCGTGGCACTTGCCCGCAAAGGCTACAAAGTAGGACTTCTTGACGCAGACATCTTCGGCCCGTCAGTGCCTAAGATGTTTGGCGTAGAGGACGAACCTATATACATGGAGAATGCCGGAGGACAGGACCGCATAGTGCCCGTGGAGCGCTACGGAGTGAAAGTCCTGTCGATAGGATTTCTTGTCGACAAGGAGAGTCCGGTGCTGTGGCGCGGCGCCATGGCCTCACGCGCGCTCAACCAGCTCATCACCCAGGCATCGTGGGGCGAGCTCGACTATTTCCTGATCGACATGCCCCCCGGCACAAGCGACATCCATCTGTCGCTCGTGCAGACTCTGCCTATAACCGGCGTGGTAATAGTCAGCACCCCCCAACAGGTGGCCCTGGCCGACGCCCGGAAAGGAATAGCCATGTTTACCGACGAGAAGGTCAACGTGCCGGTGCTCGGCATCGTAGAGAACATGGCATGGTTCACTCCTGAAGCGCACCCGACTGAACGCTACTACATATTCGGACGCAACGGAGCCGTCGAACTCGCCGAAAAGCTAAAAGTGGAACTTCTGGCACAGATACCTATGGTATGCGGCATCTGCGAAGGCGGCGACAACGGATCGCCGATAGCCCTGGCCGACACCATGACCGGCATGGCTTTCATGGACCTGGCCGAAGCGGTGGACAAAGCCGTGGAAAAACGCAATTCCGAACTTCCTCCCACGGAGAAAGTCCACACCCATCAATAAGCTGCAAACACTCCCCCGCATCCTGCAGGATGCACTCTGCAATAGAGGGCTGTGTCAATATGAAGCGACTATCGCATCTGAAAGGAGCTCCATTATGATACAGCCTTTCGTTATATCTTTCAAGTGCCGTGCATGCCATTAGAAAACGCTCGGTGGAACGTCCTGCGGTTTGCCATCAGTAGATTCAGCCCGACGGCCGACACATCTGTGTTACAATCGCGTCAACGGCAAGAACCATCCATCATTCGGCCATCAGAGTGTCGGCTTCTATCGCCAGCACTCGCTAAATCGACATCTTTGTAACAGCCGTGTAACTTCTCTCACCACTTATTCCATTGATTATTAATTGTTTTACATATTTTAACTATTTTAGACGCAACTTTTATTAAAAATAATCGCAAAAATATTTGCACGGTTCGGGAATAATCCTTAAGTTTGCATCGTAATCGTTTTGTAACACGATTGCAAAACAATTAAAACATCATACTTCACTGCCCTTAAAACAAGACATTATGGCAACTTCAAACTTCCAGACCAAACTGATGGACCTC
>CANOLV010000012.1 GCA_947567425.1 uncultured Porphyromonadaceae bacterium | reverse complement strand
GGCAAGCTACACACCCGACAGTCTGTATAACCGCAATGAGCATGGCTCCGCCATGCGCTCGCTACTCAATTAACGCCGGGCAAGCTACACACCCGACAGTCTGTATAACCGCAATGAGCATGGCTCCGCCATGGGTTGCTGTGGGAATGCCGTAGGCACGCCGGCAGAGCCGGCGAAGATGTGTAGCGAGGTCGCCGCATCGCGGCCGCACAGTCTCCGCACCATCCACGGCGGCCGCAGATAGGGATGATCGTTTAGGGATTGGGGATGATGCTGACGTAGACACGGCCTATTTTGGCTCCGTCGACCGACGCTATCTCAAAGTCGATATTATTCCATCGGTATTTATCGCCGGCCGCGGGCATATACTTAAGCTCCTCAAGCAGAAATCCTCCCAGAGTGGAATATGAGGCCGGCCTGTAAAGCTCCTCCAGATCAAAATGGCGCAGAAAATCATAAAAGGGCATCCGCGCGTCGACTGTCCATACGCCGTCTCTGCCAGACGGTGCGACAAACGAAGCTCCGTCCTGTCCGGGAATCTCGCCCACAAGTCCGTCAAGTATGTCGCCGGGGGTGACCACTCCCGACAGATCGCCGAACTCATCGCACACGAGCGCAAAGTGCACGCCTTTGGACTTTATGCTGTCGAGCGCGTCATAGACACTCATCGACTCAGGGAAATAGACCGCTTCACACACAACGTCGGCAAGCTTGAAGTCCGGCCGGTCAATGGTGAGAATCAACTGCTTAAGCGACACCACACCACATACGCCCGACTTTGACACCGAGCAATATACCGGATAGGAATTATGCAACTCGCGCGACAGGCACTCCCTGACGCTGTCGGCATCCATGTCAAGACTTAGCGACATCACGTCGACCTTGGGTGTCATTATTGACGACACTCTCAGGTCGCCGAGCACAAGCACGCGCTCCATGATGTCCTGCTCCACCTTCTGCACCTCGCCAGAATCAGCGCCGTCCTGGATAAGCGACTTTATCTCCTCTTCGGTGACATCGTTGGCGTGCTTCTTAAGTCCTATCAGATTGACGAGCAACGACGTAGATTTCGACAACACCCAAACAGCCGGCATGGCCACCAGTGAAAGCAGATACATGGGTCTTGACACTATTTTAGCCACTCCATTGGCCACCCCAAGACCGATGCGCTTAGGCACAAGCTCACCGACAACTATCGAGAGATAGGTCACGACCACTACTATGACCACCTGCCCTACGGCATGGGCGGCACGCGCTCCAAGACCCCACTTCTGCAGAAGTGCGCCAACATCGTCGGCAAGCGCGGCTCCGGAATAAAGTCCGGTCAAAATGCCTATCAGAGTGATGCCAATCTGCACCGTAGACAGAAACCGGTCAGGATCGTCGGCAAGTTTCAGCGCCACCTTCGCGGCCGAGCTGCCCTTACGGGCATCGGATGCCAGGCGCGACTTCCGCGCCGACACAAGCCCGATCTCGGACATAGAGAAAATGCCGTTGAGCAGTATCAGAAATATTATGACTACAATGTCGTTCATATCTTTTTAAACACTTTTTTATTCACCAATCTAAGAATCTCCCCTACCCACAGGACAAGCGACGTCGATGAAATTATTATGACCCAGTCCACTGCCTTCAACGGCTCGACACTAAAAAACTGGCCGCCGAAAGTGACGATCAACACCTGACCGCCTACTATAATCAACGATGTAAGGCCGAATCCGGAGCAACCGCGCAATTGCAGAGCCGAACGTCCTGTGGCGAAAGCACGGGCATTGAACATGTTCCAGAACTGAAGGAACACGAACACAGTGAAAAACAGCGACATTTCATAGCCGGTCAGCCCGTCGTAAGCTCCGAAAGGCATCGACGCAACATCGACAAGGCTCGCGATGGAGGCATGTTCCAGATAGTACAGCAGAGCTACCAGAATGCCGAAGAAGAGCAATCCTGTTCCGATGATGCCCCGGCGCATAGCCCCGTTGATGATGAAAGCCGTGCGCGACCTCGGGAGGTCGTGCATGACCGATTCCGACGGAGGCAACGACGCAAGCGCCATGGCGGCGAACGTGTCCATAATCAGGTTCACCCAAAGCATCTGAGTCACAGTCAGGGGCGACTGCATGCCCATGAACGCTCCGAAGAGCACAATCAGGCAAGCCACCACATTGACAGTCATCTGAAACAAAATAAATCGCTGTATATTCAGGTAGAGCGAACGTCCCCACATCACGGCGCGTCCGATGGACGTGAACGAATTGTCGACTATGGTTATATCGCTCGCCTCCTTGGCCACCGACGTACCGTCGCCCATCGACAGACCGACATGGGCGGCTTTAAGCGCCGGAGCGTCGTTAGTGCCGTCGCCGGTGACAGCCACCACTTCATTGTCCTTCTGGAGCGCTTCTACCAGACGCTTCTTGTCCATCGGTCGGGCGCGGGCTATCACCTTCAGAGCCTCTACCCTATCAGGAAGCTCGGCATCCGGTATGCGCTCAAACTCCTCGCCGGTAATAATATTGGCCGGACCGTCGGCCGAATCGTTCCAAAGGCCTATCTGGCGGGCTATCTCCGTGGCGGTGCCGGGAGTGTCGCCGGTCACAATCTTTATCTTTATTCCTGCATCGAGCACCTCCTTCACAGCACCCGGCACCGTGGCTCTGACCGGATCGGAGATAGCCACCACACCCGCAAACGTCAGATTGCCGGCCACCACCTTACGGTCGGCGATTGCCTTCTCGCCGGGCGACAGCACCTGAAAAGCAAATCCGAGCGTACGCATGGCCTGGGCCTGATAGCCGGCGAGCAAAGCCCCCACACTCTTTTCAGTCACCCCGGCCGGATAATCACTGCAAAGTCCGAACACAATCTCAGGTGCCCCCTTGACATACAGAATCTCACGTCCGTCGGCATCCCTGACCACAGTGGCCATGTATTTGCGTTCGGTGGTAAACGGAAGTTCATCGACCACCGACACCTCCTGCCTCATGGACCGATAGTCGACCCCCTGCGCGTCGAGCCAAAGCAGAAGCGCACCCTCGGTAGGATTGCCGAGCACTTTAGGCTTATCGGCCGAACGGTCGATCTCGGCGGTGGAATTCACCGCCATGCCCTGATATATGAATCTCCGGTCACTGTCGGGGACATAGAACTCCGAGGTATAGACACGCATCTGATTCTCGGTCAGCGTGCCGGTCTTGTCGGTGCATATCACCGTCGTGGCGCCCATAGTCTCGCATGCATGCATCTTACGCACCAGATTGTTGGACTTAAGCATCCTCCTCATGGAATATGCAAGGCTCAACGTCACCGCCATAGGCAACCCCTCGGGGACAGCCACCACCACAAGGGTGACAGCCACCATCAGCGACTCAAGCGTATATGACACAAACGGCAGCCACTCGAAATCATTGCCCGAAAGATACATGACCGTACGCCCTATCAGAATGACGGAGGCCAGGATATAACTGATTCTGGATATGAGCCGTCCGAGTCCGTCGAGCTGTTCGTTGAGCGGAGTCCTGACGCTGTTGTCTATCTGTGCGGCGGTGAACACCTTGCCGTTTTCGGTAGCATCGCCCACGGCCTTGACCTCCATCACGCCATGACCTTCAAGCACCTTGGTACCCCTCAGCACATAGTCGGAAGGGAAAGTGGCTTCCTTGTCGAAGTGCTCACGCTCGGTGGTCTTTCCACAGGAAGGCTCCCCGGTGAGCGTAGATTCGTCCACACTCAGCGACACCGCCTCCAGAAGCCGTCCGTCGGCAGGGATATCATTGCCCGTGTTTATGACCACGATATCGCCCACCACTACATCCCTTTTAGGGATCTCGGTCATGTTTCCGCCACGCACCACCTGTACAGGCTCGTCGTCGTCGACCTGATTGAGCAGTTCAAATTCCTTATCAGCCTTATGTTCAAAATAAAACGCGAGCCCCGTGGCCAAAAATATAGCGATAAATATGCCCGCAGGCTCAAAAAACGCCGATGCGCCCTCGCCCAGACATGAATACTCATAGAAAGAAATTCCCAAAGAAAGCACTCCGGCGATAAGAAGTATGACAATAAGCGGATCGCGGAACTTCCCAAGAAACTTCTTCCAAACCGGCTCACCCTTGGCCGGAGTCAATACGTTGACCCCGTTAAGGGCACGGCTATCCATCACCTCTTTTTCCGATAGTCCTACAAATGATTTCTGTTGTGACATGTTTTAAGAAATATATACCTTAATGTTAATGCGCCGGAAATAAAAAATGTTCATCGTCATCCGGCAATATACAGGAAGTGTCAAAAAGAACACTCTCTTAATAACGTCTGTCAGCCCCCAAATATTTTCCTTATTCAGGCACACGTTAGGCTTTATTCTCGTGAAATAACATAGTTTAGGCCATAAACGGTAGATTTTTAGGTGGATAATTCTTAAATTTGCAGTCAGATAGTTATGTGGCAGAGACTCTATACATTAATTTTGGCCGTAAGCCTGTCCGTGATGCTTGGCACTCCGTTCGTGAGCCACCACCATCACGGCTCAAAAGTGTGCACGGCCAAGGAGTATTGCCAACATGACCATGAGACCAACGACCGGCATACTACCCACCACGGCGACACGTCGCCGTGTGCCGAACGCGGCGACTGCGTAGTCTCACGGACGACAGACAACGAACGGGCGCCACAGCCCCAACAATCAGACTTCTATGCCATAGCGGTCTACCCGTGCATGGCAGATCACGCGTCGCAGCCATACACTGTCATTTCCGTCGTAGCCGACAGTGGCCGGCCGTCGCAGGCCATATTCAAGATGGCCTCTCTACGAGGCCCCCCGGATCGGAAATGTTGACACACACTTTTCCGGACCTCCATGTCCGGACATGATGTATCCGAATGCCAACTTTAACAATCCCGATCTATGTTTCAAAAACTAATACATTTTTCTATTACCCACAAACTGGTGATAGGCATCCTTACTCTGGTCCTGATAGCCTGGGGCGGATATTCATTGTCGAGGCTTCCTTTCGACTCTACGCCTGACATCACCAACAATCAGGTGCAAGTGATCACCACCGCGCCCTCGCTCGGCGCACAGGAGGTGGAACAATACATCACCACGCCTGTAGAAATGGCACTGGCCAACATACCTAAAATCATCTAACGCCGAAGCATCAGCCGAAGCGGCCTGTCGGTGATAACCCTCGTGTTCAAAGACAACGCCGACATATACTGGGCGCGCGAACAGGTCAGCCAGGCGCTGAAAGAGGCCGAGGAATCGCTTCCTGCCGGAAAAGCCAACATAGGCATGGCTCCTATAACCACCGGACTCGGCGAGATATACCACTACACCGTAAGGGCCAAGGAGGGATATGAGGACCGCTATCCTCTGTCGGACATCCGCACTATCCAGGACTGGGTAGTGCGCAAGCAGCTTTCCGGCACCGAAGGCGTGGCCGAAGTGAGCGGCTGGGGCGGCTACGTGAAACAATATGAAGTAGCCGTCGACGGCGACCGCCTGCTCGGAGCCGGTCTTACCATTCCGGAAGTCTACAAAGCCCTCGAATCCAACAACGGAAACACCGGAGGAAGCTATATCGAAAAGAACAGCAACCAATACTTCATCCGCGGAATCGGACTGGTCAACAGCCTGACGGACATCGAGAAGATCCCGGTCAAGACCGTCAACGGCACCCCCATACTCATACGCGACATAGCCGATGTCAGATTCGGACACGCCACACGCTACGGGGCCGTGACACGCAACGGCGAGGGGGAAGTGGTGGCCGGCATATCGCTCATGCTCAAAGGGGAGAACTTCCAGGAAGTGAGCAAAAATGTCAAACAGCGCATCGCCGAGATCCAGAAGACACTCCCCGAGGGAGTGGTCATCGAGCCTTTTATCGACCGCACACAGCTGGTGGACCGCGTCACCGGCACCATCACCCGCAACCTTGTCGAGGGCGGACTGATAGTGGTGTTCATCCTGGTCCTGTTCCTGGGCAACATGCGGGCCGGACTCGTAGTGGCCTCCGTCATACCGCTGTCGATGCTTTTCGCTTTCGGCATGATGAAGACCTTCGGAGTCAGCGGCAACCTTATGAGCCTCGGAGCCATCGACTTCGGCCTCATAGTCGACGGAGCCGTCATAATAGTCGAAGCAGTGTGCCATCATATCGCCGTCAGCAAAAACCGCTACAAAGGCGTAGTGCTGACCCAGACCGAAATGGACGACGAAGTCTACAGCTCGGCCTCAAAAATCCGCAACAGCGCCGCTTTCGGCGAAATCATCATAATGATAGTCTATCTGCCCCTGCTCACGCTCGGAGGCATAGAGGGCAAGCTGTTCAAGCCCATGGCCATGACCATATTCTTCGCCATACTCGGAGCGTTTCTGCTGTCGCTCACCTATGTGCCGATGGCAAGCGCACTGTTCCTGAGCAAAAAGAGCGTGCATAAGCCCAACCTGTCCGATCGGATGATGGCGCGTCTGCACGCATGGTACCGCCCTGTGCTGACGGCATGCCTCAACCACCGCAAGGCATTGATCGGCTCCATGGCCGCACTGTTTGCCGTAAGCCTGTGGGTGTTCGGCCGCCTCGGGGGCGAGTTCATCCCCAACCTTGAAGAGGGCGACTTCGCCGTTGAAATAAGCATGGCTCAGGGCACCTCGCTGTCGCAGATGGTAAAGTCGACCACTTTAGCCGAAAAAATTCTAAAAGAGCAGTTTCCCGAAGTGCGCCAGGCCGTGACTCGTATAGGCAGCGCCGAAATCCCTACCGACCCGATGCCGGTCGAACGCGCCGACATGCTCATATCGCTTCTTCCGAAAAAGGAGTGGACTTCCGCCTCCACCAAAGACGAGCTTATGGAGAAGATGGAGCATGCGCTGAGCGTGATCCCCGGCATGGAAGCGGAGATGTCGCAGCCCATTCAGATGCGCAACAACGAACTCATCACCGGCATCAAGCAGGACGTGGCCATAAAAATCTACGGCAACGACCTGGATGTGCTGTCGGACGCGGCGCGCAAGGCCGCCGATCTGATAAAGGACGTGGACGGCGTGGGCGAACCATACGTAGAGAAAGTCCACGGACTGCCTCAGATCCAGGTCGACTACGACCGTGACCGTCTGGCTCGCTACGGCATCGACATAAACACGGCCAACGATGTCCTGGAGACAGCCTTCGCCGGCAAAGTGGCCGGCGACGTGTTCGAGGAGGACCGTCGGTTTGACCTTGTGGTACGCCTTGACAAGGATGTGCGCGACGACATCGAAGCCGTCCGCCGCCTGCAGGTGCCGCTGCCCGACGGAGGATCCGTACCTCTCGAACAGGTGGCCTCCATCAGCTTCAAAGATGCCCCCGCACAGGTGACCCACGACGAAGGACAGCGCCGAATATACGTAGGATTCAATGTCCGCGGACGCGACATACAGTCGACCGTCGACGAGATTCAGCAGATTCTCGACCGGGACTTCCACCTGCCTCCGGGCTATCACTACACATACGGCGGCCAGTTCCAGAACCTGAAGGAAGCCACCGGACGGCTCGCCATTGCAGTTCCGCTGGCACTGGTCCTGATACTCTGCCTGCTGTTTGCCACGCTGCGCAATTTCCGGGAGACGCTGTTCGTCTTCTCCGCCATACCATTGTCGCTGATCGGAGGCATATTCGCGCTATGGATGCGCGGAATGCCGTTCAGCATCTCTGCCGGCGTCGGATTCATAGCGCTGTTCGGTGTGGCAGTGCTCAACGGCATAGTACTCGTAGGGCAGTTCAACAATTTTGAACGGGAAGGCGTTAAGGATGTGCGCGAACGTGTGATGCGCGGATGCGAACTCAGGTTGCGCCCCGTGATAATGACCGCACTTGTGGCGTCGCTCGGCTTCCTGCCGATGGCACTGTCCCACGGCGACGGAGCCGAAGTGCAGCGCCCGCTTGCCACGGTGGTCATCGGCGGACTCCTCACGGCCACCATACTTACACTGATGGTGCTCCCGGCCATATACGAAACATTCACTAAAAAACAAAAATAATGAAATTCCGTAAGACTATTGTATCAGCATTGTTCATCGCGGCCACATGCCATGTGGCTTCATATTCCCAGACTCTGACGTTAACTCTCGACGAATGCATCGAGGCGGCCTTGACCGACGGGCTGGCCATGAAGGCCGGACGCATATCGGCAGACAGAGCCGACATACTCAAAGGCACGGCCTTTGACGTCGACCAGACCGCGGTGACATTCGGACAGGAGACCGGAGGCGGCGGTCCGGACAATGCTATCACAGTAAGCCAGGATTTTGAATTTCCCACCGTCTACGTGGCCCGGCACAAGGCTCTGAAAGCCGAGGCCGAACTCGAACGGAGCAACCTCAACGTGACCCGGTCGGAGGTGGTGCGCGACGTAACGGCTTGCTACTACTCACTGCTCTACACAGGACGCACCCTCGAACTCAGACGCAAGCAGGACGCCATGTACAAGGAGTATATGCAGACTGTCGACACAAAGTTTGCCAACGGAGAAGTGGGCCGGCTCGACCAGATCAATGCCCAGCGGGCATACCAGCTCAACGACATCGAACTGAAAAAGACCCTCGATGCCTACAACGCCCAATGCGCGGCACTGGCCGAACTGCTCAACTCGGACATGGACGTGGCTCCGGCCGACACCGGACTGACCCCGATAGCCTCCGACATTATGCCGGCGGCGGAGATCGACTTTGCATCGACTCCGCGCGGCGAACAGTCCATGAACCAGATACGGCTGAGCGAACGCAACCTCGCCCTGACCCGGCAAGGCTACATGCCGGGCATAAGCCTTGCCGCCACCACGCAGCTGTTTCTGAAGGGCTTCAATCCCTACCATGTCGACCGGCAACCGTTCAAAGAGGGCAGCTTTCTCGGATTTGAGGTCGGAGTGTCGGTGCCCTTGTTCTTCGGTGCGCAACGGGCTAAGACCCGCGCCGCCGCACGCGAGGTCGAACTGGCCCGCAACATGAAAATCCAGGCCGAACGCACCTCCGCTACAGAATATTCCAACACACTCAACAGCTTCGCTACAGCCAAACGCAACCTCGACTACTACTCCCGGACCGCAATGCCACAGGCCGACGAGATCGAGCGTCTGTCGGAAGCGTCGTACCTCCACGGCGAAATAGGGTATGCCGAGCATATCCAGAACCTCGAAAGCGCCATGGAGATCCGGCTCCTGCACGCCGAAGCAATCAACGAGTATAACCAAACTATTATCCAACTTAACTTCCTGCAAGGTAAACAACAATGAAACATAAATATATCGCAGCACTGGCCGTCGCTATGTCCATGACTTTCGCATCATGCGGAAACGGAGCGGGGACGGCACAGACAGACAATGATAAAGGACACCAACACACTGATGGGGAAAGTTCGGAAGTGGAACTCTCCGACGTGCAGCTCCGCACCGTGGACATCACCCTCGGACACATCGAACGCAAAGAACTCGGAAGCGCCATACATGCCAACGGCATGCTGAGCGTGAATCCTCAGGACGTAGCCGACGTGGCGCCGTTAACGCCGGGGATAGTGACCAGGATGGACGTGGTCGAAGGACGGCATGTAAAAGCCGGACAACCGGTGGCCTACATCGAGAACACCGACATAATCACCATGCAGCAGAATTATCTCGCCGCATCCGACGAACTTACTCTCGCCACACAGGAATATGACCGGCAGAAGGCTCTCGACGAGCAGGGTGCGGGGGTGAAGAAGAACCTGCAGCAGGCTCAGACCGCACTGCGCATAGCCCGGACCAATGCCGAAGGCCTGAGTGCCCAACTACGGCTCATAGGCCTGGACCCCGCGACAGCCGCCTCCGGAAAGATCGCAGACCGGGTGCCCGTAAAGGCCCCTATCAGCGGAATAGTCAGCAAAATATCGGTCAATACCGGTGGATTCGTCGACATGCAGACCCCCATTATGACCATCGTGGACAATAATGCCGTCTACTGCCGGCTCAACATATTCGAAAAGGACATTGAATTCGTCAAACCAGGCCAGAAAGTCGACATCAGGCTCACCAACAGACAAAATACAGGCCTGTCGGGAACCGTCGACGACATAAACTACGCCATCGACTCCGACAGCAAGGCCATCGTGGTCAGGGTCAAGCTCACCGACCCCGCCGGCGAATCTCTTGTACCGGGTATGGCGGTGACCGCACTTATCAACACCGGAAAGGAGACCGTCGACGCACTGCCGGAGGACGCAGTGGTAAGCTCAGCCGGAAAGAGCTACATATTCGTGGTCGAGGACATCCACGACGAAGACGGCCACAAAGCCTATCACTTCAAGAAAGTGGAGGTGAAAGCCGGAACGACGGAGATGGGCTATACACCGATCATACCCTCGGAAGCCATCGGCCCCGACACGCAGGTGGTCACATCCAATGCCTTCTACCTCGCATCCATGACAGCCGACCACGGCGAGCATTCCCACTGACATCGACAACCCAAAATGAACAGGGGAGCGGATTCATCAATCTGCTCCCCTGTTCATTTATAATAAGGTGTCAAAAGCGGGTGTCAACGGTCGATTGCCGGAAATCCCGGAGTCGGATGAAGCTCCCACTTCCGGTCGAGGGACATCGTGACAAACAGAGCCTCCGTGTCCGGAAGCGAATCTATCATCTCGTATGCCTTCTCCAGTTCCATGGTCATGCATGCCGTGGCCAGACCATCGGCCATTATGCACTCTGGAGCTATGATCGTGACGCTAAGCACACGCGAGTTGGAGGGATAGCCGGTCAGTCCGTCGATGGTGTGCCCGACCATCCTGCCGTCGATAAGGCGGTAGTTTCTGTAATTGCCCGACGTGGCAAGCGAACAGGAGTCCACCTCTATCACCGCCATTCCGTCATGTATGATTGAATCATTGCTCGGTATCGGAGCATCGATCATCACGCGCCAAGGTCCACGGCGCGGGCTCAATCCGTTTACCACGATCTCGCCGCCGATTTCTATCATATAGTCCCGGCAACCGTTGCGCAGAAACATCTGGCTGACAAGGTCGCACCCGTAGCCCTTAGCCACGGCAGAAAAGTTAAACTCGGTGTTCGGATCTTTCTTGACCAGACGGTATCCATCGAGCATACGGCAATCCTCGATGCCCACATGCTCAAGCACGCTGTCGATAGCGGCCTTTTCGGGAAGTGTGTTGATCGACTTTCCCGCTCCGAATCCCCACAGGTCGATCAGCGGACCCAGCGTAGGGTCAAACGAACCCTTGCTGACCTTGTTGACCCACACCGACTTCTCAAACACCCGGCGTATCAACTCGTCGGTGCTGTCCGATTCGTTGCGGTTTATCTTACTGAGCAACGACCCGGCATTAAACGGCGACAGCGACATCTCTATCGTGTTCATCAGACCGCGTATAGAGTCGTCGAGCGACACATTCGAAGCATAAGTGATATGGAACGACGTATTCCACGCCACACCCTCATACTGCCTGAACGGCTTAGCGTCATCACACCCGACGAGCATAGTGCACAGCAGCAACACGGCCGCTCCTGCGCAAAATATTTTTTTCAACATACTCTATCCTCTTTTCAAGCCACAAAATTACGGTATTTTTTTGAAACATGTTACATTTTTGATAAAAATCTGTGTCAGCATGTGTTAAATTCCTCTCTTTTCCACCGCGACACGGCCTTTTACCGCCTATATCATGCCGACATCTGAAAAATTCCGGAGCAATTAGGCCGATAAGCGGACGGTTTTGCCTAAATTTGCGGATGCATCATCAAATATCATCTATGCGACCGATATTCTTAATAGGCTACATGGGATGCGGCAAGTCGACGCTTGGACGCACGGTGTCGGCCATGACCGGATGGCAATTCATCGACCTCGACAATTATATCGAACAGCGGTTTCACCGCACGGTCAAGGAGATCTTCGCCGAATATGGCGAAGAGGGATTCCGCCGCCGCGAACGCGCCATGCTTCAGGAAGTTGCCGACTTCGAGAATGCCATAATAGCGTGCGGAGGCGGCACACCCTGCTTCTTCGACAATATGGAATGGATGAATTCCCACGGCACCACCGTGTTTCTGGACACATCTGTCGACAAACTGCACAAACGTCTCATGCGCGGGCGCCACAAACGTCCGCTCATAGCCGACAAGACCGACGAAGAGCTGCTTGCATTCATCCACGAGGCTCTCCGGACGCGCATGCCCCACTATTCCATGGCCGAAAAGATATTCACGGCCGACCTGCTCGACTCGGAATGCGAAAAGTCGGACACAGCCCGCAGATTCATCACCGAACTCAATATCCCCTCAATATTATGACCACCGACGACCACCATCTGTGTACCGCCCAGCCTATGCCGGCCCAGACTGCCACGCGCAAAAAACGCATCACCCTGGGCCTTCCCGCCTGCTCTTCGACAAGCGACCGGAGGTTTCCCCTCACCCCCGAGGGGGTCGACATTCTCGTCCGCCAGGGCTTTGACATAAGAATCCAGTCGGGAGCCGCCGACTCAATCCACTATTCCGACGCAAACTACGCCCGCTACGGCGCAGAGGTGACATCACGTCAGGAAGCCCTTCAGTCGGACATCGTCATACACATGGCACCTCTCGGGGCATCCGACATAAAGATGATGCGACGCGGAGCCATGCTGCTCTCAATACTGCATCCCGAACAGCTCGTCGACTACAATGTCAGAGCCTTACTTGACAGGCGCATAATATCGGTGGCCATCGACCTCATCCGCGACCGTCAGGGCAACACCCCCTTCTACGACATAATGATGGAGGTCGACGGACGGGCTTCCATGGCCATCGCGTCGACCATGCTCGCATCGCCCGAACATGGCAAGGGAATCCTTCTGGGCGGAGTGGCCGGCGTAAACCCGTGCGAAGTCACCATACTCGGCTCGGGCATCGCGGCCAGAGCCGCCGCGGCATCCGCCATAGGGATGGGTGCCATCGTAAACATGTTTGACAACGACATATACCGCATCCGCGAGTCGTCCAGACTGCTCGGCCCGGGCATAACGGTGTCGACCATGCATCCGCGCATACTCGAAAAGGCGCTCCGCGGAGCCGACGTGGTGGTGGCCACGGCACAGCACGGCGCGCCTCAGATCGGGGCCGACCTCGCCTCGGTGATGAAGTCCGGAGCCATCGTGATGGACCTCAACTACGACGAATCGCCATCATTCCCCTCGCTCAGAGCCGTCGACATATCCACCTCAGGCCAGATCCCGCCCGGAAAGTCTGGGCGGTGCTGCTACATCAATCTCGGCAACGCGGTGCCGAGAACGGCCGCCATGGCCCTTACCAACACATTTCTGAGCCTGATGCACGAGATCATATCGTGCGACGGCGTCACCGACACCGTAAAACTGCTCCCCGGCATACAGGGAGCCGTATTCACTTTTCTCGGCAAGCCCGTCAACCGCCGGGTGGCCGACATAGTAAAGATGCGGCCGATGGACATAAACCTATTGTTAAACTGCTCCTGATCATTATGGCATTCAGAAAATTCTACGTAGTGTGGGCCGGACACAGTCCCGGCATATATGACTCCTGGGAGGAGTGCAAAGCTCAGATCGACGGATTTCCGGGAGCCCGCTACAAGGCTTTCAATTCACAGACCGACGCCACCCTCGCCTATCGCGACAACCCCGACGACATGGGGGTGCTCCGCGCCATTGCAGGCCACGACAAGCCGATCGTAAACTATGAAGCGTTCCCTGAAATACGCCGCGACGCCATAGCCGTCGACGCCGCATGCGCCGGCAATCCGGGACGCATGGAATACCGAGGTGTGGATGTAGCCTCAGGGGCCGAACTGTTTCACTTCGGGCCGATCGACGACGGCACCAACAATGTAGGCGAATTTCTGGCTCTCGTCCACGCACTCGCCCTATGCAAGAAGCAGGGATGGACCATGCCCATATACTCCGACAGCAAGACTGCCAGGGCCTGGGTGCGCAACCGAAAAGCCAAAACCACCCTCAAGCCGACACCGCGCAACGGTAAACTGATCCAGATGATCCAACGCGCCGAGGCATGGCTCGCGGCAAACACCTACCCTAACCCCGTGCTGACATGGGACACCGAACACTGGGGCGAAATACCCGCCGACTTCGGCCGCAAATAAACATCTGCGATTACCAAAAATAGCATCCGATTACAGCACCGGTAATCGCAAAAATTATCAGCAATACCAAAGTCCCATACCTCACTAACGGCGACGGCTTCTCTGCGAGCAGTCGCTTTACTTTATCTGACCTTATGTCAATTCGATCATGTTCCATAATTACGAGTTATATAGATTATGCTCCAAGTTCGAGTTGATTCTTAATTAAGTTATAATATACCCCTTTTTGAGCTATTAAAGATTCGTGATTACCGACCTCGGAAATTTTACCGCCATCAAGCACGATAATCTTATCTGCATCTTTAACCGTAGACAAGCGATGAGCGACAATTACTACCGTGCGACCTCTGTAGAATTTTTTTAGATTCTCTACAATTATGCGTTCGTTCTTTGCATCAAGAGCATTTGTCGCCTCATCAAGAAATATAAATTTAGGATTCTTATATACTGCTCTCGCTATTAAAATTCGTTGTTTTTGCCCTTGACTGAGGCCTATCCCGTCGCGTCCTATCTGAGTGTTATACTTCAATGGCAACCCTTCTATGTAATCGCGGATATTTGCTATCGAAGCAGCATATTCGAGTCGCTCAGCATCTATTTCACTATCATCAACAGCTATATTCCGAGCTATTGATTCAGAAAAGATTACTCCATCCTGCATTACAACGCCACATTGTCTTCGCCACCATTTCAAATTATACTTTGCTATATTATGACCAGCCACCGACAAACATCCGGCAAGGACAGGATAATATCCTAACATTAACTTTATAAGGGTGGTTTTTCCACATCCAGATGCCCCCACTATTGCAGTAACCTTACCATCGGGGATGTCAAACGTGACATGATCAATAATATTCCGGAGGCTATGAGGGTCATATTTGAACACTACGTCGCTGAAGTTAATGTTTTCTCCGGATTCAAATTCCGTCAAATTATTTTCTGAAGTTTCTTCATTACGGCCCTCGTGAATTTCATTAATTCGTTCAAGCGAAATCTTTACATCCTGAAGAGAGTAAATAAATCCCATCAGCTGGGCTATAGGACTATTCAATTGGCCCACGATATATTGAATAGCCAACATTGCACCAAGCGTTATTTCACCATTAATAACAGCTGTGGCAGCAAATACCGTAATTAAAATATTCTTCACCTCATTTATGAATATGCTTCCTGCTTCCTGCATCTGCTGTAACTTAAGCGACTTCATCTGTACAAGAAATAAGTCGGCCTGTACATCCTCCCACTCCCAACGTCTGCGCCTTTCACAATCCTGAAGTTTAATCTCTTGCATTGAGGTTATAAACTGATATGTCTTATTTTGATTGATGGCTTGCTTCTCAAAAAGCTCATAATCTAAAACCTTTCTCTTATTCAAAAATGACGCAGTCCAAAGTCCATATATAGTACTTCCTATAACAAACACCGAGAATATCAACTTATTATAAATAAGGAGCACAACACCAAAAACTACAAAATTTAAAATCGAAAAGGCAATGTTAAGTGTTTGCGACGTAAGAAATGACTGCACCCGACCATGATCGCCCATACGCTGCATCAAATCGCCCATTAGCTTAGTATCGAAAAACGACATCGGCAATTTCAATAATTTTATAAAGAAATCACTAAGAAGCGATATGTTAATGCGCATGGATATGTGAAGCATCAGCCATCTGCGGATAAAGTCGGTGGCCGCACGTCCGAACACTATCATCATTTCGCCCAATAATATTAGCCAGATAAAGTTAATATCCGACTGTTTTATTCCGACATCAACAACAGCTTGCGTAAGGAATGGCATTATAAGCTGCAATAAACTACCTAACAATAAACCAAATATGATTTGAGCAAAATATCCTTTATATTGCTTAATGTAGCCTATAAGAAATCTGAAAGATCTCTTCTCTGGCTCATACATTTCAGAATTAAGTTCAAAAAATCTTTTAGTCGGATCAAAAAACATAGCCACTCCAAAGCGTTCTCCATCATAAGAGCAACTGACCCAGTGTGATTCCAATTCAGACACACTGCACTTTATGAGTCCTTTCGCAGGATCGGCTATAAGAAATTGTTTTCCGCCACCCTTTATACCATAACATACAGTAAAGTGGTTTTGGTTCCAATGCAGAATACAAGGCATAGGAGATTCTGCAAGTTGTCTGATTGACAGTTTTACAGCCTTAGAATTAAGTCCGAGATTTTCGGCGGCTTCACCGATTCCAAGCATGGACACGCCTTCAGCCGTAGCAAAACAATAACGCGACAAAGCCTCAATAGAATATGCTCGGCCAAAGTGCCGGCACACCATTGACAGGCATGCCACTCCGCATTGCATAGAATCCCGCTGTTTGACAAATTGAAACTTCATCAATCAAAATCTTTGTTATTATCAACGACATGATAATTCTGAATACTTTCCGCATCGTCTTTGGGCTTTACCTTTTTACCTCCACGGAAATACCAGGTTGCTGTAAAGCTTAGCGACGGACTTTTAGTCAGATTTCGATATATGTTACGACAAGATTTTGTGTCAGTGACAACTATACGCCCCTTGGAATACAGATTAAAATCAAGCCTGAACTGTAGATTACCCTTCAAAAAAGTCTTATAAATATTACCATTTACGCCATAAACGGATTTCATCACCATGTCCATATAGTTACAATCAGGCTCATACTTCGCATATATGCCGCCTCCAAAAGAATCAGAGAAATTAAAACTGTTGTTTATCGAAAACGCCCATTTTGACTGAGCGGCGACATAATAGTCCGGCGTATCAGCCCAATGAATTCCAAACATGGCCTTAGGCTTCACACTCCACCATTTAGTCACGTCAATCAATGCTTCTGCAGTAAAAGACAGCAATGACTCAAACGTACCGTTGGTAGCCTCATTTTTTATTTGCCCGGAAGCATCTGATGAAGTAGCAAAATATATAGGATCGGATATATGGTTATATCCGGCGATGAAAGTGTATTTATCAAAAAAAGTCGTCAGCGCCATGACCTCGTTTTCAATTGGCGATGTGACATTCTGATTGCCGGTGGTATACGATAGCTCCGAGGTATATGTTCTATACGGAGAGATGACACTGTAGGGCAGTTCATCGACCGACCGCCTATAATTAAACATCAACAAATGCCCTTTATCGGCATTAAACGGACAAAGAATACTTACAGCAGGACAAAATTCCCATATATCTTTATTGACTTTAATCGAATGGTCCTCAATTCTGGTCAAGCTCCCTTGAAACCTAAGCCCCGCTTCGTACATAATATTCTTGACACTACCCGAAAATTGCATGAATGCGGCCGGCCTGTAACCATTAAATCCAACACCCCCATTCTTATCAAAAGAATCAGTATTGCCCGAAAACTTACAGGACATTTTCACATACTGCATATCAAGTCCACCAGAAAATTCAACAGCACCAAATCGATGCAACACTGAGGCTGTGGTCCGCAATAAGTCCGTACTTTGACTATGCAGATCAGACTGAAGTTCAGCTTTTTGAGAAACATTCTGACCCAAGCGGTTATATCTGTGAATATAGTCGGCCGTAAGATCAATTTTACCTCCGTCATCATCATTAGTCCAGACATATTTACCTACAATCTGATATTGATCTGTACAATCGTCCACATTAAGTACAGACAAAGATTCTCCGATTAATGAAGAAATATCGTTGTCTATTTTGGTCGTGGAAAACATTCCCGACAGGGCAAGAGTATGACAATTACCAATATCAACATTTATATTTAATCTGTCATATAGCGTGGTCCTCCATCCTCGCGTTTTGTCAAAAGAAGCAACAGTATTGTCTTTATCTTTATATGTATAGCTATTGTCCTCATCCGCATATATTTTCGTTCGGTCAAAGTAAAGACGGTTCGACAATGCAAATCTCCCCCTACTTAAAGTAATGTAATTAGATGCCATCTCTCCTCCATAGCCATAGTGAGAGACAGGATTTAAGCCACTATAAAAGTAACCTGAATATCCACCTTTAGGGCTCTTTTTCAGGACAATCCGAATCACGCCACCTGACGCATCGGAGGATTGATCTGCTCCTGCCATATAACTTACATCTACCGTCTGAATCATCTCGGCAGGAATTGCTTCAAGTTCCCTCTGCGATGTAACGCGCAACCCATCAACATATATCGCTGATGGAGCTTTTGAGAGAATCTGCACTTTCCCGTCAGAGACCGATACTCCTGGAAGAAATGCCAATACCTCGGACAATTGCTTTCCGACAGAAATTTTACTTCCGGACAAGTCTGCCACGAATCCGGAAGCATGGTATTTCATGCGTTCGGGTCTGACCACCACCTCATCAAGCATCCGAGGATTATTTTTCAAAGTCAGATTGACACAAGAATCCCCTGCTCTAATCAATTCGTCCTCCTCGATATAGCCTAAACAAACGGCCTTTACAAGATATATGCCACTTTGAGGAACATTCAACCATACTATTCCCTGCACATCCGTTACTCCGCCATTTACAAAGTTAGAATCAGGCATACTTTGAAGCACAACATTTGCCATTTCCACCTGCGCCCCATTGCTGTCTGACACAGATACACGAATGCGATTTCCCGAATCCGCGCAGAGAACAGACGGCGATATTCCGGCAATAACCAAGACTATAATCCAAACAAAGCGCATAAATTTATGTTAAGTATGACTTATATAGTGAGTGTAATCGAAATCTAATTTGATTTAATTTGTCAACCTCTGACAATTGATTAGGACAACAATTATCATCGTTCTCAAAATGTCGTTGATGACAAATTGTGCATATTGGCAATATTATACAAGAATAACACGGCTTTTTGAATCGAGACTCAACACTACTTAAATTTCGATCTTTTAAAATAATTTCACCATGCTCTCCCAATTTACCAATGCTATTCTTTTCTGAAAATTCTCGCGCCGTACATTTAAATACATTACCATCATAGTTAATCACATATGAATTTTCATAATCTGCATAACAATGAGTGCCTATTTCCATTGATTCAGATTCCGTCATCAAGCCCAATTTAATGGCATATTCAATAACTTCATTGACCTTTTCACTCAATATTTGCGACTCTGAATTTTGCCAAACACGTTGTAAGGAAATATGTAAATTCTTATGCAAGGTTCTTTCCAACTTTGCCAAGTCATCCAATAAATCTTTAAAAGATAATACATTCTCATCTGTATAGTTACATCTAATATTTATTCTTATTCCACATTCTAATGCATACAAAATATTTTTTAGAGTAACGTCATAAGTCCCAGATCTATGATTATCAATCTTCGTTCTATTATGATATTTACGATTTCCATCGAATGGTATTTGAATTTGACAATTTTTATCCATATCTATAATCTTATCAACAACTCTTTTACTTAACAAAACTCCATTCGACGTGAAGCTTAGTGATAATTTTACCTTATTCCTTTCACATAAAATTTTCGTGTCATTCAATAAGGGTAATACCGTTTGATGGAATTTCATAAGCGGTTCACCACCGAAAAATGATAAATCAATATTTGAAATTTTTGATGAATTAACAATTCTGCTGATAAACAGTTCTATTTTACGCAACATATCATTCGACACATAACTACCTCTTAAATGAGGTTCATAGCAATACCAACATCTCAAATTGCAATCCATGGTTGGATTGATAATTATATGAGCAGAATGCTGTTGACATAATCTACTTCTTATCTCGGAGACTTTATGTTTTTCTTCCAAAAGACAATTGGGAATCAATATTTTCCTATCGCATAAAGCCTCATAAAACGATGGATGAATTACTTTAATTTTATCCGGGAACAATCTATTTTCTAACAGCAATTCTTTTAATTCATTAAAAACAACAATAGCCAAGTCATTGGAATAATTGTATAAAATTGAATTATTTCCCGCAATTTCTTCAATATAAATATATTTACTTAATTTCATGTCAAATAATTATTAGTCTACAAGTGAGTAAGGATTCTTACCCACTTGTAGACAAGTTTCTAGTCGGCTGGTAAATCTTTCGGGGGTTCAGGATCCTTACGTCCTCCTCCAGAACATTTTGAACAAGCGCAATTATTATTATAAATTTTTGAATCTTGGCTACAATTGCCATTTGCTAAACTATTGGGAGAAATTCCAGGATCTGATGGCGTTGCAAAGCCTCCGATTAAATGTCCCATTTCGTCTTTCGACAAAGGCTGAATTTTTATTTTTTTCATAATTCATTTTAATTTAAATTCCTAATAAAAGACACTGCAGTCACCTTTTATATAAGAATATTTATAAACGACACCGTATATACAGTTAAAAATCAAACATCTCTACCGATGATTTGTTCACAAAATAAACAAAAACCGATTCATAATTTTTAATTTACTGCTAAATACGACCCTATTCCATAAGATTCAATTGCGGGAATAGACAGAAAAGAGGGTTCACCGCCAATAGCCGGGGGAAGCGGAGCACTGATGATGACGATGGTCCTATGCGACAGAATGACCAACGGAAGATGCGTTAATATAATTTTAACCTGATTATTAACCCTATTTTAAGGTGTGGTGATTTATTTTGCACTGTATCAACATCCAAAGTGCAAATGAATAAAACCATACTGTCCCTGCTCGCAGTTCCCATGCTGCTGTCAGCTCAGACCCAACGAATCGACAATCCCGGGCTGACACATCCACAAGCAGAATCCTCCCTGCCTGTATCGCGGTCGAAGCAAGAACCTCGGGTCGCCAAGGTGTCCGACAAACCAGTCAGACAGACAAAACTCACCGCCTTACCTGACGGCAAATATCGTCTTGATGACGGCTGGTGCCTATGGTCAGACGACAATCCGGCGACAGTCTACCGGGCCACAGTGCCCGGCACCGTACTTACCACACTGATCGACAATGGGGTCTATCCTGATCCGTACTACGGACTTAACAACCTTTCAATCCCGGACTCGCTATGCAGGACCGACTGGTGGTATGCCATCGACTTCGATGCTCCCGTACAGATCGAAGGCAAAGAAGCATGGATAGAATTTGAAGGCATAAACTATATAGCCGACATAAATCTAAACGGCACACGCCTTGGCAGAATCAAAGGAGCATTCCGACGCGGACACTTCAACGCCACCGGCTTAATGAAGCCCGAAGGCAACCGTCTGCTCGTAAAAATCCGCCCACCTCACAATCCCGGCATCCCGCACGAACAGTCATCCCGTGCAGGCAACGGCGGCAACGGCGGCCAACTCTGCATGGACGGCCCTACATTCATAGCATCGGAAGGATGGGACTGGGTGCCAGGCATACGCGACCGCAACATCGGAATCTGGCAGGACGTAAATCTGCGATTCACATCAGGCACGCGCATTAAAAATCCTCACGTGGTAAGCCGTCTTGAGCTTCCGGACACCACCGTGGCTAATCTTAAGGTGAGCGCCGAAATCGAAAATCTGCAGAATCGGAAGAAAGAAGCTACAGTAACCATCGAATTCGACGGCAGAAAGGTCTCCAAAGTTATCTCCCTCGATCCTATGGAAACACGCACCGTCATGTTCTCACCCTCCACCGACTCCTGCCTGTCAGTTAAGAATCCACGTTTATGGTGGCCCAACGGATACGGTGCCCAGAACCTATACGACCTGACGATTAGCGTCAAAGAGGACGGTCATATTTCCGACACAGAGAACACGCGGTTCGGCATACGCGAATTATCCTACGAAATGGCGGTGGCAGACTCCGGCAATAAAGTAAAAAGAATCGACTACCGGCCTACGTCCAACACTACCGGACGCCCGGCACTGAACACCACCGACCGCCACTACATAGAGGGCGGAATGTGCATGCCCCGCATAGCTGAAGGTATTGATCCTGCAATATTTGCGGAAGTAACCGATCCGGACATGGAGCACTACCTCGTAGTCAAAGTCAACGGCAGGCGAATATTCTGCCGCGGAGGCAACTGGGGCATGGACGACGGCATGAAACGAGTGGACCGCACCAGAATGGAACCATACTTCCGACTCCATAAAGAAGCTAATTTCAACATGATACGCAACTGGACGGGAGAAAGCACCGAAAAGACCTTCTACGATCTATGCGACGAGTATGGGATGCTCGTGTTCAACGACTTCTGGCTCAGTACAGAGAACTACAACCGGCTTGTCAATGACGACGACCTATTCCTCGACAACGCCAAAGAGACCATAATCCGCTATCGGAACCATCCTTCAATAGCCCTTTGGAACCCACGCAACGAGGGATTCGCTCCCGAATACATCGACAAGGCTCTATCTGAAATGGTGACCACCGATGACGGGACCAGACTATACAGCCCCAACTCCACCCACTGCAACCTGCGGCCAAGCGGACCCTGGGACTACAAGAAGAACCCGGCATGGTACTTCACCGACCGCATATACGGGTTCAACACCGAACAAGGCACCACATCCATACCTGTAGAGGAATCAATCCGTGCTATGATGGACGAAGCCGATACCTGGCCGATAGGCGACGTGTGGTATTACCACGACCTGCATGGCGGCCAAAACGCCTTTCAGGAAGACCTCGCGGACCGACTCGGTTCGCCTCAGTCTCTAAGCGACTTCTGCAAAAAGGCTCAATTGCTGAATTACGATTCGCACCGGGCAATGCTTGAAGCATGCAACAGCCGGATGTGGAACAGCACTTCCGGACTACTGCTCTGGATGAGCCATCCGGCATGGCCCAGCTTCGTATGGCAAATCTATTCATGGGACTATGAGACGATGGGATCATTCTACGGATGCCGTAAAGCATGCGAACCTCTGCACATACAGCTCAACGCGCACAATCGGACGGCGACGGCCATAAACACGACATTGAATCATGTCGACAATGCCCGGGCAGTCTATACGCTATACTCTCTCGACGGGAAAAAGATCCACTCTGAAAGCCAAAAATTAGACCTTAAAGCAAACAGCGCCTACGATTTGTTTGCCTGCTGGACTCCCGAATATATCGAGATTCCTCTAATCCAGCGTCTGACCCTGCTTGACAGCAGAGGCCGCGAACTGTCCGCCAACGACTATCTGCTTGCAGATAGCGACAACAGCCTCAAGCATCTGAACTCGCTCCCGCAGGCCGAACTAACCGCCAAAGTGACCCACAAGGATAACCGGGCCGTCATAAGCCTCTACAATCGTGGGAAAAAAGCGGCTATCGCCATAAAACTAAATGCCAGGCATCTTGACTCCGGCGAGCGGATTCTTCCGGCATACGCTTCAGACGGTTACTTCAACCTGCTTCCGGGAGAAAAGCGAACCGTCACCATCGAATATGACCATGCGCTACCGTCCTACATAACGGCAGAAGCCTACAATATGGAAAGGAGGACACTATGACGGACAGACTCATCTCAATATTGGCGTGTGCGGCAATCGCCATTCCATCCTTCGGCTCCGTCCATCCTTCGGCACGCGGCATATCACTTGATTATCCTCGAAAGTATTCCGACTGGCAGAATTCCCTACTTGCCGGGAACGGCAAGACAGGCATAATGGTTTTCGGAAATCCACGCTCAGAAACCATAATTTTCAATGCCCGTAATTTCAACTTCCCCGGCACAAAACCTCGCACTTTCGCAGAAGTCCCTACCGACACCGTGCTAAAAATCAGCAATCTGTGTGCAGAAAGCCGATTTGAGGAAGCAAACGCCCTTGCAGTAGCCTCCTCTCAATGGACCGACGGAGGCGAGGGCGGACGCCATCCCGGATTCGTGATGGAAATAAACATGTCCGGACAAGGAGAAATAACCGGCTACAGGCGCGAATGCGACTATTCAACCGGAGAAATAACCGTCAGCTGGAATGATGCCGGCGGAGAATGGTTAAGAAAGTGTTTTGTCTCACGCGACGAGGACATATCGGCATTTCTCATCGAAAATACCGACGGACGCAGATTTGACTGTTCCGTAAGCCTGCGCATGCCGGCAGAAGCCAATTATCCTGCCGGAATGTCGGCGTCAGGATATAGTTCCGATTCTGGCTCCATAGGCATCGATGTGAAATATCCGGCGCCATCCGATTCACAAGGCTATTCAGGCCTGATAGTCCCGACGTGTGAAGGAGGCCGCCTGGAGGTCAGAAACGACACACTGTTTGCTCATGACGTCATTAAATTGACACTACTTGCCCGTCTGGGCAAAACCGGATCCAGGCACCCTTCATGCCGCCAACTTGATCAGGCCATGTCGACATCCACGGCCGACTATAGCACCTTATTCTCCAGACACACTGCAATCCACTCCGCCATATTCGACAGAGTCTCGCTCGATTTAGGTGCCGCACCGAAGGATCGAATGCTGTCAAACGAAGAACTGCTGTCCAGACAAAAAGACAGCGATGCACCGATACCTGCCCTTTGGGAACGCCTATTCTATTCCGGACGCTATCACTTTCTGTCGGCAAGCAGCGAACTTACACCTCCCGACCTTTTAGGGATATGGACCGGCGACTGTAATGCCGGATGGGCCGGATACTATCATCTTGACGCCAACCTCAACCTACAGGTGGCGGCCGGAAATATCGGAAATATGCCTGAAGCCATGGAAGGCTATTTCAACCTGAACGAAGCCTGGATTCCCGATTTCGAGACTAACGCACGCCGACTGCTCGGATGCCGCGGTCTGCTCGCCTGCGGCAACACCCCTGGATTATCATCCGGTCTTATGGCCGCAATCAACGACTACTACCCATACCACTATGCCACAGGAGAAGAATCGTGGCTCCTATATCCATTCTGGGAACATTACCTGACAACAGGCGACACCACGTTTCTCAGGAACCGTCTATTCCCGCTATTGACCAAAATGTGTGAATTCTATCAAGACTTCCTACGACACCGGGACTCCAACGGAAAGTTTATCATAGCCGGATCTGTATCGCCTGAAAACAGGCCCTCAAACCGTCCGGTGTCATTGCTCAACAATTCGGCATTTGACCTTGCCGGAGCGCGGTGGGCTTTATCCACATTGATTAAATCCTGCGACATACTCGGCATCGGTAATGACCCGGGAGGTTGGCGCGACATAGCCGCCGAACTATATTCATCACTGCCGGACTACAGGATAAACGATGACGGCGCCATAGCCGAATGGGGATGGGAAGGACTCGATGACAATTACGCCCACCGCCATTCAAGCCATCTGATGATGGTATGGCCCTACCGCGAGACTTCGCCCTCCAACCGCCATGCACTTTACCGCCATGCCGTCAAAGCTCTGGAATTAAGAGACGGTCACGATTATGAAAATGCCGGTCACGGCTATCTACATTCGGCACTCATAGCCGCATGCCTATGCAATCCGAAGTCCCTTTCCGACAAGATGAACCACCTGCTGCGACGCGACTTCTATTATTCCAATCTCGCCACAGCACACTATCCTGACCATGGGGTATTCTGCACCGATGTGTGCCACACCATACCGGCCATAATCAGCGAAATGACCGTAGGCTCTGACGAAGAAGGAATCCATATTCTGCCGGCTCTCGTCGGAGGTATTCCCAAAGGACGCATATCAGGGTTAAAGACACGATGCGGAGCAACAATAACCAGTCTTGAATGGGACACCGGGCTCGGAACGGCTCAGCTAACCCTGTTGCCGGAACGGACCTCGACTGTCAGCCTGACCATAGGCGACAGCCGCCCTCAAAAGCTCAATCTGATTGAATCCATACCTATAAGCATGACTTTAAATATAGGGCAACATCTGAAATAGCACAAACTCCGGAGCGTCTATGACTGAGTCGCTCCGGAGTTCTATTTAGATTCGATTGTCAATTATTTCCGTCAATAATGTTTGTGCTGGCCGTGTTTGGAGATGGCTCCGGTCTCGGCGGCCTCGACTTCGTCCTCGGTAGGTTCGTAGCCGGGAGTCCACTTTGACACCTGTCCGGGTTCGCGGCCCTCTATCTGCCAGTCAAAGGGATAGAAGTGGGCCTCCGGATTACGCCACGACGGCTTGCGCTTTGAATATATGATCAGAGGTATGGCCACGAACAGCGCTACTCCGATCAGGATTATGCCGATGTAGACCACCGGACTTCCAGTGGATATCTGTGCCGGCGGAAGATAGCTCAGCACAAGCGCGAGCAAAGCGCCAAGAATACCGATGCCGCACACTATCACTTCCCCAAGCTTGCCTCCGGGCACTCTGAAGCCACGGGTCTTGTTGGGCTGGGTGCGCCGCAGACGGATAAATGCGCCGTATATCAGAAGCACCATTATCAGGTAGATGATGGTGGCCATCTGCGACATGATCTGATAGGCCGACTCAACAGTAGGGAGCACAAGCAGGACCAAAGTCAGAAGACTGACAAACACGCCTTCGATGACGAGGATGCTCTTGTTGACACCGTTCTTGTTGACTTTCTGGAGCGACATGGGCAGATAGCCGGACTGGGCCACAGCCATAAGTCCCGTGGCCGGACCGGTGACAAGAGCACTGACCTGACCGATGACGCCGAACATGATGACGAGCGCCATCACATTGCCGAGCCACTGAAGGCCGAAGCTGCCCCAAAGCGCATTGTACGACACGAGAAGCGACTGAAGCAGATTGATGTCCTTGGTCGGAATCACAAGCCCGATCACCAACGTGCCGAGCGCATAAACGAGTACGATGACGGCGATGGCTATAAACACCGACTTAGGATATTCCTTGGCAGGATTGTTCATGTCGTTGATATGCACGGCCTGAATCTCCATACCACCGTAGAATAGGAATATGGAAGCGGCGAGCACGATGGTGCTCAAATGAGAGAAATCGGGGAAGAAAGGCATCGGAGTCAGATCGATGGTCTTACCCATGCAGACATACACCACTCCGAGCACCAGTAGTATGGCACCAGGTATGATGGTACCGAAAAGTCCGCCCATAGTGCTCAGCTTATTGGCCGACTTCTGTCCGCGGAAAGAATTGAAAGTCACGAGCCAATAGACCGCAAGGGCTATAATCAGCGTGTAGACCTTATTTGAGGCAAGCTTCTCGTCGAAACTTTCCGGCCAGAAGATAAATGCCAGCGACACGGCTCCGAACATCAGCACCGTCGGGAACCAGATGATGATGGTCTGCCATTCGAGGTACATGGCCGTCCATCCCCAACGCGGTCCGAACGCCTCGGACACCCAGCGGTAAAGACCTCCCGACTTAGTATAAGTGGATGCCAGCTCAGCGCACACAAGCGAATACGGCAATAGGAACACTACCGCCGCGAATATATAATAGAACACCGACTGCACGCCGAATTTAGCTTCGGAGGGCAGACCGCGCATGCTAAGTATCGACGTTATGATCATTATGGCCATGGCTATCATGGTCAGAGAGCCCTTGGCTGTCGACACCACCTTTTTTCGGCCTGACTTAGTGACCGAAGGCTCTGCAGGAGAAATATTGTTCTTACTCATAAATCCAATAGTTAAGTGTTATGAAAAAGTACAAAGCGGAATCCCCGGACGGCCACGCCCGGGAAATCCCGCCTGTTAATTAAGTCTTGATTACTCGCCTACGGGATAAGCCTCGGCAATCTTCGTTCCGTAATTGTAATGTACTCCCGGCTGTGCCGTGATGCTGACATTGGAGGCACGCTCAAACACCATCACTATATCCGATCCGCCAAACTGGAAGTAGGATATCTCCTCACCCTTGCGCAGAGTGGTGCCCTCCTCGGCTGTCACGACGATCGACGACACCTGTGCCATGCCCATCGGCAGAATGGCCACCTTGCCGATCTTCGACTGAATCACGATAAGTCCGCGCGTCTGAAGGAACTGATATCCCTCCTGGTCGAGAGCTTCGATCTTGCGGCGCACTATATGGTTGCGGCCCTGGGCGTCGCCTTCAATAGGCTCTGTGGTGACGCCGAGCCAAGTGGCGCCCTGGATCTCACGCGCTTCAAGCACCTTACCCCCTACGGGAGCATGCTGACGGTGGTAGTCGGTAGTGTTCAGGAACTGGTGGATCCATATACCGCCCTTGAAGTCGTCCTTATACTCGCTTCCTTCAAGCAGCTCCTCAAGGCTCCATTCCAGCCCCTTAATGTTGACCTTTGAGTCGGAGTTGACCTCCCACTGTCCGGCATTTGTCGAGTCGGCCGGCGACACGATGATATGGTCGTCGTTTACAGCGGCCACCGGACGGAATCCTGGCTTGGTCTCACGGGCGAAGAACTGGTTGAAAGTCTTCCATCCGCCCATAGGTACCTCATAGTCCGACATATTATAGCGCGGCGAGTCATAATATGACTTCACGGCCTCGTCGGTAAGCGACTCAGGAGTGTCCATCCACTGTCCGAGCGAGATCACGAAGCGGCGCATCCACTCCGACAGCGGAGTCAGCGGCGGCATCTCGTTGCCCTTAAGTTTACTCGGTACGACAGGAGTCTGGAGTTCCTTGACAGGACTTTGGTCAAGAAGGAAGTAGAACATGGTCACATGCTGATATACGATATCGCCTTCGGGATCCTCCTTAGGCACCCAGCGCAGATTTGATTCACACCAGTCGAAATAATCTTCAAGAGTCTTGATCGGCTCATATTCGACCGTATTATAGGAGCGGGCCTTGTCAAGCGCCTGCTGGAATTTGTCACGCCATCCGTTTTTTTCAATCATGTCGATAAGTTCCTGGACTATCGGCGAATAAGTTTTTGTTGCCATAATATCTATGTGTTTTTAGGTTCGTCTACCTCATCTAATCAATTATTCATCTCCTTCTCGACTTCGTCGCGGGCCGCAAGCACACATGTGATCACATGGTCCATCACGGAAGAGTTGTTGTAGACGTTCATGGGATACGTCTTAAGCGCGTAGACCGTACCTTCCGCATCGGTGCCGTCGGCATTCCATGAAGCCGTGCGGAATCCTGTACTGTAAGCGATATGGGGCGACGGTTTGCCGTTGATCTTATGTCCCGACAGATACCATTCAAACATCTTCTCACCCACCGCCTGCTGGAAACGGTTGTTGGCGATAAGGTCGGCACGGCTGGCCCGGTCATTAAGCTCGCGTGCAAACTGCTCACGTGCATCCGTTCCTTTGGGATATACCCTGAACAGAGTGATGAAGCCCGTATTGTCGGGATCGGCCACCACCATGTCAGGCACCTTCTCAACCAAAGAATCCATGTAGAGACGCACTTCAAGTATGCCGCCAAGCACTGCCTGCAGGCCTTCAAGTCCGAGATACTTCAGCGTAGCCCATCCGGCCAGCGAGCCGGCGGCTGAACGCGACACCTCAAGAGTGTAGTACATAGGATTATATGGGGTCACCTCCTGCAAGTAGGCATACGAACCGCGCCGCATGATGTTTTCGAACTCGGCGGCATCCTTATATACGAAGCAACTGCTGATATATGGCGAGAATCCGAACTTGTGGAAGTCGATACCTACGGCATCGGCGTAATGTATGCCCTTGATCTGCTCATAGTTATTCCTGATCACGCGGAGCGCCTCGGCAGAGAATCCGAGCGGGTTCTTCTCAAAATCGTAATGGCGGAATGTCTGCCACGACCATCCGCACACGGCATCGGCATACAAGAGAGCCTTGCCGTAGCCGGCCGGATTAGGATATTTGTCAAGCAGACGGCGCACGTCGGCGATAGGATCAAACACGCTGGCGTCGGTTGTGCCCATGGTGCAGACCACCTCGACGACGGGTATACCCTTTTCGGTCAAATCTTTTAATGTGGCTTCGAGCGCCTTAAGGTCCATCTTATTGCTTTCGGCATCGGTAGGAATCACGATGACATTGTCCATACCGAGTCCGGTCCAGTCGGTGGCGTTCTGGCGACAGTAGTGCGCCTGACCCGATACGAGGACTTTTCCGTCGACACGCACGCCCTTTTCGCGCGATCCGGGGAACACTCGGCTCAAAGCATACTTCAGTCCGTACAGCCAGCATCCGGAACCGCCGTAGGTGTAGACCGCACCGGCCTTTGTCGATTCCCATCCGAACAGGTCAGCAAGCATACCGCCGCTCTCCAGCTCAGCCTTGTGGACATTCCAGGCATACTCACCTTCGATAATGTTCGGAGCGAATATCAGAGGAAGCATCGACGCAATGATGCTCGCATTGTTAGGTTGCGGCCACACGTTGGACATCGTAAGCGGGCTCGACACGTCGGGCATGCCTTTGAAGAGCTTCACGCAGTCGGACATCACGGCGTCGAGCGACTCAGACTTTTCCGGTATCTTGCAGTCCTTTACTTCAGGATATGTATAATCGAGTTTTGAACTATTGCCGAGAAATGCGGGGCCTCCCGGTTCGGGACGCAGGCCGTCGATCATCTCGACCGCCTTTTTCATTGATTCCGCAAGCGTGTCGGCACCCCCCTTGAAAGGTGCGGGGAATTCACTGTTAAGTTGTTTACGATAGGCGGCCCATCGGGGAGCATTGCCCAAAATCTCACCGTCGCTATTCCAAATAGCGTTTTTATCAGAAGAGTTTGCCATATTGTATGTGGTTTAATGTTAAGTTTCGAGTGAATATTCTCTGAATGAATCACTATTAAAACAATTTAAAAATCGCGATAGTTGCCCCCGGAATTTGAAAACTTTTGATTTTAACATTACTTACACGATAGCTCACCTCCCCAAAAACAAGCATGCAGACGGACCGTATCAGAACTGTCCGTCTGCATGCTTAAGTATCGTATCTTATCCTGAAAGACCGATATATCCGATCTTCCTGTTTATTCGATATAGCCGAACGAGCGAAGCTTATTTTCGCGGTTGCGCCAGTCTTTCTCTACCTTCACAAAAAGTTCGAGATATACATGCTTGGCAAAGAAGGTCTCGATGTCCTTACGCGCTTCCGTGCCTATGCGCTTTATCATCGCGCCTCCCTTTCCTATAATAATGCCTTTCTGTGAGTCGCGCTCCACATATATCACAGCCATGATGTGGATAGAATCCTCCTTCTCGTCAAATTTCTCGACCACTACCTCTACCGAGTAAGGAACTTCCTTGTCAAGGTGGAGCAACATCTTCTCGCGGATGATCTCTGTGACGAAGAATCGGGCCGGCTTGTCGGTCAGCGCGTCCTTGCCGAAATATGGCGGCGCCACAGGAAGAAGCTCCAGAATACGCGTCATAAGCGAGTCGGTGTTGAATCCGAGCTTGGCCGAGGTCGGGAACACTTCAGCATTAGGCAGAAGCTCGTTCCACTTGGCCACTATGTCCTCAAGCTCCTCATTGTTCTTCAGCAGATCGACCTTATTGATCACCAGCAGCACCGGCACTTTCTCCTTGGCCACTTTGGCGAGAAAGTCGGCATTCTTTGTCGGGTCCTCAACCACATCGGTGACATAAAGCAGAATGTCGGCATCCGTCAATGCACCCTCGGAGAACTCACGCATGGCTTCCTGCATCTTATAGTTGGGCTTCAGCACGCCAGGGGTGTCGGAAAACACGATCTGATAATCGTCGGTATTGACGATTCCCATGATACGGTGGCGCGTGGTCTGAGCCTTTGAGGTTATTATGCTTATTCGCTCACCGACGAGATTGTTCATCAACGTGGACTTACCCACATTAGGATTGCCAACAATGTTGACGAACCCGGATTTATGATTTTCGTTCATATTCGTAATTAGTTTTCAGTGTTACATCAAATATAACACATGAACCTGCGGAATAGTGTTTGTTAAAAAACGCTAATGCCACACAATCTACATATACTTCTCGCCGTAAGCGAGCTTGACATCGTTAACATACAGCTTGATCGACTGCTCCTCGGATTTAGGACATATCAGAAGTACATCGTCGGAATCGGCTATCACAAAGTCCTTTAATCCGGAGATCACCACAAGCTTGTCGGGATTGACCGCAAATATATTGCCGGAAGAATTATATGAGAGCACGCGGCAGTTCTGAGTGACATTCTTGTCGGCATTCTTCGGCGACATATCGTACAAGGCACTCCATGTGCCGAGATCGTTCCATCCGAAGTCGACACACTCCACAAACACATTGCCGGCACGCTCCATGACAGCATAGTCGATGGATATGTTGACACATCCCGGGAACTCGCGGTTGATGAAAGCCGTCTCCTCTTCCGGATTTCCGAAGGAATTGCGGCCGCGCTCGAACACCGACATAAGGTCGGGAGCATATTCGTGCAAGGCCTTCAGTATAGAGCTTACCGACCAAAGGAAAATGCCGGAATTCCAGAAGAACTCTCCGCTCTCGACAAACACCTTGGCGAGGTCGCGGTCGGGCTTTTCGGTGAATGTCTTTACCTTGTTGATGCCTTCAGCCTCTGGCTGTCCGATCTGGATGTAGCCGTAGCCGGTCTCCGGGCGGGTGGGCTTGATGCCGAGCGTGAGCAGAGAATCGCACGACTCCACAAACTCAAATCCGCGCTTGATGGATTCGACAAACTGAACCTCGCGGGTTATGACATGGTCGCTCGGAGTGACGATGATGCTCGCCTGCGGGTCAAGAGCATGTATATGGCATGCCGCCCATGCTATGCACGGAGCCGTATTGCGTCGGGCCGGTTCGAGAAGGATCTGCGAGTCGGCCAGTTCAGGCAGTTGCTCGCGCACCAGAGGCGCATATTTGTCGTTAGTGACAATGATTATGTTTTCTTTCGGCACCAGCGGAGAGATCCGGTCGTAGCTCATCTGAAGGAGCGAACGTCCGGTGCCGAAAAAGTCAATGAACTGCTTAGGACGGTCGGCACGGCTGTAAGGCCAGAAACGACTGCCGATACCTCCGCACATGATCACGCAATATCTATGTCGGTTAGTCATATCTTGGATATTATATGGTTAGTATTTTCCGCTAAGATAGGAATTATATCGCAATTAACATTACGATTAACGAAAAATTTCCTTAATTGAGCGGTTTTGCATCAGAAGTGGGTGATTCCGACCGACAGCGAGACAAAGTAGCGTCCGTCGATCTGACGGGCATCAACCGTGACTGTGGCTCCGGCACCGTAAAGATACTGACGGCTGAAGATCGCTCCTGAATCTGATTTGCCGGAGGCCGACGGAGCTATATTCGACATATCCTCCAGCCCTGAGGCCAGTTCCTCGGCCAGATTCATGGCCTGCTCACGGCTGATGACCTGCGACTGATAGGCATAGCCGTTGAGAATCTGATTCTTGAAATTGGCCACGAACTTGCATTCATAGCCCATCAGGGCCGACGACACCGTAGCGTTGTCAAACACAAGCACCCGGTTCGGCCCGGCCTGGCGGGTACGGAACCTCCATGAGTTGCCCGATGCGTACGACTTGAAGTTCTCCTCATAGATACCCGGCGACGTGAATGGGTTTCTTGACGAAAATCCGGCAGGATTCTTAATCAGCGCGGCTATGTCGGAAGAGTACTCCGAGGCGCGGGCATAGGGCTTGGATGCGGGGACAGCCGGAGCCGCCGAGGATGAAGAGCCTGATGCAGAAGCCGATGTCCTGGATCTTTTGGATGCTTTGGAAGAAGAAGACTTGCCCGACATCGAGGATACCGCCGCCGACGCACCTGCATCGACAGAGTTAAGATATATCGAGAATGCATCTTTCGGCACCCCCTTCTGCTTAAACAGCGCGTCAAACTCAGATCGAATCACCTGGGCCGTATTTCCACGGAAATGATATGTCTGGTCGCCGCATGTCAAAGAAGCGATGTCGCTCGTGGCCAATTGCACCATAGCCTCGTTCATAGGAAGCCTGGACGGTATGTTTGATCCGTCTTTCGCACCAAGTATACAACCAACTGTCAATAAGCCGTTTTCCTCCGTTTGGGCTGTAATGCCCATTTTCAAACTATTTCCGTCGCGAAAACCCACATGAATAGGATTGTTACGTTCAATTGATGAATTCCAACGTTCCGGTGCAACGAATACGAAATATACAGCAGCGCCGTCAAGTTGGGTAAATATGGCTGTTGACAGTACTAATATCACCGCACTCTGTCCATCGGCAGATATCCCCCAATCGCTCTCCCGCCGCGCTTTGTCGGCCTGTGTATCGAGCATTTCGTCTGAAAAGAACAGTTTGTCATTTTCAATCGCACTAATTATTCCATCATCCTTTATAATCTCTATTTCGGCAAAGGAGGGCAGAGCGACCGCCATGCACAGCGCAGTGCACAGGAGAGTCTTTAACAATTTATTCATCGCGCATGATATTTATTGGTTTATATTTCAAAATGATCAATACCGCAAAGATAAATAATTAAAACTATTATTCGCACAAAATGCTCAGGAAATAAATCGGCATGGCGGTTTCTCAGCCAAGAAGTCAGTAGGCCACATGGATCCATGCTCCTCCACCCTCCCAAATCAGTTCGACGTGAGGCAGATCGCAGAGTATGCGCCACAATCGACGGTTGCCATCAACGGTGCCTGTGGTAAAGTCAGCGGCGCGTCCCTGAAGATGATACGAGCGGGCAACACCCCCTACGGCCCGGTTGAGTTGAGGACATCGGTAACCGCTGTTGACGTAGATCGGAGCGCCGAACCTCAATCGCGCAGGTTCGAGCACATCGCCGATAAGGCGGTGGATATTGCCGACGATATGCGCCGGCGGAGTGTTGTCGATATTCATGCTTGAGGCCACGGCACTGCGAGTCAGCTCATCGACGGTAAAATGCACTAATGCCTCCTTGGCTTTGGCAGGTGAGGCAAATTCAGCCATGGCCACTACGGCGGCCATCAATTCACGGTTTTTCATAGTTTTCAGATTTAAATGGTGTTTAATAGTTTTTCAGAATCCACAGCAAAGATAATACGCAAAACGTCGGATTATACTGCAAAATTGGAATAAAATTTCACTAAGGCAATATTTCATGCATATTAATGCACCAAAAATTCGTTGTTATCAAAAAATTGTCACTAAATTTGCACCTTGAACGAAAATTCTCACAGAAGAAAGTTATGAACAAAAGGAAAACTCGTTTACAGGCCATTCTGGAAATTCTGACCAACAACTGCATCGGAAGCCAGGATGAACTTTCGCGCCTATTGGCGGCGCGGGGGTTTCTTGTGACGCAAGCCACGCTGTCACGCGACCTTAAAGCCTTACGTACCACCAAAGTAGCCACCGACTTCGGCGACTACCGCTACATAGTCACCCAGCCGGGAGAAGTGCCCGTCGACGAAATCTGGGAAGCAGTGCCGTCGACAGCCCAGTCGGGTACCCACTATTCGGTGCTGTCGATAGCCTTGTCGGGCAACATACTCGTGATCAAGACCCGCACCGGCTACGCAAGCGGTCTGGCCTACGACATCGACCAACTCGACTCACCATATCTGCTCGGCACCATATCCGGAGCCGACACCGTACTGGCCGTGGTCAACGACCGCTATACCAGAGAGGAGCTGTTTGAATACTTCAAGGACTTCTTCCCCGAACAGGTGCTCGAACAGGCCCGCGACCAATTTCTGTGATACAGTTCATCATATTAACATATATAGTTTTTACGATCAGAAAGAAGAATGCAAGAATCTGTAGATCCATCTAAAATCGAAGTTTTAGTGGCCTCTGAAGAGCACGTAGGTTACGTGGACGAAATTCTGGACACCATCAACCGCGCGGCCAAAGTAAGAGGCACCGGCATCGCAAAGCGTTCGCCCGCCTATGTCAAGCAGAAGATGCTCGAGCATAAGGCAGTAATAGCCCTTTACGAGGGCGAATTCGCTGGTTTCAGCTATATCGAATGCTGGAGCAACAAGCAGTTTGTGGCAAATTCAGGCCTTATCGTGGCCAATAAATTCAGAGGCCTGGGTCTGGCATCGCGCATAAAACGACGAATTTTCCAACTGTCGCGCGAGATGTTCCCGCAGGCCAAGATATTCTCCTTGACCACCGGCGCGGCAGTAATGAAAATGAACTTCGAGCTTGGCTACCGTCCCGTAACGTTCGACGAACTGACCACCGACGCGGCATTCTGGCGCGGATGCGAGAGCTGTGTCAACTTCGACATACTCCAGCGCAACGGCGGACACAAATGTCTATGCACAGGCCTGCTTTACGACCCGGCGGAGACAAGATTCCATAAGCACGAAGAGGATGAAAAGCAGTGACTAACTGCACGAAACACGGCAACAACAACAAAATAACCCCAACATATATAAACAGAAATAATGGACAACAAGAAAGTAGTGCTCGCATTCAGCGGAGGTCTTGACACCTCATTTGCAGTAAAGTACCTGACCGAAGACTGCGGATATGAAGTATATACCGCCATAGCAAACACCGGCGGCTTCTCGGCCGAGGAATTAAAGGCCATCGAAGAACGCGCCCTGGCTCTCGGCGCCAAAGCCCACGCCACCCTCGACATCACGCAGGAATATTACGAAAAAAGCATCAAATACATGATCTACGGCAATGTGCTTCGCAACGGAACATACCCGATATCGGTAAGTTCGGAACGCATATTCCAAGCCATCGCCATCATCGAATATGCCAAGTCGGTAGGCGCCAAATATGTGGCCCACGGAAGCACAAGCGCCGGCAATGACCAGATACGCTTCGACATAACCTTCCAGATCCTTGCCCCGGAGATAGAGATAATCACCCCTACCCGCGACATGAACCTGACCCGCGAATATGAAATCGAGTATCTGAAAAAACATGGCTACGTGGCCGACTTCAAGAAGCTCGAATATTCGATCAACAAGGGTCTGTGGGGCACATCGGTAGGAGGAAAAGAGACGCTGCACAGCGAACAGACACTCCCCGAAGAGGCTTACCCGACCCAAATGACCGCCACCGCCGACTCGCGACTGACAATAGACTTCAAGGAGGGCGAGATCGACGCCGTCAACGGCGAACACTTCGACGACAAAGTCAAAGCCATACAGAAAATAGAGGAGCTCGTGGCTCCATACGCGCTGGGCCGCGACATGCACATCGGCGACACAATCATAGGCATCAAAGGCCGCGTAGGCTTTGAAGCCGGCGCCCCGATGGTGATCCTCGGAGCGCACAAGATGCTCGAAAAGCATACGCTCACCAAATGGCAACAGTACTGGAAGGACCAGCTCGGCAACTGGTACGGAATGTTCCTCCACGAAGCACAGTACCTCGAACCGGTGATGCGCGACATCGAGGCATTTCTTGAATCGTCGCAGCGCAACGTGACCGGACGCGTGATCGTAGACCTCAAGCCCTACCGGTTCATCCTCGTGGGCGTGGAGAGCGACTTCGACCTGATGAAGACCGGCTTCGGCGAATACGGAGAAATCAGCAAGGGCTGGACCGCCGACGACGTCAAGGGATTCACCCGCATATTCGGCAACCAGATGAAGATATACTATTCCGTACAGGAACGCAACAATAAAGAGCGCGAGGTATGATCAAAGCCGGAATCATCGGAGGCGCCGGCTATACGGCCGGCGAACTCCTCAGACTGCTCATAAACCATCCCGACGTGGAGATAAAGTGGGTGAACAGCTCGTCAAACGCAGGCAATCCGGTGGCCGACGTACACCAGGGACTCATAGGCGAAATCGACCTGCGCTTCACCGACGAGACGCCGATGGATGAAATAGACGTGCTCTTCTGCTGCACTCCGCACGGCCAGACCAAGACATTTTTCGAAAGCCACGACATGCCAGCCGACCTTAGGATCATCGACCTGTCGACCGACTACCGCATAGAGGACGGCACACACGACTTTGTCTACGGACTGCCGGAGCTTAACCGCAAGCGCATAGTGCGCGGAGCCAAGCACGTGGCTAATCCGGGATGCTTCGCCACCGCCATACAGCTGGCACTGCTTCCGCTGGCCAAAAACCTGCTGTTAAACTCCGACATACACGTGACGGCCATCACAGGCTCGACAGGCGCAGGAGTGAAACCGTCAGCCACAAGCCACTTCTCGTGGCGCAACAACAACGTGTCGATCTACAAGCCGTTCACCCACCAGCATCTGGCCGAGATCCGACAGTCGCTCACCCAACTGCAGAACAGCTTCAACAAGTCGATAGACTTCATACCGATGCGAGGCCCCTTCGCCAGAGGCATAATGGCCGTGGTCTATCTCGACTGCCCGGTCGACCTGGAAACCGTAAAGAAGCTCTACGAAGACTTCTACGACGACCATAACTTCACCTTTGTCACCGACAAGGCTCCCGACCTAAAGGATGTGGTGAACACCAACAAGTGCATTCTACATCTTGACAAAATCGACGGGAAGCTGCTCATCACATCAGTTGTGGACAATCTGGTAAAGGGCGCGTCGGGGCAGGCCGTCCACAATATGAACCTGCTGTTCGGACTGCATGAACGCGCCGGACTCCAGCTAAAACCTTCAGCATTCTAACCGGGGGCTGATAACAGATGTTGACCCCCTGAAGAAAAAGACTTTCAGCAGAAAAAAGATGAAACTATTTGACGTATATCCCCTATTCAACATAGACATAGTGGAGGGACGAGGCTGCAGGGTCTATGACTCCGAAGGCCAGGAATATCTCGACCTTTACGGCGGACACGCCGTGGTGTCGGTAGGACATTCACACCCAACTGTGGTAAAGGCCATAAAGGAGCAGGCCGAGAAACTCATATTCTACTCCAACTCCGTGATCAACGACCTTCAAGTAAAATTTGCGGAACGGCTTGGAAAAGTCTGCGGCTACGACGACTATCAGCTCTTCCTGATCAACTCCGGAGCCGAGGCCAATGAAAACGCCATCAAGCTGGCATCGTTCCACACCGGCCGCAAACGGATCATAGCCTTCAAGAAGGCATTCCACGGACGTACCTCGGCGGCTGTAGAGGCTACCGACAACCCCAAGATAAACGCACCGGTCAATGCCAACGGCAACGTGACCTTCCTGCCCCTCAACGACATCGACGCGGCTTGCCGCGAAATCCACAAAGGCGACGTAGCCGCGGTGATAGTGGAAGGAGTGCAGGGAGTAGGAGGCATCCGGATTCCGACGGCAGACTTCCTGCGGGTGCTCCGCGAGGAGTGCGACGCCACCGGGACAGTGCTTATACTCGACGAAATCCAGTCGGGCTACGGACGCACCGGCCGCTTCTTCGCCCACCAGCATGCCGGCATAAAGCCCGACATCATCACCGTGGCCAAAGGTATCGCCACAGGATTTCCGATGGGCGGCGTGCTTATAAGTCCGAAATTCACCCCTTCATACGGCCAGCTCGGCACCACGTTCGGCGGCAACCACCTGGCATGTGCCACCGCCATAGCCGTGCTCGACGTGATAGAGAGTGAACATCTGGTCGACAATGCGGCCAAAGTGGGCGCCTACCTTATCGACAGCCTCAAAAAAATGGATGGCATAAAGGAGGTGAGAGGCCTAGGACTTATGATAGGCATCGAAATGGACTATCCGGTGAAGGAGCTGCGTAACAAGCTCATATACGAAGAGCACGTGTTTACAGGCGCGGCATCGACCGACATAATCCGTCTGCTGCCCCCGCTCACTCTGACCATGGAGGAAGCCGATGAATTCCTGACCAGGTTCAGACACGCACTTAACCAGCAATAACCACTATCGATATGTCGGTCAACAAGGTGATACTCGTCGGCAATGTCGGCCAGGATCCGGAAATCCGGTATGTCGAACAGCGTCCGGTGGCCACGTTCTCCCTGGCCACTACCGAACGCGCATACACCACGGCCTCCGGAGCGCAGATACCGGAACGCACCGAATGGCACCGGATAGTGATGTGGGACCGCGCGGCTGAAACAGCCGAGAAGTACATACGCAAAGGTGTCAAGCTCTATATCGAAGGAAAACTGCGCACACGTGTGTGGGAAGACCGCAACACCATCAAGCGCAACGTGACAGAAATCCTGGTGGACAGCTTCGACATACTGTCGCGTCCAGCCGGACAATAGCCTAAATCCGCACACACAAGCATCCTGATAAATTCATAAGTTCATAAGTCGGCCAAGCTTTTGGCCGACTCGTGAATTATGAGTATATTTGCGAATAATTAATCCAAATAATCATTATCATTATTTATAACCACTGCACATGAAAAAGATTTATGCAACCTGCATTCTTACCATGGGAGCACTTGCCGTCGGTGCGAAGACACCGGAATGGCTCGACCCTAACGTGAATGCCATCAACCGCGCCCCGATGCATACATCGTACTTCGCGTATGAATCGGAGGACTTAGCCAACGGATGTAAATCACACTCAGCCAACTACCTGCCCCTCAACGGCACATGGAACTTCCACTGGGTGGCCGATGCCGACCAGCGTCCCGTCAACGACTTCTACAAGGTGGATTTCGACGACTCGAAATGGAGCAAAATCGAAGTTCCCGGCATGTGGGAGCTTCAAGGATTCGGCGATCCCATCTACGTCAACACCGGCTATGCATGGCGCGGACATTTCGAGAACAACCCTCCGGAAGTGCCTACAAAGGACAACCACGTAGGAACATACCGCCGCACAATAGAAGTGCCTGCCGACTGGAAAGGCAAAGACATAGTGGCGCACTTCGGATCGGCCACATCCAACATATCTCTGTGGGTCAACGGCAAATATGTAGGCTACGGCGAGGATTCAAAACTACCCAACGAATTTGACATCACCAAATATATCGTGCCCGGCAAGGAGAACACCATCGTGATGCAGATGTTCCGCTGGTGTGACGGCACATATCTTGAGGATCAGGACTTCTTCCGCTACTGCGGTCTGGCGCGCGACAGCTACCTGTATGCCCGCGCAAAGAACCGCATCGAGGACATCCGCGTCAATGCCGACCTGACCGACGACTACAAGGACGGACGTCTTGACGTAAATGTCGACATCAAGGGTACGGGCGACCTTAAGCTCGCACTTCTTAACGCCGACGGCAAAGAGGTGGCTTCGTTCGACAAGAAGAATGCCAAGGGACACGTGTCTACCACTTTCGACGTGAAAAATCCGCTCAAGTGGACAGCTGAGACCCCTAACCTCTATAAGCTTCAGGCCACCTTCTCCAAGAACGGTAAGGACACCGAGGTAATTCCCGTCAAGGTGGGATTCCGCCGTGTCGAAATCAAGAACGCCCAGCTTCTCGTCAACGGACAGCCGGTGCTGATCAAGGGTGCCGACCGCCACGAACTTGACCCCGACGGAGGCTATGTAGTGTCGCGCGACCGTATGCTCCAGGATATCCAGATGATGAAAAAGCTCAACATCAACGCGGTTCGTACATGCCACTACCCTAATGACGAGATGTGGTATGACCTCTGCGACGAATACGGCCTCTACGTCACCGCCGAAGCCAACATCGAATCGCACGGCATGGGCTACGGAGACAAGACCCTCGCCAAGAACCCGGCATACGCAAAAGCTCACATGGAACGCAACCAGCGCCACGTGCAGCACCTATACAATCATCCGAGCATCATCGTATGGTCGCTCGGCAACGAAGCCGGCTACGGCCCCAACTTCGAGGCCGCCTACGACTGGATCAAAGCCGAGGACACTTCACGCCCGGTTCAGTACGAACAGGCCTATCAGACCGGACGGGCCACCGACATATTCTGCCCGATGTACTTCCCGTATGACCGCAGCGAGGAATATGCCAAGAATCCTAAAAACACCAAGCCTCTTATCCAATGCGAATATGCCCACGCCATGGGCAACTCCCAGGGCGGATTCAAAGAGTACTGGGATCTTGTCCGCAAGTATCCCAAATACCAGGGCGGCTATATATGGGACTTTGTCGACCAGTCGATACGCTGGAAGGGCAAAGACGGCGCGACCATCTGGGCTTACGGCGGCGACTTCAACAACTATGACGCATCTGACCAGAACTTCTGCGACAACGGTCTTATCAGCCCCGACCGCGTGCCCAACCCCCATGCATGGGAAGTTAAGAGAATCTATCAGAACATCTGGACCTCGCTCAATCCCAACGGTACCCTCAAAGTGTACAACGAGAACTTCTTCAAGGGTCTTGACGGCGTGACTATGAAATGGACTCTGCTCCATAACGGCGAAGCTGTACGCACAGGCTCTATTGACAAAATCGACGTAGCTCCGCAGTCGTCACGCGACTTTACCGTGAACTACGGCAAGATTTCCGACAAGGGCGAATGGCTGCTAAATGTGGCATACGTGACCAAGGAACGCGAAAACCTGCTCCCCGCCGACTACGTGGTGGCTGAGGACCAGATCGTGCTCCGTCCTTACAACGCTGGCGAAAACGCCAAGGCTCCGGCTGCAATGGCCGCTAAAATCACCGACTCAGGAAAGACCCTCAATGTGAGCGGCAACCACTTCACCCTCGACATCTGCAAGGAATCGGGCTACATCTGCGGCTACAATGTGCGCGGCACATCAATGCTGAAAGAGGGAGCTTCATTGAAGCCTAACTTCTGGCGCGCACCGACCGACAACGACTATGGCGCAGGACTCCAGCAGAAGTATCGCGCATGGCTCAATCCGGAGATCAAACTCACCGCATTAGACTCATACGAAAAGGACGGCAACGCCGTGATAACCGCATCCTACGACATGCCTACAGTGAAGGCCAGCCTGACCCTGACCTATACAGTCGACGGCAACGGAGTGGTCAACATCGTGGAAAGCATGAAGGCCAAAGAGGGCGAAAAGGTGTCTGACATGTTCCGCTTCGGTATGCGCATGGACATGCCCGCATCGTTTGAGACCGTAGAATACTATGGACGCGGCCCCGGCGAGAACTATATCGACCGCCAGCACGCCATGAACCTCGGACGCTACCGTCAGACCGTCAGCGAACAGCCTTATCCCTACATTCTTCCGCAGGAGACCGGCACTCGCGCCGACCTTCGCTGGTGGAAGGTGCTCAATCCCGCAGGAAACGGTATTGAGATCACAGCCTCAGAGCCGTTCTCGGCTTCTGCGCTCCACTACTCAATCGAGTCGATCGACGGAGGCGAGCATAAGCCCAACGCCCACTTCCCCGAAGTGAAGCCTCAGGACCTCACTGAACTCTGCATCGACCTGAAGCAGATGGGACTCGGCTGCGTCAACAGCTGGGGTGCACTCCCCCGCGAAGAATATCGCGTTCCCTACGCTGACTATACATTCAACTACACCATCACTCCGGTGACCGGCAACGTAGCTCTCGAATAAGCCAGTAAACAACACTATACTTAACGACATAGGAGGCCTCGGCCTCCTATGTCGCTTTTTTTATCCAAGATCCGTTGATAATCTATAAGGGGATGGCGGGGTTGTTCTTGGCTTCGAGCATTACAAACGACGACTCTATGGAACCGAGCGACTCGAAGGCACCGAGTTTGTTGAGCACGAATTCCTGATATTCGCGCATGGATCTGGCATATACCTTGAGCAAAAAGTCGAAGGAACCGCTGACATTGTAGCATTCGGTCACCTCCGGTATTGACTGGATCCATTCGACAAAGTCACGCGCTATCTCACGGTTGATGTGCCGGAGCTTTACCTGACAGAACACCACGAAGCCCCTGCCGAGCTTGTCGGCATCGAGAAGCGCAACATAGCGGCGTATGTAGCCGTGCGACTCCAGACGGCGCAGGCGCTCAAACACCGGCGTCGGCGAACGATGGACCCTTGCGGCGAGCTGACGGGTGGTCAGGCGTGCATCCTCCTGCAACTCACGGAGTATGGCTATGTCAATCTCATCGAGCTGTTCTGTAGTCATATATTCTGTTATAATGTTCCACCGAATGTGCCAACAGCACATTATTTCCGTATATGACTGCAAATATAGAATAATATTCTGTTATAACAATATTTTATTGACAAAATAAACATATTACCGTAACTTTGCAGAGTCTCTTACATTTCATAATAACTACAATCTATAAAATATTTTTTTGGCATGCCTATCGATCGCTCTAAACTTCACTTTGAGACCCTTCAGCTACACGTAGGACAGGAGACACCGGATCCGGCCACAGATGCCCGAGCCGTGCCCATCTACCAGACCACGTCGTACGTGTTCGGCAGTTGCCGGCAGGCGGCCGACAGGTTTGACCTCAAAGAGGAAGGTAATATCTATGGACGCCTGACCAACAGCACGCAGGCGGTATTGGAAAAACGTATAGCCGCGCTCGAAGGCGGCAGCGCCGCGCTGGCAGTAGCGAGCGGAGCCGCGGCGGTGACATACGCATTGTTGAATATCACATCTGCAGGCGACCACATAGTGGCCGCCAACAATATCTATGGAGGTTCATACAACCTCCTCGACAACACACTTCCCGTGTACGGGATCAAAACTACATTCGTGGAACCGTCGGATCCGGCCAACTTCGAAAACGCCATACTCCCGCAGACGAAAGCCCTCTTTGTAGAGACACTCGGCAATCCCAACTGCAGCGTGACGAATATCGAGGCGATCGCAGAGGTGGCGCACCGCCACGGACTGCCGCTGATCATCGACAACACATTCGGCACCCCCTATCTGATCCGGCCGATCGAACATGGAGCCGACATAGTGGTGCACAGCGCCACCAAATTCATAGGCGGTCACGGTACATCGCTGGGAGGAGTGATCGTGGATTCAGGCAGATTTGACTGGAAGAAGTCAGGAAAGTTCCCTCAGCTTACGGAACCGGATCCCAACTACCACGGACTGGTATTTACCGACTTGGCTCCTGAGTCGACGTTTGTGACGAGAGTCAGATGCGTGCTTCTGCGCGACACCGGGGCTGCCATAAGTCCGTTCAATGCATTTCTGCTGCTGCAGGGGCTGGAGACGCTCTCGCTCCGCGTGGAGCGCCACAGCTACAATGCCGCCAAAGTGGTCGACTTTCTCAACCGCCATCCGAAAGTCAGGAAAGTGAACCACCCGTCGCTCCAGGACCATCCCGACCATGCGCTCTACAATGAGTACTTTCCGAACGGAGGCGGCTCGATATTCACGTTCGAGATCGACGGCGGCATCGACGAGGCACACCGGTTTATCGATTCGCTGGAGATATTCTCTCTGCTGGCCAATGTGGCCGACGTAAAGAGCCTGGTGATACACCCGGCCACGACCACCCACTCGCAGCTGACACCCGAACAGCAGATCGAACAGCACATCTACCCCGGCACCGTGCGGCTCTCCATCGGCACCGAACATGTCGACGACCTTATAGCCGATCTGTCGCAGGCCCTCGACAAAGTCTGACGCACGGCAGAAATACACCGCGGAAATCTGTCACCTACTCCCATATATGCAAAAGCGCCGACCTTCACAGGCCGACGCTCTCTTTTTGTTATCGAAACGATTATTAAAGTGGAGATATAATTCCTACCTTTAAGTTGAAGCATTTCATATATAAATACCTATTTGGATTTCTTTCCCCAATAAGTCTTTCGGTTGCCGAGACCGGCATAGACTATAGTATGCGTGCGTGGATTACGCTCCCAATCGCACTCGCGCATCAAGTAAAGTTCGACTCCGTTTGCAGTCAGGATCTGGCTTTCGGCGTCGTAACTCCACTTGGCTCCCTTCCACGGACCGGAGGTGATCGAATGGTCGGCGGCAAGCGTCATTGACGTGGAAGAGCGCTGTTCGCCATACTTATAGCTTAAGTCGATGTGTTCCCACACCCCGGCTATCTCCTCCTCGGTAATGGGCACCTGCGGAACCGCTCCGTAACGCTCAGGCATGGCGAGCGGCCATCCCTCCTTTGTCCAACGGATAGCACGGACATGGCCGAGCATATTCGCGTTAGGAGCCCAATTGTCGCCGGCTATGTTCGGCAGACGGCCCTGCGAAGCATAGTACCAGTTGTCCTGCCCGTCGTCAAATACGGCGCAGTGCGATATGCCCACCCAGCCGTGGCTGCCGGCGAATTTATAAGGATGCGTCACGATGGGATAAGCGTCGCCTCCCATGTCGCCGCGTGTGCCATACATGTCCTCATAAGGACCATCGACATTTACGGAACGGAGCACACGCGTGTTATACGGCACGTCAAGTCCATCGTAAGCGAGGAAAAGGTAATAATACCCATTGCGGTAAACCACCTCCGGGCCCTCCGAGCCTTGCCAGCGATTGCCGAGTCCGCGAGTGTATATAAGTTTGCCGTAAGGCTCGATGTCAGCCTCCGTGCCCCAAGGAGCTACGTTGATGTCGGGCATACCGGTCTCCGCGTCCAGCTTCACGGCGGCTATGCCGCTGTGCCAAGATCCGTAGATGAGCCAGTGCTCGCCGGCAGGGGTAATGACGTAGCTCGGGTCGATGGCATTGAACCTGTAGTAGCAGTTGCCCCAATCGTCAGGTCTGACATTGAAATTCAGACCCCGGTCGGAGGCATTCGTTATGACGTAGCCTTTGTCGACCCAACCTGAGTTATTGGCAGGATCGGAGTTCTCCATAAGTCCGATAAAAGCACGCTCGCCCCATGTGTTAGCCCCGTTTAAAGTGCCGGGGACAACGATCGAGTAATACATGCGGTAGAGTCCGGAGCGCACCTTGCGCACCACGGGAGCCCAATAGCCGAAATCGGCCACTGCCGGATTGACAGCGTCAAGCCCCATGGCACCGCGGATCTCATTGAGTTTGGGGATGACCCATCCCGGGAGCTGCGGCATGGTGCCTCCGAGATACTCCCAATTGACGAGATCCTTTGAACGACGTCCGTGGAAGTGGCCGCCGGCAGTGTGGGCATTGCCGAACGAAGCGTCGGTCTGATACATATAATAGTAGCCGTCGTCGGCCTTTACCACCGACGGGTCATGTACGTTGGCGAGATTCCACTGGTCGCGCTTCGACCAATCGGCCAAAGTGCGGTAGTCGTCAGGATAAGCCGGCGCCTCATAGTTGGCAAGCTGTTCGTCGACGGTGATCTGCCCTGTAGTAAACTGATACTCCGAAGAGTATATAATTCCTTCTGAAGTCCCTGTAACAAAAGCCCGTGCATAGTATGTCGTGGCGGGTTCAAGACCTGTCAGATCGGCCACGGCATATCCGGCATTGACTGCAGCATTGACCGACATGGCCGCTCCGACAGCGGGAGCCGGCGCGGTGGCATAGCAGAAACCGATGCGGTCATATTTAGGATTGCCGGAAATGGTCACTGAGCTTTTCAAAGTAGCTGTAGAAGTGCCTAACGCCTCGGCGACAGGAGTGCCGACCGACACCAGGCCTTTATCGCCCTCTTCGCCGCCACCGCCATTATCTCCACAAGCGGGGGTCAACGCAAGAACGCTGAGCGATACGATTGATAAAAGTATGTGTTTGAATCGTTTCATTTCGTGATATGAGATTAAATAGAAAAACAGCACCGGGCACACGGATTATCCATACGCCCGGCGCGAATATGCAGAGTATTATTCAGTCGGGGTTTCGGGGGTCTCCGGAGTTTCAGGTTCCGGAGCCTTTTCGTTAAGTACTACAGTGTCCGAGTACACGATTCCACCCTTATAGACATTGACGTATGCGCGGACGAAGTACTGTTCGTCGTCGTTGATCTCTTCGGCATCCACAGAGAATGACGAGCCGTCGATGTCGGTCGAGCGTATGGCATTGTCATAGATGGTCGGTGTCTCCGAGGTGGTCGAATAGCAGAATCCGGCACCGGAGCATACAGCGTCGCCGGCCATCTTATACTGAGCCTTGAGAATAAGCGAAGCAGGTACGGCCTCAGTGGTTTCGGTGGCATCGACAGCCGGGGTCTTTATGACCTCAACCTTGGTGATTGCGGCATCCTGACCGTCGAAGTTGCCCTTGTCGTCATCGTCGTCGCACGCGGTGAACATCATACCCACAGCGGCCAGAGCGCTTAGAAGTAATATTTTAGCTTTCATTGGATAAATCAAATTGTTATGTTTATTCTTAAGATTCGCCGCATGGACGCACCGTCAGGGTGCGTCCCTACGACAGCCTTATTTGAACAACTATTAATTAATTAAGAGCGTTAACGTTCCCAACCGGGGTTCTGAACCATGTTAGGTATACGCTGTACTTCGCTGTAAGGAATCGGGAAACGATAGTTCTTAGGCGAGTTGAATGTCTGGCGAGAATATTTTTCAGACAGACCGTAGTTGAACGTCTTGCCTGAACCTTCGCGGATGGCGACTCCATAGAGGTTGTAGATCTGCTTGTAGCGGGGAAGATTGACCTCAGAAGCGGCAGTCTGTCCTTCGAACAGCTTCCAACGACGGCAGTCGGCCCAACGGTGATCCTCGAAGCAAAGCTCGATACGGCGTTCATTGTGTATACGCTCGATCAAAGCCTCCTTCGAAAGAGAAGCCTTAAGTCCGGGCATGCCTACGCGGTCACGTACCTGGTTGACATATCCGAGGGCCTTAGTTAATTCGCTGGCTTCAGCGTAAGCCTCGGCGGCGTTGAGAAGGATCTCGGCATAACGGAATATCGGGCAAGCCACCTGCTGGTTGCCTGAAGTACCGTCGAAACGGATATTGTGGACGTACTTCTTCAGGTAATAGCCTGTACATGTACCACCGTTACCGCGGGCATAGTCGATACCTACGCGGGTCTCATCGTTGTTCATGTCGAGCGGACGTTCCTCGTCGCCCATACCCCACTTCATACCGTGGTAGAAAATGGTCTGGTCAAGGCGCGGGTCGCGGTTAACGAACGGATTCTGATCGTCGTAAGTAGGATCCTGGTCGATAGGCAGACCGTTCTTGGTCTCGTATGCGTCAACGAGGTTCTGGGTCGGGTTGGCATATCCGGTGTTGGATATTGTTCCGGAGAAACCGCACGGACCGTTGAAATACACGAGGTTAAGAGTGTTAAACACCGAACGGGAGAGTATGTACTCGTTGGAGCGCACCGGGTTGGTAGTGAATACGTCGTAGTAGTTTGAGTTGACGTCGCCGTTATCGGTCAGACGATAGGGGTTCTTTGAAGCATTGTTCTTCTCCATGAAGTCCTCAGCGGCCTTAGCGGCTTCTTTCCAGAGGTTCTGGTCGTTCGTCGGATTGTTCAGGGGAGAAGCCTTGTAGAGATATGCGCGGGCACGCAGGGCATAAGCGGCGGCACCGTTAGCACGACCCCAGTTCTCGTCCTCGTTAGCGTAGCGGAAAGGCAGGGCATCCTTTATGGCATCCATCTCAGAGATTATCCAGTCAAGGCTCTCAGCGGCCGTTCCGCGTTCGGGAATCGGCATACCGGGAGAAAGGATGATAGGATGACGGTCCTCTTCTGTACCTTCATCGCCCACGATAGGAATTCCGCCGTAGTAAGTCATCATCTCGAAGTGGAGGATGGCACGCATAAAACGGGCCTCCGCCATCCAACGGTCGTAAAGCTTATTGTCGTCGCCCGCCTTCTCGGCATTACCGATCACAGAAGGCCTCGCATTAGCGAGGAACTGGTTGCAGGCGCGGATACCGCGGTAATTGCCCCAGAGGTCGCTTGCGAACCAATGGTTATCCGAGTCGTAAGCGTCGTCCATCACAGAGTGGTAACGGGCCACACCCCAGTAGTCGATACAGTTGTCGGTCATACAGTCCTCGTTAAGACGGAACTGTGTGTCGCTATAACCGGCAAACGCGTCGGGGAGATAATTGTAGAGAGCGGCCAGGGCGCCACGGGTCATGTCGTAGTCGCTGAACACCATGTCGGGCTGCAGGGTAAGGTCGACCTCCTTGTCAAGGTAGGAGTCGGTGCAGGATGCTCCCGCAAGGGAGAGCATACCTGCCACGTATAAAGATAATTTATTGAGTTTCATATTACAAAGATGTCGCATGGTTTAGAATGACAAGTTGATACCAAAGTTAAAGATACGGGTCTTGGGATACCACCAGCAGTAGCTCATAGGACGTTCGGGGTCCATGTCCTTCGGGAGATGGCTCCATGTGGCCACATTGTATGCGCTGAAGTAAATGCGGCAACGGGTCATGTAGAGCTTTGAGATCAGCTTTTCAGGAAGCGAGTAGCCAAATTCCACGTTGCGGAGCGAGAAGTAGTCGCCGTTCTGGATCCAGATGTCGTTCTGGTAAGAACCGTTGTCGCGGGAAGAGTCCTCGGCATTGTAGGAGAATGACAGACGCGGATACTTGGCGTTGATGTTGCGCGGATCGTTAGGATCGTCGGTATAGTAACCCCAGGCGTTGACAACCTCGTGGGTAGAGTTGTTGGAACCCCATTCAGAGAAAGTCATTGACGGCGAGAGGAACACCGAGCGGTTCAGGTAGGCAGTACCTACGACGCGGAGGTCAAATCCGGCATACTTAACAGAAAGCTGAACAGAAGGAGTCCAGTCGGGAAGCATGGTGAATCCGAGAGGCATCATGTCGCGTGAGTCGATGACGCGGTCGCCGTTGATGTCCTTGAACACTGCGGTACCAAGCTTCTGGCCGCCACCTGAGAATGAGTTGTAGGGATATTTCTCGGGGTGGTCGATAGCGTCCTGCTGGCTGGTAGAGATCAGAGCGGGATCAGAAGCCCACTTAACGAACTGATACATGTTCCAACCACCGATGACACCTTCGTTCTGATTCTCGTAGATACCTGCTACCGATTCATAGCCACGGATGCGGTGGCCGGTCCTGCGCTGCCATTCAACGGCAGGCTCAACTTCGTCCATTTCAGTGATCTTGTTCATGTTGTAAGAGAGCAGACCCTCGATAGAGTACTCGACGTTGCCGATCTTGTTCTGATGGCCGATGGTGAGTTCCAGACCGTGAGATTCAACCTTACCGTAAGAGTCCCTGGCAAAGTTGATACCGAGGATGGCAGGGTTGGTCGAGCGGTCGATGAGGATGTTGGAGCGCCACTCCTTCCAGATGTCGGCCGAACCGTAAAGCTTGTTGTTGAAGAATCCCCAGTCAAGACCGATATTGGCCATTTCGGAGATTTCCCACTTCGAGTTGGGGTTACCTGCCACGTTCTCAGCATAACCGCCTACCCATACGCCGCCGGAACCGAAGTTGTAGCCGCTCTGCGAAGAGAAGGTCGACTGATAGGGATAGCGTCCGGCGCCGGTGTCGTTCATACCGGTCTTACCGTAGCTGGCGCGTATCTTAAGCAGGTCGATGTTCTTGTTGCGGAGCCAAGGCTCGTTGGAGAGTACCCAACCGGCACCTGCGCCCCAGAAAGTACCCCAGCGGTTGTCCGGGTCGAAGTTGTCGCTACCCATATAGGAGATAGATCCGTTGAGGATGTAGCGGCCGTCGAAGATATAGTTAACAACACCGTTGTAGGAGAGGTAACGGTCAGACGAGAGGTGATACCAGTTGGCCGAGTGCGGACCGCGGTTGTTACGCTTCATATATGAGCGGATAAACGCTTTGGCATCCACGTGGTGCTTGCCGAAAGTATGGTCGTAGCCGATACCTCCGCGGAGGTTGAGAGTCCATGAGTTGTCACGCTCGTTGGCGCTCGGGTTGGTAAGTTCCTGGTAGCTCTGTGTCTGGGTGTAGGTGAAGTCCTCGACATTCTGCACAGCGGCATTTGTATAGTCGTAAGAGTATGCATTGATACGGTTGGTCTGCGTAGACTCGAAACCGTCGTATGCGTCGAACGAAACGACACCCTCAAGTTTCAGGCCAGGAAGGAGCTTGCCGAGGTCGCCCGTGGCGGTCAATGTAGAATAGAGCTGGCGACGGCGGTTCTTCTCGATACCCGACGAACCGAGCTGGAAGAGCGGGTTGTTGGTATTGTTGTCATAGTAGATAGAACCGTCGGGGCAGTAAACGGGAGAGAACACATTGGTCTCCACCGAACCGAAAGTGGTGAGTCCGAACACACCGGCAGTAGGCTGCTTAATGTTGTCGATACGTCCGCCAAGGTCGAGGCCTACGGTCAAGAAGTCGTTGACCTTAACGTCGAGGTTCGAACGGAGGTTCCAACGGTTGAGCACGTGCTGCGAGCTCCAACCTTCGGAGTGCTTGGTGGCACCGTCGTTCCACACACCCTCCTGACGGAGATAAGAGAACGATACATAGTAGCGGGCGCGGTTGTTACCGCCGGAGATCTGAAGGTTGGTCTTCATTACCGGGGCATTGTCGCGGTAAAGCACGTCAAACCAGTTGGTCGAGAAGTACTTGTAGCGGTCGATGCCTTCAAGCTGTCCGCCTTCGCTGACCACCTTGTACTTGGCGAGCTGTTCGGCGGTATAGAGAGGATCCTTTCCGTCGAGATAGCGCACCTGGTTGGATGTCATGGCATGGTTGTAGGCGTTCTGGTTCTCCATGTGGTTAGTCAGCGTCTGCCAACCGATCTCCTGGGTGAACTCGATGTTTGTCTTTCCGGCCTGACCACGCTTGGTGGTGACAAGGATCACACCGTTGGCACCGCGCATACCGTAGAGAGCGGTTGCGGCGGCATCCTTAAGTATGGTCACATTGTCGATGGGGAATGCATCGAGGAACGAGATGTCGCGCTCCACGTTGTCCACGATCACGATCGGGTTACGTGCGGATGAGTTCAGCGTGTGGATACCGCGGATATACATCTTGGTTTCCGACCATCCCGGCTCAGTGGCGGCCTCGTAGGTCTGCACACCGGTGAGAAGCGAGTTGAACGCATTCTGAAGCACGGTCACGGGATAGCGCTGAAGCTCTTCGCCGGTGACCATCGAAGTGGCCTCGATAGAGTAGCGGGGCGACTTCTCCTGGAATGCATAGTTGCGGAGTTTCTTATAAGCGTCGGTGTCGGGATCGAGCACGATGATAAGAGGCTTGTCGAAATCGGTGACAGGCACAATCTTGCTCTCGTAGCCCACACACTTGGTGTTGACTTCATCGTCCATGCCGACATCCTTAAGGAGGAAGTTACCGTCCTTGTCGGTGATGACTATACGGCTCTGCTCGGCGAGGTTAACGACCGCACCGGCAATCGGGTTGCCGTCGGGATCGGTCACCGTACCTGAAAGCTCGCGGCCGCCGGCTGCCCACACTGTAAGCGAGCTGCCGATAAGCACTGCGGTCAGCAGGGACTTGCCCTGGACTGACATATATTTTATGATATTATTCATATATTAAAGATATAAAGCGATTTAAGATTAGTTCCAACCCGGATTGTTCTCAAGTCCGGTCTTCCAATATTCTTCTTCGGGTATGGGATAGAGGTACATCTTGCTGTCAAACACACGGGGCTGAGCCACCTTGCGGGAGATAGTGCCGTTCTGAGCCACCTCTATACCGTAGATCGGGCGCGAGAGGGCTTCGACAGCCACGTTCCAGCGACGTACGTCCCAGGGACGATGCTCCTCGAAGGCAAACTCCACGGTGCGCTCCTTGTGGATAAAGTTGCGCATGGCATCCTGGCTTCCGGTGAGGTCGGCGCGGTCGGCCACCGAACCCTGAATGCCGGCGCGGTGACGCACCTGGTCGAGAAGGTCGTAGACCTCGGCGCACGGACCCTGGATCTCATTGAGAGCCTCGGCGCGGCTGAGAAGGATCTCTGCGTAGCGGATGAATGTCCACAGACGGTAGTCGACACCGGCGTGGTTGCTGGCCAGGATGGTAGCGGGGATATATTTGCGCATGTAGTAGCCGGTAGGAGTGGCGTTGGCGTTACCTCTTGGATTGTCGGCCATGCCGTAGCGCACGTCGATATGTCCGGCAGAGTTCATCGAACCCCATTCAACACCGTGGTAAAGCACCGTGGCGTCGAAGCGCGGATCGCGGTTAGCCCACATGTTGGCGTCGTTGTAGCCGCTTGCAGGGTTGACGGCGGGAACTCCGTTGCTGTTGTAGACGGGAGCACCGGTGGCGTCATACTGCGCGAACGGCGACGAACCGTCGATCATGTCGTACATGTCCACGAGGTTCTGCGAGGGGCAGTTACCGCCCGAGCCGCCTTCACCTACAGGGGTGTCCATCGACACTTCGCCCCAACCTACAGTGCCGTCGTTGCGGAAGAAGATGGTCTCCTTGTTGGAGTCGCGGTGCGGAGTGCGGAGCACTGCGCCTGAATAGTTGGTCATGCCGTTCGGATTAGTATTGTCGACATAAAGCTCGAACTTCGAGCCGTAGGTGTCCATGAAATTCTTCTGGGCATCGTAGGCCTGCTGCCAGGTGACACCGGATTCGGCGGCGAAGCGGGGTGAAGCCATGTAGAGCATGATGCGGGCTTCGAGAGCAAGCGACATAGGCTGCGACAGACGTCCGATGCGCTGGGAGTTCCAAGCATCGTCGTAGTCATAGAGGTCGGCACGCGATTCGCGGAGTTCCTTGAGTACAAAGTCGATGTATTCGGTCAGCGTGGGGCGTGTCTTATACGGACCTACGAGGTCGTCATTGTCAGGATCGAGCACATCGGTGACGATGGGCAGCGGGCCGTAGCGGAGGAACAGCTCCCAATAGAACCATGCACGGAAGGTGCGGGCTTCGGCCACGAGGAGCGCGCGGTCACGGGCTTCGGTGACGTCGTCCTTAGTCTTATCCTTCGGCACACGGTCGATGTCGTTGATGACACGGTTGCACTTACGTATACCACGGTAGCGCGACTCCCATACGGAGGTCAGCTCAGAAGCTCCTCCGCCGGCATAGTAGTTGCCGATGTTGAACGACACTCGGGTGCCGCCGGTGGCAAACGATGTCTCCGACAGGTCGGTGGCGGCATCGAGCCAGGAATTGTTGATACGGTGAGCGCCGTGCATGAGGAAGTTGTACGTATCGTTGTGGAAATATTCAAACATTCTCCAGTCGGCATACGTCTTATCCTCTGAAAGCTCATTGGAAGCCTGCTTGTCGAGGAAGTCACTGCAGGAAGCGAGCGACATCGAGACGCCCAAGAGCAATGCGGCTGATATATTTTTTACTGATATTTTCATATTCGTCAAGGTGATTAGAATTGGATGTTAACACCGAAGTTCACGGTTTTGCAGATAGGATATTTGTTTGATCCGCTGCTTTCAGGGTCAGTGAGGCCGTCGAGGTGATCCCAGGTGATAAGGTTGTTGGCGTTCACATAGAAACGGCATTCCGACATGAAGGCATGCTTGATCCAGCTCTTGGGAAGCGAGTAGGCCACTTCGACATTCTTCAGACGGATGAACGAGCCGTTCTTGAGGAAGAATGAGTTCTGACGCTGGTTGTGGTCGCCGTAGCTGTCGTAGTGGAGTAGCGGATACTTCGCGTTGGCGAGGTTCTGCTGCTCTGACACGGCGGGATTCCAGCGGTCGAGGTGGTGTTCCTTTACCTTACCGCCGTTGACGAAGGCATACATGGCCTCGGCATCGTAGTAGCGGCTCACGTGGTCGACACCCTGGAACATCACCGATACGGAGATGCCCTTCCACTGAGCGCCGAGATTGATGGCGAAAGTGTTTTCGGGCAGGTCGGTACCGCCGATGTATGTGATGTCGCGGTCGTCGATGAAGCCGTCCTTGTTCATGTCGCGGTACTTAAGGTCGCCCACCTGGACGTCGCCGTAAGTCGACTTGGGGAAGTTGGGGTCGGCGAGGTCGGCGGAAGTCACGAATCCGTCGCACTGGAGTCCGAAGAACTGGCCTATGGAGTGGCCCTGCTGACGACGGTAGTCGGTCTTAAGGGCGGGTTCGTCCATGTATGTGATTTCGTTCTTGGCGTGTGAGAACGTACCGCCGATGTTGAACGAGAAGTCCTTGGTGACCTGCTTATTGTAGCGGAGCTCTATCTCAAAACCCTTGTTCTTGGTCTCACCGAGGTTGCCGGCGGCCGAAGTCACACCGAGCCACCAGGGGCGGGTGAGGTATTCGGTCAAGATGTTGTTACGCTTTTCGTAGAAGAGGTCGAAGTTACCGGTGAGCGACGAGTTGAACAGGCCGAACTCAAGACCGATGTTGTACTTGTGGGCGCGTTCCCACGTAACGGCGTAGTTAGGATACTGCTGCTCGTAGATACCTGTCTGCCATGAACCGGTGCCGAAGAGGTAGTCGTTGCTGAGCTGGCTCCACTTCTGCTCGTAGAGGAATCGCTGTCCGCCCATCTGGTCGTTACCGACCTCACCGTAGCTACCGCGGATCTTCAGGTTGTCGAGCCAAGCCTTGGTAGACTCCATGAACGACTCCTGGGTGATGCGCCAACCGAGCGACACTGCGGGGAAGAATCCGAAACGACGGCTCTTGTGGAAGTTCTCGGAGCCGTTGTAGCCGGCGTTGAACTCGAAGAGGTACTTGTTGTCGTAGCCGTAGGTGACACGACCTACAACACCCTGATAGCGCCTGGCCAATTCAGAGTTACGACGGTAGTCGTTCTGCATGTAAAGCACCATTGCAGTGACGTCGTGCTTTCCGGCGAAGAGGCGCTTATAGTTGACCTGGCCCTCCATATACAGCTTGTAGATGGTGTGGCTTGAATAGCCTGAGGTCATAGGAGCATCGGTGCCGAACTTGTTGTAGGCTTCGATCGTAGTATAGTGGTCGCGGTCGTTAAGCTCGTAAGTGGCGAAGCTCTTGGTGTAGCGGTTCTGGTGGTAGCTTTCGTAGTCGAAAGAAGCCATACCGCGGGCCGACAGACCGGGGGTGATCCAGTCGAGCTTGTAGTCGACGATGAAGTTGGTCTCGTTGATGGTGTTGATACCCTTCTGGTAGCCGCCTTCGGCGAGAGTGCCGTAGACATTGTTCTGATACTGCGACGAACCTCCGTAAAGCTCCTTCATCTCAGAACCGTTCTCCACCATGTACGATACGGGGAAGAGCCATCCGGGAGTGTGGTTGAGCTGATAGAAGATGTTTGAATATTCGGCATTTTCATCAGAGTTCGGCAGATAGCGCTCCTCGAAGCGGGTGCCGAAGTTTACAGAGAGCTGAAGGTCTTTGGTGAGGAAGAAGTCGGCGTTGGCACGGAAACCGTAGCGTTTGTAGCGCTGGGAAGAGCTGTTGCCGTACTGGTCCTTGGAGAGTTCCTTGAAGAGCGACTGCTGGTCGTAGTATTCGAGAGAAGCATAGTAGCGCATGCGCTTCGTACCGCCGCGGATAGAGGCGTTGTAGCGCTGTGCGGGAGCTGACGAGCGGATGATCTCATCATACCAGTCGACGTTCGGGTAGAGAAGCGCGTCGGCGCCTGAGAGCTGACCGGCCACTGACTTGCGGTACATCTCGATGTCGTTGGCATCGAACTGGCTGGGGATGCCGTCGTTGGCGAGAGCCTCTTCGAGAAGCTTCACAGACTCGTAGGAGTTAAGGTAGGTGTCCTTGCGAGTCGGGGTCTGCCACTGCCAGTTGGCGGTGAGGTTGACCACCGGCTTCTGCTCCTTACCGCGCTTGGTGGTGATGAGCATCACACCGTTAGCACCGCGCACACCGTAGACGGCAGTAGCGGATGCGTCCTTAAGTACGGAGATGGTCTCGATGTCGTCGGGGGCAATCTGCGAGAACGAACGTTCGATACCGTCGACAAGGATAAGAGGCTGGGCGTCGCCGGCAAATGTGGCGCGGCCGCGGATGAAGATCGAAGCGTCGTCAGCACCAGGAGCACCGGAACCCTGCGAGGTGATCACACCGGGGATCTTACCGGTGATGGCCTGCGAAAGGTTGGCGGAGGGGGTTTCGAGAAGGTCGGCGGAGTTAACCTGCGAGATAGCGCCGATGACCGACTCTTTCTTCTGCTGGCCGTAACCTACCACAACGACTTCGTCAAGCACGGCCGACGACTCCTTAAGAGTGACGGTCACCTTGGTCTGTCCCTTCAGGGCCACTTCCTGAGTCTCGTAGCCCACGTAGGACACTGTAAGCACCGAAGTGCCGGGATTTTTGACGAAGAGCACGAACTCACCGTCGAGATTAGTGGCGGTACCGGTAGAAGTGCCTTTCTCGATGACGCTTGCACCCATCAGAGGCTCTCCGTTAATGTCCTGTACCAGACCGGTCACCTGAGTGGTCTGCGCGCGCAGGCTGACCGCGGCGAAGACGAGCAGGAAGGCCGGCAGGAGGAGGCGGAGCGCACTGCTCCACCCTCCTATCGCTGTACTGCGTTTATTATTCATATTTAGTATTCAGATTTTAAAGTTAATTAAAAAGCTTCAGACTCAATTTGCACTTGTCGGCCTTCATTTCGAGATACGATCCATCGACAATAAGGAATGCATTGATATCCTGGTTGCCGTCGCCACATGTAGCGTGGAACATTTCGCGGTATACAGTTCCATTCTTTGCCGTCGCTATTGCATCCACGTTAACTTCAGCACCACTACGTACGATATCCATCGTCACATAAGCTCCTTCCATGTCGGCACGGAACTGATCCCAGTCGCCGTAGCCTTCATTGGAGAAGTTGTCGCCGTTGTATGCATTGCCCCATCCGTAAAGGTCAGAACGGATTACAAAATACTCTTCATAGCCGTCACCGCCACGTTCAGCGGCAGTCGATACGCAAAGGTTCCAGTTGTTCCAGTTGCCACCTCCCGAAGTGTGGTTGACAAATTCAAGATGAAGCATGGCATTTGAAGGCACCGTAAAATAATCCGAGAATTCTGCCCACCATCCAGTTGAACAGTCGCTTGCACCGATATTCGGAACAGTCAAAGGAACACTGTTGGCTATAGAAATACCATTCTTATCAAGTTCGAGATATGATCCATCGACAATCAAGAAGGCACGTACCACTTGGGATCCGTCGCCACAGGTAGCATGGAACATTTCGCGATATACGGTTCCATTTTTCGCCGTAGCTACTGCATCGACATAAACCTCAGAACCCACACGGCTGATTTCCATATTTACAACAGCGCCTTCCATGTCGGCACGGAACTGATCCCAGTCGCCGTAGCCTTCGTTGGAGAAGTTGTCACCATTGTATGCATTTCCCCATCCGTAAAGGTCAGAACGGATTACAAAATACTCTTCATAGCCGTCACCGCCACGTTCTGCATCAGTACATACGCAGAGGTTCCAGTTGTTCCAGTTGCCACCTCCCGAAGTGTGGTTGACAAACTTCAAGTTCAATGTGGAAGCAACAGGAAGACGATAATAATTGGAGAATTCCGTCCACCATCCAGTTGAACAGTCGCTTGCACCGATATTCAAGATAGGATCACCTACCACGTATTCAAACGAGCCAGGATCATCGCCAGAACCGCCGCCTCCGATGTTGCCCTTCTTGGGACGTGCGATCTGCTTGGCCTCGATCTCATTGCGGTAGACGGAGAGGTCCTCAAGATAGAGCGACGCATGGGTGTCGGCGCCATAGTTGAAATACATATAAGGAGCGTTGGCAGCAAACTGCACCGCTCCGGCGTAATTTTTGTCAGACGAAGTCACGTCGGCCTTCTTGTCGCCGTCGACATAGATGGCATAGCCGTGGTCGCGGACGATGAGAGCCACATAGTGCCATTCGTCGGGGGTGATGTAGCCTGTCTTGTATTCGGCGGGGTTGTTCTCCTCCCAGGCTCCGTCAAGTCCGGCATATTTCAGCCAGCCGTTGGCAGAGAAAGAGAGCGATGCCGAACCGTTCTCGTTTTCCCAATACATGATAGGGCTTTCCACATCCTGGGGCATTACTTCTCCCTCAATAGGATTACCCTCCTCGTCGAGCACGGGGTCGGAGATCTGCTTCATCCAGAATGTGTAGGACACGGCGTTCTGCACCTGCACCGACTTCAACGGATTGTTGAAGCGGGCGTAGCCGCCGGTAAGGTCAAGGACGGGTGACTGTGCAAGCTCGTCGTCGTAGAGCGACGGCATCTCGCCGTCGTCATAGGCAGAAAGTTGAATCACCACGGGGTCAAGCTCCTCTTCAGAATCAAACGCGTACGTGGCAATGCTCTGCATCGTAGGGTAAATCTGGTTCCCTGCGGGAGGGTCCATCTGTCCCCATTCATGCGTACACGACGAGCCTAAAAGAAGCGTGGCGGCGAAAGCCGTCATAGACATCCACTTTTTAGTCTTCATAATGCTGATGATATTAAGTTTTAGAGGTTAAAAATAAATTTCAATTCTCTTAAGGTTGATTAAAGGGTCATGCAAATAAAATCATGGTCCGGTTAATCCACTTTGGGTTAAGGTTATTTAGTTCTTATGTTAAACTATGCAAAGTTATCGGTTCTGCCACCTTCATGGGTGGATAAATGGACAATTAGAGTAGACAAACGAGTAAACCGTCGATATTTAACACTTTACCCCGCGAAATCCGCTGACTGCGCACATCCGGCGCAAACATCTGCGATTCAGTACGCTACTCGACATCGGCCGACATAAATGCACTCGGCGACACCCCGAACTGCTTGGTGAAGCACCGGGTGAAATACTTCGAGTCGTTGAACCCGACTTCGTAGGCTATCTCCGATATGTTCATGGCACGCGTGCGCCGGTTCTGTATGATCATCTCGCGGGCAAGGTTCATCCTATAGGAGCGCATCAGCTGTCCGGCCGACTGTCCGGCAAGGCTCTGGAGCTTCTTGTTGAGCAGACTGCGGCTTATGCCGAGCGCCTCGGCAAAGTCGCCCACTTCAAAGTAGGAGTTCTTGTAATTCTCCTTGACCACGGTCATCACCTGCTCCATGAACTTCTTGTCGCGCGACTCCTCATTGATGCGCAGCGAGCCGACATCCATGTCGGAGCCGAAGCTGCGGTTCTGACGCTGCTTATTGTCAAGTATGTTGCGTATGCGGGCCAGCAGAAGCTCCTCGTCGAAGGGCTTCTGGATATATTCGTCGACACCCGTGCGGAAGCTTTCGAGCTTCGCCTCGTTGGAGGTCTTGGCGGTGAGCATCAGGAATGGGATGTGGCTTATGGCAAAGTCCTCCTTGACGCGGCGCGACAGTTCGAGTCCGTCCATGACCGGCATCATCAAGTCGCTCACTATGAAGTCGACATGCCGGTTCATCAGTATAGAGAGCGCCTCCTCGCCGTTGGAAGCCTCGACCACGGAATAATGGTCGGAAAGTATCGACCGGATGAACGCCCTCATGTCGCTGTTGTCCTCCACCACGAGTATAGTGGTAGAGTGGGCATCATCCACGGCCCCGGAGGCAACGGCCAAATCAGGCCCGGTCTCCGCCGGAAGCGCCTTAAGGTCGGCCTCGGAGGCGGCGCTATCGGCATCTATGTCGACCGGAAGCAGCAACCTGAACGAGCATCCGCGGCCGCCGGCATTGTTCCTGGCCCAGATGTGGCCGCCGTAGATCTCCACGATGCTCTTGCACAGATACAAGCCGATGCCGCTGCCGGAAGTGCCGGCCACAGGATATTTCAACTGGCTGTTGCCCTGGTAGAAGCGCTCGAACACACGCTCTATGTCGGCTTCGTCGATGCCGTTGCCGGAATCGCACACATCTATATATAACGACATGTCGGGACCGCACTTCGCAGTAGGCACTATAGCGGCATAGACCCTGACACATCCGCCGTCGGGCGTAAACTTGACGGCATTGCCGAGAAGATTGATGAGCACCTTGCGCAGCGCCTCTTCGTCGTAGCTGAACGTGTCGCTGCTAAGACGGCACAAAAGCTTGAGGTCTATGCCGCGGTCGGCCGCCATCGGGCGGAACGAACCCACCGTATCGCTGACAAACTGGCGGAAATTGCCGTGGCTCCTTACTATCTCCATCTTGCCGGACTCCACCTTGCGGAAGTCCATCAGCTGGTTGACCAGCGACAGGAGATATTTGGAATTGCGCTCGGCGAAGTGCAGCTGCTCAATGACCTGCGGATTGTAGCTGAGCTTAAGCGCACGCTCTATCGGGCCGATTATCAGCGTGATCGGAGTACGGAACTCGTGTGTGATGTTGGTGAAGAAACTTATCCTGTCGACCGACAGCTCGCGCACTCGACGCGCCATATCGGCCAGACGCGTCTTCTGCGACAGTATCTCCTCATTATTTATCTTAAGCCGGCGGTTCTGCTCCGACAGCTCTACCGCACGTTCTTCGAGCATACGCTTCTGCCTGGAGATTTCCGATGTGCGTTCGTCGACCGCCTGCTGCAGAAGCACCTTCTGACGCGTCAGTTCGCGCACCCTCCATTGGTGAATGAGCACCACGCATATCGACACGAGGCCCAGCATGAGAATCACGAACCACCACTGCTTATAGAAGTAAGGACGCACCTCGATAGGCAGTCCGGACACCGCCGCCTCGTCAAACGTCATTCCCGGTGCGAGATACTTCACCTGGAGCAGATAGTCGCCTGCCGACAGATTAGTGTATGTGACGCCGTGTCCGGGCGAAGCGAGCCTGATCCACTCCTTGTCAAAGCCTTTCAGCCGGTAGAAATAGCTTCCCCGGCCGCCGGAACTGTAGTCGAGAGCCGAAAATCCGACATACAACGACTTATTCCTCTCATGCAACGACACTTCCCGGTCCACCGACATCTCGTTATGGTCGATCCTAAGATTGGTAAACTTCACACCGCTCACCTTGACCTCACGCCTGACGGCATCCGGCCCGACCACAACTATGCCGTCGATGGTGCCGAACACCATTCTGCCGTCGGCCAAATGGCAGTAGGCATTCCAGTAAAATTGAGAGCTTAACAGTCCGTCGGAACGGTCGTAATTGACAAACTGACCGTTGGGAAGCCGGCTCGACAGACCGTGTCCGGTGCCAAACCACATCATTCCGGACTTATCCTCCATTATACTGAGCACTATATCGTTGGGAAGCCCGTCGATGACGCTCAGATTCTTAAATGTCTCACTTCCGTCGGCCCCGACCGTCCTCCTGTATACTCCGCTTCCGTTGGTGCCTATCCAAAGGCTACCGTCGGAGCCGAAATGCAACGCCGCAATCTTGTCGCTGTTCTTATTATCGGAATCGCCAATACGATGGCGAAAAAACCGGTGAGGGAAATGTCCGTCGTTGTCACGCCCCCGCAGATCCACTTCGCAGAGTCCGCTGTTGCCGCCCACCCAAAGATGTCCGTCGGGGCTGATCGCCATCGCCACACATCCCGTCATAAGCTCCGACGCCCCGGCAAACGGCTCGAACAGCTCCATAGAAGCCGGGTCGCAACAAAAAAGACCTCTGGCACAGCCTATCCACATACAGTCGTTGACAGGATCGTAGATCACGGCACCAACATAGTTCATTCTGCGCCGTCCGCCGAACGCATTATCTATATGATTGATTATATTGATTTTAGCACCATGCTTTTCCACCACGTCGAGTCCGCCGCCCCACGTTCCGACCCATAGTCTGCCGCGGGAATCCTCGGCTATCGCACTCACAGAGTTGTATGACAGGCCGGAGTTTTCCGACGTAAAATTAGTCCAATTGCCGAACTCGGTGTCCGTACGCGAAAGGCCTCCCTCGATAGTACCGATCCACACCACCCCTTCGGAATCCTGATATATGGAATTTACCGGATGGCTCGACATTGACGACCTCTCCACCGGATGGCTCCGGAACGAACGCAGATCGAGCCTGCGGGGCGTAAACAGATTTATACCTCCCGCCTCGGTGCCAAGCCAGATTCTGCTGCCGTCGACAAGAATGCAGTTGATGAAATTGTTGCTCAGCCCTCTTCTGCCGCCTCCGCAGTCCTGCACACGGACAAAATTGTCCTGGATAGGATTATATATGTTCAGTCCGCGCAGACTGCCGACCACCAGACGCTTGTCGGCGGTGACAGCCACGGATGTGACGAAATCCTGGGATATGGAATTGGGGTCGCTTTCATCATAATGATATGACTTCACATGATTCTCGGCCTTGTTGTAGCGCCATAGTCCGGCATCGGTAGATATCCACACCTCGCCGTCCTTGACTTCGTAGTCTGTGACATAAGTCGAAGCCGGGAAGCGGAGGTGCTGCGACACAGGCCGGGCTATGACATGCCCGCCGTTGTCGACAGAAAAGTCGGTAATTACTCCGTCGACCGAGGCCCACACATGGCCATCGCCAAGTACATCCTTAATTATCAACCTGTTAGAAAATCCATAGGGGGGGTCAAATGTAGATATGTCGGCGATGGACCCGTCAGCGTCAAACTTAATCCGCGACAGCCCCGTAGCCGTTCCGAGCCAAACGCATCCATCCGCGGCAGTTGTCACGCTCCACACTATCGTGTCGGATATAGCTTCATACTTACCTGAAAGATCGACAGGAACATCCTCCTTGAGCGTATTGACATTTATTACGTCGACGCCTCCGTCAGTAGCCGCCCACAACCGCTTGAATCCGTCCTCGGCCACCTCAAGCACAAACGCGCTCTTCAAACGGCGCACGTCGGAGTTGGGATTGAATCCGACAAACTCGTAGCCGTCATAACGCGACAAGCCACCTCCCGCCATCGCCACCCACACAAATCCCTCGGAATCCATGTATATATCGTCGACGAAATTGTGTGGCAATCCCTTGTCGTGAGTCAAAAAGCTCACATTGTATTCATCCATGAACGTAGCACTCCCCGCCATGCCGACAAGCGGACACAGCCACGCAAGCATCACCGCACATATCAGGCATGACACTCGGCACATTAACAAATTTACCGGTACAATTGCATGGTTCATATTCATGGCATCACACTTTCGCAATAATGGATGATTGACAATCGGTTTATCTGTCCGGCCGAAGCCAAATTCACCTTTGGAACAGCCAGACGACAAATTTAATAATTTTATCCGGCAACTTTTTATTTTTTATACCAAAATTCTCCCAAAAAGCATCACAAACCCCGTTTTTTACATTTGTCCACCCAAGTTGACGGAATTTCCACCATCAGAACATAGATTATTTCGTAAATTTATCCAAAATTTACCCAATAATGAAAATCAACCACATTTCTTTATGCCTATACCTCGCGTCGGCCAGTGCAATGGCCGGTTGTTCGGCGGAGAGGTTCAAGCCCTCGGAGTCGCCGAATCCTTGGACCGACGACTACACGGAAGTCGCCGACATGGACAGTACCCACCGTTGGGGAACGTACAATGTACATGACCCGGCCATGATCAAAGTGGGCGACACATATTATATGTATAGCACGGATGCCATATATTTCCCCAGACCGAAGGAGCCGGTCGACACTGCCAAAATGAGAAAGCGCATGCGCCGCCACCGCCACACCGGCAACGTGCAGATGCGCCGGTCGAAGGACCTCGTCAATTGGGAGTTCATAGGCTGGGCACTACCTGAAATCCCGCAGGAGACAGTCGATTGGGTACGCGGACTTAACCCCGGAATGCGCGGAGCCGCGAGCAACGTCTGGGCTCCATACATGGTCGATGCCGGCGACGGCACCTACCGTCTATATTACTGCGTGTCGGCATTCGGAAGAAAGACATCGGTCATAGCCATGGCCACCGCCACCGACCCCGAAGGGCCGTGGACACATCAGGGATGCGTGGTCAAGACCGACAACGAATCGCCCATGAACGCCATAGACCCGTCAATAATAACCGGCAAGGACGGACGCCAGTGGATGCACTACGGATCCTACTTCGGCGGCCTATACTGCGTGGAACTCGATCCCTCGACCGGATTCACCATCAAAGACGGGGATCAAGGACATCTCGTGGCCCACAGACAGCGGCTTTCCGGAGCCGACAACCTTGAAGGGCCGGAGATAATCTACAGTCCGGAGCATGACATGTACTACCTTTTCGGCACATACGACCCACTCGAATCGACATACAATGTGCGTGTGGCCCGCTCCAAAACCCCGGAAGGCCCGTTCACCGACTTCTTCGGCAAAATAATGAGCGACACCACCGAGAACTTCCCCATCCTCACCGCGCCCTACCGCTTTGACGGGCATCCGGGATGGGTCGGTACCGGACACTGCGGAGTCGTGGCCGATGCCGACGGCCATTTCTACATGGCCCATCAAGGCCGCTACGCTCCATCGCCGGGCATGATGGACCTGCACCTGCGCAGAATCTACTTCACTCCTGACGGTTGGCCGGTAGTCTCGCCCCAACGCTACACAGCCACTCCGCAGCATCAATTCCGCAAGAACGACATGGCCGGCACATGGGAAATCATCAGAATCCGCGAGCCGCGAGCCAACGAAGAGTTCACCAATGGGCTCGTTCCGGCAGGAACCCGCCCGCTGGACGGCGACTGGAACAGGTCGGTAAGCCTCTCGTTCTGCAACGACGGCTCCATCTCTGACACCGAAACGGCAAATTGGGACCTCGACGAGGAGAATCAGCTGCTTAATCTGACCATCGACGGTGAAGTTATAAATAATTTAGTTATATTTGCAGGACACGACTGGGAACGCGAAGCCGACACCATACTGTTCGCCGGGCTCGACAGCGACGGCAGGACAGTCTGGGGCAAGCGCACCATCTGACCACGACATTGCCCATGACATCACAGCGAAGAATATAATCAACTTAGTAATTATAATTATATCATGAAGTTAAAATCACATCTGCTCACCGCCCTTGCCCTCGCCGCGGGCATAGGCGTGAACGCCGCCACAAATGAATTAGTGGTACAAACCAACAAAATAGGAGCGCCTGTGCAACCTACCATGTACGGCATCTTTTTTGAAGACATCAACTATGCCGCCGACGGCGGTCTGTATGCCGAAATGATCAAAAACCGCTCTTTTGAGTTCCCCCAGAACTTCATGGGCTGGGTCACTTTCGGTAATGTAGACCTGAAGGATGACGGACCTTTCGAACGCAATCCCCACTACGTCAGACTCGGAGATCCCGGACACGGACACAAGCACACCGGTCTTGAGAATGAAGGATTCTTCGGCGTAAGCGTCAAAAAGGGCGAAAAATACCGCTTCTCGGTATGGGCACGCACTCCCGACGGAGCCAAATCATCGTTCCGCGTGGAGATCGTCGACACCAAGTCAATGGGCGAGACTCAGGTGATAGCAAAAGAAGACATCACTGTCGACTCAAAGGAATGGAAGAAATACCAGGTAATCCTGACTCCGTCGGAAACCCTTAAAGAGGGCCGTCTGCGCATATTCCTCAACAAGCCTGAAAAGACCGTTGACCTCGAACATATATCCATGTTCCCGGTCGACACCTGGAAAGGCCACGAAAACGGCATGCGTAAAGACCTTGCACAGCACCTTGCCGACCTTCAGCCCGGAGTGTTCCGCTTCCCCGGCGGATGCATCGTGGAAGGTACTGACGTCGACACCCGCTATCAATGGAAGAACACCGTAGGCCCGGTAGAGAACCGTCCGGTAAACGAAAACCGCTGGCACTACACATTCCCCCACCGCTTCTTCCCCGACTACTACCAGTCATACGGACTCGGATTCTATGAATACTTCCTTCTCTCCGAGGAGATCGGATCAGAGCCTCTGCCTATCCTCAACGTAGGACTTATCTGCCAGTACCAGAACGATGAAGACCAGCAGATTCCGGCAAGCGAACTCGACACTTACATCCAGGACGCACTCGACCTCATCGAATTTGCCAACGGCGATCCCTCGACCACTTGGGGCAAGGTACGCGCCGACATGGGACACCCCGCTCCGTTCAACCTCAAGGTGATCGGTATCGGCAACGAGCAGTGGGATCCCATCTATCCCGAACGCCTCGAACCATTCTTGAAGGCCATCCGCGCCAAATACCCCGACATCAAGATCGTAGGCTCGTCGGGCCCCAACTCTGAAGGCAAGGAGTTTGACTACCTCTGGCCTGAAATGACACGTCTGAAAGCCGACCTCGTCGACGAACACTTCTACCGTCCCGAAAGCTGGTTCCTCGAACAAGGCGCACGCTACGACAACTACGACCGTAAGGGTCCGAAAGTATTTGCCGGTGAATATGCCTGCCACGGAAAAGGCAAGAAATGGAACCACTTCAACGCAGCTCTTCTTGAAGCCGCATTTATGACCGGCCTCGAACGCAATGCCGACGTGGTACACATGGCCACATACGCTCCTCTGTTCGCCCACGTAGAAGGTTGGCAATGGCGTCCCGATATGATCTGGTTTGACAACTTCTCTTCGTTCCCGACCGCAAGCTACTACGTGCAGCAGCTTTACGCCAAGAACAAAGGCACCAATGTGCTCCCCCTGACCATGGACAAGAAGAACGTGACCGGAGCCGAAGGTCAGAACGGTCTATTTGCAAGTGCCGTCTATGACAAGGACCGCAACGAATATATCGTGAAAGTGGCCAACACTTCAGCCGAAGATCAGGAACTGAAAATCAACTTCGCCGGCATGAAGAAGAAAGAAGCCCTCTCAAAAGTACGTGTACAGACCTTGTCGTCGGCCGATCCTGATGCCGAAAACTCTATCGAGAACCCCTCGAAGATAGTTCCCGCAGAGAAGGAATTTGCCATTGACCAGGCTCAGAACTGGACAACGGTGCTTCCCGCCAAGACTTTCGCCGTATATCACTTCCAGAAATAATCAACCCTAATCAACTTTACAGAGGTCACCGGGGGGCATAATCCCCGATGACCTCAAATTTTTAAACCAACAAGCTATGCGTTTTAAATCATTACTCACATTAATGGGTGTCACCGCCTCGGCATTCGCCGCCAACGAGACAGTTACCGTAAATCTGAACCCCGAAGCCGACGCCCCGAAAATCAACAAGGAAATCTACGGACAGTTTGCCGAGCACCTCGGAACATGCATCTACGGAGGCATCTGGGTGGGTGAAGACTCCCCGATTCCCAATACCAACGGCTACCGCAACGACGTACTTCAGGCCATGAAAGACCTGAAAGTGCCGGTGCTCCGCTGGCCCGGAGGATGCTTTGCCGACGAATACCACTGGGTAGACGGCATCGGCCCGAAAGAGAACCGTCCCAGAATGGTCAATAACAACTGGGGTGGCACTGTCGAAGACAACAGCTTCGGCACACATGAATTCTTCAACCTCTGCGAACTGATCGGAGCAGAGCCTTATCTCAGCGGCAATGTCGGAAGCGGATCGGTCGAAGAACTCGCCAAGTGGGTCGAATACATCACCGCAGAAGAGGGTCCGCAGGCCAAAGTGCGCAAGCAGAACGGTCGCGAAAAGCCCTGGAAACTGAAATATCTCGGCGTGGGCAATGAAAGCTGGGGCTGCGGAGGCAACTTCACTCCGGAATACTATGCCGACGTATACCGCCGCTATCAGACCTACTGCCGTAACTTCGGCAAGAACCGACTCTACAAAATAGCATCGGGAGCCAGCGACTACGACTACAATTGGACTGAAGTGATGATGAATAAAGCCGCCAACCACATGGACGGCATCTCGCTCCACTACTACACCGTAAAAGGATGGACCGGAAGCAAAGGCGCCGCCACTGAATTCTCCGACTCGGACTACTATTGGACATTAGGCAAATGCCTTGAAATCGGTGACGTAGTGAAACGCCACATGCAGATCATGGACAAGTATGACCGCAACAAGCGCGTCGGACTGCTCGTCGACGAATGGGGAACCTGGTGGGACGAAGAGCCCGGAACCATCCGCGGACACCTCTATCAGCAGAACACCATGCGCGACGCCATGGTGGCAGCCCTGTCGCTCAACACATTCCACAACCTGACTGACCGCGTGAAGATGACCAACATCGCGCAGATAGCCAACGTGCTTCAGTCAATGGTGCTCACCAAGGACGATAAGATGGTGCTCACCCCCACATACTACGTATTCAAGATGTACGTGCCCCATCAGGACGCAAAACTCATACCGTTGACCCTCAACACCCGCTACCGCTCCGTGCGCGACGGACGCATCGTGCCGGTAGTGAGCGCCACCGCTTCTGAAAAGGACGGCAAAGTGACCGTATCGCTCACCAACACCGACCTCACCGAAGCCTGCGACATCGAGATCCCCCTCGACGGCATCAAGGCTTCAAAGGTGTCAGGCGAGATACTGACCGCCAACGACATCCGCGACTACAACGACTTCGGACAACCCGAAAAAGTGACCTTGAAAGACTTCAAGGGCGCCAAGATCAACAAAGGCGTGCTCACACTCACTCTCCCCGCCAAGTCGATCGTGACCCTCTCGCTCAACTAATCTGCCCGAACGGCATAAAATCAAAAATGCGGTGTCCACTCACGGATACCGCATTTTTTCTAACTAAACCTCAGAGTACCCTGAAGTACTCTATAAAAAACAATCTAAACCTCACTATTCAAAAAAGTTCTCGGCTGTATGCCAAACTGCTTGACAAAACAGCGTGTAAAGTATTTGGGATCGTTGAATCCCACAAGATATGCTATCTCCGACACACTTATCCCGCTCTTGCCACGGTTCTCCTCCATTATGCGCCGGGCCGTCTGCAGTCTGTAAAGACGTATGTAGCTCACGGCCGACATTCCTGTGAGCGCGTTTATCTTATGGTAAAGTTTCGGGGCACTCATACCCATCATGTCGACCAGGGTTCCGACTGAAAAATCAGGATCGGAATAATGCGTGCGCATGACCTCCACAAGCCGGCTTAAGAATATCTTGTCAGCGTCCTCTATCTCGACCGAAGGATAAGGATTGCTCAAATCGGCACTTATCAGATTCTGCTGATTACGCCGGTTGACCAATATAGCCTCGATACGGGCCAGAAGCATCTCCGGTTCAAAAGGCTTCGTCAGATATGCATCGACGCTGCTCTTGTAGCTTTCAAAGCGCGAATCATAGTCAGACAGAGCGGTAAGCATCAGGAACGGTATGTGGCTCAACTCCGCGTCGTCCCTGACAAGACGGCAGAATTCCAATCCGTCGCATACAGGCATCATCATGTCTGAAATTATAAAGTCCGGGGCTATTTTCCTGGCCATGGCATATCCCCGCTCGCCGTTTATGGCTTCGGCCACATAGTACTTGCCCTCAAGCAGATCCTTGATATACGTGCGCATGTCACGGCTGTCCTCAACCAACAGAACCACCGGCTTGTCGCGTTCATCAGGTGCGTTGAAAGCTATATCTTCGGCCTCGCTCTCCATCAATACCCTTTCAGCCACCGCCACCGTCGCTTCCGAACCCATACCGGATGCCATCGTCAACGGGAAACAAATCCTGAACGTAGTGCCACTGCCGGGCACACTCTTGACCGAAATGTCTCCATCGAGCGCCTGCACAATCTGCTTCACCAGATACAGACCTATGCCGGTGCTGCTCTGCCCGTAGCTCGTATAGGCCGTCTGGTTCTCAATCTTATAGAAACAATCAAATATTCGGCCACACTCCTCCGGACTGATATAGCTTCCGCTGTTCGTTACCGATATATACTGATACAGCACCTGTGGGTCATCTGACCGCCGTTGCGCCAGACGGCACACTATCGACCCTCCATTAGGAGTGTACTTTATAGCGTTCGACATCAGGTTGAACAATATCTTGTGCAGGAATCCCCTGTCGCTTGACACAAACGGATTCACAATCCGCTCCCGTGTGCTGAAATCAATACACCGCTCCGCAATAAGGTCGGAGAAAGCCTTGATGTCGCCGTTGAACTCATCAACTATATTGAACGGCTCCCGGTTTAGAGTCAAATGCCTAGCGTCTATAAGTCGCAAATCCATCATCTGATTGACAAGCGACAGCAGATGATGCGCGTTGCGGTCTATGATCTGGATACTTTCCGACAGCCCCGGATTCTCGTTTCCCTCTATAAGCTTGCGCGTCGGCCCAAGAATCAACGTCAGCGGAGTCTTAAACTCGTGAGTCAGGCTCGTGAACATCATCAGCTTTTCTCTGTTGGTGTTCTCTATCTGCTTGGAAAATTCTTCAAGCTGAGTCTTCTGACTGCTTATCTCTTCGTTTTTTTGTCTTAGCTGGGCTGTCTGCTCCGTCAGACGCCGTGTACGTTGGCGAATCTTAGTGATCAACAGCTTCTGAATGCTCTTCTGCCGGCGGAAATAAAAATATACGGTCAATCCCACTACCGACACCACTACAAACACCACCAACGAGTAGAACCACCACGTCTGATAGAACGGAGCCTTGACGACAATGTTAAGCCTCGTCATCTGCGACGACCATAGATTGTCGGAATTTGTACAATGGATTAAAAACGTGTACTTACCCGGCTTCATACCAGTATAGCGTATCCTTTTGGCCTGACGCTCCACAGTCCAGTGATTATCGAGTTCATCTATTTTATACGCATACATGACTTTGTCCGGATGAACATACTCCTGCGCCGAAAAACCTATCTCTATCGATGTCTCGTCAGGACTAAGCTCATACGTATCCGCATTCAGCTGTCTGACATTGTCCTCACCTGAAAGCACGTATGTCAGGATGACTCGCCGCTCATAAGCCATCGACAGATAGCTCGGAGGATCAATAGCCACGGCTCCCCGGACAGACCCGAGACATACGCGTCCCCCCGGCAGATCCGTCCCCGACTTAATGTAGAACTGATTTGACGGAAGACCGTCGGAAGTGTCATATTTGATAGTGCGCAACGTCTCCCTGTCGAAATAATACACACCGTCTATGGTGCTTATCCATACGCACTTATTACTGCCTTTGACTATATTTGATATTTTGTTGCCGAAAATCGACAGATGATTTACGAACGATATGCCACCGTCTCTATTGTAAGTAGCGATATAAAGCCCATTGTTCTGACTACCTATATATACCAGACTGTCCTCAATCTGGCGTATCACGGACACTCGCTCCGAAATTCCCGAATCTGGATCATCAAGCTTGTACCGGCAATAAATATACGGACTTAGTGCAGTCTCCGGATCTCGCTTTTCAAGGTCAGCCACAAACAGCCCGTCGCCTCCGACCCAAAGCCGTCCGTCGCTTCCGAGCATCACCGACATCATATTGGACATGGGAGGAACATCGCCGACATATTCAGCAAGATCCTTAAACTCGCGAGTCGACGTGTTAAAAAACTGCACTCCGTCGTCAAAACAGATCCAGAATCCTCCCCTGATCGAATCCGGAGCGAAAGAATAGATCGAATTGGACCTTATGGAACTGTTCTTCGTATTAAACCTGACGAACTTAGGCCTCGACGGCAACTCTCCGCACATATAGTTGAGTCCACCGTTTTTTGTACCTATCCAATAGCCCCCCGATTCATCCTCGGTGATAGCGAGCACGTGATCATCGGAAAGATAACGTTCATCGGCCAGATCTTTTCCAAAATAATAGGGTTTCCCGCCATTTGACCCGTCAGCCGCCAGAAAACCCAGTCCAAGCCCGGACACCCCGCCCAGTATATTACCCCTACTGTCACGACATACTGCGGTCACCACATTAGTCCGCGCAAAGTCGTCCGAACCGAACACCGTGGTTACATTGCTCTTCCGGATAGAGATCAGATTAACGCCTCCGAGCGCAGTGGCCGCCCACATATTGTTGTCGCCGTCGACATACACATGGTTAATCTGATTATTGTTGAGCGACAATCCCGGACGTCCAGCCTGCAAACGCAGGAATCCGTTGCCTCGGGTAAGAATACTTATGCCTGACCGGGTACCCACCACCAGGTCGCCCGACTGGTTCATGGAAATGCTTGACACATAATTTCCCGTAAGGCTATTTGAATCCGACGGATTATGCCTGTAATTGAGCATATCCTGCGTCTGCAGATTATACCTGTATAGACCTGAGTCTGTTGTACCTACATATAGATATGCACCTTGCGATGCAAGTGTCCTGACATTGGACAGCCCACCGAGTTCATGCCCATCCTCCAAAGGCATCGTATGGCTATGGCCGTCGCTCGTCAGCATAAACCTCGACAATCCGTCGCGACTTCCCGCCCACACCGTATTCTCTTGTTGGCAGAATGCCTGTACTATGTGTCCTTTCGATTTAAACACATCCATTCCACGGATATCTCCCTTGTCGCCCATCACAAGATGAAGCACATGGCCCTCCACACCAAGCCACAAGGCACCCTTTGTATCTTTCATAATCGCCGCGCCGCGCATTGACAGCAGACCCGACTTATCATCATATATTTCCGAGGCCTGGACTATAGCCCCGTCCTCTGGCGATATCCTCATCAATCCCATATCGGAGATGGCCCAGAGAAATCCCGAGCCATCTTCCTCCATGGAAATGAAAAAATTACTTTTAGTGCGATGCTCTTTGACCTGAGCCTGGGTGTTATAGTGGACATAATCGTTACCGTCAAAACGGTCAAGCCCGTTTGACGTACAGAACCACATAAATCCCCGGCTGTCGCGATAGACATGGAACACATACTCGTCGCACAAACCGTCGGCCGCGCGATAATACGTGTAATTATATGCATCGGATGACTGTGCCATAACGGATCCGACACATAGAAACACCGTCAAAAGCAACAATCCCAGTCTTACGAGAACAATACGCATCGCAAAAAAATATGTATTACTTTATGCCTGCTAAATTATTTATGTCCGCGGAATAGCCGGGGGGCTATGTCATGCAGCGACTTTCGCCATACCTGCCACTCATGTCCACCGGGGAATATCGAAAATTCCACATCCAGTCCGGCATTCCTCATTGTCTCTACGGCCTCACAGACTGCACTGTAGCGGGCATCGTCAGTGCCGACCGATACGTAGAACAGGTTAAGGTCGCGGTTATAGCGGTCTTTTTCGCTGACAAGACCCGGCATCTCCTTTTCAGGATCAAACTTTTTAGGAACTTCACCGGGGAATATGGCACCGCCGAATACACCCGAACTGAATACTCCCACGTGGGAAAACAGATCGGTATTTGGAAGTCCTGCGTAGAACGCCTGTCCGCCGCCCATCGACAGTCCTGCCAACGCACGGCCCTCGCGGGAAGCCTGCGTCCGGAAATTAGCGTCGACAAAGGGCACTATCGATCCGACAAGCTCATCAGCGAAAGGCGCCATAGCCTCACGGTTATACCCCATACGCACCTTGCCGTCGACAGGGATATTGCCGTTAGGCATAACCACTATCATTTCCTGGGCCTTACCTTCGCCGATAAGATTGTCGAGTATTATGTCGGTACGTCCCTGCGCACCCCAGCCCGTATGATCCTCACCTCCGCCATGGCAGACATAAAGCACCGGATACCTGCGGGCGGAATCCTTGTCGTAGGACGGCGGAGTGTACACGTTCATCACACGCCAGCACTTCAGCCGATTGGAATAATAGCGCACCGTCCTTATCGACCCATGAGGCACATCCTTCACCTCCTGCCATTCACACCCCTCTTCGGGTATGTCCACGGCGCTCGACATGCGTCCGCATCCGAAATACGACATACTTGCAGGATCGGCCACATTGACACCGTCGATTATAAGCGAATAGTAGTGAAATCCCGGCACCTGGGGATCGGTGGTGACACGCCACACTCCATCAGCATCCTTCACCATGTCGTAGTCATGGCCAAGAGCCAATTTAATACTGTTAGCGTCAGGTGACTTCACAGCAAATTCCACCCTGTTGTCAGGCAGAAGCTTGGGCGACATCGACCGCGCATTAATATTTGTGGGCAACACCGATGGCTCGGCACCCACGGCCTGGCCGGAGCAGAACAGTGCTCCGGCCAATATACATGGGAATAATCTTGAATAAGTCTTTTTCATATCTTATGAATAAAGCGATTAGTATCCGTCGTTCTGAGTCAGATTAGGATTGTTGGACACTTCCGACAGTGGTATCGGAAGCCATTCGCGTCCGGGCTTGAAGTTTGAATCATACTTCTTGCTCCTGGCCTTAACCTCGGCAGTGTATGCCGCATCGGTGCCAAGCCCCCAGCGACGCAGATCCATGAAACGGTCATATTCAAAGCACATCTCTTTCTCGCGCTCGATGCGCAGACGCTTCATAAACGCATCTGCCGACGACAGACATGAAGCATGTACACTTTCATCAAGCGGATACATATTGGCACGTTCACGGACCAAATTCACATAAGCGGCGGCATCGTCTATCGAGGCGGCGCCATTGCACTCTATCAGACACTCCGCATAGCTCAGAAGCACGTCGGCATAACGCAGTATGCGTGTGTTTATAGGAGAATAGAACGTAGTAATCGAGCGGTAATAATCAGTCGTATATTTGCGGCACCAGCTCAGACTGCTCCAGTTGGCGTAATCCCATTCCGTGCGGTTCATAAACACTACCTCGCCGGGGAAGTCCGTAAACAGTTCCGGATATACGATATTGTCGCGCAGACGGATGTCAAAGCCACCGTCTTTATTGCGCTCGTCCTTATACATGTCGATCAACCAATCGTACACTATATAGTCACCCCAACCGTAAGGCGAACCCGACAGAAACTTCTCTCGGTAAGAGGCATATCCACACTCTGCACCGTCGTTTCCTATGCCGTAATAACCGCCCATCACTTGATTCTCATCCGAGTTCTGGATTTCAAATATTGATTCAGAATTATTTTCAGTGTCATGGCGGAAATTGTCGCGGTAATTGGCCACAAGCTGATACTTTCCACTCTTGATGACCTTCTCAAAAGCATCCTTCGCCTTTGACCACTGGCCTGAATTCATATACAGTTTACCGAGGAACGAATACGCAAAATATCTGTTGATGCGCCCCGGTTCAGTCCATGATTCCGGAAGATGCTCGGCCGCGAATGCAAAGTCAGCTTCTATGAAGTCGACAAGCTCTTCAAAGGTGGCTTCCGACGGTTGATCCGACGGAGAGGAGATCCAATCCACGATGGGAGCCTTTTTCCAAAGCATGGCCAGATAATAATAGTCCATACCTCGTATGGCGCGGGCCTGTGCCAGAACTTCGTTTTTACGGCTCTCGCTCTCCCACTCCACCTCTTCGGCGTGTACCACTACCTGATTGCAACGAAACACCGACTGATAGAGATACATCCACGAGTTATTATTCCACCGCTGTATAATCGCAAAAACGAAACGTACAACTTTCTAAAACGAAACGTACAATTTTCA
>CANOLV010000011.1 GCA_947567425.1 uncultured Porphyromonadaceae bacterium | reverse complement strand
TGGTGGCATCGGACTCCGACATCTTTAAACTGCACGACATAAAAAGCAACATCCCTACGGAAAGAAGTGAAATCTTCGTCGCTTTGTTGAAATTTCTTGTAAACATATTTTGCATAGGGATTTAATATTCAAAAAGTTTTCATTGACCCCATGACTCGGTAAACCTGGTATATCTTGTCCGCCGGTATGTCCTGCTCGTCGTATTCGGGGCGGGTTTTTAGTTGATTTCCCTTTTAACGCCAACGAGACGTAGCCGATGGTAGAAGTTATTCTGCCAAATAGTCGTTGATTGCATCGATCATCTCCGTTTTTGTGCGAGGTTTTGGAGTCGTATGGAAAATAGCGTTTGCCTTTGTTCCGCAAAAGCCATCTGACATATGCGGCGACTTCGTGGTTAACTTCTACATCGTCGCGGCTTAGAATTACTTTGACCCGGCCATTAAGAAGCCCGTTGTTACCTTCGACAATATATCCAACGCAATGGAACGTTTCTGCATTTGACATTGCGCGGTATTCGCCCAATTCTTTAGCCGGGATATATCCCAGAAGTGCGCCGTCATTGCGGATTATGGCGATTGCGTTTTTGTCATAAGGATTTTCAGGCTGAGGTTTTGCCAGGCCGATAAATCCACCTATGTCAGAATCGTCGCAGTGATGGTTGACTCCGGCAATATAGGTAATATAATGCCATGCATCATCGTCATCGTCATCATCGTCATCAATTTCGATGCTGTCGTTCGGGCGTAGTCTTTGATTTTCGTAAAAATCGTACAGTTCTTCTATTGATTTTTTTTGGTTTGCCGGATTTAGTTGTGGTTTCGGCGGGTTCGGAGGATTTCTTGACAATGCCCCAAACGATAGAAATTACGATGATTAATATTATTATATACGTCATAACTTATGGTTTGCTGGTGTTGATGATCAACTAAAATGATTTCATCGACCCCATGACTCGGTAAACCCGATATATCTTGTCCGCCGGTATGTCCTGCTCGTCGTATTCGGGGTTGGTGGGAACCAGCTTGTAATTTCCGGGTATTTCACTGCGCCCAAGACGCTTTATTGTGCGCAAGCCGTTGGTTGTTATTATTGCGTAGACATTGCCGAACGGTAGGAAAGACGGGTCTTCTATCCATTGCAGGGCTATGATGTCGCCGTTGCTTATCTCCGGCTCCATCGACCGTCCGGTGGCGTTGCACCACATAGTGGCCTTCTCATAGCCCGGCATCCTGATCAGGCATTCGGGATTCGGCGCGCCCGGATGCATAAGCTCGTCGAAACCGCACTCGAAGTCAACGTCGTAGTACGGAGAGCCATCCTTGTAGCCTATTTCCGGAACAGTATCTTGCGGGCCTTCATTGGAAATATCATTTTTCATAAACATTTCGCCCTCGCCTGTAACAAGCCAAGAGATGTTGACACGGTAAGCATCAGAAATTTTGCGCAGAGTGGCCAATGTTATTTTCATTTGGCCCTTCAGCATTTTAATCAGCCCTGATGGATCGATACCGGCTTTATTGGCAAATTCAGTCGGAGAGACAAGCGCCTCATATTCAATAAAATCGTCGATTCTACGCCTGATTTCTGACTGGAAGTTTCCAACGGTTGTTTTGCTAATATCCATAAAAATCCATTAATAAAATATAATTATGTTGGATATATTTGGATTTTACCAAATATTTCCAATATCTTTGCATCGTAATAACAAACTGACAAACGGACATAAGAAAAGCTGTCGGACAATTTGCCAGACTTTACAAATATCTTCAATCGCAAATATACGACAGTTTTTCTTTTCCGCCAAAGGATTAACAAACAAAATAAATTACTAAAATGGCAAAACAACACATTATCGAAAACGTCGAGGATTTGCGGAAAAGGATTAACCGCGACTACCTCATACGCCTCACATTCCCGAAAGAGCGCAAACGCATCGTGGTCGGCTTTACCAAATTTTGCGAAACGGTGGGCAATCTGCACGCCGAGCATTACGCGAAAAAGGCATTAACCAGCATCAACCACGCGCCCCAGTTCAAAGGACAGGCAGGCCGTTTGATAGTGACATTTTACCCACGCTGAACATCGAGCCTATGAAACGCTATTGGTTTGCCATTATGGACGAAAACTATGAGGATTTAGGCGCGGCAATACCCGACGGATCAAATAAGCAGACTGCCGTAAATCGTGCTAAACGATGGATGCAGGAAAACGGTATTACAACCGCCCAGCTCCAAGTAAACAGCATGATAACTGATAGCCTTTTGGAGTTTATCGACATCGAAATTTAACGCAATATGGAAAAGAACAGAGTGACCACCGAAGCACTGCGCAATATGGAGGTGGGCGAAACCTTAGTGTTTAACCTACCCGATGCTTCCGCAATCAACACAGGCAAAGCAATAGCATACCGCGTTTGCCATGTCCTGCGGTGCAAATTCAAATCCATATCGGATTATGCAAACAATACATTGACTATAACTAAATTACCGTATGACACAGGAGCAGTTAAAACAAATGGCTGATATGGTAGTGGCCCAAACCATGGTTTGCACCAAAGAGGTATTAACAACCGATGAGGCGGCAAAGTACATGGGCATCAAAGTCAGCTACCTGTATAAATTGACCGCCTCGAAAGCAATACCCCATTACAAGCCTAACGGTAAAAATTGCTTTTTCAAACGCACCGAGTTAGAGCAGTGGCTAACGACTAATCCGGTGGCAACCGTCGCCGACCTCACTGCCTCGGCGCAAGCGTACTGTATGACTAAGAAACTAACTTTATAAACTTTAGAAACATGGAATTACAAGTAACATTGACACTCTCGGACAGGCTTTTCGGACTACTCGAAAACAAGTTGCCGAATCTCGGACGCCGAATCGAAAAGGCGCTTACAAAGGAGATCGGGGCACAAACCCGCAGGGAATCGACTATCGAAGTGGCCATTGCCCCCGTAGAAACCGGGACAGAGTCCTCTAAACCAAACACTCCGGCGACGAATGAAACAAGCGCAGACCCGGCACCGCAAAAAAACGCCAAACCGACGGAAATGAATACGCGCAATCTACCGGTAGAAATCCGAGAGATCATGCACCGTATACGCCTGAAATTCGAGGGCGAGGACTACAAGGAGAATACAGCCAGTGAGGGTTACAAAAAGTATCACCGTGCGTTAACCTCGCAGTTCAAGCAAATCGCATTGGCATTAGGTTTCGAGAAACCATCCATGATCAATGTAGCTGAAAAAGTCGACGCATTTATCGCCGAGTGCGAAGCACTCGTAATCGGCAAGGACGGAAACATTACACCCCCCCCAGCACCATTCTAAATAGTTAAGTTATGCCCGGACAACATGCATTATTATCGCCGTCGGCGGCTCATAGGTGGATGCACTGCACCGCCGCCCCACGGCTGGAGGCTACAGCCCCGGATAGTGAAAGCACCTACGCACAGGAGGGTACGTTAGCACACGCATACTGCGCCAAAAAGCTGAAATCGTTTTTCGGACTTGACACCAAGCACGAAGATAAGGAGATAGCCGAACTTAACGCCCAGTACCACAATGGCGAAATGGACGAGTACACCGAAACCTACAAATATATCGTGCTGAAGAAGTTCAACACCGCCCGGATGGCAACAAAGGACGCGCAGCTACTGATCGAAACCCGATTGGATTTTTCCGACTATGTGCCGGAAGCGTTTGGCACTTCGGACGCTACCATTATAGCCGACGGACTTATGGAAGTTATCGACTTCAAGTACGGTAAAGGCGTGCGCGTGTCGGCTATCGATAACGAACAAATGAAAATCTACGCGTTGGGCGCATATCTTAAACACAGTTTTGAGTACAACATAGACCGTGTGCGCATGACCATCGTACAGCCGCGTATCGACAATCTGAGTGAGTTTGAAATGTTGGTTAGCGACTTATTGGAGTGGGCCGAGAATGAACTACGCCCCAAAGCCGTAGAAGCGTTTAGCGGCAAAGGCGAACAGAACCCCGGCGGGTGGTGCCAGTTCTGTAAAGTGAAATGCGGATGCAAAGCACTGGCCGAAAAGTGTACCACCATAGCACAGGAGAACCCGACACCTGGGCTGATAAGCCCTAAGAAAATGGCTACCGACATACTGCCGTGGCTATCCAACATCAAAGCGTGGTGTACCAGTGTCGAGGACTACGCGCTACAACAGGCGTTAGCCGGTGTGAGCTATCCCGGCTTTAAGTTGGTGGAGGGTCGCAGTGTGCGCAAAATAACCGACAGCGAAGCGGTAGCCGGATTACTATACAAAGAGGGGTACGATCCAAGCGAGTACATGAAGCCGGCCACACTGTGCGGTATTTCAGATCTTGAAAAGTTGGTAGGCAAAAAACGCTTTACCGTGCTATGCGCCGACTATATCATCAAGCCGCAGGGCAAGCCGACATTAGTACCCAACGAGGACAAACGCCAGGCATATAACACCGCTTCCGACGATTTTAACGATATAAATATTAATTAACCATTTTAATAGCAACAGTATGATTACGCCAAAAGTAACAGACACTAAAGTAGTTTTCGGCCCTTGCCGACTATCCTACACTCACGTTTTCGTGAAGTACGCCCCGGAGGGTGACGAGAAAAACGGCAAGTATATGACTAATATACTTATCCCGAAAACTGAAAAGGAAACAGTAGAAGCCATCAAAAAGGCTATCGAAGCAGCCAAAAAAGCCGGTATAGTATCAAAGTGGGGCGGCAAAGAACCTAAGAAACTTGATATGCCACTGCGTGACGGTGACGATAAGGACGATGATGTATATGCAGGATGCTACTACCTCAACGCAAAGAGCAATACACGCCCCGGCATCGTTGACCGCAACAAAGCCCCCATCGTGGATGAGGAAGAAATGTATAGCGGCGTGTGGGCTGTGGCTTCCGTCACATTTTACGCCTACGACATCAACGGCAACCGTGGTGTAGCCTGTGGCCTCAACAACCTTATGAAATTTAAGGACGACGAGAAGCTGGGCGGTAGGGCTTCTGCGGAAAACGACTTTGCGGACATCGACAACGAGGACGACGAAGATTTGTAAACAACGCAAATTACCCCTCCGGCATTTGGCCGGTAGGGGTAATTCTTAAAAAAAAAATGAGATATGGTAGCTGATTCAAAGATCTACAGCGCGAAAGCCTTTGAGATAGAAAAGAATGAAAAAAACAAAGCCTTCACTTTTATAATAGTCTGTGGACTTCTAAGTGAATATCAGGAGTTTTGCACAAAGTTTGCCGATATTAACGACTGGCATGCCGCCGCAGTGATGATGCTGGAAAAGATGGCTGATAAAGAATTGAGCTGATGCGAGAATTAGGCATAGACATAGAAACGTATAGCAGCCGTGATTTGTCAAAATGCGGTGTGTATAAGTACGTCGAGGCTCCCGACTTCGCTATATTGTTATTTGCTTATAGTGTAGATAACGGCCCAGTGGTGTGTGTTGATTTTGCGCAAGGTGAGGATTTGCCCGACGAGAGATTAAACGCACTCATAGACCCGGACGTAACTAAAACCGCATGGAACGCCGCATTTGAGCGTATTTGCATTAGCAAACATTTAGGGCTATCCGTGCTATTAGACCCGGCACAATGGAAATGTACGATGGTGCGAGCTGCACGAATGGGGCTACCTCTATCGCTGGGTCAATGCGGCGAGGTGCTTAAACTGGCTGACGGTAAAATGACCGAGGGTAAAACACTTATACGTTTTTTCTCTATGCCAGGCCGTAACGGTGTGCGTCACCTGCCGAGTGCTGCACCCGATCGCTGGGACACGTTTAAAAAATACTGCATACGTGACGTAGAGGTAGAGCAAGCGTTACTAAACAAATTGCGTCGCCTTGAACCTGTCGAATTTGATGAGCAACTTTATGTAGCCGACCAAATTATTAACGACCGTGGCGTACTTATCGACCGTACACTGGTAGATAATGCCGCACGCTTCGATGATGAGTACAAAGCCGAGCTATTGAGAGAAGCACAGCAGATAACCGGTATGGAAAATCCCAATAGTGCAGCACAGATTAAAGAGTATTTGAAACGCACAACCGGGTTAGCATTTGCCAGTATCAACAAAAAGAATATCGACGAGATCGAGGGCGCATTAACCTACTGGCCCAAAGCACGCCGCGTTATGGCTATCCGGCGCGAAATGGCTAAGACCTCTAACAAGAAATACGAAGCTATGCAAACGTGCGTATGCGACGATGGCCGCATACATGGACTACTACAATTTTGCGGCGCGGCGCGTACCGGACGCTGGGCCGGGCGACTGGTGCAAGTGCAGAACCTACCGCAAAATCATTTAGCAGATTTGGACTTTGCCCGGTCACTGGTTAAGGCTGGCGATTTGGAAGAGTTTGAAATGAACTACGCCAATGTAACGCAGGTGTTAAGCGAACTAATACGCACGGCGTTTATAGCCGCCCCCGGTCATATCCTGCACGTCTGCGACTTTTCCGCGATAGAAGCGCGTGTAATCGCATGGATCGCCGGTGAAAACTGGGTGTTAGACGTATTCCGCGAGGGCGGCGACATTTATTGTGCAACCGCTTCGCGTATGTTTGGTGTACCAGTCGAGAAGCACGGTCCAAACGCCCACCTACGCCAAAAAGGTAAAATTTCCGTACTGGCATTAGGCTACGGCGGTGGAGTTCCGGCACTGGAAGCGATGGGCGGCTCAAAGTTAGGACTATCCGAAAAGGAAGAAAAGGACACAGTACGCCAGTGGCGCGAGGCTAACCCAAAAATAGTACGCCTATGGGCGGTAGTCGAGAAAGCGGCATTTGCCGCTATCAAAACCGGCAACACCGTAACAATCCACCGGGGTATTACTGTCGGCTTCCGCTGGGGTATGTTACTTATTACTCTACCATCCGGACGCACCATTTGTTACCCACGCGCCAAAGTGAGCATCGAGTATGACGACGGATGGCGCGGCGATCATGAAATTATCGAGTATGAGGGGCTAAACCAAACTACGAAAAAGTGGGAAACCCTACGCACCTACGGCGGTAAGCTGGTGGAAAACATCGTGCAAGCGACCGCACGCGACATACTGGGCATAGTGATGCTACGCGCTCGACGCGCCGACCTGCCTATAGTTTTCCATGTGCATGACGAGATTATAGCCGAAACCCCGATAGACCGACCGCTGGCCGACGTGGAGGCTTTATTTAGTGAGCCTATAGACTGGTGCCGCGATTTGCCCCTAAAAGGTGCCGGGTATAGCACGCCTTATTACCTCAAAGATTAGCAAACGTCACAAAGCCCATAGGAACGCTGTAAAGCCACAGAGATAACAAGCATAGTAAAATATCACCGAAGCACGCAAACGCGCTAAAATCGAATATTTCAAAATAATTTAACATTTGTTTACAATATGACTACAGAAGAAAAAGACCGTTTGGAAATTGTAAAAGAAGTGTGCAGCTTACAAGACTGTACGCTACAGGAAATCTATAACTTTGTCAAGACAGGCAAAGCAGTAGCCGGGCCGCTCCCGGCAATCGCCAATAATCTCAAACCGGCGGCACTGGCAGACGGTGTGTATATCATTACCCAAGATGGTAACGCTGACAAGTTCACTGGTTCTAACCTCATACTCGACTGCGATAACCCGGTTATCGGTATCGGCATTAAGCAGGGCGACCGTGGGTTAATCGTGGCACTTCGTGACGCAGCCAACGGCGAGGACGTAACACTAACCACGCGCGAAGATACCACCAACTACTACGACGGATATATAGACAAATATATAGACGCTGTAGCCGACTGGAACGGCGAAGCCAATACCGCCCACCTCAAAGAAATCGGGCTTAACCCTGCCATCGAACTTAAAGAGGGCGAACACATACCCAGTGTGGCAGAAATGTATCTTATCTACACCAACCGCAAAGCCATTAATGCGGCACTTCGATTTGTCGGCGGTGAGGAAATCAAAGGGCTGTGGTATCTCACTTCTACAGAGGCCAGCGCGGCGGACGCATGGCGTCTGGCCCTCAGCACCGGTTACCTCGACACCTGGAACACTAAGGCCAGCCTCAAGGGCAGAGTGCGCCCGGTTTCAGCATTTAATTACAATCTTTAAACTTTATACTTTAACACTTATACCCCGGCATTGCCAAAGTATATAAAACCAATCTGACCGAATGGAAATTTTCGATACAACCAATAAAATTGCAGCCATGACCGCCGCAAAACATCTGCGCCTTAAATCGCGCGTCAAAGAAGTTATCGAGGATAACAACGACCCCGATATACTGTGCTTCAAAACCTACACTGCCAAAGTACAGGTAAAGATACTGGGTATATGGGTAACGGTATGGGCTGAAACGTGTGATTTTTCCGACGGTGACACACGCCCATATATCAAGAACTGCGCCGAGGAAGTACACCAAGCATTAACCGAAAGCGTATGAAACACAAAGCCCCGGAAACGTGCCAAACGTGCATTTTCTACTAGCCCGACGGTGACGACATCGGAACCTGCACAATTTCCGACAACATCGTAGAACCGTTACAAGAAGCCTGTAACAACCAAATAAACAATAATAACTAATGGAAGCAATAACCCACCCCAAAGGAATGTTTAACGAAACACTTCACGGCCTAACAACCGATGAACTAAGGCTAATTATTCCAATAATCAAGCGAGAACATCGGCACGCCGAAAAAATGGTTAATCACTATAAGGATTTAACAGAGGACGGTTTAGGTACCAGCCGACAAAGTACCGCTATGTTTGATTGGCAAGATAAAGCCGAAAAACTGGAGAAGATTATTAACTACGCTAAGCTGGCGATAAAATTTTAGATACTCATTTAGGTAGTGGTAGCAGCCGTATAGCCGCTTATCGTATGGGGCTGGATTTTGTCGGCTGCGAAATTGACAAAGAGTATTTCGACAAACAAGAGTTGCGATTTAGGGCCGAATGTTTAAACGAACCGCCCGAAATCCAACCAACATTATTTTAACTATGGCGACAACCACATTACGTTTTAGAATATCGCGCACCGAGATACCCGGCGTGTTTGCGCTCATGGAAGCCGAGGACACCCCGGCGTGTGAGCTGCGCATTAAAAAACCTAATGTCGGCGTGCGCGAAATCGAGATAATAACCGACGAAGCAAACGCCGGTTATTTCCGTACCGCACTGGGGGGCGTGACTAATGGATAAATTAAAATTTGACTTTGATTTAGACATAGCCACAGCCCACAGCCGACTATCGAAAAAATGGCGTAACAAACTGTGGAAGTGGAGCGACATTTTAGCCAAGTGCGCCGATACCAAGCGCACCAGCGAAACAATGCGCGAATATCTGCGCATGAGCCGCGAGGAACAAAGCGGCATTAAGGACGTGGGCGGTTTTGTCGGCGGCTATCTATCCAACGGCACACGAAAGACCGCAAATGTGCTGTACCGCACGCTGGTTACGCTCGACATCGACTTTGGCACCGCAGACGTATGGGACGACTTTACCCTAAATTTCGACTGCGCGGCTATGATATACAGCACGCATAAGCATACGCCCGAAAAGCCGCGTTTGCGTTTGGTGCTTCCGGCTAACAGGCAGATAACACCGGCTGAGTATGAGCCGGTTTGCCGATACTGGACTGCCAAAATAGGTATCGAACTTTTCGACCATACCACCTACCAATTACCGCGCCTTTTCTACTGGCCGAGTACCAGCAGGGACGGCGAATATATCTTTGAATACCAAGACGGCCCGGCCTTTGACGTTGACGCTGTGCTGGCGACCTACCGGAACCCACAGGACGTTAGCGAGTGGCCTATGTCGAGCCGAGAGGGTGACGTACTGGCGCACGAAATCCGCAAGGCTGGCGACCCGACCGAGAAGCCCGGACTAATCGGCGCGTTTTGCCGCGCCTATACCATCGAGGAGGCGATAGAAAAATTTTTGCCGGACGTGTACGAAAAGACCGCCAGCGACGGACGATATACCTACAAAGCCGGAAGCGTCGCCGGGGGCTGTGTCACATACGAAAGTAAATTTGCATTTTCGCACCATGACACTGACCCTGCAAGTATGAAGCTGTGCAACGCCTTTGACATAGTGCGCATACATAAGTTTGGCATAGAGGATGATGGTAGCAAAGTAACCGACATTACCCGGCTTCCATCGTATCTGAAAATGCAGGACTTTGTAGCCGCAGATAAGACGGTGCGCGTTTTGCTCACAAAGGAAAGATTAGCCGACGCGGATAGCGATTTTGCCGACATCGACACCGAGGACGGCGAGGAACCTAACACCGATTGGATGGCCGATTTGGAACGCGACCGCAAAGGCACCATTAAAAGCACTGCCAAAAACATAATCTGCATACTGGAGAATGACCCGGCACTGGCAGGGCATTTGTGGCATGATTTGTTTAGCGGCTTCGATTTAGTCAGAGGTGGTTTGCCGTGGGACAAAAAGGCTACACAATGGGGCAACCGCGATGATGCTAATCTACGTATATACTTAGATGAACGCTACGAAATCACCGGCAAAGACAAAATCAAAGACGCTAAGGACGCAGTATTAACCCGGCACCGCATACACCCAATTAGAGATTATCTAAACGGTTTGGTATGGGACGGTACACCGAGGTTAGAGCGTCTGATTATCGACTATATCGGTGCCGAAGATACACCGCTAAATAGGGCTATGACACGGAAGCATTTCACCGCTGCCGTGGCACGTATCATGCAACCCGGTTGCAAGTACGATTATTGCCTAATCGTAGCCGGTGCCGAGGGTATCGGTAAATCAACCCTATTCAGCATTATGGGCGGCGACTGGTTTAACGACAGCTTAGTAACCACAGAGGGCAAAAGCGGTATGGAGCAGCTACGGCGCGGCTGGGTCATAGAACTGGCCGAGTTATCGAGTATCAAGCGTAGCGACGTGGAGCAGGTAAAAAACTACATAAGCCGACGCGATGATATTTACCGCGCCGCATACGGTACGGTAGTAGAAAAGCATCCGCGCCAGTGTGTATTTTGCGGTACGACTAATGAGGCTTATTTTCTCAAAGGCGACACAGGAAACCGCCGATTTTGGGTTATTGCCGTTAATCCGGAGCTGCGCAAATACCCCAACTTTGCCGACGCGCTCATACGTGACCGAAACCAGCTTTGGGCCGAGGCTGTCGAGTATTGGAAGCAGGGCGAAAAGCTATATTTGCCCGGCGATTTGGAAGCGGAAGCACGCCAGCGACAGAGCCAGTACAACGACGATAACGACGACCCGATACGCGATATACTCACCGTATTTTTAGACATGAAACTACCTGCCGACTGGGACAGCTGGGAGTTAAACCGCCGCCGTGCGTATATTAAAAACCCTGACCCACTTGACGAGATAGGCACAGTGCGACGCGACAGGATTTGTGCGGCTGAGTTTATCTGTGAGCGCATGGGGCGTGAAATGTCGGACAAAGAATATAAGTACCTATCGCGCCGTGTGTGTCGCCTGTTAGATGAAATGGGCTGGGAGCGTAGAAGCGGTGTGCGATACATGGAAAAACTATATGGGCGGCAAAAGAGTTTTGCCCGACCTCTAAAAGACGACATCGAGTATGAGGGCGACATATAGTTTTTGGTAACTCAAACTCAGTTACCACCCGGCGAAAATTCAGTTACCAAGAAAAAGCGGTAACGGAAACACGGTAACTGGCAACCGAGAAAAAAGCCTTAGTTACCACGTTTAGTTACCAAGAAAAAGCCGAGAAAACAAGGCAGTTAGACAGTATGGTAACTATGGTAACTTAAATATATAGCTATTTAGAAAAGTAATGTTTTTATATACAAAAATAGAAAAATTAATAAAACTACATAACCCGGCGTGTTTTCGCGTGCGTATGCGCGTACCTGAGTGCGCGTGAAGACAACAAAAATGGCAAGCAATGGATAAACGAAGTATCGAGAATTTAACCCACCATGCCGACGTATCGGAAAAGGCGATAGAGCGGTATTTAGTGGAACAGGCAAAACAAAACGGTTTGCTATGCCTCAAATACTCTAACCCTAACATGGTAGGTTATCCCGACCGCCTGTTAGTGCTTCCGGGCGGTGGCGTAGTTTGGGTAGAACTAAAAAGCAAAGGACGGAAGCCAGCAAAGATACAGCAAATACGCATAGCTGAGTTAATCGGCATGGGGCATTTGGTGAAAGTGATAGACAATAAAGCCGACATCGACGAACTGATTAAAACAATTAAAAAATGAAAATAACGTGTAATCACTGCGGCCGAGAATTTGACCGGCGACCATCGACCATAAAACCGATTAACTATTGCAGTCAATCGTGTTACCATGCTGCAAAACAGACTACCGTAAAATGCGAAAAATGCGGCAAAATCTTTAAACGGCTAAAATCTGATATTAAAAACCATGTGTTTTGTAGTTCCGAATGTGCCAGCGACTATTTACGAGAAATTGGCGCAAACACATTTCGTCGGATAAATCCCACTGAGGAAAATCGCCGACGTTTAAGAGCTGCCAAAATTGGCAAAGGTAAAAAAGATACCTACGAAAAAACTCATGGGCGGCATACCCACAGAATAGTAGCCGAACAAATATTAGGCCGACCACTTAAACCGGGTGAGGTGGTACACCATATCGACGGTAACAAACGAAACAACAACCCCGAAAATCTAATGGTGTTTGCGTCACAAGCATTACACCGTAAATGGCATAAAGAGCATGACGGAAACCCCAAAACAAGAAAGTTATGATTTATAAACCTTATGACTACCAAAAAAGGGCTATAAAGTTTGTCTTAGAGCATAATGAATGTCTATTGGCACTGGATATGGGACTTGGAAAAAGTTCAATCACCCTCACCGCCCTACAGGAACTTATCGACGACTGCGAAGTTAGCCGGGTGCTGGTTGTGGCACCTAAAAAAGTAGCAGAAACCACGTGGACTACTGAGGCGTCTAAATGGAATCACCTACAGGGCATGAGGGTGGCAAAGGTCATGGGTACGGAAAAGAAGCGTAAATTAGCCTTAGCCGAAAAAGCGGATATTTACGTTATCGGACGCGACAACTTCGTATGGCTGGTAGGGCTGTACCGGGGTCAGCTTCCGTTTGATGTTTTGGTGATTGATGAGTTAACCAGCTTCAAAAATCCAAAGTCGCAAAGATTTAAGGCTATGCGTATCGCGCGACCGGGATTTAAACGAGTAATCGGGCTTACCGGCACCCCTGCACCTAATGGGCTAATCGACCTATGGGGGCAAATGTACTGTGTGGATAAAGGCGTAAGGCTTGGTAAGTCAGTGACTAAATACCGTGAAACCTATTTTGAAACCCATAGCTGGAATAACATAGTAGTGCGCTGTGATGTAAAAAAAGGCTGTGAGGATATAATACGTAACAAGATAGCCGATATATGCCTAAGTATGCAAGCTAAAGACTATTTGCAGTTACCCGATTTGATGATGCACACCGTATCGGTGGAAATGACACCGGCCACTATGTCGGCGTATAATAAGTTTGAACGTGAAAAGGTGTTAGAGTTCAAGCAGGAACATGAGGGCGAACCGACTAATATACTGGTTAATTCTGCCGCCGGGCTTATGAACAAATTAGCCCAGTTTGCTAACGGTGCAATCTACGATGAGGAAAGGAACATACACGAAATCCACAGCGAAAAGGTGGATAAATTAGCCGAGATAGTAGAAGCCGCAAACGGTAACAGCGTGTTAGTTTTCTATCAATTCAAACACGATATACCGAGAATAGCAAAGAAGCTCAAAGGCTACCGGGTAGAAGTGTATGAGGGCGAAAAGCAGCTATTAGACTGGAACGCCGGAAAGATTGATGTACTACTGGCTCACCCTGCAAGTACAGCGTATGGGCTTAATATGCAGCAGGGCGGTCACTACATAGTTTGGTTTGGAACAGGCTGGGATTTAGAGCTATTCCAGCAGGCTAACGCCCGACTGCATCGACAAGGACAACAGCACCCGGTAACAGTGTATAAGCTAATCGGGGCGCATACTGTGGATGAACGCGCCAGCGCGTCACTTGAAAATAAAAAGGTCAAACAACAGAGTTTGTTAGACAGTCTTAACTACCTAATACGCAAGCATACAAATGGCTAAAGATAAGGACTACATAAAGCTGATACATACGCCCCGGTGGCTACGTCTGCGGCGTGAGATACTGACAGCACACCCACTTTGTGAGTTATGCCAGGCCGACGGATATATAACACCGGCTACTGAGGTACACCACCGTACACCTGTGGAGTATGGCATAAACTACCGCGAGAAATATAGGCTCATGTATGACCCTAAAAACCTATGTGCTTTGTGCCATAGCTGCCACGTTAAGGTACATACCGAGATGGGACGCAGCGGCAAGGAAGCGACCCGACGACGAAACGCCGAACAGGTGGCCGGGGTAGTAAAAAAATTCTTTGGTGACTAAAGCAGGGGGGGGTAATTTTTTAAGGGTACCCCTATGGCTTTAAACCTCGCCCCCACCTTTGCTTTTGCGTGAGCGATTTTTTCAATTTAAGCAAATATTGAAATTTTAACAAATATGGCGAAACAAGTTAACGATTACAAAAAAGACATCGAAAAAGCCCTAAAAGCAGCTGGTAAATATAGCAAGAGTTTGGGCGCACAAATATTGTCGCTGGCTGGCGCACTGCGCACGCTCGATTTGGCTAACGACGAAATCGACGGACTGGAAACTACGACCATATCGAGCGTATCGCGCTATGGTAATGAAACATTGGTGCCGCATCCGGTTTTCAAAATCCAAAAGGACGCACAGGACAGTGTTACCCGACAAATGAAAGCGTTAGGGCTGACCGCTGAGGAACTGACCGGCACCGATAAGGACGACCCATTGATAGACCTAACCAAAAAGGTTAAGAACGTGGGGCGCAAAAAACCAAACATCATTAAACGCAATACCGACACAACCGTATGACAGAGGAGGAAAAAGACAGACTAAGACAGGCTAAAATCGACGTGTCGGTACAACTGGCAAAAGTGCCGATAGCTGATTACCGGCTGTGTGAAGTTGACGCACGGCTGGAGCTGTATGTTACGGAAGTCGCAAATAATCCGTCTGCGCACAACCTCTACGAACAGTTAGCGGTTATGCGCTTTTTCCGTATGGCCGACAAATACGGCATTAACGCTACTGAGGTGCAGCGTTTTTTTACCCTGTATGAAAATTTGCATTTTCCCGGCAAAACCGGACTGCAAAAGTACGCGCTAACCCCGGTGCAAACATTTCAGTTTGCAAGTATCTACGGTTTTTGGAATGGCGACCGCCGCGTAGTGCGCGAAGCGATTTTATTTGTGCCGCGTAAATTCAGTAAAACCACGTCGAGCGCATCATTAGCCATAGACGATTTGCTTTATGGCGATGCAAACGCTGAGAGCTACACCGGAGCAAACAGCAACGACCAAGCTAAAAAGTGTTTCGACGTGATACGTGGCTGCATGAGAAAATTAGACCCTAAACAACGCCGCTACACTGTCAACGAGCAAACCATTAAAAGCAAGCGGGAAGACCGCAACGCCTTTGCTCAATGTTTAACAGCCAACGCCCGAACTAAAGACGGTTTGAACGCCAGCACGGTTATTATGGATGAGTTTAGCCAAGCACGCGATAACAGCTTGCTAACCGTGCTTACTACCTCTATGGGTGTGCGTGAAAATCCGCTGACCGTGATTATTACAACGGCTTCCGATGTTTTCGACGGGCCGTTTTACGAAATGTTACAGGGCTATAAGGCGGTTTTGCTGGGTGAATTTGAGGACGACAGTTTATTTGCTCATATTTTTGAGCCGGATTTAGACGACCCGGAAAATGAGGAAGCGACATGGCTAAAAGTACAACCACACATGGGCGTTACTGTCAGTATGGATTTTTACAGGCAGGAGTATAAAAACGCTTTGCGTAATGGTGCTAAAGCTATGCTGGCTTTTCGTACTAAGTTACTAAACATCTTTGCCGAGAACCAACAACGCAGCTGGATAAGCAGTACGTTAGCCCGAAGCATCGCCCGACCTATGCCACTGGACGCTATTGCCGGCCGCCCCGACGCTATGGTGGCTATCGACCTGTCGGAAAGCGACGACTTTAGCGCGGTTACTATGGGTATGTATGATGTGGCGCGTAAAAATTTCCACTTCCACACGGCGTACTTTTTCCCGGAGGGTGCGTTAGACGGACACCCTAACGAAAGAATGTACCGCGTATGGGCTGAAAAAGGCTATTTGATACTGACCGAGGGCGACGTTATCGACTATCGCGTTATCGTAAATTATGTGCTGTATCTTAATAAAGTGGTGCGCATATTGGGTATCGGGTATGACCCATGGAAAAGTTTGGAGGTGGTTAATATGCTGGCGGCTTCCGGTGCTGATAATGTGCTGTCGGGTGTCAAACAGACCTATGGTAATTTTACCGCTCCGGTTGAAAGTTTTGAGCATGGCGCGAAAACCGGGCATATTTTCATAAATGATACCCCGATTAACTACTACTGTTTTGGCAATGCAGTTTTAGATACCGACAAGTTGGAGAACTGCAAGCCGATAAAGCGTAAGCAAACGCAAAAGATTGATGGTGTGATCACCAAACTTATGTGTATGCGTCTTTTCATAGATTACACGCGTTAATGAAAATTTTTTAATCGGGGTGTTGCGCATTCCGATTTTCTGTCGTAGCTTTGCGATGCCAAATGTATCGAAGGTCTCACCTTTCCGCACGAGCGTCGGTTATTGCTCGGACATACTTCGGGCTATTTTTATGCCCAATAAATAAACGGCTACGGCTGTCATATCCAATCATAGTTTGCTCTGCGGAGTGAAACCTTGGTACGTTTGGCGACGGGATATGACAGCCGTTTTTTTTTCTGTCTAAAATGCCAAACGTATCAAGTAAAAATGACAAACTTAATCAAGAATGGTCAGACAATGACCTCTCTGCAAATCGCAGAGGCCACAGGTAAGCGACACAAAGATGTATTGCGGGCTATCCGAAATATGGAGCCTGCATGGGAAAAATCCTTGGGGCGCAAATTTGCACTCCAATACAAAATCAACAAGTTAGCTACCGGAGGAGAGGTGAAACAACCGTTTTATGTGCTTACCAAAGCCGAGTGTCTATACATCGCGACCAAGTTCAACGATGAGGCGCGTGCCCGCCTGATTCTCCGTTGGGAGGAATTGGAGAATGAGAAGCAGCACACCGCTCCGCAACAGCCCGCAACCGCTCCACAATTACCCCCCCCCATTGATAATCAGCACTGCATCAGTGGTTTAACTGAAATAGTGGAAGGCAAACCGGTAACGACATCCCGCAAACTGGCTCGGATTCTTGGCCGTAAACACCGTTCGCTTACTCGGACAATAGGAGACAATCTGCACAGCCGGGCATTCAAATACGGGCATTTTACAAGACGTGCCTACACCAGCGGGATGTATGGTCATGGCTATGAGTACCTGATAACCCAAAAAGGTCTCGATGCTCTGATGGGAGTTATGCGCTATGGGGCGAAAGATACGATCAAGAAAGCCTATAAAGGCGCGTGGGGCATGGCCCATAAAGCTTTGCCGCAGCCGGAGGTGGTGGCCCTACCGTTCCCTGAGGCAAACGACACTGTGGAAACTGTCGGGCTACTGCTTCGACAACCCGAAGCGGAAAATCAGAATGATGCCACGCACGAGCTTGCAAAATGGATTGACGATTTACGCTATGAACTGCGCATGGCCAGGGATACGCAACGTCGATACTCCGAAATGTTCGAGACGGAAAGGCGGAGGCGTATCGACGCCATGGATAAGGCGGGGCGTCTGCAGGACTTGTATAACGACCTACTGTGGAGCATGCTTGATAACAATGGGGATTCTTCGGACGAGAAAATCAAACGGCATCTGAAATTCCGCGAAAAGATTACACAAAAAGTTAAAAAAGACTAAATATTCTTCTGTCTGCATACTAAAGTAAGATAAAGAAAAGCAAAGGAAAATAAGTAGAAATATGGCTGATTAACAGTCTTTTAAATGCGCCATTAATGTGCTATCTTTGCTTGAAAGCAATAGATCGGCATGAACTTTTGGAAGCATATAGTAAACTATTTCAAACGCGAAAACCAAAGCGACGAAACACCCAGCGCGGCACGCACCGGGGCTACGTCGCTTTTTGTCTATGGCGACCAAACGGCTATGTGCGTCGCTACGGTTTTCCGCTGCGTTAAGTTACTCAGCGAAAGTGTCGCTAACCTGCCACTGCAATACCTAAGACGGAAAGAGGGCATATTTTCGGAAGTCGATAACGACCTGCTCGATTATTTGCTCAATGTGCAACCGAACTATGCCGTTAACGCTTTTGATTTTTGGCGGCAAGTAGTACAGGAGCTATTATTAGACGGTAACGCCTACATTGTACCGGTTTACAATTTAGTCAGCATGGAATTAGACCGGCTGGCACTATGTGAGCGTGGTACAGTAATGCACGATACAATACATGATACCTACACAGTGCGCGACCTCAATAATGGCATTAGCGGTGTATATTCCGAGGATGAGATAATACACATTAAGGGTCTGACCCTGCGCAACAATAAAAAAGGCGTTAGTGTGTTGACCTACGCCCGGCTAACAATGAATATCGCCGCAACAGGCGACCAAGAAACGCAAAACCGGTTTGCCAATGGCGGTAATGTGCGTGGCATAGTGTCGAATGATACCAGCGTGCGCGGCTTTGGCGAATATCAAGACGAACAGCTACAGAAAACAGCCGAAAGTTTAGATAGCAGATTTCAAGGCGGCGAAAGGATTGTAAGCCTACCGGGGCAGGTGGATTTTAAGCAAATTTCGCTTAGTTCTACCGATATGCAATTTTTGGAGAGTCGCAAATTTACGGTAATCGAAATTTGCCGCTTTTTCAGTGTACCCCCGACGTTTGTATATGCCGATACCAGCAATAACTATAAGACAGTAGAACAGGCCGACGTAGATTTTTTAAGCCATACGCTTAACCCTCTACTGCGTAACATCGAGATAGAATTACGTCGCAAACTAATTGCACCGTCACTGTGCAAGAAATACAAATTTAAATTCGACCGCCGCGAGTTATTCGCGTGTGACCTCAACGGCATGATGAACTACGGCACCAAACTTTTGCAGATTGGTACAACCGTAAATGAGGTGCGACGCATGAATAATCTAACGCCTGTTGACGGTGGCGACACGGTATTAGTATCGGCGAACCTGCGAGGTATTAACGAAATTGGTGTGCAACCGCAACAGCCGGAGGCACCCGAAAACAAAGATAAAGACAATGACGACGAAAAGGAATAAAGACACCGAGGTAAAACGCACCCTGCGTATAGACTGCGCAGATTTGCGTGTGCGTGAAGCGGCCGAGGGCGAAGTCCCCAGCCGCACGATTACCGGGTACGCTATCCTGTTTAATACCCCATCTGCGCCGCTATGGAGCGACGAGGATAGCGAGGCACGCGAAGTTATTGCCCCGGAAGCCATAACCAAGGAACTGTTAGACGGTTGCGATATAAAGTTTACCATGTATCACGACCGCCAGCTGATTTTAGGCCGGAGCAACAAAGGCACCGGAACGCTGGAGTATTTCGTAGATGAAAAGGGCGTAGGCTTTAATTTGGAGCTGCCTAAATCACCCAATGGCGACGAAGCGTTAGAGCTGGTTAGCCGTGGTGACATTTCCGGCTGTAGCTTTGCATTTACTACCCGGTATTGGGACAGTGATTTTGTCGAGCGCACGGCAAAGGTGGTTAACGGTGCCACGCAAATAACCTACACGGTAAAGGCTGTAACTGGTGTGTATGACTTTACGCTGGCGGCTGACCCAGCCTACCCCGACACATCGGTAGAAGCACGCGAGTTTACCGACGGTTTGCGTGAAGTTGAAAACCCCACCCCGGAAGAACCTAAACCCGATAACGAAAAAGTGCGTAAGCAGCTGCGTGAAATGCGCCGCGCTGCCGCGCAAAAATTGATATAATTTAAACCCCAAAAAGTTTCAGTAATGGAAAAAAAGAAACCCGAAAAGCTGAACGTGCGCGAGTTGGTTAACCAGTATCAAGCCAACTGCGACCGTATCGGCGAAATTGCCGAAACCTGCGAAAGAGAGCAGCGCGAGCGCACCGAGGCCGAGGACACCGAGTTTAAGGCACTCACACGCGAAAACCAGTTGCTGCAAATGAAAATGCAGGTAGCCGCCGCAGAGCATCTGCGCGAGAACCCCAACGCCGCCGCCGACGCATCGCGTATTATCCGCGAGAATATGCAGGCAGGCCGACAGACACAGATTTTGTTGGTGCGCGATCTTATGATGGTAGCGGACACAGCCGACAGTGCGGTGGTACCCCTCAAAGTGCAGGACATTTTGACACCGCTCACCGAGGGCCTTATACTCGACAAAGTAGGTTTGCCCATGCCTACCGGTTTGGCTGGTGACTACGTTTGGCCTACCTACGAGGCTGTCGAGGCTACTATTGCCGGTGAGGGCGTGGCACTGACCGATACTAAAATCAAGCTGGGTAAGCTGACCGCATCGCCCCAGCGTATCGGTATCGCTATCCCCATCACACGCCAAACCATCATACAGACCGAGGGCCTTATCGAAACAATCGCTAAGAGCCTTATGCCTATGGCGGTGGCAATGCTCATTAACAAAATCCTTTTCAGCACTACAAAGGTAACAGGTGCTACTACACTGGTAGGCCCCTACGTCGGTGTAGCCGCTAAGGATGTTTTCAGTTTCAGTGTCGAGCCTACATTTAAGGAATTTAACAGCATGAAAGCGGCTGTACTGGCTACCGGTGTGGATGGCGAACACCTTTGCTGGATTATGACAAAAGCACAAAAAGCTATCGCCGAGGCCACGCCCAAGGATGCAGGTAGCGGTATTATGGTTTGTGAAAATGACCGTATCGCCGGACTTCCTGTATTTACCACTCATTACATCGGTGAGGGTAACATCGGTTTGGGCGATTGGCGTTACCAGCCTATGGGCCTTTTCGGTGATATGTCATTTGTTATCGACCCCTACAGCCAGGCCCGTAAGGACGCTGTAGATTTCGTGCTTAACGTGAACTACGGCACTACCACCCTGCGTAAAGAAGCCTTTAAGCTGGGTAAGGTGGCCACCGCTGGGGCTGGAGCGTAAATTAAAAGTTTTCCGCTATGGCTGTAGTGAGTTTGGCATTATTCAAAAAGCACGTTAGGGCTGACGATTTCGCCGCCGACGACGAGTATTTAACGCACCTGTTAAATGTCGCCGAAGTGTCGATAATCACCGCGACTAACCGCACGGAGCAGGAATTAACCGACGGCAACGCCGGTGAGTTCCCGGCACCGTTGAAACACGCCGTTATGATGCTGGCCGGACACTGGTATAACCAGCGCGAGAGTGTAAGCACCGTACAGATGCACGAAGTGCCGGACGCGCTACAAGCCTTAGTTAAACCCTATCGAAAACTGGTAAACGATGCAAGCAGGGAGAATGAAATATAGGCTCAGGACATTCGAGCCTATAGGCAGTACCGGAAAGTTCGGTGAGGATTCGGTCGATTATGTCGAACGAGCCACGATCCATGCAGAGCGGGTCAAGTTCTCCGGTAACCGGAGCGAGGAGGTCGGGGAGCATTTTCCCGACTACCGCGCCGAGTTCAACATACGCGACGCGCATCCGGTCAAGGAACACTGGCGCGTGGAGCAACTCGGAGGCTATGTTTACGTAGTGACCAATGTGATCCCCAATATCGACAGGGGCATGAATACTTTAGTTTGCGAACGGCTTAATCCTTAAAGTTATGACCTGTTATTACGACGACTCCAATCTACGCAAGCTCTTCAAGGCCCTCGACCAGGAACAAAGGGTCAAGGCTATGAAGGGCGCGTTCAGGCGCGAAGCAAACAAAGTCAGGCGTGTCGCCATATCCAACCTGCGTTCCACCGGCATACGAACTGACCGTGACCTCGAAAAGGGTGTCCGCGCGGTTGTCTACAAACGAGCCGCGGGATTCCGCGTCACCATCGGCACCAAGAAAGGCAACCGCAAGACCGGCCGGGGCGAACGCGGATTCCATACCAACCGCCGTGGATTGAAGAAGCCTGTGCTTCTTTGGGCGGAAGGGGGTACGGATAAGCGTTACACGAAGTCGAAGACCCGCATATTCACACGGTCGCGCAAAGGGCATTATACCGGACGCATGAAGCGTTACGGCTTCATGTCGAAGACCGGCCGTCAAGTCGATGGACGCGTCACCGATGAACTCAGAGAGGAGATAGTTAAGAGCATACACATGACAGCAAGACGATATGGATGCAACTGTTAAGAATACATCGCTCAGCGCTGGGGCAGTAATCCGCGCCGTGCTTCTTGAAGATCCCAGGGTCTCGGCCATAACCGGACGCGTGTTTCCGGTGGTCACTGACTCGGCGGAACTGCCCTACATAGTCTACCGCCGTGAATCGATGGAGACTAATCCGCAGAAGTCCGGACAGCCCGGAGCCGACACCGTGCGCATGGAGGTCACCTGCTATGCCAGCCGTTACGGCGAGAGCGTAGAATTGGCCGAGGCCGTGCGAGGAGCGTTGGATTTCATTAGCGCGGAGCATGACGGACAGCGTTTGAGGGCATGCTATCTGACCGACAGCGAAGAGGCATGGCAGGACGACGCCTACATTCAACAAATGATATTTACTATAAAAATTTAACAACATGGCAACAACCACAAAAACAGGCTACTGCAACGGTAGCGACATGCTCCTTTATATCGGGGGCAAAGCGGTGGGCCACTGCACATCGCACACCACCACCCTGAACGCCGAGACTAAAGACCGCGCCGTCAAGCCGGTGGCTTCGGCATCCATTTCCGCCGGACTCTGGAAAGGCAAGGGAGTGGTCGGACTCAGTGTATCTATTTCTGCCGAGGGACTTGTGTTTTACCAAGAGACCGAAAACGGCTACAAGTCGACTCTCGCACTCGCTGTCAAGGGACAGAGCGTCGAGGTCAAGTGCATGGAGCGCGAGAACGCCGACAAACCGTATCTGACCGGCAAGTTCGTGATCGCGTCGCTTGAACGCACCGACCCTGCCCAGGACGATGCCACCTACAGCATATCGTTGGAAAACGACGGAGTCGTTGACTTCGACGAGAACGCAATCACGGAAACCGCACCTACAGCAGGAGAATGATGAAGAAGCTTGAAATAACCATCGACGGCACCACATACCCCTGTAGCCCGACTATGGGGGCGATGGTGCGTTTTGAGAAGGAGACCGGACGCGACGTGTCGTCCATGAATGCCGGGAGCTTCACCGACCTTTGCACCTACCTGTGGTGCTGTGTGGTATCGGCTTGCGCCCGCGACCGCGTCAAGTTCAAGATGTCGCTATTGGACTTCTGCGACCGTCTGTCGCCGGACGACCTTGCCGGGTGGAGCGAGGCGGTCAATTCGCGCATGTCAGATGGCGACGGCTCGGAAGGAGATGGCGACGGCGAAAAAAAAAGTCAGGAGGCATCTACATAATGATGGGGATGGCCGTAGGGTGCATCGGCATATCGATGGCCGAGTTCATGGCAATGGAGCCGGACGAGTTCGGCCATGTCTGCCGGGCATGGCAAAGGATGCACGATGACCGCGAGCGCGCCGAGTGGGAACGGATGCGTCTTTCTGCCACGATAGGCATCCAGCCCCATGTGAGGAAGAAGCTGACCCCGCGCCAACTCGTTCCCCTGCCGTGGGACTCGGAAGGTAAAAAAAATCGGCCGAAACAGCCGGAGCCGTCCGCCGAAGAGAAGAAGCGCAGGTTCGAGGAGCTGACGCACCGCTAATCGTCGTCATCGCTGTCCTTGTCGATTTTCTTGAAGGTTATGACTATGCGGATGTCTTTATTCGTATCCTCTTTAGAGGGATTATGGTCATTATTTTTGAAAAGATATGAATACTTGTTATCCATCAATAGGAAGCCGATAAAGCTCATATTTACAAATGAGGCGATAATGCAACCGAACAGGCCAATCCAAAAACTATCTACGAAGTATCCGTAGTAGATAGCAAAAATAATTTCTATTATCCATAATATGAAAAAAAATACAATCATAATATAAAAGTGTTTTCGCAAATATAATAAAAATATATCATAAATACAATAAATAATGGCGGGAAAAAGCACGATAGCTCTTGGTTTTTATATAGAAGATGGCGGGAACGGCTTGAAAAAACTCGTTATGGAGGCCGATGCACTGAAGAAGATAATGTCTGAAACTGTCAAGGTCTCTAATGAGCTTCAAAGTAAATGGATAGACGTTGCCGCTTTCGCTACTGGCATAAACGCGGCCAAGGACGCGCTTAACCAACTGTCGTCGACTATAAACAGCATAGCCGGGGAGAGCATCGAGTTTAACAAGGCAATGCGCTCGGCCAACACCATGGCCGGGAAGAATGCCGAAGGGTTTGCCGAGCTGAAAGGCGAAGTGGCCGAACTCGCCAAGACTGTACCCGTGGCCCGCGATCAGTTGGCTAACGGACTCTACCAAGTGATATCCAACGGAGTGCCTGAGGACAATTGGATTGACTTCCTTAACGTTTCGGCACGTTCGGCTGTCGGAGGCATTGCCGACATCAACAAGGTAGTCGGGGTGACCTCGACATTGATTAAGAACTACGGACTGCAATGGAGTTCAGCGCAGGAGATTCAAGATAAGATACAGTTGACGGCCAAGAACGGCGTTACATCGTTCGAGCAGTTGGCTCAAGCTTTGCCGAGAGTAGCCGGAAACGCTTCCACTTTAGGAGTGTCGATAGACGAACTTATGGCCACATTCGCCACGTTGACCGGTGTGTCGGGTAACACAGCCGAAGTATCGACACAGTTGGGGGCAATATTCACAGCTCTTGTCAAACCAAGCACGGAGGCTGGAAAGATGGCCACGCAGATGGGCATCCAGTTTGACGCGGCCGCCATCAAGGCGGCGGGCGGATTCCAAAACTTCCTGAAACAGCTTGATGCATCGGTAAAGGCATACGCATCGGCATCCGGACAGTTGGAGCAGGAGATATACGGCCGTCTGTTCGGAAGCGCGGAGTCTCTTCGTGCGCTCATTCCGCTCCAAGGCGAGCTTGCAGATAAGTTCACGGCCAACATTGGCGCGATGAAGGACAGTGCCGGAACCATGGATCAGGCGTTCGTAGAGATGGCAAGTACGGGCGAGTCGTCACTGCAGATGATGAAAAACAGATTTGCGGAGCTGATTGACGGTATAGCGCCGGCTGTCGAGAAGATGAACACTTTCATATCAACAATAGCCTTAGCCTCGACTGCTGGCTCAAACATAATGGTTTTGGTTAAGACCTTGAAACAGCTCGTGTCAGTCCAGACACTCGTTTCAGTCAAAGGTAAAGTTGTAGCAGGGGTTCTTGCCATGACCGGATTTCAAGGGCATTCGCTTTCAAGAGCGGTGGAGTTCATGTCCAAGTCGTTTAAATCGGCAACGGTAAGCGCGACCGCCCTTAAATTCGCCGTCAAAGGACTTCTCATATCGACAGGCGTAGGCATAGCCATAGCGGCGCTGACTTCAATTATAGGGTATTTCATAAGTAAAGCCGATGAGGCATCGGACAGTGCAGATGAACTCGGCGAAAAAATTTCCGGGCTGGCAAATGCACAAAATGAATGCGACCGCGTAATGGCGCAGACAACTGCATCGCTCGACTTGGAAGCCACAAAGCTTCGGGTGTTGATGAATGCCAACATCGACACGGCGAATGCGGTTGCAGAACTCAACAAAAAATATGGGGAGTCATTCGGTATACACCAAACCGCCGCAGAATGGCTTGACATTCTGAAAAACAAGACAAAGGACTACGCGCTGATGCTCGGCTACCAGCGGAAGATGCAGGCTCTTGCCGACGCGGCCGCCGAAGCCAACATCAAAAAGCAGAAGACTGCGGAAGAGAAAACAAATTGGGAAAAGGTGAACAAGAATAAAATGCGGGCAGGACAAAAGGACAAAGTCGGCTTGCTAACAGAAGTTTATTCAAATGATGAAGATTGGAAGCGTTTGAAGGACAATCTCGAAGGTTACCGCAAAGAGCTTTCAGACATTGAAAAGGAGCAGGAGATTGTTGTGGAGATGATGGAGGAGCTTCGGAAATCAAGCGGGCTGAAACTGCCATCTGAAACAACCGTAACTCCAGTAGTCGTACCGACGGTCACACCTACGGACAAGGACAAAAAGTTTAAAGAAACTTCTAAGGAAGCGGTCTATGAGTCGAAAGCCTATTACAAACAGCTAAAGCAGGATTTGGAGAAACAGCTGTCTAACATCAACATCGAACTCGACCCGATAGCTTACCAGAACCTTGTGGCGCAGATTGAAGACGTTAAATCTACATTGGCGGGACTCGACGGCTACCGCGCCCGCATAGCGATTGAATTGAAGCATCCCGACATCGAGCCGATGACATCCGCACAGGCTAACGAGTCGGCTAAGCCGGGATTGCTGTCAGGAGTCACGCTGTTGACCACAAAAGACATCGTTCCGCCCGACCTGCCGGACGCTTATGAAGAGAATCAGAAGAAGCTGGAGGAATTTCGTAAGTCGATGGACAAAACCCGCGAGACTGCGGCGGCCATGGGCCAGGGAGTCGGAGCTGTGGGAAGCATATTCGGTTCACTGTCGTCGGTGGTGGGTGATTGTGCCGGGGCGTTTCTTGAATGGGCCGGCAACCTCCTCAATGCCGTATCACAAGCTATCCCGGCCATAGCCCAGCTTGTGATACAGCAGAAGGCACAGGCGAATGCCAATATGGAAGTCGCCACTACTGGCGCGGCCGCGTCGGTGGCCTCGATTCCTGTGGTAGGCTGGCTGATGGCGGGGGCCGCCGTGGCTTCGGTAATCGCGGCTATGGCCGGAATCCCTAAATTCGCCGATGGAGGTATAGCCTACGGACCCACATTCGGTCTGTTCGGCGAGTACGCCGGAGCATCCAATAATCCGGAAGTAGTGGCACCGCTCGATAAACTGCGTGGTATGCTTCAACCCTCCTCCGGTGGCGTGGGCGGTAAAGTCACATTCAAGATTGACGGCCGCACACTGGTAGGAATATTAGAAAAGGAAAACAACATCAAACACCGTAGCTGATGGCAAAGTATCTAAGATATATGGGCGAATTTCTGAGCCGCGCAGGTATTGTGTGGCGCGTGGAAATATTGCAGGATGCCGATGCGCCGTTTGATAAAATCGGCTCACTGACATTTGAAGCCGACAGCCCGCTTGTGATGGAATGGAATTGCGCCAAGGAGGAGACCGTGTGCGGAAGCACAGCCACACTACGGGTCGAAAGCCCTGGCGATAGAACCTATGAAGATTTATACACCATCGCCCCCGGACGCATCCGCATGGACGTATACCGCTCCGGCGCACTTTATTGGAGCGGTGCGCTCGACCCTGAATTTTACGAAGAGCCGTACGAACGGCTTGACAAGTACCCGGTGACGCTGACATTCTCCGACTTCGGCATACTCGACCGCCAAAGATATGACCTGTCCGGGATGCGCAGGGTAGGCGAAATAATACGCTATGCTTTGGAGAAATCCGGGATAAGGCATTCGGGTCTCGACCACTCGCTAACATCGACATATTTTAGCGACGGTAAGACCAAGGCCGGTATTGACGGCATATCGGTGCGGAGCGACAATTTCTATGACGAAGACGGCGAAGCCTTGTCGCTGAAAGATGTGGTGGAGGGAGTGTTGTGCCCGCTCGGTCTTCACATGGTGCAACGCGCCGGACACATCTATATATATGACTTCAACGCGCTGTACCTCGACGCTCCTATGAAGTCGGTGGAATGGGATGGAGACAGCCAGATCCTTAGTACCGATAAGGTATATAATAATGTTAAGGTCACTTGGAGCGCATACGCACAGGGGACTTCCATCGGCTCCGGCGACTGTTGGAATGAGGACATCGACACAAGCCTGTCGGCTCTTAACAACGAATACGGCCTTCCGACCGACTCAGGCACTCTGTTTTCCTACCATTCGTCAAACGGATTCGACGAGATGGCAGACACCGACGACATCGGATTTAATCTGTGGGTCAGCGACAATGGAGACAACTCCAAGATAATCGACAAGGACGCTGAATATTTCAAGATCGTACCGAAATATTCAGGCAACGAGGCTGAGGGTGTAGCCCTGCGATGGCCGGGCATAAGGATCGCACCGGACAAAAGCGTCGTATGGAAAGAACACGGATTGCAGTTCGGCGTGCTGGCCGGGACCACATCGAAAGTCGGAGGTGTCATATTCAAGAGCCATCCTGTACAGATTCCGCACATCGACAATCCTGACAGCATACAGGTGCGCCTGACGCTTGAAATGCTCATGGACTACCGCATTAATCCGTTCGAGGAGGCAGAGAACATGGGCGACATCAAGCAGAAGGATTGGGAAGAAAATTGGAACCGCCGCGGAAACTTCCTATATGTGCCTGTGACGGTGAAATTCCGTCCCGAAGGTTCTTCCGACATATACTGCTGGGACAACCGTTCAGTGGTCACTCACGACATGGACACAATGAAAATAGCTCACCTCGGATGGTCACGTGGGCAGTGGGTCAAGGAGGCATCTGCCGGAATCCCGTCGGTATGGGGCTATCTGTGCTACTACGACACGGAAGACCGAGCCGAGAAGTCGGCAGTGGGCGGATGGAAGCGCAACCGCACGGCCATCAATCCGCACAGCGGTAAACTTAGCGTCGCGATGCAGAAAGCCGACGACGGCCAGTATCTGCCTTATCCCAATGCCGGGAAGTTCGGGGGAGAGCTATGGGTAGAAGTGCGCGAAAGCGGTTGGATGATAAGCGACGGCGACACCGCGCTCAGTTCGACCTCCATTATCAACACGCGCAGTCTTTGGCAAAAATTCTGCTGGCTTTTGTGCAAACTTCCGGAGGTGGAGATGGTTAATAACAACCTCTATGACCGTACGATAAGCACCGACGACGTGGAATATAACGGTGTCATCAATCCTGACGCTAAGGAAGATTTGGAAATTGACACCATCTGCGGAAGCTGTGCCGGAGGCATACCGACTGCGAGGGGCGCGTACTACTCAGCCGATACAGGCGAGCAGATAACCTCGCTTACACGTGCCGGACACACCACTCAGATTGAAAACCTTTTGATTGGCACCATGTTCAGTCAGTTCGCCGACAGACGCACCACGCTGTCGGGCGAGATGCGGATTGTATACGGCGGAGCTGTGACATGCTCTGAACGGAACCAGGGAGATAAGAAATTTATAATAACGTCCGACGTTCAGGACGTGATAGCTGATACAAGCGACGCGACTATCACCGAACTGCGCCCCGACGAATATAGAAATAACGATTGACGATGGCGAAAGAATACCTACTTACGACAGATATACGCCCCGGAAAGCCAAGGAGTAAGAGGCTTCGGGCATTGGGCACCGCCGTAGCTGTTGCTGTGACTGCATCGACGGCTACAGACGGGCATTCGCACAACAATCTGGCCGACCTCGACAAGATCCGAATAGATTCGGATGGCTATGCGCGTTTGTCGGGATTTGATGCTGACGACGCGCCGGTACTTGAAAAAATAAAGGCTGGATATGCTGATTCCGCATACGATCTTACCACAGACAGCCCGACCCGACATAGAATTGACAATTTTATCTCCGGAGTGGAATCGTTATTTGTTCCAGTAGACTCTTCTGGAAATGATTTACCGTGGTCGAAGGCTACTATGGCTGAGGCCTTGAAAGCTAAGGTATCGCTTTATTCGCTTAAACAATTGTCGGCCAAGGGGCCTTACGGCGGGGGCGACGGAAGCTCGGGCGGGACCGGCGGGGGCGCGTCGTATGACCGCTACGACGGCACGTGGGGCGACTACACCACGGCGTTCGACGCCTACGTAGTCAGCGGTAAGTCGGGCAAGGCCCTGTACGACCGCACGGTTACGAACTACAATTCGATCTCGGCCTTGTCGGGACGGATGTCGGCGGTGGAGTCGAACCGGATTAAGGTGGACGGAAGCAACGGCACCCACGCGGGCGTGAGCGAGCTTGTGCAGGCTCTGTACCAGGCTACCGGAACAGTGACCGACTCTATGGAGTTCGTGACCTCGAACGTGGACCCGACGGCCACGCGCCTGTTCTACCGCCGGCCGGCCTCGTCTATCTGGGCATACGTCAAGGCCAAGGCCGACTCCGTATATCAGGCCAAGGGGGACTATGCCCGGCTTAAATCCTCCAACGACCTGGTCCACCGTAACAACGAGATAACTATGGTGCCGAGCGGTTATGCCGGGAATCTGTGGCTTAACTACCGGACGTGCGGTGGCACTGACGGCTCTATTACCTCGTACAATATGGGCAACGGTGGAGGTGGCTATGCAAAAGTCATTGCGGCCTCCTTCTGTCGCGCTGGCGGAACGTCCGCGCAGTTCCTGAAAGCGGACGGGTCGGTGGACAGCAACACCTACGCCCTGTCGTCTGCACTCGGCAACTACCTGCCTCTGACCGGAGGGACGCTTCTCAACGGTTCTGCCACCGCTCCGTTGAACATCAACACGGCATCAACAACGGAGGTGGGAATGAGATTCCAGATGAGTACTAATGCCAAGGGGTGGATGGGGTATCATCCCGCACATGGAGTTAATCTCTACAATTATACCTGCAACAAATATTTTGGAATAAAGGATGACGGCACTCTTCATTTCGGAGGCAATACCGTCTGGCACGCGGGCAACGACGGTGCAGGTTCGGGCTTGGACGCGGACCTGCTCGACGGCATCCATGCCGGACACCAAAGGGGTCAGATACCTGTGTGGCGCGACTTCGGTTCGTACAGCGGGGTCAACAACGGCGACACCGGCGACGAGTCGAACTACCGGAACTTCCTGAAGCGCATTACTGGAAGCTCTCAGTACGGCTCGAAGATCGACGGCCCGAACTTCATGGGGACTCTGACACCGAACAGCCAGCGGTTCGTGATCGGAAGCGTATACGCGGCGGACGCCTACAAGGACGGCTATCCGCAGTACGCCTACTTCCTGTCGATACCGCTCCTTAACAATCCCAGGGTGTTCGGGACGAACGGCGGAGTCTACTACGAAAAGACGTTGGCCTTTACCACAGACAACGTCGCCTCGGCCACAAAGCTACAGACCGCTCGCACTCTTTGGGGGCAGTCATTTGACGGAACCGGGAACGTGTCGGGCAGTCTGTCAGACGTGGGTGGCATACTGGCGAGCGGAGTGATTTCCACATCGTCAAACATCTGTGCTGGCGGCTCTCTAAGCGTCCAACAGACCGACGGCAAGTCAAATCTCGGACTGTCGCTTTACGGCTCGGCTAACAACGTGCCCAACTACGGCATCCTATTCGCGAAGACATCGCATTTGGGCACGTGCAACCACGTGAGCGGCGATTGGGCCACGTATTTCACCATGGCCGGAGCGGACAATCGCGGCTGGATATTCCGCAACGCCAGTTCCGGCACTAACGTGGCATCCATTTCCAACGCAGGGTATGCCTATTTCGTTAAGGCGAGCATCGGCACCATTTCTACCGACAGCCTACGGATAGGCGACGCCGTCCTTACTTGGGACTCTTCGGCTAAGATGCTGAAGGTGTCGACCGGCCTGTACTCGGAGGGGCAGGTATCCGGCAAAGGCCCTGGCAACTCGTCGGCGGGGAGCGGTGGCGGTTCTGGCTCGCTGTTCGGGCTGATGAAGTCGTGGCCGTCGTCGGACCCCGGCACCGGCACTACGGACGCTTTGGGTGCGAACCTCGGATGGGAGCTTTTCCAGACGAAGCTGTCAAAGACGGAGGCGCAGACGCTGTACCAGCCGAAAGGGGATTACGTCACGCGGGACACGACTCAGACGGTGAGCGGTGCCAAGACTTTCAGCAACGTCGTGTCGCAGAGCCAGAACAATTCGTCGTCGTGGTGGCTGAGTTCGGCGGTGCGCGGTAAGTTCATAGCTACCAACGGAGGCTCGAAAGACGGCTGGAGTCCGGTGCTCGGGTTCAAGACGCTGACCGGAAAGTGTGAGATAGGCTCGCTGGGCGACACCTGCTATATCAATTACTACCACGATACTCGCACCGCAAACGGCGTGGACTTTCAGCTGACCCTGCCCAAGAAGTCCGGGACGCTCGCCGTGACCTCCGACATCCCGACCTCGATGGCTTGGTCGGCCATCACGGGTAAGCCCACCACGCTCGGAGGCTACGGCATCACGGATGCGGTGACGATCGACACTGACCAGTTCGTCAAAGGCAGGAAGATGTTCCTCGGCGCGGTGGACTTCCGGATGAATACAGACACGTCCAACGCCGTAGCCATGCGGTGGATAAAAACCGACGGAAGCACGGCCATCGCAAATATCTGCTATCACAATACCGCCCAGAGGTTGATATTCAATCCCGTCGGCTCGTCGGAGGTTTGGAACGACAAGGCGGGGAACTACTCGCTGATAGTCGGCAACAACGAATTGACATACAACACCAAGGCGGTTCTGCGCGAGGACAACTACACCTCCTATGTCAGCACCCTGCGCGACCGCACGAACGGCACCGCGACATATCTGAACTACGGCGCGTCGGGATTGACGACGGCCTCGTGGCTTGCGGCGTGGAACGGATATGAACTGCGGGCCATCTCGCCCTCAAATGTCCGCTCGGTGATAGGTGCGGTGGCGAAGGCGGGCGACACGATGACGGGTCCGTTGGGACTGCAGATGGGAGGTGACACAAAGCTGATATTCAACAACACAGACGGTGAGAAGTACACGGTGCTGAGTTTCCGTGAGGCAGATGTGGAGTATTCAAAGATAACAGCAGTAGAAAATAGATTTATATTCAGCAAGCTTGTTGACGCACCGTATTATACCGCCAATACCACCACATTATGCACCAACCTCAATGCCGACCTGTTGGACGGCGTGCATGCGACTGGATTCTGCCGTGCATACGGAGAATACAGTTTCGGCGGAACACTGAAGGACTGCACGACGGAGGAGTTCATCGATCTGCTGAAAGCCGTCGGTGCGTTCAATCAACCTTATTGGGTGGCGCGGGGGACATGGGCCTATGCCAACAACTACATAATAACCGACACGGGCTGTGGCGATATTCAATTGGCCGGGGCTACGATAGAGGTGTTCGGCAATACGGGAGCTTACCACATCCGCATATCTACGGCTCCGTCATCAAGTCCCAAGGGTGTCACCAACGCGGTATTCGTCTACCGGTTCCACGGCAAAGATTATAGTCCGGGCTGGAGGCGCCTGGCGAACACCACAGACAACGTCGCCAGCGCGACCCGCCTTCAAGGGACCTACAAGCTGTGGGGGCAGAACTTCTACGGCAACAACGTTGACGGGGCTATGACCATCAACTACACCGGTGAGACCGGTATTGCGCTTTACCGTAACGAGACAGGAGGCGGTGCTTTCATTCGCTTCTACAACACCAACCAGACAGCAAACTATTTCCGCATGGGGATGTTCGCCGATAGCCGATTCGGCATCGGTTACAATTCAGGTACAGACGCAATCAACATTCTGACAAACGGCAACGTAGGCATCGGAACCTCGGCTCCGGCATACACCTTCGACGTGGACGGCTCCTTCCGCGCCACGGGCGACATCTGGTTCAACCAGTGGGGCCGGATAACCTACTCCTCCGGAGGGTGGCTACAGCTTACAAACGGCACCAACCACATATCCGCGCTGAATGGGGCGCAGATGACACAGTTGACGGTGCATGCGAACACGGTGCAGACGCTGAACGGCAACCTGCAGGCCTACAACTCGTCGACCAAGAATTCTTCGGTGGTGATGCCCGGCGGTATCGAACTGATCCACGGCACGCCCTACATCGACTTCCACTTCGGGCAGTCGACGGCGGACTTCACGGCACGCATCATCGCGGACGAGGACAACGCCCTGCGCATCCTCGGAGGGTCGAACTTCAAGCTGAAGATCGGCAACGGCTACATCCAGTGGGACTCGACTCTGGCGATGTTCCACTTCTCGCACGGCATCTACTCCGACGGCCAGGTCACGGCAAAGGGTCCGGCGTCGGCGTCGAAGTCGGCGACGGATTTGGAGGATTCTGGCATAGCCCTGATGTCGGACTCGGTGCCGGATTCCGAGATTGATGCCTTGTGGACTGAGATAGCTTCATTGAAAGCGAGGGTGTACCAGCTTGAATCGAGACTGAATTGAAAATGCTGAATTGAAGATATATGATAACAGACAACGGTAAAAAGATTGAGGCTAACGCCAACGGGGGAATCTCGACATACGAGCCTTACGTGGTGCTCGGCGTGGCCAGACGCTCGGACGGATGGAATATCAACTACATCAACTCCAACGCACACGGCAAGACCAATATGTGGAGTTATCACAAGCCTGTCCGTCACAGCAATCCCGGAGAACTGACCGAAGCGCAGTTCTGCGCCGAGGACGGCAACTTCGGATTGAGCATTCCGTCCGGATCTTCGGACTTGAAGACGTTGTATAAGTCCGCATCGTGGGTTTATCTCCCTCCGAACCGGGCGCAGGACCACCAGCGCGATCTCGACTGGGACGGATACAACAATGTCGCAATACCTATGGTGGCTTCGGGATGGAGATCGGGGCAGGAAATACAGATAGATCTGTTCCAAGGCGGTGTCGTAACTGTAGGAGCAAAGACCCCCGTACCGGGTGAGCGAATCAACGGCAAACGGACGAACCTCACCTTGGAGGATTTCCGGAATACTGGTGGAGACGCTTTGTACTATGCAAAATACTGCGTTGCGGTCTACCGCATACCGTCCGGCACGGACAAGTCTAAGTGGGACGATACGTCGCTTTGGTCTGGTCCGGAACAACTGACGGTAGTTAACTTTGACGCACAGGGTAATGAGACTACATCTACAGGAACCGTGGCGACAAGCTCCGGAGCGACAGACTATGCATGGGCCGGATATGCATACGCGAGGTTCAGGATTAACAGCATGCCTGCAACAGTGACGGACGACACGCGCCCTATATATGTGTTGGTGGCAGGATTGTATCATCAGCAGTCAAAGAAGTATTATCCGCTCCCTACCGACTCGGCCAACGCGGGCTATGTGTTTATGCGTCCGTATCAGATGGCATGGGTGAAGGTCACGGCGTTTTCGTGGTGCGCAGGGGTGAAACGCGTGGACGGCACGCTTGTGCCTACTCCGTCGCATATACCGTCGTCCGGAGCGTATCTGCCCGCAAACTGGGACGGCACGGCATACGGCATCCTGACGCTCGACAATCAGACCTCGAATCAGATCAACATAGGGCACCACGGCTCCGGGGCGCAGACGCAGTTCCGCATCGAGACTACGGCGCAGGGGGGGACGCAGACGGTATGGATAGGCGGGAGGCTCGTCAATGCGAACGGCACGGAGATCACGTCGCAGACCATCAACCCGAATACTTCGCCTACGCATTCGGCCACGGTTTACCTGCGGTTTGACAAGGCTGTTACGAACTTCAAGGCGAACCAACTGCCGTATCAGGGGGTGTTCCCGATACAGGTGAGCCACGATTCGGGGCGGTCGTTCACGACGTTGCAGAATATGCTCGTTGTTATCAGCAAATAGAATTTATCAACCATATAATTTTTTTAGACAATGGAAAAGAGAATCAAAGTGGTGTCGCTGATGTCGGCGACGGTGAGAGTGAGCAACGCGGGAGATGCAGACCGCAAGTATGACATCGAGGCGGACGTGACTGCAAATTCGGGCGCGGTCGTAGAGGTGTACAACGGCACAGCCCGCAGATCGGGAGAGCCGACTGTGGACGAGATGGGAATGGAACGCGCGGACAGGTCGACGTTCACGGCACGAAAAGGCTCGGACGGCACATACGAGTTCCCGCAGGACATGGAGACGGCGGAGCGCGTGGAAGTGCTCACCGCCATCGACGCTTTCGTAAAGGGCGTGTACGGCTCGACAGTGGCAGTGGAAATGAATTAACAACAACTTAAAAAAACGAATCATTATGAAAATCAAGACCGGAGAATTGATCGAGCTTCTTGCACTGCTGGGCGCGGCGCAGATGTCTAAACTTGAATCGAAGGAGAAGACCGCGGTGGTAAAGGCTGTCGTGGCCATGCGCGAGGAGGGTCGCAGGTGGGACGCTTTCATTAAGGAGGCGCAGGAGAAGTGCCGTCCGGAGGACTACGAGGAGCTTGCCGGAAAGATGCAGACCGTAGACTCCCTGCCGGAAGCGGAGCGCGGGGAGGTGAAACGGCGTTGGGCCGATTATGAAAAGGCGGTCGACGAGGTGGCGCGTCCGGAGTACGGTTCGGAGCGCGAGGTCAAGGCCGAACTTACGGAAGAGATTATAGAGAAGCTTGCGGACTCGAATCCGGGATGGTCGGTCGGCGCGGTGGTCGCGCTCCGCGACGCTTTCCTGGGACAGTAAACCGGGCGGTATGATGGACACGTCGCAGATACTGGCATTGCTCGGAACCGTCGGAGGCGTACAGGGCGTTATCGAGGCCGTCAAATGGTGGTTGGGGCGCAAGACCTCCGACCGCCGCGACGTGGCCGAAGTAGTGGAAGTCGAAAACGAGAACGAACGCAAGCAGGTGGACTGGCTTGAAAAAAGGCTGGCCGAGCGTGACGCTAAAATCGACAGCCTGTATGCCGAACTCCGCGCCGAACAGAAAGCGCGGATGGAGGAGATGCACCGCCGTCACGAGGTGGAACTTTTGCTTAAGGAGGCGGAGGTGAAGAAGTGCCACAAGCACGGATGCGCCGACCGCATACCTCCGAGCGATTATTAACAGACATTGAATACTGTATGAAAACAAGTGAATACGCGAAAGCGAAGATCAAGGAGTTCGAGGGACTGAGGCTCGAAGCCTATAGATGCCCCTCCGGCGTGCTGACCGTGGGCTACGGCCATACTGGGGCCGACGTTGCGAAAGGACTGCGGATAACGGAGGCGAGGGCCGACGCGCTCTTCGAGGGCGACATAGCGGGGACGGAGCGTGCGGTCGACATGGCCGTGGGCGGGACGAACCTGAGCCAGTGCCAGTACGACGCGCTGGTGAGCTTCACCTACAACCTCGGCGCGGGGAACCTGCGAAGCTCGACCCTGCTGAAGAAGGTAAGGTCGTGTCCGGGGAATCCGTCGATCCGCGACGAGTTCCGTAGGTGGGTCCACTCGAAGGGGAAACGCCTGCCGGGGCTGGTCAAGCGCAGGGAATGGGAAGCCTCACGGTATTTCGGGGAGGAATAAAAAAGACCGCCGGACACCTCTCTCCTATACTGTGCCGACGGTCGCGCTCTCCTCGAGGATTACATCTGCAAATATATGGGAATTATTTCAAACATGCAAAGAAAATCAACAATATTATTCCTTGTGATGTCGGCCTTCGCGCTGTACGGATGCCGGACGGTCAAGGAGTACGTGCCGGTGGCGGAGGTGGCCACCGAGCATGTAGACCGGGAGAGGGAGGTGTCGGACAACGTCAAGGAGTCGGTCAAGGAGTCGACCCGCGAGTCGGAAAGCTCGGAGACCAAGGTCACCGTCAACGAGCAGGGGGACACCCTGAGGGTCGACACGCGCATAGTCCATGTACGCGACCGGACCCTGGAGACGGAGAACGAGCGTCTGCGGTCGGTGGTCGACTCCCTGAAATCGATTAAGCAGGACTCCGTGCCCGTGCCTTACCCGGTGGAGCGGAAGCTGACCCGCTGGGAGCGGACGAAGCAGGACTACGGTGGCTATGCGCTGTCGGCGGCGGCCGTGGCCCTCTGCATCGCCGTGGCTTGGCTGGCAAGGAAAATCAAACGTTAAAAATCAATCAATTATGGAAAATAAGAAAGTAAATATTTATGTGAAAGGTAATATCTATGTAGAAGGATCCCTGTCCGTCGGCCCCAACGGAGCGGTAGCCGGCGGCGTTGCTGAAAATGACGAACGCTATGATTTATCGAATGCCTTGGTCATCGAAGGAGACATCACGATGTCCCCACGGCGTGCCATTGACAGTGTGATAGTTGCAAGCAAGAGCGTTAAGATCTACCAAAAATTGGGGCAGTGCAGACTTACGTGGGATAGGGACAGCTCACGTTTTGAAGTCCACCACGACCTGGTCCACCGTCACGATGTACATTTGGACGACAATTGGGTCTCGATTAAAGCCAATATTGAGACATGCCACAAGATAGACGGCGACTGCTTCATCCTGCCCGACGGAACGGCCTTGACCTACGACGGAGGATTCAGAAGCTATCCGCCCGGCAAATACTGCATCGGGCCGAACGCACGTCCGTGTTCGATGGACAATAACTGACCTTACTGTTGATTTTGGTATAATTGGATTTTTTAGTTAGGAGTCCCGGCCATGCGCGATGCACCGCCGGGATTTTTTGTTTAAATTTTATTAACAAAAATATTTGCTATAATATTTTGTAGCAAAGAAAATAATGCCTACCTTTGTATTGTAATCATAACCCAACTAACCGACCGGCGCAGGTCGTTAAACTCTGCAAAACGACAATGACTACTTACTCAGTTAATTACGAAGACAAAGCTAACGTTTCAACCCTCAAAACTTTCAACACCCTTGAAGAGGCCATGGCGTATGCCGAAAAGGAACTAATGGGAGAGGTCAAGGTGGACGACGGCGTAGACCCCTACACCGACATGGCCGACTGTTACAAGCTTGTCATCACGGCATGGGATGCCGACGACGAGGATGCAGAGCCGGAGGACGTGTATGAGAGCGACTGGTACTATTCAAGATTCTAATTATGGCAGACAGATACATACTACAGCCGTCGGAGAAGATTGCCGACGGCTTTGTGCTTACCGACACCGAACTCGGCATCGTGCTGACGTTCGTCCGAGGTCAGTTCAACGAGACTCAGAAAGTGACTTTCCTCGACGACATGGTCAATCCCGACCCGATGGCCGTGGCGAGGGCTATGCGCATGATGGCGCAGTGGCTTGCCGACGAACATCCGGAGACGCTGGTCAGGAACCGGGACGGACAGGCCGGGATCAAGCGGTCCGACGCGATGGCGGAGTTCCGGCAGTCTGAGCGCGAACGGATGGGGCTTATGATAAAGGCCGAGCGCGAACGGCAGGGAATGACCCTCCGGCAACTCGCCCCTCTCTGCGGGATCAGCAACGCCCACCTGTCGAACATCGAGAACGGCCGGTATGCCGTCACCATCGACATCCTTGCATCCATCGCGTCCGCCCTGGGCAAACGCATCACCCTCGAATAATTCAGATTTATTTGCACAATCAAGAAATCAGACCTATCTTTGCATTCAAGGAGAGAGGACACCGCTCATCTAAGCTTAGGCTTGATGTTGCGGTGTTTTTTTATCGAACTTTTTTTGAATAACGGAGTAACATAATTCGGAGCGTCCCTGATGATGTATATTGATGATGTATTGCGCTCCGGGCTGTCGTTGGACAGCCTTTTTTTATTTTGAGAGATTCAATCCTAAAGATTCAATGAATTCAGAGATTCGACATACCGACCGAGATAGCAGTCTGTCGTATGCTGACACCACCAAGACCGTAGTCGACACCATCGGGCATAAGCAAACTACGACCGACACCACCAAGACCGCAGTAGCCTATGAGGGTGTCGGAGTTATCGAGTTTGTAGAAGGCGGTGGCAAAGTAAGTATAGACAGCGCAGGTAACGTAACCTTTGAGGGTGTAAAAAATATCAAGGGTCAGCACAAAGGAAGTATCGCGCAGAATAAGGGCGTAACCCAAAAAGCTGAGGAAACCGCCGGACACCGTGAGCAGCTTAACGGTGTGACTGCCGACCGAACCCAGCACGAGAAACGCACCGAGGAAAAAGCCCCAGCGCAGAAATGGTACGAAACAGCCTTAGCCCGGTTAGGGCTGGGGGTATGTATCGCCGCGCTCATGTGGCTACTTTTCCTATATATCAAAAGGAAATTTTAGCAATCCGTAATAAGTGAACTGAGGGACGCGCCCGACCGAGAGGTTAGGCGCGTTTTTGTGTAAAAGTTGCTTATTCGTTGCTTATTGATAAAATTAAAGTCCCTATAAATCAGCGATTTACAGGGACTGGCGGGAGCCGCGAGTGGGACTCGAACCCACGACCTTTTCGTTACGAATGAAATGCTCTACCGACTGAGCTATTGCGGCTGGTCATATTTTCCGAGTGCAAAGATACTAATTTGCGGCGGATTGTGTGCTATAAGTCACCTTAATTTTTGCATTGTCGAAGTCAAATTCTGCAATTGCCGGAGTGTCGATGTAGGGAGTGATGGCCACTACGGTGGTTGTGGTGTTGTAATAGCCGTTCTGGCTTGTTTCTGTCACAAGCGACACCGGGGTCAGCACATAGGCTGCATCGTCGGCTGTAAGTCCATCTTTCTGATCCTTTGCGATGGCATCGATCACGAGCTGGCGCATGCCGCTGAATGTATAGCATTTGTCGGTCGAATTGTAAGCCGCATAGAACGATGTCACGTTGTCGGTCAGTTTGTTTTCGTTGAAAAATGCGTCACGTTCGCTCTTTTTCACCAAAAGCATGTATTGCGGAACGTCAATGCCATATTCGTTCTCGACTGTAACTGCGGGAACCTTGAATGTCATGGTATTTATGACATTATTGTCGCCGGCTTGCGATTTATATTTGTTGACTATATCCTGCACGGGTATCGTCACTTCCGTATCGTAGCCTATCGGAGCCACGGCGAGGGGTTTTGAGGCGGCGGTCTGTTTGAGAGATTCGCTCAGGCGCACATTTATGTTGTTGTTGTTGATCACCTCGGGAGTGACTGCAAGGAATGAGTTCACCATGTAGAATGTGGTGTCTTTTTCCACCGTCTTGTCATCCTCCACGACTTCTACTTTTTCGGTCTTATGCATGTACATATACATGCGGGTCGCATAGAACCGCATCACACGTCCTGAGCCAAAGCTGTTTTTGACATATATTCCCGGAAACCATTTGGCAAACGCCGCCGGGTCATTGAACAGTTCTACTCCTCCGGCAGAGGTGTATTTGTTGAAAAATTCCTTGCCGAGTTCGTCCGGCATCTTCACATCGACCACCCTGATTTGGTCGCCTGTATATACGGATGCCACCGAGTCGGGGAGACCCATCACGGAAGCCGTGTATATTTTAGTGGCGATATTGTCGTTGGTGTCGTAGTAGTCCGTGGGGTCAAACGTGCTGTTGATGTCTGACGGAAGGGCTTTGTTGAGCTTGTACACCTCAAGACCGAGGGGTGCTACTGAGTCGCCCACGAAATTGCCCTCCGACATGAACATGCGGAGTTTAATCGAATCGACGTTCGCGCTTGTCACGCCGTCGGTATAGATTTTATTGGCAGGCATGAACTGTGTGACAAAGTCGCTCGACATATAGCCGAACTCTTTGGTGTCGAAGCGGCCGAGAAGCTGGTTGTCGGAACGTGCAGGAATGCTGGTCACTTCTACCGAATGTCCGCTGATGGTGAATACGGAGTCGATCACGATTTTCACGTTGTCCTGTACGATCGATGATCCTATGGTGGAATTTTCAGCACATCCCGTACTCAAAAGACCTACGATAGACGCATATATGAAATGTGGTAATTTCATTGTTAAAGCGTATTGCTGTTAAAATGTGGGTTAAAGTGATTCGTAGAATTTGGCATATTTCTCCACGTAACCGGTTTCGCCGGGATAGGGGAGAAACGGTTTGCCTGATTTCTGTATATAGTCGAGAAGTTCGGGAGCGATTTCCGGAGAAGCCTGGACCACGGCATCTGAATAGTCGATGGCGAGCTTGTTCAGAGTTATGAAATCCACCGGTCCTGATGCTATTGATGCGAGGTCTTCTTTTGACAGTCCTTCCATCTCGAGTTTCTCCATCATACGTGGATCCAAAGTGCCTTCAAATCCGTCGTTGAACACGGAGTATACGATCTTGGCATTCTTGAATGCCGGATCGTCGGAGTATAATTTCTTGAGATATATAGGAGCCAAAGCTGTCACCCAGCCAGAACAATGGATCAGAGTCGGATCCCAGCGCAGTTTTTTTACGGTCTCCACTACACCGCGCACGTAGAACATGATACGCTCGTCATTGTCCTCGGGCATTAGGTTGATCTCAAGATCCTTGGCCGACTGACCACGGAGGAAATAGTCCTCGTTGTCGATAAAGTAGACCTGCATTCTTGTCGGTTGCAGCGTGGCTACCTTTATGATGAGGGGATGGTCGGAATCGTCGATTACAATATTCAGACCGGATAGACGGATTACTTCGTGAAGCTGGTTGCGGCGCTCTTTGATGCATCCATATTTGGGCATGAATGTCCTTACTTCATATCCAAGCTCCTGTATGCCCTGGGGCAGTTCCTGACCTAAGGCCGACATGGGATTTTCCGGAAGATAGGGCGTTATTTCTTGCGAAATGTAAAGTACCTTGTTAATGTCCATTAAGTTAAGCATTTTGTAAATGCAAAGTTACAAAAAATTTCCCAAATGGAAGTGCCAAACTTGTGAATAAGGTGGATTTTATATACAAACTGAGGGTTTGACGGTGGATTATAAGTAATATTAACACTGCACAGACTCCGGACAGGCTGTGCAGTGTGTCAGCGGGTATGGACGAAGCGGTAGCCGAAACGTTTGCAGGCCGCTTCTTCGAGTTCTTCCCTGACTGACGGATGTGCTATGTCGATCAGTGCGCGTGCCCGCTGTGCCAGATCTTTGCCTTTGAGCTGCGCCGCGCCGTATTCCGTGACGATATACTGTGCTTGCGACCGGGTAGTGACCACTCCCGCGCCTTCGGTCAGCATCGGTTTGATCTTGGAATGACCTTTAGAAGAGGTCGATGTCATGGCTATGAATGTCCGGCCGCCCTCCGACAGCGAACCTCCGTACATGAAGTCATGCTGTCCGCCGACGCCTGAGAACATTCTCGGGCCGATTGAGTCGGCGCATATTTGTCCTGTCAGATCTACTTCTATGGCTGAGTTTATTGCCATCACTTTGGGGTTCTGGCGTATGATGTAGGGGTCGTTGGTCCATGCCACATCTTTTATTATGAAGTCCTCATTGTAGTCGAGATAGTCATAGAGATCGCGCGATCCGAGTATTAGCGACGCCGTTGTCTTGCCGGGCATTATGCGTTTCCGTGTGTTGTTGATCACACCGCTCTTTATGAGTGGGAGCACACCGTTGGTCAGAGCCTCGGTGTGGAGTCCCAGGTCGCGATGGCCTTTGAGGGCATCAAGAACGGCATTCGGTATGCCTCCCACGCCTATCTGCAGCGTGGCGCCGTCGGGAATCAGCTCGGCTATATGTCGGCCGATGCTCGTCTCTTCCGGCGTGGGTATGCTGGACGGAACTTCTACCAACGGTTCGTCGACTTCCACGCATGCGTCAAGCTGGGAGATGTGTATCAGTGCGTCGCCGTAGGAGAACGGCATCTGCTTGTTGATCTGTGCGATTTTTATTTTAGAGCATTCCACGGCCGACACCGCCATGTCGGCAGATATGCCGTAGCTGCAGAAGCCCTCGCTGTTTGGCGGAGACACATTCAGAAGCGATGCGTCAAGTGTGATGTATCCTTCGCGGAATAGCGAGGGAGCTTGTCCGAGAAGCACCGGTATGATTTGTGCGTCGCCCCTGTTGACGGCCTTTCTTATGCAGTTGGCTATGAAGATGCTTTTGGGTATGAAGGAGTCACGCATGGAAGGTTCGGCGTATGGCGCGTCGCGTCGGCCTATCGCGAATGCAGAATATAGTTCTACGCCTTGAAGCTCGGAAGCACGTGCCGTTAGTGCGTCGATGAGCACCTCCGGTATGGATGTGCTGCCTTGGATATATACGTGGTCGAAGGAGTTTATGAGTTTTACGGCCTCTTCGGCAGTGGTGTATCTGGGTGTCATCTGGAGTCGTTTAATGTTTGGTGGACTTGCGGGACCTACACTTTCTATCTATACTTCTGCGCACTCTAATTCGTGCCGGGTCCTGTGGATAGGATGTGCCTTGTTGAATGCATCAAGGCGGCTGTCGAGTATGGGGAACAGCTCTTCGGTCATGGGCGAGGAGCATACTCGGATTCCCTCCTGGTTGCTGCCGGTGCTGCCGAGCGATATGGCCGATATGCCGAATCTGACGAGCTCGGCTATGAGGTCGTCTCCGGAGAATCCCTTTCGTCCGACGGTGAAGAAGAATCCGTCGCTGATCTCTTCGTCGAGGTCTTTGTCGTAGACTATGTGGAAGCTGTGTCTCTTGAACATCTCTTTCATTATGGCGGTACGTCGGCCATATTCTTTGGATGCACCGACAAAGTCGAGCGTTCCATCGCACGCCGCTTTGTACATGGCGGCCAGTGCGAACTGGGCCGAATGGCTCGCTCCCGACGACAGAGCGTAAACTACGGTGAATATGAATGCCGCGCCGAGTGTGTCCATGCCGAATTCCTCCTTGAGCCGAGGGTAGCTGCGGCTGTAAAGTGCGTCGGAGATGGCCACTGTGGCTATGCGTTCGCCGGCATAGCTGAATATCTTTGATGCCGACAGCATCAACATGTAGTTGTCGGTATAGCGTGCCACAGTGGGTTGGTAGGGAGGCTCAAACGGATGTGACAGGTCCTTGCGGAAATCCATCCCAAGATATGCCAGGTCTTCCACCACGATGCAGTCATGTGTGGTGGCCAGTTCGCCGATGATCTTCAGCTCCTCTTCGGTAAAGCAGATCCACGACGGATTGTTGGGGTTGGAATATACGATTGCCGCGATGTTTCCCTTTGCCAGGCGTGGTTCGAGTTCGTCGCGCAGCTTTTCGCCCCGGTAGTCATAGACGTCAAACATCTCGCGCCCGTAGCCCAGAATCTTGGCCTGCAACGGCTGTACTGAAAACCCTGGGTTCAGAAACAATATGGTGTCTTTTCCCGGAGTCAGGTGTGTGGTCAGAATGAATGTGGCGAAAGTGCCCATCATGGACCCTACCGAGGCCACGCATCCGTCCGCAGCCAGGTCGATACCGAGAAAGGCCTTTATGAAGCGCGATGCCTCATGTTTGAGCTCGGGTATGCCGGATATGTTGGGGTAGATGTTTGGTATTCCGGCATTGATGGCGTCGGACTGTGCTTTTATGCCGACAGGAGCCGCGGGAAGTCCCGGAGATCCCATCTCAAGATGTATGAACGATTCGCCGGTCAATGCTTCTATCTGGCGGGCAAGCGCTCCGGTCTGCCGTATGGTGGCTTTTCCTATGCACGGTATGTGCATCTCCGCGGCCGTGCGGTCTATCAGTGTTTTCTCAAATGGTATTCCCATAGCTGTGAGGGTTTGTCGGTTATGTATAATCAGGCAGGTTTAGTCCGGGCGTGTCCTTTTGCATATTCAAGACCTGCGCGGAATGCCTTTATGTTCATCTCCACCACCTGCTCGCCTTTTCGTGCGAAAATATTGCGGATGGCATTCTCTATCTGTGCCTCGGGCAGACCGAGGAATGGCGAGGCCGCGCCGAGAAGCACGATGTTGGCGGCTCTTGGCGAGGCCGCTTCTTTGGCGAGCGTGTCGACATCTATCGCCACGTGTCGGGGCAGTGCTTCGAGAGCCTCCTTAAGTTTGTCCGGTTCCGGATAGTTCGGTATGTTGACAAACGGCGACGTGCTCGTGATCACCCATCCGTCACGCTTCAGGTATGGCAGATAGCGCAGGGCTTCCATTGGCTCGAGCGAGATTATGATGTCGGCGCAACCTGTCGGTATTAGGTCCGAGTTGATCGGGTTAGAGCTGATACGCAGATTTGACTGTACATCGCCGCCTCGCTGGCTCATTCCATGTACTTCGGCTTGCTTGATGTAAAGGCCTTCGGTTATCGCCGTCGCGCCTATGATGGTGGCTATCGAGAGGATTCCTTGTCCTCCTACGCCTGAGAGTATTATGTCGGTCTGCATTGTCGTTATTGTTTTTTAGCGTGTCGGCGGGCAGTCTGGATGCACTCGCGTCGGGGTATGATCACACTTACGCCGTTATGATTGATTTCTTGGCGGATTATATCCTTCATCTCTTCCATGTTCTTTGGTAGAGGAACGACCACTCTGACATGTTCCTCCGCCACTCCGAGACCTTTGCAGATGCTCTCGAAGCGGCCTGTGCCGGCTGAATCTTGTCCTCCGGTCATTCCGGTGGTCAGATTGTCGGAAATCACCACGGTGATGTTTGAGTTTTCGTTTACTGCGTCCAGCAGTCCGGTCATTCCGGAATGCGTGAATGTGGAGTCGCCTATCACTGCCACTGACGGATGTTGGCCGGCATCGGAGGCTCCTTTGGCCATTGTGATCGATGCGCCCATGTCGACCACTGAGTGGATGGCGCGGTATGGAGGCAGGAAGCCCAATGTGTAGCAGCCGATGTCGCTGAACACACGCGGATGCTCATACTCGGCCAATACCTCGTTGAGCGCCGCATACATGTCGCGGTGGCCGCACCCTTGGCATAGGGCGGGCGGACGCGGCACTACGAGCGGGCAGGGGTCGAATGTCTCTATCGGTGCCAGGTTGAGGGCCGGACGTATATTGTCGGGTGTCAGCTCGCCTGTCCGTGGCAGGTCGCCTGACAGACGTCCTATGACGGGGACCGGGGTGGGAAGGATTCCCCTTACGGCCTCTTCCACGAAGGGCTGTCCGTCTTCGAGCACAAGTATGCGGTCGGATGCCGAAGCCAGTTCTTTGACCAATCCTGTCGGGATAGGATATTGCGACAGCTTTATCACGGAGTATGGACATCCGTCAGGATAAAGTTCCATCAGGTAGTTGTAGGCTATTCCGCAGGCTATTATGCCCATAGAACGGTCCTTGCCGGATGTAAGCTTGTTGAAAGGCGATGTCTCGGCATCGGACAGAAACTGTTCGTTCAGCTTTATAAGCTCCTGGTTGCGACGACGGGCCACTGCCGGCATAAGTACCCAGTCGTTTGGGTTTGCCGGGAACGACATGGGGTTCTGTTCCCTCGGTTCTTCGGCCACGACTACAGCTCTGGAGTGGGCCATGCGCGTCACCATCCTCATCAGCACCGGTGTTCTGTGGCGCTCGGAGTAGTCAAAGCCGTACGACATCATGTCGTAGGCTTCCTGCTGCGACGACGGTTCCAATATCGGTATCATGGCAAACTTGCCGTAGAACCGGGAGTCCTGTTCATTTTGCGACGAATGCATTGAAGGGTCGTCGGCCGCTACCACTATGAGTCCACCGTTGGTGCCTGTCATGGCAGAGTTGACAAAGGCATCCGCGGCCACATTCATTCCCACATGTTTCATGCATACGAGCGAACGTTTTCCCATATACGACATCCCTAAGGCCTCCTCCATGGCGGTCTTCTCGTTGGTCGACCATTTCGAGTGGATGGACCTCGCTTTCGCAAGAGGGTCGTTCTGGATAAATTCGGTAATTTCGGTAGAAGGGGTGCCGGGGTATGCGTATACCCCGGAAAGGCCGGCATTGATAGCTCCTAAAGCTATTGCCTCGTCGCCAAGCAGTAGACGTTTGTCGTTCATAACTATGTTTTCATGATTTACACAAATATAAGGTTTATGTCCGTAATTAACAAGTTGTGTGAATAATATTTAATTGCGGTCAATATTAAAAAATCTTAAATATAAAATATTGTTGCATAGTTGGTTATGCGGGATGAAAATTGAAAGTATTTGACTTTTGCCTCTTTGGAATTATTTGGTCTGCATTGGGCATATATAAGCAAGACGCATCCGGCAGAGTTTGTGGTCGGTCTGCCTGATGCGTCATATCTGTTTAATCGTTTTCTGTTTCTATCAGAGCATCTTTAATGCCTCCTTGTAGTCGGGTTCTTTTGTGATTTCTTCCACAAGTTCGCGGTATATGACTTTCCTGTCTTCGTCAAGGATAATCACCGCACGGGCCAAAAGGCCTTTAAGCGGGCCGTCGACCAGCTGCACACCGTAGTCTTCCAGGAATTTGGGTGAGCGGAACGCCGATGCCGGCACCACATTGTTGATTTCGTTTGCGGTGCAGAATCTCTGCATGGCAAACGGCAGGTCCATGGACACGCATATCACTGTGGCCCCTTTCTTTTCGGCTGCGTCGACATTGAACTTGCGCACGCTTGTGGCGCAGACAGGCGTGTCGAGGCTCGGAAATATATTGAGTACGATTTTTTTGCCTGGAAAATCCTTTTCTGTCACTTCTTTAAGACCGATGCCGGTCAGTGCGAACTCCGGAGCTTTTTCTCCGACTTTGGGCAGGTTTCCGTAAGTATGGCATTCTACGCCATTGAAATAAACTGTTTCCATATAATATGTCTTTTGTTTAAACTATTGTTATTTATCTATGCTCATTGCATGTTGAGCCTTAATGCTTTCTCTATAACAATATCTGACATGTCATTGTTGAATCCGACGATGACATCTTTGACCGTTCCGTCCTTTTCTGAGAAGATAATTACCGGGAAAGATGCCGCGCCGCAGTCGCGGGCAAGCGACTTTGCGCTCTGAAGCAGATGTTCGCCTACATCCGGACGCTCCACCACTGATTCGATCTCGTCCGTGTTGTTGCTTATGAATGCCCAGATTATGTCGGCGTTGTAGGGTAGGGCCGAAACCCCCTGACGCACTGATTCTACGGTTTTGGACGCAAATGTAGACTTCGGGTCGATCAGCACTATCAATGTTGCCGTCCGGAATCCGTCGCCGGCATGATGTACATAGCGTTCGCCCGTAGTCGTGGGAAGTGCGAACGACGGCATGCGCTGTCCGGGCAGATTCTCGATGGCGTAGTTGCTCTCTCTGAATTTGTCGAATATTTCAGGATACATTTCGCGCAGGTTTTCCTCGCTTATGTCGGTGCATGATGCCTTTTCCTGAGGATACGTATATCGGCTGGTGATGGTCTGTTCGGCCAGGGCCCCCGGATTGTTCTCAAATTCAGAGAAGAGGGGCATCGCAGAGTCGTAGTCAAATGCGTATAGTACCTCTCGGTAGACCTCGCCACCCATGGTCATCACGGCTTCGACCGCTTTCGATCTGTGTCCGTCCACCACCGTGTCGGGATGAAATTTGTAGACGTAGTCCGGCGATGTCATAATCTCTTCAAGATCCTCTGCTATTAGCTGGGGCAATAGATTTATGAACAGGGCCTGACGGTGGACGCCGGGAATCGATGCCGCTCCTATGCCACGGTTCATGAATTGCTGAGGTTCGCGTTCGTGGTGGTATTCTACCAGGCGTTCGCCCCTGAAGGCGTAAGCATTGCCTTTGAAATATGCCGAAAATCCCTTGGCATTGCTCTCGTCGCTGTTTACTTTCCAGTCGATCACATACTCACATGGTATCAGCGTGTCGCCGGGTACTGATTTTGACATTAGGTCCACTGAATATCTGACATCGTCCTGCAGCGACATCAGGACCTGATAGTCGACCGTGGCGCGGTAGCACTCTATACTCTGCAGACGATCAACAATGTCTCTTATCCCCTGGGCAGACATTCCGCACAAGGGATAAGAGATCAATACCGCAATTAACAATCGAATTTTCCCACTCATAAATAGATAATTGAAAACTTTCTGAATTAAAAACGTAGATGCCCGGCAAAAAGTTTTCACACATGTTAAAAAAACTTCCCGCAATTTTGCGGACACCCGCCTACGGTAAGCGGACTGCATGGCATGTGAGGCTCATACAGTCCGCTGACTATGGCATTATATATTATATATGTGTATATCCCGGTTCAGACATTGAAGCGGAAGTGCATTATGTCGCCGTCCTGGACCACATATTCCTTGCCTTCGATGCCGAGCTTTCCTGCCTCTTTGACTCCGGTCTCGCCGCCGAGTGCCACGTAGTCGTCATATTTGATCACTTCGGCGCGTATGAATCCCTTTTCAAAATCCGTATGTATGATGCCGGCACACTGCGGCGCTTTTGATCCACGCATGAATGTCCAGGCTCTGACTTCGTCCGGACCGGCCGTGAAGTATGTCTGCAGATTCAGCAGGGCATAGGCTGAGCGGATCAGACGGCTGACTCCCGACTCTTTGAGTCCGATCTCGTTCAGAAACTCCTGGCGCTCTTCCCAGGTGTCCAGCTCGGCTATGTCGGCTTCAGTCTGCGCGGCCACGATTAATATCTGAGCGTTTTCATCCTTTACGGCTTCCCTTACTGCTTCTACGTATGCATTTCCGTTGACGGCCGATGAGTCGTCTACGTTGCACACATAGAGCACGGGCTTGTTGGTGAGCAGAAACAAGTCATGGGCGAAGCGCTGTTCGTCAACGCTGTCGAATGTCACCGCACGGGCCGGTTTGCCCTGATCGAGAGCTTCTTTATAGCGGCTCAGCACTTCATACTGCATCTTTGCGGCTTTGTCGCCTCCGGTCTGCGCTTGTTTCTGGGTTTTTGCCATGCGTGATTCCACAGTCTCCAGATCCTTCAGCTGCAGTTCAAAGTCGATAATCTCTTTATCGCGGACAGGGTCTACCGATCCGTCGACGTGCGTGATGTTGTCGTCGTCAAAGCATCTCAACACGTGGATTATGGCGTCCGTCTCGCGGATATTGGCCAGAAATTTATTTCCGAGCCCCTCGCCTTTGCTCGCGCCCTTCACCAGTCCGGCTATGTCCACGATCTCTACCGTAGCGGGAACCACGCTCTTGGGCTGGCACATTTCCACCAGTTTCGTGAGGCGGTCGTCGGGGACGGTTATGACGCCTACATTTGGTTCGATAGTGCAGAATGGAAAGTTGGCTGATTGAGCCTTAGCGTTTGATAAACAGTTGAACAGTGTGGATTTGCCTACGTTGGGCAGTCCCACTATGCCGCATTGAAGTGCCATGAATCTATATAATTCTTTGTTAAATGACTATTTTAAATTCGCGAATCTCGAATCGCGGTGCAAAGTTACTCAATAAAAGCGACATATCCAACTTCCGGCTCTCTGCGGCAGTCGTGTGTCGGATTCCTGAATTTATTTGCATTATCGAACTGTTTTGTGTATATTTACATCCTCTAAATATCGATGTGCTTATGAAATTGTTTAACTCAGACTTGTTTAATATCGATCTGCCGAATGAAAAACCATCGCCCGGCTCGCTTCTTGTGGCTGAACCGTTCTTGAAAGAGAGCTATTTTAATCATGCTGTTATATGCCTCATCGACTACGAGGACGGGGAGGTGTCGATGGGTCTCGTGATGAATAAGTCCACTTCATATAATTTGGCCGATTTGGTCAGCTCTGTATCGAGAGATGAGCCTATTCCGGTATATTGCGGAGGCCCGATGTCGCGCGACAGGCTGTACTTCATACACACGCTCGGCGACATAATCCCCGGATCCAAGCCTATTCGCGGCACGGGGTTGTTTATCGGAGGTGATTTCGACTGTCTGATAGATTACGTGAATTCAGGTTATCCGGTGGAGGGCAACGTCAGGTTCTATCTGGGCTACAGTGGCTGGGATGCCGGACAGCTCGACGACGAGCTGCGTCAGAACATTTGGGCTGTGACGCCTATTGCCGACGGCAGGGAAGTTCTGACCGGTTCCGACGATGGTTATTGGCACGGCACGGTAAAGCGTATGGGACGCGACTACCGATGGTGGCGCTACCATCCGCAGCATCCCCACTTTAATTGATCGAACGCTATTTTGGAGCCGTGCCGGGACACGGCTCCAAAAGTTTTTAGGAAGAATTGTTGTGCCAGGACGTATTTATGGCTAAATTTGCATTAGTTAATAAATTTAAGATTGATTATGGGAAAGATAATAACCATGGGGGAGATCATGCTCCGTCTTTCTACCCCCGGATTTTCAAGATTCGTTCAAGTGGACAACTTTGACGCCTGCTATGGCGGCGGCGAGGCCAATGTGGCTGTCAGCTGTGCAAACTACGGACATGAAGCGTACTTTGTCAGCAAGCTTCCGAAGCATGAGATAGGACAGGCCGCCGTAAATGCTCTGCGTCGTTACGGCGTGCATACCGACCACATAGCCAGAGGTGGCGACCGCGTGGGCATCTACTATCTTGAGACCGGAGCATCGATGCGTCCGAGCAAGGTGATATATGACCGTGCCCACTCGTCGATAGCCGAGGCTGACCCATCCGACTTCGATTTTGACGCTATAATGGATGGCGCCGACTGGTTCCACTGGAGCGGTATCACACCCGCCATATCCGACAAGGCGGCCGAACTGACACGTCTTGCATGTGAGGCGGCCAAGCGCCATGGGGTCACTGTGTCTGTCGACCTCAATTTCCGCAAGAAACTTTGGACTAAGGAGAAAGCACAGTCGATAATGCGCCCGCTTATGAAATATGTCGACGTATGTATCGGCAATGAAGAGGATGCTGAACTGTGCCTCGGCTTCAAGCCCGATGCAGATGTCGAGGCCGGTGCTACTGACGCCGAAGGTTACAAGGGCATATTCGAGGCTATGATGAAGGAGTTCGGATTCAAATATGTGATATCGACTCTCCGTGAATCATTCTCTGCCACCCACAACGGTTGGAAGGGCATGATCTACAATGGCAAAGACTTCTATCTGTCAAAGCGCTACGACATCAATCCTATCATCGACCGCGTAGGCGGAGGCGATTCGTTCTCCGGAGGTGTGATCCATGGACTTCTCACTATGCCCACGCAGGAGGAGGCTCTTGAATTCGCTGTTGCCGCTTCGGCTTTGAAGCATACGATACCCGGCGACTTCAACATGGTGAGCGCGGACGAGGTGAAGGCTCTGGCCGGAGGCAACGCCAACGGACGAGTACAGCGTTAATTGACCTGACTTATTGACATACGTAAGAGATATGAGCAGATTTGACAAGCAGGCCGTTTTGGCCAAAATCGGGACCACAGGTATGGTGCCCGTATTCTATCATAAAGATGCCGAAGTGGCTAAAAATGTCGTTAAGGCTTGCTACGACGGCGGTGTCCGTGCGTTCGAGTTCACTAACCGTGGCGATTTCGCACATGAAGTTTTCTCCGAAGTGGTGAAGTTTGCCGCCAAGGAGTGTCCCGACATGGCCGTAGGTGTCGGTTCGATTGTCGATCCGGCCACGGCCGCGCTGTATCTGCAGCTTGGTGCCGCCTTTGTGGTCGGACCGTTGTTTAATCCCGAAGTGGCCAAGGTGTGCAATCGTCGTTTGGTGCCGTACACGCCCGGATGCGGGAGCATATCCGAAGTCGGGTTTGCCCAGGAGGCCGGTTGCGACTTATGCAAGGTGTTCCCAGGCGATGTACTCGGCCCGAAGTTCGTCAAGGGATTGCTCGCTCCGATGCCTTGGTCGAAGCTGATGGTCACCGGAGGTGTGGAGCCGACCATGGACAATCTGTCGGCATGGATCAAGGCCGGTGTGTATTGCGTGGGTATGGGCTCTAAGCTGTTCCCGAAAGACAAGGTGGTTGCCGGCGACTGGGCATACGTGACGGAAAAGTGCCGCGAGGCTCTCGGCTACGTAGCGGAAGCGCGTAAGGCATAGACTCCACCATCGGCTGATATATAAATTACATTATGCCGCAAGAACTTTTTCGTTGCTGAAACGTTTTAGTGGCATAGTGTTTTAACAATTTAACAATTAGATTACTCACATGAAACCATTACACATCGTACTCGCCGTTATCAGCGGCGCAATAGCCGGAGCCGCAGTCGGACTCCTTCTCGCTCCTGAAAAGGGAGAGGATACTCGTAGCAATATCCGTGAGTTCCTTCGCGAAAAGGGCATATCGTTGAGAAAAGACAAGATGGACGAACTTGTTGACGAGATTGTCGAAGAGATAAAGAAGTAGTTAATTAAATCCCGCTACTGTTATGAATAATTCACTTGGATTGATATCCGCATTCCTTGGCGGGGCCATTGTCGGTGCCGGAGCCGCTTTGCTGTTCGCTCCTGAAAAAGGAGAGGATCTGCGTGCCCGCATCTGCAATATCCTGCGCGAGAAAGGAATCATGTGCAGCGAGACCGACGTTGACGCGCTCGTGGAGAAGCTTACCAAAGAGCTTGACGATTAGTCTGCGCCGTCGTCGCTACAGAACATATTTCCCCACATGTGCAGGCTGTCGGATGCCTGCACATGTGGCGGTTACCGAGGCATAGCCGTTATTGCGTTTTACACTGTTTATTTAAAAGAGAATGACTAACCAAAACAATGAGGAGTTGAAAGCATCTTGGAAAAGTGCAGTTGAATTCCTGAAATTATATGCTGAGAACATTCGGTTGCTCTCCACCGAGAAGATGACCATCCTCATGTCGAAAGGTGCGTTGGTGGGTGTGCTCTCCATGCTCGCGCTGATAGCGTTTTTCTTCATATCCATGGGGCTGGTGTTCCTCCTTGGCGAGGTATTGCCCATAATGTGGTCGTTCATAATAATGGGTGGTGTCTATATAGTGCTGGGGGTCGTGGCCGTGCTGTTCAACAAGCAGCTTTTTGTCGATCCGATAGCGCGTTTCCTGTCGAGGCTGTTCCTTGACGAACCCGTTGGTGCAACTAATAAAAAAGACTGACTATGGCATCTAATAAATTACCCCCTGCAAGCATTTGCGAGGACTCCCGTCAGTGGAAAGGTCTGACTCTTGAGGATATCAGGTATCGACGGGCCATAAACCATGTCAAGATGGAGATTGAGAAGGAGAGGCTCCTCTCACAGACATCGCAGCTCGTGGGCAATACCACTCAGGGCCTTATGAGTTCGTCGATGGCGAGAAAGATGTTCAGCGGATTCTCTTACATCGACTATGGCGTTCTGGCATTTCAGGTGTTTAAACAGGTCCAGAGGGTCTATCGGCTTTTCCGGCGCTGATTTCTGCGCGGACGGTCTGCGTTAAAATTTGTATTAAAGATATATTTGCGATTATTAGTCTGTATATTTGCAGATTAATAACCGCATTTTTTTATTTGAAAATTAAGATGAGAAAAGCATTATTGGCATTTCTGACATTATCTGCAATTATGACACAGGCACAGACCGCACCATCTTCCGTGGAGAAGAATCCGTTTTTAACCGAATACTCGACTATTTATGGTACGATACCTTTCAGTCAAGTGTGCCATTCCCACTATGAGGAAGCCATTGACCGGGGTATGCAGATCCAGAACCGTGAGATTGATGCTATTGTCAGCAATCCGGAAGCCCCTACATTCGAGAACACTATAGTAGCTCTTGAACGTACCGGGCAGGATCTTAACCGAGTGCTGAGCACATTCTATCCATTGTTGTCCGCCGATAGCGACGACGATCTTATGGAGATTTCGCTTCGGGTGTCGCCGAAATTGTCGCGGCACAGCACGGGCATATCCCTTAACGAGGGCTTGTGGCGCAGGATAAAGACGGTGTATGATTCCCGAAAGTCGCTCAGTTTGGATGCCGAGGATGCCATGCTACTTCAGCGCACCTACGATTCGTTCGCCCGTAGCGGTGCCGATCTGAAAGGTGAACGCCGCGACAAGTACAGGGAGCTTTCCGCCAGCCTCTCGGACATGACCACCCGTTTCGGACAGAATGTGCTTAAGGAGATGAACACATACGAGATCTGGCTTGGCTCCGACGATCTGGCCGGACTGCCCGAAAGTTCTGTGGAGGCCGCCGCCCAGGCCGCGAAGGAGAAAGGCCGTGAAGGGGAGTATCTGTTCACTCTTGCACAGCCCACCTACATGGCCTTTATGAAATACAGTTCAAGGTCTGATCTCAGGGAAAAGTTCTATCGTATGTACAACAGCCGTAACACCGGCGGAGAATATTCAAATGTCGGGCTAATGGCCGACATTGCCGACACCAGGCGTCAGATAGCCAATCTTTTCGGCAAGGCCACCTATGCGGAGTATGCATTGGAAAAGACTATGGCGGAGACCCCGGCCAATGTCAATAGCCTGCTCGATCAGCTGACTGAGGCCTACCGGCCGGCTCAACGAAAGGAGTTTGAGGAGATTGAGGCCTATGCCTCTAAGCTTGAAGGACATCCGGTGAAGCTGAATGCATGGGACTACAGCTATTATTCGAATAAGCTCAAAGAGGCTAAATATGAATATGACGAGGAGGAGTTGCGTCCGTATTTCGAGCTGAACAATGTCATTGACGGCGTGTTCGGTCTGGCTACCCGACTATATGGACTTCGCTTTGAACATAATCCGTCAATAGAGGTGTATCACCCCGACGTAAAGGCCTACGAGGTCAAGGAGGCCGACGGAAAGTTTATAGGTATAATCTACACGGACTTCTTTCCGCGTGCTTCAAAGCGTCCGGGGGCATGGATGACCAATTTCCGTGAGGAGTATATCGACGAGTCGGGATCCAAGGTGGCTCCGCATGTGACCATTGTTATGAATTTCACAAAGCCGACCGGCTCCAAGCCTTCGTTGCTTACCCCGTACGAGGTGGAGACGTTCCTTCACGAGTTCGGACATGGTCTGCACGGCCTGCTCGCCTCCACGAAGTATATGTCTTTGTCGGGTACCAACGTATATCGCGATTTCGTGGAACTTCCCTCTCAGTTCAATGAGAACTATCTTACCCAGCAGGAGTTTCTCGACGGTTTCGCCCGTCACTATCAGACCGGCGAGGCTATTCCCGCTCATCTTGTGGACAAGATCGTCAATACTTCCCAATACGGTGCCGGCTATGCGTGTCTGAGGCAGTTGGGATTCGGCCTGGTGGACATGGCCTGGCACTCGACCACCGACAAGGTGGCCGACCCTGTGGCTTTTGAGCGCAAGGCCATGGAGGCCGTGTCGATGTTCCCCGATGTCGAAGGCACAATGGTGTGTCCTACTTTCAGCCATATATTCTCTGGCGGTTATGCCGCCGGCTATTATAGCTACAAATGGGCCGAGGTGCTTGATGCCGATGCTTTCTCGATGTTTTTGAAGAACGGACTTTTCGACAAGGCCACTGCCGATTCGTTCCGAAAGAACGTGCTCGAACGTGGCGGCACTGAACATCCGATGGAACTTTATAAGAGATTCCGTGGCCAGGAACCGACGATCGATGCACTCCTTGAGCGCGACGGTATAAAGTCGGCTGATCAGAATCTGCCTCAGCCTCTCCCTCAGCCACTTGACTGAGTCGGGAGGCGGAAAAATATCGCTGATAAAAAATGAGTGAAATTTTGCTAATATTTGCAAATAAATGGCTATATTTGCCGAATAGCAATTATTACAAACAAAAACTCTACAGTTTAACTCTTAATTTACGCATGAAACAGCTCGTTTGCATTTTTATCTGTACGCTTGCCCTGATTACGGCCGGATGTCAGCGTAGTGTGCAGGACATTGTAAGTGACACGAAGGAGGCCACAGTGACTATCTATACTTATGACGAGTATGGCGCTCCCTCTGGAAGCGGTTCAGGATTCTTCATCGATGAGAATGGCACCGGTGTCACCAATTTCCATGTCCTGGACAATGCCACAAAGGCCATGGTCAATACTTCGGACAGTGTCGAATATGAGATAGAGACAGTGCTCGCTTCCGACAAGAAGAAGGATATTGTCAAGTTCAGGCTTAAGAATCCGGGTCAGCGCAAGTTCAAGTATCTGACTTTTGCCGCCGAACAGCCTGTGCAGGGCGACAAGGTCTACAATATCAGTGCGCCTCTCGGACTGGAACAGACTTTTTCCGAAGGAAGCGTCTCGGCTCTGCGTGAAGATTCCCACGGCCCGATCCTGCAGGTGACGGCTCCGATTTCTCCCGGAAGCAGCGGCAGTGCCATACTCAATGATAAAGGCGAGGTTCTTGCCGTGGCCACTTTCGTAAGCAAGACCGGACAAAATCTTAATTTCGGTGTCCGTCTTGACAAGGAGACGCTCGACGGAATAAAGAAGAACGACTTTGCAAAATCAAATAAGAAGTTCAACCAGCAGGACGGTTTTGTAATTATAAACGCTCCCGCTGTCAATAATCCCAATGTCCGCCTGAATGCTCTTGAATTCAGAAAAGATGCCACTATAGGATACTTTTCCTACACGAATCTTGACATGCTTAATGCCGACAGCCCGCTATGGTGCGAGGTAGACAAGAAAAATGACGGATTCTATATCCGCGACCGTGTGCGCAACAAGAAGTATTACGTGACATCGAGCACATTGGGCGACAGCCGTTCCAACAGCACATCGGTTCCATTGGCTTCGACCGTAAAGTTCAAGATGTATTTCCCCGCAATAAAGAACCACAAGAAGCTTAAAGGCATCGATCTGGTCAACGGCGATGGACGCGGATGGCGTTTCGAGGAGATCAATATAGCCCAAAGCCGCAAGAAGCTCAACTTCGACATGGACAGCTACCAGAAGAATTATGGCTATGCATGGATGCATGAGGGCGAGCTGGACAATGCTTCGGCCATATTCAACGAGATACTTGAGGCTGATTCGGAGGACGAGGATGCTTTGAACGCTCTCGGTATAATAGAATATGTCAAGGACAATAATGCTGAAGCCATGACATATTTCTCCGAAGCCATAAAGTCGCACCCCAACAGCGCCACGGCCTATAAGAACCGCTGTCTGCTCTACCACGATCAGAAAGAGTATAAGAAAGCCCTTCAGGACATCACACAGGCTCTTAATCTTGATAAAAGCCAGCCGGAGATATTCTTCCTGCGTGCCAAGATATATATCGGTCAGGAGAACTACGGCGATGCTCGCAAGGATCTGGACTATATCCTGAAATACGACGAGTTTAAAGAGAGTGCCATGGTATATTATTTCCGTGCGCTCTGTTCGGCCGCGATGGAGCAATATTCGTCGGCCAATGCCGATTTAAGAAAGGCATACTCTCTGACTGAGAGCGAAGAGCTTCGCGGAGCCATCCAGGAGCTGTACAATGCCATTCCTTAATTGACAGTCTTTTTAGCAGACTTCACAGACCCATATTCCAAGCCTCACCGTGAATTTTTTCGCAGTGAGGCTTGGAATATGTTTAATAACATAGTAATTTTGTAGCCGAAATAGGAAAATAAGTATATGCAGAACATTAGAAACATCGCCATTATCGCTCACGTCGACCATGGCAAGACTACTTTGGTCGATAAAATGCTCCTCGCCGGAAATCTGTTCCGCGAAAATCAGAGCACCGGTGAATTAATTCTTGACAATAATGATTTGGAGCGTGAACGTGGCATAACGATCCTTTCTAAAAATGTTTCGATAAACTATAAAGGCTATAAAATCAACATTATAGACACTCCGGGACACGCCGACTTCGGCGGCGAGGTTGAGCGTGTGCTCAACATGGCCGACGGATGTCTGTTGCTGGTTGACGCTTTCGAAGGCCCTATGCCTCAGACCCGATTCGTGCTTCAGAAGGCCATACAGATGGGATTGAAACCCGTGGTGGTCATCAATAAGGTCGATAAGCCCAACTGCCGCCCCGACGAGGTGCAGGAGATGGTGTTTGACCTCATGTTCAACTTGGATGCCACAGAGGACCAGCTCGACTTCCCGACTGTCTATGGATCGGCCAAGCAGGGATGGATGTCGACCGATTGGAACAAGCCTACCGACAATATTCTGCCTGCACTTGACGCAATAATCGAACATATTCCGGCTCCGCAGACCCTTGAAGGTGATGCGCAGATGCTGATAACCTCGCTTGACTATTCCAACTATGTGGGTCGTATCGCCGTAGGAAGGGTACACCGTGGAACGTTGCGCGAGGGCATGGAGATAGCTCTGTGCAAGAAGGACGGTTCGGTGGTGAAGCAGCGTATCAAGGAGTTGCACACGTTTGAGGGCATGGGACGTAAGAGAGTGCAGGAAGTCGCTTCGGGCGATATCTGTGCGCTTGTAGGTATCGACGGATTTGAAATCGGCGACACCGTGGCCGCTGTCGAGAATCCCGAACCGCTGCCCCGCATCGCCATCGACGAACCTACCATGTCGATGACTTTTACCATTAACGACTCGCCTTTCTTCGGACGCGACGGAAAGTTTGTCACCTCACGCCATATCGGCGACCGACTGACGCATGAACTTGACAAAAACCTCGCCCTGCGTGTGTCAAAAGCTGTCCATGAAGATGTCTGGACTGTGTTCGGCCGTGGTGTGCTTCACCTGTCTGTGCTTATCGAGACGATGCGTCGAGAAGGTTACGAACTGCAGGTCGGACAGCCTCAGGTCATTATAAAGGAGATTGACGGAGTGAAGTGCGAGCCTGTAGAGTTGCTCACTATAAATGTGCCTGAAGAATATTCGAGCAAAATTATCGACATGGTGACGCGCCGTAAAGGCGAGATGGTGTCGATGACCACTCAGAACGATCGTCTGCACATCGAATTCAACATCCCCTCGCGAGGCATCATCGGTCTGCGCAACAATGTGCTGACTGCATCGGCCGGTGAAGCCATCATGGCCCACCGTTTCCTCGAGTACCAGCCTTGGAAGGGCGACATAGAGCGTCGCACCAACGGATCGCTCATTGCTATGGAAGCCGGTACGGCCTATGCCTATGCTATCGATAAACTTCAGGACCGTGGCCGATTCTTCATCTTCCCTCAGGAAGAGGTCTATGCCGGACAGGTGGTGGGCGAGAATGCCAAGGATAATGACATCGTAGTGAACGTCACCAAGTCTAAAAAGCTTACCAACATGCGTGCATCAGGTGCCGACGACAAGGCCAGAATCATACCGCCGGTGGTCTTCAGCCTTGAAGAAGCCCTCGAATATATCAAGGAAGACGAATATGTGGAGGTGACGCCGCATCATCTCCGTCTGCGCAAGATCATACTTGACGAGATTGAGCGCAAACGTGCCAACAAGCAGTGATAACACTCCATAAATGAATTGATGCTGTGTCGTGATAGCGATCTGAAAAGAAGTTTCGTCGACACAGCATTCTTTTTTTATTAATTCGTCGGATTTCGTAACTTTGTAAGAATTTATATACACTCTTAATAAGCTAATTATGAACAACTATATGGAGGTGAGGGTCGATCTGACCCCGTGCGACGAGACGATGACCGATGTCTTCGCCGCATTGCTGTGTGAACGCGGCTATGAAAGCTTCGTGCCCGATCGGGAGGGTCTGACTGCTTACGTAAAAACCGGTGACTTTGACGAATCCGTGATCCGGGAGGTAATGGTGCAGTTCCCTTTCGAGGAGGTCGACGCGTCGGTAAGCTGGCAGGAGATCGAAGGGCAGGACTGGAATGCCGAATGGGAAAAGAACTACTTTAAGCCGATAATAGTGGACGATCTGTGTGTGATCCACAGTTCGTTCCACACGGATATACCTCAGGCTCCGTATGACATAGTGATCGACCCGAAGATGGCTTTCGGCACCGGACATCATCAGACCACTACTTTGATGCTCCGATGGCTTCTGTCCTTGCCTATGGAAGGGCGGTCGTTGGTCGACGTGGGTACCGGTACCGGCATACTCGCCATACTTGCGGCAATGAGAGGGGCCTCTCCGGTCAGAGCCATTGAAATTGACGAATTCGCCCATGTCAATGCCGTTGAGAATGTGGCATTGAACCATCACGGTGAGATTGATGTGGTTCTTGGCGATGCTTCCGCACTGAAAGGAATGGGAAAATCCGACTATCTGCTCGCTAACATAAATAAGAATATCATATTGAACGATATCGAGGCATATTCCGAAGCGTTGAATCCCGGAGGCGTAATGCTGCTGAGCGGGTTCTATGAACGTGATGCGGCCGACATAGTGGCTAAGGCCTCCGAATTCCGTCTGGTCTACGACTCTGTGGTGGTCCTTGACGATTGGGCATCGCTGAAGCTTGTCAAGAGTGTGTCTATATCCGAGTAATAACATTAAACACAGTATATCTATATGTCTTTGATTGAAGTAAAAGACGTAGTAAAGCGCTACGACCGGCATACGGCTCTTGACCATGTGTCGTTAAATGTCGGAGAGGGGGAAGTATACGGACTTCTCGGCCCGAACGGAGCCGGTAAGACCACTCTCATAAGAATTCTGAACCAGATAATCAATCAGGATGAGGGCGAGGTGCTGCTGGACGGCCGTCCGCTCACGCCCGCCGATGTGATGCACATGGGATATCTTCCTGAGGAGAGAGGCCTGTATAAGAAGATGAAGGTGATCGACCAGATTGAGTTTATCGGTAGGCTGAAGGGAATGTCGAAACGCGATGCGAGAAGTGCGGCGCGAGCATGGATTGACAAACTTGGACTTTCCGAGTGGACCAACAAGAAGATTGAGGCTCTGTCTAAAGGCATGGCTCAGAAGGTGCAGTTTATCTCCACTGTGGTCCATCGTCCGAAATTGCTGATTTTCGACGAACCTTTTTCCGGATTCGATCCGGTCAATGTCGAGCAGTTGAAGCGCGAGATTCTTGAACTTAACAGTGAAGGCGCCACCATACTCTTCTCAACCCACAACATGGCTTCGGTCGAGGAGATATGCAAGGAGATCACACTTATCGACAGATCGCATGCGGTGCTACAGGGCGATGTCTACAGCATCAGGCAGCGCTTTAAGAAGAACCTGTTCAGAATCACGATCGCTGAACCTGTGCTCGCTCCTAACGATGCTCTGTACACCATCAACAGCCTTTCTCTCAACATGGCGGGCGGATGTGACGCTGTCGTGGCTCTCGCTCCCGGTGTGACGATGCGCGACACCATAGCGTTCCTCAATGAACGTTACTCTATCCTCGGATTTGAGGAGATACTGCCCTCTATGCATGAAATATTTATTGAAACAGTCACTAAAGAACATGAATAATAACCGTCTATTCCTTGTAATGCAGCGTGAGTATTATGCCATCGTTGCTAAAAAGTCATTTATAATATCCACCATCCTGGTGCCGTTTTTGGTTCTCTTGATAGGTGTGGTTCCGGTATTGTTGGCCCAGTTCAACAGTTCCGAAGAAGCGGAGACAGTGACTATAATCGATAGTTCCGGTAAATTTGCCCAGGCGTTTGAAGATACCGAGGACTATCATTTCGTATATATATCCACTGACAGGGTAGAGCCGGTCGAGGAGCTTCACGAACGTTATGGCGATTCGTATGCGCTTATCACTATCCCGGCCGACGTGGCGGTGACTAAGAAGGTGCCGGTCTATTCCGACGACGCATTGAGGATGTCGTTGATGACCCAAATAGAGGACGTGCTTGGTGGACGCCTTTCACAGGAGAAGATTGAGTCATACGGCATACCTGAGTTTGAGCAGATGGTCAAGGACTCGCATATCGAGGTCGATGTGGATGCGCTGACGTGGGACAACGAAGTGTCGTCCACAATGCTCGCCTCAGTGGTCGGAATCGTGCTGGCGTTCATAATATATGTATTTGTCCTTATGTTCGGTGCCATGATCATGGCATCCGTGGTCGAGGACAAGACCAACCGTATCGTCGAGGTGATCGTAAGTTCTTGTCGTCCGATAGAACTGATGATGGGCAAGATTGTCGGTGTGGCGTTGGTAGGACTTACACAGATAGCCATCTGGGCCGTGCTTTTAGGTGCCGGAATGGTTATATTGAGTCTTTGCGGTCTGGTGCCTGACACATCGTCCGTGGTCGCTCCGGGAATGCCTGCGGGAGTCGATGCGATGCCCAAGGTCGATTCCGATATGGTGAAGATTCTGCAGATGGTCATGTCTGTCAACTGGATTCAGCTTCTGGGCATGTTCGTGATATACTTTATCGGCGGTTATCTTCTCTACGCGGCGTTGTTTGCCGGATTCGGCTCGGCTGTCGACCAGCAGTCCGACACCGCGCAGTTCACCACTCCGGTGATGATGATCATCGTCTTCGCGTTGCTGATAGGGGAGTCGTGCATGGAGAATCCTAATGGACAGCTCGGAGTGTGGTGTTCGATCATCCCGTTCACTTCGCCTATCGTGATGATGACCCGATTGCCTTACGACGTGCCTCTTTGGCAGATGCTCACCAGCATAGGAGTCCTTTATGGCTGTGCGGTGATGTTCACATACTTTGCCGCCCGCATATACCGCAACGGAATCCTGCGCTACGGTAAGAAAGTGTCCTATATGGAGATGTTCAAATGGCTTAAATGATAGTGACAGTTCTTACGGAAAAAGTTTATCCCACGGAATTTTAACATTTTCGTGGGATTATTCGTTATAATGGGGATTGGCCATCTTTTCTAACATACTATCAAATTATTATGAGGAAATTTATTTTAGGGATTCTGCTTGTCTGTTCGGGATTTGTGTCCGCAGTGGCGCAGTGGGTGCCTGATGTGCTTGCCGACGGCTACGAGATGCGCTATGTCGACCAGCCTGACGACTATGCCGGAAAGGTGCGGTGCACCATAGTGCGCAAGCTCTCCGGGTGCGCATCCGACCGAGGGGTACTGTATGTCCACGGATTCAACGACTATTTTTTCCAGTCGGAGATGGGCGACCGCTTTGTCGATTCGTGCTACAACTTCTATGCTGTCGACCTAAGGAAATACGGCAGGTCGATTATGCCCGGACAGAAGATGTTCCAGGTCAGGGATATGAAGGAGTATTTTGCCGACATTGACTCAGCGCTTTCACAGATGAGGCGCGACGGCAATAAGGAAGTGGTCCTTATGGGGCATTCCACCGGTGGGCTTACCACGTCGCTTTATATGAATGACAATCCCGACACGCTTGTAAAGGCTTTGATTCTTAACAGTCCTTTCCTCGATTGGAACCAGTCGAAGTTTCAGGAAAAGTTTTTGATTCCGGTGGTGAGGGGAGTGGCCCGGCTGTTCCCTGACATCGCCATCCCGCAGGGCGGGGGCGACATGTATGCCAGAAGTCTGTTGTCCGGCTATGGCGGCGAGTGGCATTACGATACTTCATGGAAACTCATGGAGTCGCCCGACGTGGACACCGGATGGATCCGTGCCATCGATGTGGCGCAAGGCATCATCCAGGACGATCCGGACATACGTGTGCCCATTCTTCTGATGCATTCCGACCGCTCCGTAAAAAAAGGCGACCCGGAGAGCATGTACTCCCGGGCCGACGCTGTGCTTGATGTCGAGGATATATCCAGATATGGCCGGAGGCTGGGTCCGGAAGTGACGGAAGTCACTGTCCGAGGAGGTCTCCATGATCTTGTACTTTCTCGTAAGGAGGTCCGCAATCCTCTCTTTGAATATATCTTCTTATGGCTTGACCGCCATGGTCTGTAAAGTTATTCCGGATCCTGGGCTGTGCGGGCAGCTTGGTCGCGGGCTATCATCAGTTGCTTGTTCAGATAGTCGATCTTGAGCGCCTGTTTGCGGTGCATGGCCGTAGCCTGCGCGAACCGGTAGCTCATTTCAAGCGATTTGCGGTCATTTTTCGACAGCGGCATGGAATGCACTTTGGCACCTCTGAACACGAGCATGACATCCTTGGGGGCTTCGGTCACTAAATAATGGCCGAGTGTGTCGCATTCGGCTCCTGTGAACGTTATCATCTCGGTGGCACCCGAACGATAGTTGCGCTCGCCGTCGTATGGCACTTCAGCCGACTCCACTTTGAATGATCCTTGTCCTTTTGGAGCCAGCGCTATCTGGGTGTGCTTTACGGCAGGATGTCCTACCAGCGACGATATCAGGCGGAGTTCGCCCGAAGGCTCCACGCGGGCTTCGATTCCGGTGCGGTTGAACAGGTTGCTGTTCTTATATTCCTTGATGACATAGTAGTCATAGTCTTCGCCCAATTCAGGATTATGCACCAGAGTGAAATATTGTTTCAGGGAGTCGGCCACATATTCATAGTAGGCACGCAGGCTGTCGGCAGTCTGGAGCTGGCGTATGGTCTGGCCTTCTATGACCTGCGGGCGCAGGTGCATGCCTTGGCGCTGCATCTCGATCTCTTGGGGATACTTGGCTTTCAGTGAATCGAGAATAGCCATGGCCTCATCGTAATTCTGTACTTTCAATGCCGAGTCGGCACTCGCCACGAGCTGTTCCGCGCCTATACGTTCGGCACTTTTCGATGAACATCCTCCGAGGCACAGGGCCGAAGCTATAAGCCCGGCGATGATTGGTTTACTTGCTACGTTGTACATCTTTTACTCCTTTTACGGTTTTAAGCTTTTTTATAAGGTTGTTTAGTGCTGCTGTATCGTTGATTCCCACCACGAGATATCCGTGGAATATGCCGTCGTTTGAATCTATGGAGATGCTGCGCAGGGCTGTCTCCTTCTCTTTGTTGATTATCGAGGTTATGGATGCCACTATGCCGATGTCGTCGTGGCCCACTATGCGCAGTGTGGCTCCGAATTGCTGGCCCGCCTTCCCCGACCATCGGGTCGGTATGATCCGGTAGGGGTAGCGGTCTTTGATGTTGGCCGCGTTGGGGCAGTCATGGCGATGTATCTTTATGACGCCTTCCGACGATATGAATCCGAACACGTCGTCGCCGTAGATCGGGTTGCAGCATTTCGACAGACGGTAGTTTATCCCCTTTATGTCGTCGCCTATGACGAGTATGTCGCTTGATGTCACGGCATCGTCGTGGGATATTAGCTTGAACTCTTCGGCTGATCTGATTTCGCCCGATTCGACTGTCTTTCTGTCGATATTTTCATATTCGGTGATGACGTCGTTGACATCCTTCTCGCCCGATGCGATTGCGTCGTAGAAGTCGGTGGCGGTCTTGTAGCCGGTCTTTTTGATCAGCTTGGTCATGGTGCTTTCCACCATCTCGATCTTGCGGTTCTTGAATCGCCTCTCGAGAAGCTCTTTGCCGAGTGTAGCCTGACGGCTCTCTATCTCCTTGACGCTCTGGCGTATCTTGTTGCGGGCTTTGGATGTGACGGTAAAGTTCAGCCAGTCGAGTTTTGGCGTTTGGGTGGTAGAAGTGTGGATCTCCACCGTGTCGCCGCTTTTGAGCTTATAGTTGATCTTTTGGTTTCTGCCGTTGACTTTGCCGCCTACGCATGACATTCCGAGCTTCGAGTGTATGTGAAACGCGAAGTCGAGCAGAGTGGCCCCGAACGGCAGCTTATACAGGTCGCCCTTCGGCGTGAACACGAACACCTCCTTGTCGTAGATGTCCATCTTCATGTTTTTCATAAGCTCCATCGGCCCCGTCTCGGCGGTCTCCAAAATGTCGCGCACATTGTTCATCCATACGTCAAGAGCGCCTTCGCTCTTGATGCCTTTGTATTTCCAGTGCGCGGCGAGTCCTTTTTCGGCTATGAGGTCCATGCGCTTGGTGCGTATCTGCACCTCCACCCAGCGGTTGTCAGGCCCGTAGACTGTTATGTGGAGCGACTCGTATCCGTTGCTCTTCGGAATGCTGAGCCAGTCCTTCATTCTCGACGGATTGGGCTGATACATGTCGGTTATGACCGAGTAGGCCAGCCAGCAGTCGCTCTTTTCCTTGGCGGGTTCGGTGTCGATTATGACTCTGATGGCAAATAGGTCATATATGTGGTCGATGTCGTTCTTCTGTTTTTTTATTTTGTTCCAGATGGAGTATATCGACTTTGTACGTCCCTTTATCTCATATTTAAGACCGGTGGCGTTAAGCTTCTCCTTTATCGGACCGATAAACGAGTCTATATAGGCATCGCGTTTGGCCTTGGTCTCGTTTAGTTTGTGGGCGATGTCGGTGTATGTGGCGCGGTTGGTGTATTTTAGCGACAGGTCTTCAAGTTCCGACTTTATGGCGTAGAGTCCGAGCCTGTGGGCCAGGGGAGCATACAGATAGTTGGCCTCGTATGCCACGTCGTGCACCATCTTCTCGTCCGGATGGTGGTTTATGGCGCGCATCAGCGTGTATCTGTCCACGATCATTATTATGATGACCCGTATGTCCTCGGCGAAAGTGAGGAGCAGCTTCCTGAAGTTGTCGCTTTCCACGGCCGCCTGCTTGCTGTAAAGCGACGACACTTTCAGCAGTCCGTGGATCAGTTTTGATATGTCGTCGCCCCAGTCCTTACGAAGCTCCTCTTGCGGAATAAATTCGCTCTGGCAGAGGGTGAAAAGAAGCAGGGCTATAATCATGTTTCGGTCGGGACTGACCTTTTCACATAAGTCTACCGCTGTGGTCAGATAGTGGAGCGTGGGGTTGAATCCGAAACGGTCGCGCTTCAGATGGTTCTCAGTGACGCCCCGCTCGATGATGGACCTTATGCGTCTGACATCGTCGCGCTCTACGACGTCGCGCGTAAGCAACAGCAGCTTCCTCGTGGTGGTGAGTAGCTTGCCTCGCTCGTCGGCCGTAAAGTATTTGTTGCCCATTGTGTCAGTGTTTTGGCGATTGCTATTCGCAGTTAAGTGGCAGTTTGTTCAGTTCTTCGATATAGTTGAGGAGCTCTTCGCGCCCTCGGCCGTCGGAGCTCGACGTGTAGAACACCGGAGGCAGTTCTTCCCAATATTCTTTAAGCACGTTCAGATATTTTGCCGTTACAGTCTTGCCGGCATTCGACGACATCTTGTCGAGCTTTGTGAATACGATAGAGAAAGGCACGCCGTTCTCTCCGAGCCATTCCATGAATTCGAGGTCTATCTTCTGCGGTTCATGGCGGGAGTCGATGAGCAGGAACAGATTGGTCATCTGTCCACGTTCGAGAATGTAGTCTTCGATTATCTTGCGTATCTTTCGTTGCATCTCCTTGCCGCGCTGGGCATATCCGTAGCCCGGCAGGTCGACTATGTACCACTCGTCGTTGATCAGAAAGTGGTTGATCAGAGTGGTCTTGCCCGGAGTAGACGATGTCATCGCCAATCCTTTGTGTCGGGTAAGCATATTGATCAGCGAAGACTTGCCTACATTTGACCGGCCTATAAATGCGTATTCATGCCGGCATGATGCAGGACATTTTTTCACGTCTGAGTTGCTGATTTCAAATTTTGAAGATACTATATTCATCTGTAATAATTTTTTAGACACTTGGATGCCGCATGGCACACCGGTCGGATATTCTTTGTAAAGTTACAACTTTTTATCATATTATAACCAATACTTAAACCGATAAGTTTAGTTGCATCATCTCCGCCCGTCTCCGAAGATCGGGTTTTGCTTCAACCGATGACCTTCACTCTTCCGGTTACCCAAACCGGGCACGTGCCACCCCCGTCCGGAATATGTCCTTATGACATAGGTTGTAACAGGATCGGTCGACGGATATATAGCCATACGGTAGGATGTAGTGGCAAAGCCACGGTCTGCCGTATGCATCACTTGACAAGGTTATGGCGGATTTCTGCGGTTTGATGGGCCGTGATTGTGGTTCTTTGGAGCTTTATGATTAACTTTGTTTCCGATATGGGTACGAATCCGAACAGAGAGACTACGTTTAGGTTTAAGCGATTTGCCGTGCGCAACAGCAACAGTGCCATGAAGGTTGGCACTGACGGGGTGTTGCTTGGCGCGTGGTGCGGTGTCGAGGGTGTATGCAGAGCGCTTGATGTCGGCACCGGAACCGGGTTGATCGCCTTGATGCTTGCGCAACGTTCGGCCGATATGTTCATCATGGCAATCGATGTCATGCCTGAAGCTGCCGAAGAGGCCGTCTACAATGCCGGACAGTCTCCTTGGGCCGACAGGATAGATGTCAGGTGTCTTGATTTCAAGAGTTTGTGTGCGGACGACTGCGGAGTGTTTGACCTCATAGTGAGTAATCCGCCATTTTATAAAGCTGATGTAAAGTCGCCAGACTATGCGCGGCGCATGGCGCGTCACGGCGATGGGCTTGATTTCTGCACGCTGATCAGCGCGTGCAGTGCCGGACTTCTTAGCCGTGAAGGTCGTCTGGCCATGATATTGCCGGCGGTCTATGATCAGGATGTGATTTTTGAGGCGGAGATGTCGCGCATGAAGGTCGTGCGCAAGACTTCGGTGTTTACCAAGATTGGTGCGCCGTCGCCGTCGCGGACTTTGTGGGAACTGTCGTTTGAAGCCCGGACGTGCGCACAGTATGCCGGGTTGACGGTAGGATCTGAGCAATACCGCAGTCTGACAGATGCTTTTTATTTATAAAGGATGCGAAATGGTGTGAATGCCATCTGATTTTAGCTGTATCTTTCGTATATTTGCACTGAATGGCATCGGTTTATGCCGATCGTGCGTCTTTATAACCTTGATTTATGAAAATAAGAAAATTTTTAGCTTTAGCCGGGCTTATGGCCTTCGGTATATTGACTTGCCATAGTGAAAACAGTGCTGAATCTCCGACAGCCGCGGAGGTGGGTGGAGTGTGGTCTGTGGAAACTTCCGACTTTGAGTCGCCGGTGTATTACGGAGCCATGGTCGGCAATGGAGGCATTGGCCTGTTGCCGTGGAAAGAGCCGTTTTCGGTGCGCGATGTAGTGCTGAACCATGTGTTTGACGCAAAGGGTAGCCATGGCATTAGCACGGTGCTTAAGGGCCTGAATCCGTTCAATATCGCAATGGCTGTCAATGGTGCGGCTGTCGACAGTGCGGGTGTGGACCGATGGAGTCAGACTCTCGACATGAAAAGGAGCGTGCATACCACCGGATTCAGATTCGGAGATGAGGCCGACATTACATACGGCATACGTGCTTTGCGCGGCATGCCATACGCGGGCCTTGTCGAGGTCAAAGTAAGGGCCTTGAAGGATATCCGGATAGAGGTGTCAGATTCGATATCGGTGCCGTCGGCATATTCCGACGCGGCCACTGAGCTGACTTATTATAAACGCGACGGAAAGAAGCTGAAGACGCTGCGCAGGTCCGCACGGTCGAAACACCGGGGCGTGGCAGTGTCAGCTTCGGCCACATTCCTGTTTGACGGAGTTCCAGGGCCGGAGGTAGAGCGTGACGGCGACGATATATGCTTCACTGTCGATCTTAAGAAGTCTGAAGAGTTCAGGTTCTGGCTTGTGGGGAGTGTATGCACGTCGCGTGATTTTCTTGATCCGTATAACGAAAGCGACAGGCAGGTGTCGTACATTGCCAACGAAGGTGTCGACAGAGTGGTGATGCGCCATGAGAAACTATGGCAGGATCTCTGGACCGGAGATGTCATCATCGATGGCGACGAAGATGCCCAGCGTTCGGTCAGGTTCTCGCTCTATAATCTCTATTCGAGTGCCCGCGGTGGAAGCGGTTTGAGCATACCTCCGTTCGGACTGTCGGCCACCGGCTATAATGGACACATATTTTGGGACACTGAATTGTGGATGTATCCGCCGATGCTTTTCCTTAACCAGGGTATTGCACGCTCTATGATCGACTACCGCACTGACCGTCTGGATGGTGCGCGTAGGCGTGCGTCGGCCTACGGCTACGATGGCGCAATGTTTCCCTGGGAGAGCGACGATGCGGGCGAGGAGTCGTGTCCGGTATGGGCGCTGACCGGGGCTTTCGAACATCATATCACGGCTGATGTGGCCATAGCCGCATGGAATTATTACCTTATGACCCATGATAAGAAGTGGCTGATGGAGAAGGGATTCCCTCTTATTTCTGAGACTGCCAATTTCTGGAAGAGCAGGGCTGAGCGTAATGCCGACGGAACGTATTCGATACGCAATGTAGTGTGTGCCGACGAATATGCCATGGGGGTCGACGACAATGCCTTCACCAACGGGGCGGTCATCGCAGCTCTAAACGCTGCGGTAAAAGCCGCGCAGGCATGCGGCGAGGCACCTGACGCGCAGTGGAAGGAAATCGCCGACAATCTGCGTATCCTTAAGTCGGACGACGGTGTCATACTTGAGCATGAAGGTTACGACGGCCGGCAGATAAAGCAGGCCGATGTCAATCTGCTCGGCTATCCGCTCGGGATAGTGTCTGACGCTGAACAGTTGCGACGCGATCTGGAATACTATGAAGGGAAGATTAATCCTAAAGGTCCGGCAATGTCGTTCGCCGTGTTTGCCATACAGCATGCGCGTCTTGGCGACGGCGACAAGGCGTATGAGCTTTTCGTGCGTAGCTACCGGCCAAACCAATTGCCTCCGTTCGGGGTAGTGTCGGAGGGTGCAGGCGGTACAAATCCGTACTTTACCACTGGTGCCGGCGGTTTTCTGCAAGCTGTGATCAACGGATTCTGCGGACTCGAACTGACTGAGGACGGGGTGGCGCAGCTCCCGTCTGCATTGCCGTCGCACTGGAAAAGCGTCACAGTCACAGGTGTCGGTCCGGACCGCCGCACATATACCAGACGTCAGGACTAAAAATTTTTTTCCCAATTTTGCAGTATCAATCCGGCCGGTGATGTGCTATCTTTGTGGCATAACTATAAAATCCACATATTATGAAACGCACGACATCAATTTCCGGACCGGTCGCGTCCGCTGTTAAATCAGTCAGAAAACCACGGTTCGACAAGGAATGGACAGCTATGATTGACCTGCTTGATCCTGATCGCCGTCAGGTCATGGTAGATGCCATCAGGACCTATCAACTGGATGGGTCGGAGCCTGGGGGACTTGTAGGCGCCGAGCTGATGGCCTTTGCTCTTATCCGTAAGATTGTCGACCGTAGGCGTCGACGTAGAGAAGCCGGTAGGCGCAGACAGCATTCCGGGACTGTTTCTGCGGAAGCGGCTAAGGCCATGAGCGGAAATTCCGACAGCGAATCGACTGTATCCGCGGCTATTGATGCTGAGCCTTCGCTTGATAAAAAAGAGCGCCCTCGGGCGAGACAGCTCAAGGGCGCTTGTGAAAAAGTCGGCCAACATCCGCTTGCCGGGATTCTCCGTGCGCGGGGAAAATATCTGTCGCAGTCACAGAGCGGTCGAGGTACGGCGGGCAATAAGAGGAGGGTGTCCGCCTCTAAGGTTTGATGTGCAGCGTGTGGCCCATGCGGGTCTGCTTGGTGCTCATGTACCGGATGTTGTATTCGTTCGGTTCGATTTCGATAGGCACGTTCTCTGTAATCTCCAGTCCGTATGATTCCAGCCCGACGCGTTTGACAGGATTGTTGGTCATCAGGCGCATTTTGCGGACTCCGATCTCATGCAGTATCTGTGCGCCAACGCCATAGTCGCGTTCGTCGGCCAGATGTCCCAGGCAGACGTTGGCATCGACCGTGTCCATGCCGTCCTCCTGGAGTTTGTAGGCTTTCATCTTCTCCATCAGACCTATGCCTCGTCCCTCCTGGTTGAGGTAGACCACCGCTCCGCGTCCTTCCTTTTCGATCATCTCCAGCGCACGGTGGAGCTGGTCGCCGCAGTCGCAGCGTTTTGATCCGAATATGTCGCCGGTGGCGCATGACGAATGTACTCTGACCAGAGCCGGTTCGTCGCTTCCGGCAAGGTCGCCCTTTATGATGGCGATATGTTCAAGTCCGTTGCTCTTCTGGCGGAAGGCTATCATACGGAAGTGCCCCCATTGGGTGGGCATGTCTACCTCCACACCCTTTTCCACGAGCGATTCCTGCTTATAGCGGTAGGCGATCAGGTCGGCTATGGATATGAGTTTGACACCCCATTCGTCGGCTTTGTGGCGGAGTTCGGGCAGACGCGCCATGGTGCCGTCGTCGCTCATTATCTCCATCAGCGCGGCCGCGGGCTGGAGTCCGGCCAGACGTGCCATGTCGACGCATGCTTCCGTGTGGCCCGATCTGCGCAGCACACCTTTGTCCTGTGCGTAAAGCGGACATATATGTCCGGGGCGGCCGAATGTCTCCGGGGTTGATGCCGGATCTGCGAGAGCGCGTATGGTGGCCGCGCGGTCATATATGCTTACCCCTGTGGAGCATCCTTCGAGTTTGTCCACGGTGATGGTGAACGGAGTGCCTAACACTGAAGTATTGTTCTGCACCTGGTGCGGAAGGTCAAGTTCCTGGCACCGTGGGATGGTCAGCGGTACGCACAGCACGCCGCGTGCGTTTTTAAGCATGAAGTTCACCTGTTCGGGTGTGATTTTCTCTGCCGCCACAATGAGGTCGCCCTCATTTTCGCGGTCGGCATCGTCTACGACTATCAGGAACTTCCCTTCGCGGAAGTCTTTAATCGCATCTTCTATTGAATCAAGTCTTATGTCGCTCATATATATGATATCTTTTATTCTACGGTTGATGAATCTATGTCGGTCTTAAGCAGCACGGCAAGCTCGTTGTCGGTGGTGACGATATGTCTGATCTCCTCTTTCAGTTGGTTTTGGCTCCTGAGTCCGAGCAGATAAAGAGGTATGCCGACAGGGAAGAGGACTATGAATGTCCATGACAGCCATTTGTAGTCCGACGGATGGTATAGCCACAGATGGCGCATTATGGGCAGCTCCATGAGCTTCAGGATTATCACCCTTACCGACGAGTTGGACAGATAGTCAACCATCTGTTCGAGGGTGGCGCTTATCGAGTGTATGGCACGGCGGTCGTAGCCTTCCATCCAGTATTGGATGTATGTCTGGCGTCGCGCGTACCGGGCGAGGAACTGCTCGCACATCTTGTTGAGACTGTCGATCTTGTCTATGGCCGTGTCTACATCCACGTCGTCCATGATCAGCTCCTTCACTTCGAGTTTGCGTGTCTCCGACGTTCCGAACAGGCGTCGGAAGAAGTTGACGTAGGCATCCTTGTTGAACACAGCCGAGTCGTTGACGGCCTTATAGGTGAAGAATATGCCCAGCGGAAGCAGCACGAATGTCGACAGCCAGATGCCTTCCCATACTTCGAGCTTTCCGTCGCGGGCCATTTTGTAGCCTGTATTGTCGATGATATAGTAAAATATGAACAGGAACACGGATATCACCAGCGGTGTGCCGAGCCCGCCTTTTCTGATTATGGCTCCGAGCGGAGCGCCTATGAAGAAAAATACGAGGCAGGCCATTGACAAGGTATACTTTTTCATCAGTTCGATGGCGTGGCGGCGTATCACGCGGCGGTCGTCGCTCATGGTGAGCGATTTAAATTCGTAGTCCTGCTTTGCACGCTTGGCTTTGCCCAGGGCCTGGTTGAGATACGACTTTTTAAAAGCCGGATTGGCTCCTGTGAATATCGAGTCGAGATTGAGCGGCTCCGGCATCAGCACTTCGCTCTGGTGGGTGGCCATCATGCCTGTGTCGGTTCTTACGTAGCGGTAGTAGTTGAGGCTGAAGTATGGTATCTCCTTGATTGATCTACCGTATACGTCGCCGATGCTGTCTACTCTTGTGTTGACGGAGTCGATGGTTGCCTGAAGCTCCGTTATGTTCTTGCCCACATACTGGTTGCGCATTCCGCTTTCGTCCATTCTGTTGAAGTTGGCATCGAATGCTATCAGCACCTCTTTGTTGTCGAATGTCTCGCGTCGGTATGGGACATTGCTTGCCGACATACCCTGCTGTTCGCGCAGATTCTCAAACTGCTCTCCGTGCCATAGGGTGAGGAATAGGTGCTCTTTGTCGTCGGTGAAGCTCATTTTGCCGGAGTCGGCATAAATGATGGTGGCATTGTCTGTGCCTTTACTGACGTTGTATATCAGCAGGTCGTGGAGTATGCCGGTGTCACGGTCCTTTTTGTTGACGAATATGTTGAATCCGGTTATCTGGTCGTAGAAGACCCCCTCCGGAATGTCGAGTTCCGGCGACTTCTGACGCATGGAGTAGAGCAGGGTGTACATCTTTGTCTGGGCTATCGGGAGCACGTTGTTCTGGAAAAAGAAGGCTCCGATGGCCACGAACACCATTAGCACTATGAGCGGACGCATGGACTTTATGAGCGATACACCGGAAGCTTTCATGGCTGTCAGCTCAAACTGCTCGCCGAGATTGCCGAACGTCATTAGCGAGGCCAATAATATGGCGAGCGGCAGGGCCAGGGGCACCATGGTCAATGCCGCGTACATGAACAGCTCGAGGATTACGCTCATCTCCAGGCCTTTGCCTACGAGGTCGTCGATATATTTCCATAGAAACTGCATGAGGACTATGAAGAGACATATCACGAATGTCATCATGAACAGAGGCAGAAAGCTCTGTAGCATAAATAGATATAGCCGCTTTATCCTTAGCATTTCAGGTCTAAGTGTATGGTTGAATTTGACATTTACGTTTGAAGTGCAAATTTACGCAAAATCGGCGGAAAAAACTAATTCCGCCGATTTTCTCTTTGATAAATTCAGAAGGGGACTCAAAATATATGTTGAGCGGCCTCTGAATGCTGTATATGGTTCCTCTGTAAAAATGTCTCAGCGTTTCACGTCAAACCCGCGGCGTCTGAGCGCGTCGAGCGTGCAGTAGCTCATGGCCTCCTGATAGTAGTCGACTATGTGCGACGCCCAGTCATTGTCGGTCTTGTCGCCGCTTCGGGTGGCGTTGTATTCTTTGATATGGTCGTCATATTCAAGCAGTTCCGGCACCAGCGAATCCTGACGGTAGGCATTGGGATGTATTACGAGCGATCGGGGCTGCTTCGGCTTCAGATCGGGGCATTCGCGCGGAACTCCTATTGCGAGTCCGCACACCACGAATACTTTCGGGGGCAGCTTGAGCAGACGCGACAGAGCTTCCGGAGCCGCTGTGCGGGCATAGCCTATCGGGCAGGTGCCTAATCCGCACGCTTCGGCCGCTTCGAGCGCGTTCATCATGGCCAGAGTGGCGTCGACCACTCCCACGATGACTCCGTCGGCAGTATGTTGGAAGTCCGGAAGGTCTATGAGTTTGGCTTCGGATATTTTCGTGATTTTGTTGTAGTCGGCGCAGAATATGAGGAAGTGCGAACAGGTCTTGATCTGTTTCTGTCCGATCAGCTCATACATGCGCTCTTTCAAAGGCTGGTCGTAGACGTCGATCACCGAAAACTGCTGTCCGTTGTAGCTCGTAGGGGTATTGCAGATGGCATCATAGATGAAGTTCATGTCTTCCTCAGAAATGGATTCACGTTCATATCGCCGGACGCTTCTGCGATCCAGGAGAGTTGCCTTAATATCTTTCATGTCACGAGAACTTAGAGATGTGGTTGAATAAAATTAGCTTGGTTATTGGTGATAACAGTTGTCTCGCGAAAAAGTTCACGGGATGTCGGAAAAAGGCGATGCCGTGCCTATGTTCATAAGGTCGGAGTCGAATGTCTCCTTGTTGACGGCTTTATTCCTGACTTTTGCCCTATAGGCATATACCGAGCTTACTGACAGCGACATGACTTCCGCTATCTGCCCTACGTCGTCGATGCCGAGTCTGAGCAGTGCCACGACTCTCAATTCCGACGGCAGATGATTGTCAGCGAGCGTATATTGTTCGTCGGGGCGCATAAGCCGGTTGAGCTCCTCCACAAATGTGGGGTAGATGCTCAGGAGCGACGCGTCGAATATGGTCATAAACTGTTTGCGCTGCTCGTCGATGACTTTCGTCGATTTAGATATTTCAAACAGGTCGGCATACTGTTTGGTGCCGATCTTGCGTGTTATCAGTTTTCTGTACGATACCAGACGCTGGGTAGATACTATGCCGAGTTCTAGGAATTTGTGCAGAAATGTCTCTTTGGCATTGTTTGCCTCGATCACGAGATGGCGTTCACGCGAAAGTTGGCTCACGGTCTTCTTGTGGTTCCTGAGGCTTATGGAGATAATCACCACCCACAGCACAAGGGTGGCTATCAGGATCGACAGCAGAAGAATGTTGTTGTTCATCTTGGCCTGATAGCTGTCGTCGATTGTCATCAGGGTCTTTATAAGCGCTTCGTTGCGGGGCGACTGTGCGCCGGCCTCGGGAATCGATTCGATGGCTTTCGACAGGTATGAATGGGCGCGGTCGATGTCGCCGTAGCTGAACAGCTGCTGTCCGGTCAGATGCAGGGCCACGCCCTCTCTGTCGCCACGCTTGATTTCGCTGATGGCCGATGCCGCCAGATAGTATATCCTGTCATGCTCCAATCCGGTGGTTTCCGCGCATTTCGACATGAGTCTCGTAGCTTCCGTATAGACCGGATGGGTGTCGTCGAGGTCATGGATGATGTCGTAGAGAGCCACTTGCGCGGCGCGGAGCCGTCCTCCGTCGATATATTGTTTTATTTCCCTCAGAAGCCATTCGGGCGACTCCGGAGCGAAGTATTTCATGGCATTTTGCCTGAACTTCGACCGCTGTTCCTCGTAGAATTTTGTGTCGGCATTGGTGTTGGAATAGAAATCAAGGATGGTCTCGTACATCTTTTCTCCTGAACAATAGTATTTGGCATACAGATTTTTCGGTATTTGTTCAGGGTCTATGGCATTGAATGTCCTGAGGGCTTCCGCGATATATCCGTTGGAAGGATATGTGGATGCTATCGCGAGCGCACATTCTGTATGCAGTCCGTCAAGAGAGTTATTGCGGGCTATTTCCATGCCGTTTTTCAGGTGGTCTATGGCTTGATCAACAGAATAGGATGCCATTGATTTGCCCATCGCCAGAAATGCTCTGGCTGAATCGGCAGGCTCCGGACCGATGATTGATGATATGCTGTCGAGGCTTTGTACTCTGGAGGCAAGATACACCGAACGCTTCTCAAGCACTCCGTCGAGTTCCTTGAGTTTCTGGTCGACTTTGTCCGGCGTGGCTCTTAACGGAAGGTCAAGCGCATATCCGGCAAGAGATGTCGTAAACAGGGCAGTCAATAAGGTTAGAATCTTAAATGCGTACAAATTGATTGGTATTAATTAAATGTGCAGGATTGAATACATGCTTATGTATTCATTGGATTTGACAAAGTTAATGTCCGTTATTAATAATACCAATAGCTTTAAATAAATTTAACTAACCTGTACGCGATATATTCATTTCAAAGTTTTCACGGTCGATGGCCCGGTTGCGCAGACGGTTGCGGTAGGCATAGATTGTATGCAGTGAGTAGTTCAGAGCCTGGGCTATGGTGGAACTGTCCGTCACACCCAGACGGATGAAGGCCAGTATGCGGAGGTCGGTGCTGAGAAGTTCACCTTCCTGGGGCGTCAGCTTCTCGTCGGCGCGCAGCAGTTTGTTGACGTCGTTGACGAAATTGGGGTGTATGTGGAGGAATGCCTTGTCGAATGTGTCGTAGAATTCCCGGGTATGTTCTCCTACCATTTTCCCGGATTTCATAAGCCTCAGCAATTCGTCGGTGTGTCCGGTGGAGATCTTTCTTATGGAGATCTGGCAGAATTGGTTAAGTTTGTTCATGTACACTGTGCAGAGATGGAGAAAGTGGCTCATGTACATTTCCTTGATGTTGTTGGCATCTTCGAGATGTTTCTGCAGCTCCTTCATACGCTTCATCTCGCGGTGCAGCAACGTTAGCACCACGATAAGGCATATCATCAGAAGTATCAGGAACATAATGGCCAGATATAGCCTTGTGCGTCCGAGTTTGAGTGTCTCCTGATGTGCCCTGTCGATTACAGGGAGGGATTTCGAGGTCTGCAGCATGCGCATGGCTGCTCGGCATTCCACGGCATTGTCGAGAGCGTGGGCGAGATAAAGTCTCGACCGGTCGATGTCGCCTGCTTCGTAGAGGTTTGTGCCGAGTTGCTGAAGCGACACCACTTCGCGTGTGGCCGAACGTATATCCGCTATGGCCGAGAGGGCGAGATAATATAGCTGTTCGTCCTTAAGCCCGTCCATTCCGGCGGCCTGGCTTATTATATTGGCCGCACGGGCCGCGATGTTGGAGTCGGGCGGCACGATCTCAAGCAGTTCGAGCAGGAGGGCCTTGGCCTGGCGGTGATGTCCGGTCATAAACATGTATTCGCCTTGGTTGAGGAGATATTTGGGGCTGTCCTTGTCGAGGCGGTCGATGAGCCTGCGCTGGAGGTCGGTCGACATGCCGGTCCATCGGTCATATTCTTTAGGGTATGTGGAGTAGAATGCGGCCACGTAGCTGTAGAGTTGGCGCCCGCATTCAAGCGCGAGCTCCTGCAGGTCGGGCGGGAGCGAGTCGATGTCGACCGATTGAAACATCTTGACTCCGTCGCCGACAAATCCGGCCAACGGCATGCACACTGCCGACTTCAATGTAAACCGTATGGCCATCGCGCTGTCATTGGCGGCGATGGCTTCTCTGCGTCCTAAGTCGTAGCATGCCATTGCCGAGTCCGACAGATAGCTTTCGTAAAGGTCTCCCTTTTCTTCGATCAGCCGAAGGCGTCCGGCTGTATCGTAGGGCCGTGCGTCGATCAAGCGGTTGACCGAATCGATAAGCCGTTCGTGGGACTCGAAATATATCTCATGCCGTTTGAGTTCATTGTCGAGCCGGTCCAGCATTTGCCCGACATCTTTATGCGACACGGACGATACGGGCGACGCCAAAACGTCGACTGCATGAACTATGACTATCAGAAAAAGTAATTTTATGACCGATGACTTGCGCACTGCTGAAACTCATTTATGATTGGCTCGCCAAAAATAGGAAAATTTCTCTAAATATGCCACTTCCGCGGCCGGGTAATCGGGATGGATCTGCAATTATAACATTCATTGTAGAGTCCAACAGCAAACGCAAAGTTAAGCTACATTCTGGAAAAATCGCTTA
>CANOLV010000010.1 GCA_947567425.1 uncultured Porphyromonadaceae bacterium | reverse complement strand
GGCATCCCCTCGCGAGGAGAGTGGGAATGCCTTTCAGCTTGATACGCCTAAAACTTTGCGTTTCTATTTGGATTCTTCACCCGAAAAAGAAAGCCCTCCACGCCAAATCCCCCAAAACTAAGCCCTTTAAAGGGGGGCCAGAGGATGTGATTGGGCGGGGCTTGCCGTAGGCGCGCCGGTAGAGCCGTTTTGGGGATGGATTGTAGCTGCCGCAGGCTATTAACCGGGTACATGAAGCCGACAGGCGGCATGTGCCCGGTCATGGGTGATACCCGCAATTGATGTCCGCAGGACATCGGTTGTGGCAACGTCCGACGAATCCTGTGTGTGTAATCAGAATTGGTTGGAAGTGGATCATTTCTGGCTATATATCGGAAATGCGTCTATATACTTTCTTGCACCAACGGTTCTGTAGTATGACCAGTTTATTCGTACGTGTATAATTATTTAAGGGTTGTAAACAACCGTCCACATGGAGCGGCTACTCCGTGCGAACGGTTGACAGTAGGGCTAATCAATCTAATGCCTTATTAACATCATTTGGCTCTTTGGCCTCGCTTTTTCTTGCACCACTTGGCAAATTTTATGCAAAGACAGATAAAATCAGTGACTGTCACAACTACACCCATAAGGGTAAACACATCGGATATTGCGTTGGTATCCATAATTTTGAATAGGTTTAATGGATTGCTGCCAACATCGGCATCCTGATATGTATCTGCCATTTTTGCACCGAAAGCCAAAATGGGACAATTACAACCCAAAAGAGGGTGGCTTTTTGAGCTACCCTCTTTTACTTTTGTTCACACTTGTTGTGTACTATGTTGGTTCTGTATCGTTCTCGGTTTTCACCGCATCTTCCGAATTGTCCGCTGCATCAAGTGCGGCCTTAATCTGAACCTGCAACTTGTGCTCTAATGAGTTCGCATCAAGGAACTCAGCAAGTGTAAGAAATTCCATATTATACTTGTGAGATTGATTTATGAAATATGTATAAAGCCCAATCTGTTTCGCAACGGATTGGGCTTTGGTTGTGCTGAGTAAGCTCAGCTATACACAAATTACACAGGTTTATTCATATACATTGATTCACATTTTAGTTGTGTAATCATTGCATGAATATATGCATCTTGCAAACCAGTTTTTGATGCAAACTTGCATGATAACTTAATATTGAACCGATTTGTTGATGAAAAATAAGCAGTGTATTTATTCACTAATAACTCACCTAAATATTCATCAGTTATTATTATGGGGTATTCATTGTTATAACCGCCAACAAGTATCAATGATTTAGATGTTTCTTCATTACCATATGAACTACCAATATGATCATAACCAAATGATATAATCGGTAGACTAAAGTATGCATCATCAGCTTTCATTATGACTGAGAGGTCAACATGTAATGGATATGATGAGCTGATGTTATTAGATTGTATATTAACGTTTTGTAAAAGTGTGTCATTATTTAGCTCTAATTTCATATATAAAGAGCGTTGTTCAACCAACGATTTAACTTCTGAAATAGTTGGTATTGCCTTATCTGTGGCTGTACTCATGTTTCTTTGTTTAATTTTAGTTTATAGTAAATTCAACAGAAAGCCAATCAGCATGTTGCACTATATTCAACAAAAAACTTTCGCTTTCGCACAAAAATTCTTTCTCCAAAATTTAACAAATCCTCTTTCGGGCGGTAGAATTACTCTATAATTCAAAATCACCGACCGATGTTACCGTTCCGCTCAATCATAGAAATGATGGATACTCTCCACACCGAAGATGAGTGCAGAGAGTATCTTGAAACTCTGCTTTGGGGAGATGCACCCGTGTGTCCTCATTGCGGAACGGTAGACAAGAACCACTATCGGCTGACCTCATTAGGTCGCCACAGAGGTCAGTATAAGTGCCGCCATTGTAGATGTAAGTTCAATGTCCGTATAGGCACTATGTTTGAGGGAACGCACATTCCACTGAAAAAGTGGTTTTATGCCATCTACCTCTTTATCTCCCACAAGAAAGGCATAAGCTCTGCTCAACTTGCACGTGATATTCGGGTTACCCAAAAGACCGCATGGTTTATGCTTGGCCGTATCCGTGAAAATCTCCGTGACGATGACGCAAAGTTTGATGACGACACACAGGTGGATGAAACCTATGTGGGTGGTAAATGTAAAAGAAGCAGAGGGCGACAAGGTCGGTCTCACATTCAAAAGACTCCGGTTTTCGGCATGGTATCTGACGGAAAGGTTTATGCACGTGTCATACCCGATGCAACGAAGGATACACTTCAGTCAATTATTGATGAACTTGCCAATGTAGGCATACGCATCATATCCGATTGTTGGCGTGGATATAATGGTGTACACAAGAAGTTTATCCACGAAAAAGTTGCCCACAGTCTCGGTGAGTATGTCAATGAGCGAGGTTTCCACACCAACACGATTGAGGGATTTTGGAGCATACTCAAACGTGGCATAATAGGCATATACCACCTTGTGACCTCAAAGCATCTGCCCAAGTATTGTAAGGAGTTCGTTTACCGCTATAACACAAGGAAACTTACAGATGGCGAGAGGTTCATAGACTGCCTACGTACTCCGAGCCGAAGATTATGTTATGGAGAAATCTGCATGAAATCTTACTACATAGAACAACTTTTGGCTCGGCAGGAAGATATGCAGTATAGGCGAGAGTGTGAGCGTATGGGGTTGAGATATGTGTAACACTTATTAAGCAAATCAGTATTAGTACCACGCGGAATGCCGCGTGGTTTTTATGCTATAAAACATCTTTTCAAGCAGTTCTGCGATATGGACTTGCAAAAGTCGGAAATTATTGCTTAATTTGTGGATTGTAAAACTAAAAATCCACTGAAGCAAGAAACAGAAAGACTTAGCAAAGACATATTTCAAACATGACTTTTAGACAAGTTATTTGGGTTAATTAAATCTGGAAAATTTACATTGACGCCCACAAATAATAAGTCAAAATGTTGGTTTGTACCCTCCCAAGGGCGCAGACTGCTTTTTACTTATTTGAGCGTCAGGGCAATTCCAGAGCCTAATTAACCAAATGAGAAAAAGTTTTGGCTGTCGCTCTTTTTTCATGTGTAGGTGTACGAGAACCGAAATATGGACTACAAATTAGACTACCTCACACGTATGCTAACCAAAATCTCACACAAGAGATTGGAAAGCTATGTGATACACCGCATCTGGAATGTCCTTGACAATCCTGACATTCACTTCGTATTTCAGCAATATGTGGTGCGAAAAGCAGGGAAGTATGCTCTTGCTGACCTCTATCTGCCGCAACTCGGTGTTGTCATTGAGATAAATGAACCTGCCCACTACAAGAACAAAGAAGCAGACAATATCCGTAACGCCGAAATCTCAAAACATGTAGATGTCGAGGTAATAGATTGCTATAATGTGGTTGACGGCAAAGCCATTGCTTGCTCCCTTGCTGAACTAAACCAGCGCACTGATGCTGTAATAGCCAAATTACATCATCGGATTAAGAATGCCGAAATCAAGCCATGGAAAGGGGCAGACACTCCCGAAGAGATACGCCAAAGAGGTGTTCTAAGAGTTGACGACAACGTATCACTACAAACAATAGACGACATAGCCGCGATATTCGGCACGAAACCAAAACATCGTGGATTTCTGCGCGTGTCGGCCGTATGGGTTCCGAACAAAGAAAACCAAGAACTCGTATGGTGGCCTAATGAACACCACTCCAAGTGGTGCAATAAGTTGTCTCCCGACAAACTCTCCATTACGGAATATCCCAAAGCCGAGTCGGAGCGGGAGGGACACATGAAATATCACCTCACTAAAGGTGTGAAGCGAATAACATTCCTGAAATACACCGATTGGCTTGGCATGAACACCTACCGCTTTGTCGGTGTCTTCCAACTCAACAAAGAGAAATCCTTACAAGAAAACAAGTGTATTTGGGAACGGATAGCTGACACCTATAAACTTGACATCTGACTATGAGCAAGGAATATTATAAGAAACGGATTATTGACCTCCGAGCCGCTATTGCCAAGGAGAGGGAAGCAAAGAAAAAAGACAACGCATATTATGCAGCATTGATAAAGAGAACAGCAATACCCACTCACAAGGTTGGTTACCGCAAAACCAAGATTGACCGAGCGGCATCACATGACAGGCGCATAGAAAGTCTAAAACGAGATATTGAGAAAGCAAAGGCATCTCTTAAAAGAATGAAATAAACTAAACACTTCTGTATATGGGAATAATAAACAATCTTATAAACACCTTAAAAGACAACTTCACAATGGCTGAATTTAACATCAATGGCCGCATGACGGTCAGCAGTCTGAGAAAGCAGTTCAAGGACGCATTCGGGGCAACACTCCGAGTTTACAAGGGTCCGAAGTTCGCACCCGAAAATGCCACCCTTGCATCTATCCGTAGCGGAGAGAATGTAAAGGGTGGAGAACTGACATGCAGAGGTAATCTGCAAGTTGCCAACTTCGAGGCCAAAATGAAAGACATTTTTGGCATTACCGTAAAAGTGGCCAATCCCGACAACACAAAGCTCGTAAGGGGTAACATGACAATTGCGGCCGCAGGCCGTGAGGTCGTGGAAACCGACAACCTGAATGATGAGCAGTTGCAGTGCTACTTTTGGGACGCACTGCAAGACCAACTTATCGCCAAAGGGTACGAAATCGAGAAGAAAGACTTCTCCGCCGAAGTTGCAGACTATGGCAAGAGCACCCGATACAAGCGTTACGGTGTGACATTCAACATCTACCGCACAAAGAACCGCAAGAAGTACGTGACATTCTCCATCATCATGAAGGAGAGATACTTCTTCGGTATCCGATACAACAACGACCCCGCAACGGGACCCGCTCTGGCAGCCGCACTGACGGGGGTTGATCCATCAATAGATGTATGCCAAAGTGATGACCCTAATTGGGGCGCATGTGCGATAGCTTCACCTCGCAACGAACTCAACTTCAAAACCATGAAGTCAGAGGGATTTGGCAAACTGAAAAATCCGTCTGCAAGAGCAGCATTCATGGGTGGCATAGCCAATGAGATAGACGCCCTAATCAAGAAGATGGTAAAATCATTCAATGATAAAGGTCTGTAAAGTCTGAAACATGAGACTGATTGTACTCATTCTGCTCTACATGTGGCGCAACTTCTTCAAGATGTTGTTTTGGGGTCTTGTGTTCCTCATGTTCTACGGACTTAATGAACTAATCAAAGACTTATGAAAATCCCCGGACTTAGCTTCTCACTCAAAAGAGCAGTCGGTATAACTGCCGTCAAACAGAAAGTAGCCCGAAAGACTGGAATACCCACCACAAAACAAGGGCTTGAAAGAAAAGTCGGTCGAATGGTTCTCGGTGCGCTATTCGGCAAGAAGAAATGACAGATTGTCCACGAAAGTAAGTAGCGGATAAACGCTGGAACATAACAAAAGCGTGTCGGATTACTCTGGCACGCTTTTTGCTGATTATAAGGCAAACTAATCAAGAGAGATTGGTGGTTATCCTAATATAAAGAAGTTGGTAGTTCTCGTGTTAATCAACATACTTAAAATATGTTTCAAAATTCATAAAATATGGAACCATACCAACTTGCATATATTGACGGCGGACAAATTCGTTTCCGTGTATATGTGCCCGTTAGTGCTTATGAGCGACATCGCTTTGGCAATCATGAGCATGTACGAGCGCATTATAGAAGAATTCGGTAAGGTCACAATGCCTTAATACAATCGAAATGTTCAAATAAACCCCCAATTCTCTTTTGGTTAGTTGTTTTTTACGAGTAAATTATACTCAACAGAGTACCAAATACAAGCATTTATACCCAAAGAATAAACTTGAACAAACTGGTCATACTACAGAACCGTTGGTGCAAGAAAGTATATAGACGCGATCCAGAATATCAAAAAGTTTTTTGATTTTAGCCGGATTGTTGCGAAATCGCTTGTAGTCTTTTTTGTATTGCGATGTCGGTTTGAGCTTTTTCATATTCCCATGGATTTTTCCATGGCCTCTATTGAAGACATGTCGATGGGGGCCTCATTATCCAATGCTCCACTCTCAGCTTCTTTCATGGCTGCGAGAGTTACAGCATTGGGTTCATTATATGCGGCATCAATAAGAACTGTCTCAACATAGTTGTTAAGACTGCGGTTTTGACGCTTTGCGAGTTGCTTTAATCTATCTATCAGCTCCACGGAAAGTCGGAAACTCTGATTTTTCTTTAGTGCTATTTCCATATTAATTGGTGTTATTTTATATTGCAAAGTTAGTGTAAATGTATTACATAAACAATAACTTTGCAATATAAGTTCTCCTTTCCCTCCGCGCTTGCATGTAGCTGCCGTTGTTCCGTGACTATGCCGCTGTGGCCTCCGGCATGGTTCTCAGGTATCTAAATCCTACGACAAAAGGTGTCGGCATTCATTGCAGTAATGCCGACACCTTTGAGTGCTATAGAACGTGTGTCTCGTTCATAATATTAGAGAATCATCTTATTTGATATTAAAACGTCTCGGGGTGGGATAGGGTTTGGGAGGCAAAGGTAAAAAATGGACAAATAATGTCAACGGAAAATATGTCTCGCCCCGAAAATATTATTGCTCGGCGTTGGCTGTTAATCGGGGATGAATTCGTATATTTGTGCTATATGAAAAAGAAATACGTATTTGAGCTTGAGATGAAAGTGCGCGACTATGAGGTGGACGCCGAGGGCATAGTCAACAATGCGCGCTATCTGCACTACATGGAGCATACCCGCCATGAATTCTGCGAGTGGGCCGGCATCTCTTTCCGGGAGATGTGCGCCCGTGGAATATATCCGGTGCTCAACAAGGTTACGATAGAATATAAGATGCCTCTTGGATTGGGCGAAAAGTTCATGAGTTGCCTCGACATAAAGCGAAAAGGTCCTCGGTTTCTGTTTTATCAGGACATTTATAAGCTTGACGGCACACTGTCTGCTACGGCCGAAGTCAGTTGTGTGGCGATGGTAGGCGGCAAGCCTACGAGGGGCGACGAACTGGCCGTGTATTTCGAGAAATTTTTAAAGTAAGCAGATAAAGACGATTATATGGTCGACGTTTACCGGTTGGCGTTTGCCTCTCTCCGCGGTATCACCCGGCGGCTCGCCCAGGAAATATTAAGCCGAACAGGTTCCGAACAGAACTTTTTCGAGGCATCCGAACAGGAATTGATGCACAGGATGTCATGCCGCAACAGTCTTTTCGGTTCGGCGTACCGCCAGGAGTTGTTGGAAAAAGCACGCCGTGAACTTGACTTCATGGAGTCAAACGGTGTCGATGCCCGCTACTTTGCCGACGACGGCTATCCTGTCCGTCTGGCGGAGTGCGATGACGCGCCGCTGATTCTATACGGGCTTGGAAAGGCCGATCTCAACTCGTCCCATATTGTCAGCATAGTCGGTACCCGCCATTCGACACCCTACGGACTCTCCTTTGTGGATAATCTTGTCAAGGAGCTGTCGGCTAAAATACCGGAATTGGTGGTGGTAAGCGGATTGGCCTACGGAATTGATGTGGCCGCCCATAAGGCATCGTTGACATACGGAGTGCCTACCGCGGCGGTGCTTGCCCATGGTCTCAACACGATATATCCTGCCGTGCACCGGCAGGTGGCCGCCGATATGGTGCGTGGAGGCGGAATTCTCCTAACGGATTATATGTCGCAGACCCCGATGCACAAAGGCAACTTTCTGGCGCGTAACCGGATAGTGGCTGGACTTGCCGACTGTCTGGTGGTGGCGGAATCGGCGGAGAAGGGTGGTGCGCTGGTGACGGCGAATATCGCCGCGGAGTATAACCGCGACGTGTTCGCGCTTCCGGGGCGCACGTCCGACAAGTATAGCCGTGGATGCAATAAGCTGATAGCCCGTAATGTGGCCCAGCTCGTAGAGAGCGCCGACGACATCATAAAGGCCATGCGCTGGACGCCGGTCGAGGCCGAAGGTGTCCAGCGGAGTCTCGGGCTTGAGCTTTCAGCCGACGAGGCCAAGGTGGTGGAATGTCTGCGCGATGCCGGCGAGGGATCGCTCAATGGACTCTGTGTCAAACTCGCCATCCCCATCAACAGGCTTATGCCTCTGTTGGTAGACATGGAATTCAAGGGGCTGATAATTACTTATCCAGGCGGAAAGTACAGACTTGCCTGATGCTTTCCAACATTTGAATTAAGCTATGCGTTTATAAGTAAAATAATTACAATAACCAAAATTAAGGACTTACATACCGTTATGACAGCACGTACAATACAGGCTTCGGAGATGATCATCAATCCCGACGGCACGATATTCCACCTCCATCTGCTTCCCGAACAGCTGACTGACAGAATCATTCTGGTCGGTGATCCCGGAAGGGTCGACATGGTGGCCGAGTTTTTTGACACGAAGACTTTCGAGGTGTCTTCCCGCGAATTCCACACCATCGGAGGTGTGTACAAGGGGAAGCCTATCATGTGTCTGAGCCACGGTATCGGACCTGACAATATCGACATTGTCATCAATGAACTTGACGCACTTGCCAATATTGACTTCAAGACCCGTCAGGTTAAGGAGCATCACCGCACGCTCACCATGGTGCGCATCGGCACGTCGGGCGCCCTGCAGCCTGAACTGATAGTCGGCACTCCGGTCATTGCCGGACATGCCATCGGATTTGACGGCGTGCTGAATTTCTACGCCGGGCGCAACAGCGTCTGCGACCTTGACTACGAACGTGCATTCTGCGAGTATGTCGGATGGAATCCTCTTTGGGCGGCTCCATACGTAGTGCCGGCCGACAAGGAGCTTGTCGAGCGAATCGGACGCGACGATATGGTGCGCGGACACACCATTTCGGCAGTCGGGTTCTATGGCCCCCAGGGGCGCGAGCTTAGGTTGCCTTTGGCCAATCCTGACCTGAACAGCCGCATAGAGTCGTTAAGATACGGAGGAGAGCCGGTGACCAACTACGAGATGGAGAGTGCGCCGCTTCAGGGATTGTCGCTTCTGCTCGGACATAAGGCCATGACCGTATGCTCGATAATCGCCAACCGCGTGTCGACCAATGCGACTCCGAACTATAAGACTGCTATACGCGATCTTGTGGCTACGGTGCTTGACCGAATCTGACATTAGGCATACCGCCGGCGGTATTAAAATAAATGGGGGTACATATATAGAAAATGAAGTGCCCTCATTTTCTATATATGTAAGTTTATGGTTGGTTCTGCATGGTTTTATGGTCGGCGTCGATGCTGACTGCGGGCGTTCAGGCTGTTGAAGCGCTTGCGGACATCTTTGCGGGAATCGCGGTGCCGTGCCGGATTTTGGCATACGGCCGGTGGCATATTAGTAGGTGTGGCCGGACTGCTTTCCTTGGCCGGACGACATGAGGCTTGAACGGGTGTGGGCGCTTCCGGATTCTTTTTGCGCAGTCGTGCCTGACGCATACGTGCCCGGCGGTCCACGATCTTTTTAATCAAAAGGAATGCCATCATTTCAGCTCCATCGAGGCATTCCGGCAACGTCCCGTTAAGCTGGTATTCTCTTATTGAATTCTCAAATACGTCTCTGCGTCCCTGAGGCAACAGTGATATCATCTCTTTCCATTCTCGGTCAAAGCGTGGTGCGCGTGTGCAGGTGTGTTTCATATTCTTGCGGTTAAAAGGTTTATTTACCGCAAAGATAGTATGCCGCGGAGCGGATTGTACTGCAAAATTGGGAAAATATTTTACAGTATATCGTCCGGGTGAGGGTTATGTGGTTGATGAATAGGGTGTTATCCTGCGTGCGAACGGCGGTAGTAAAGCACCACGGCTATGATAGTGTATATTAAATTCGGAATCCACATGGCCACCAGCGGCGATGTGTAGCCCGACACTGCGAATGTCGAAGTCACGGTCATAAACAGGATGTAGCTGAAACTCAACACCAATCCTATGCCGATGTTGATGCCCATGCCTCCCTTGACTTTCTTCGAAGAGAGCGACATGCCTATCACAGTCAATATGAAGGCGGCCGCGCACATGGCTATGCGCTTCTCTTTTTCAATCTCAAAGGCTTCGATGTTGGCCACTCCGCGCGACTTCTGGCGGGAGATGTATTCGTTGAGCTCTGGTGAGGTCATGGTCTCCTGGTCTGACGACGATATTAGGAAATCGCGCGGTTCGACAGGGATTATCGTGTCAAGGCGCGAACCTTTGGTGATGTGTTCCTCCATTCCTTCGATGTCGCGTATCATATAGTCGCGTACGGTCCATTGGTATAGCGAATCCCACTTCACGGTGTTGGCTGTCATGCGCGACACAAGTTTCTTCCCCTCGAACTTATCGAGCGAGAACCGGTAGCCGGTCTTGGTGGTGTTGTCATAGCGGCTCATGTAGGCAATCACGCCGGGCGACACCATGAGCTGGATGTTATTGCCGTAGTCCACACGTTTGTTCTTGACGTATGTGTTGGTATATTCTATTCGCTCGACGTTGGCCGGAGGTATTATGTATGCGCTGAGCACCCAGGTCAGGGCGGCTATGACCGCCGCCGACACCATATACGGACGCATCAGCCTCTTGAAACTTATGCCGGACGACAGCATGGCGATGATCTCCGAATTGTCGGCGAGTTTCGAAGTGAAAAATATGCAGGCTATGAATGTGAACAGCGGGCTGAACTGATTGGCGAAGTAGGGGAGGAAGTTCATGAAATAGTCGAATATCGTGGCCTTAAGCGGTGCTTTAAGGAACGAGTCGAGCTTCTCGTTGACATCGAACATCACCGTGATGGCCAATATCAGCAATATGGCGAAAAAGTATGTCCCGAGGAACTTCTTTATGATGTATAGGTCTATTCGCTTAAACATAGTCCGCAGATTCTGTGTGGGGTTTCGGAAGGGGGGAGGATTAAAGCCTGCGGGTGACGCGTTCCATCATTCCGTCTTTCCACGGTTTGAAGTCGCCCGCCAGGATGTGGCGCCGCGCTTCTCCGACCAGCCATAGGTAGAAGGCCAGATTATGGATTGACGCTATCTGCATGGCCAGAATCTCCTGCGCTACAAACAGATGTCTCACGTAGGCCTTTGAATAGACGTGGTCGACATAGCTCGGCCCGTCCTCCTGCAGAGGCGAGAAGTCGTCGGCCCACTTCTTATTACGCATGTTCATTATGCCGTGGGCGGTGAAGAGCATGCCGTTGCGTCCGTTGCGAGTGGGCATGACGCAGTCCATCATGTCGACTCCGCGTTCGATGGCTTCGAGTATGTTGGCGGGAGTGCCGACCCCCATCAGATAGCGTGGACGGTCCTTAGGCAGTATTTCGTTGACCACTTCGATCATGTCGTACATCACTTCGGCGGGTTCGCCCACGGCCAGCCCTCCGATGGCATTGCCGTCGGCTCCGAGTTCTGCCACTTCCATGGCGGCCTGCCTGCGCAGGTCCGGATATGTGCATCCCTGTACGATCGGGAAGAATGTCTGGCGGTAGCCGTACAGACCCTCGGTCTCGTTGAAGCGTTTCCATCCGCGTTTGAGCCATCTTGTAGTCAGTCCGAGCGACTGCTTGGCATAGTCGTAGTCGGCTTTTCCGGACGGACATTCGTCGAGGGCCATCATTATGTCGGCACCGATGGCTCGCTGTATGTCGACCACACCTTCCGGGGTGAACAGGTGCTTCGATCCGTCGATATGGCTCCGGAAGTATGCGCCTTCCTCCTTCAGTTTGCGGTTGGCCGAAAGTGAGAACACCTGAAACCCGCCGCTGTCGGTGAGTATAGGACGGTCCCAGCCGTTGAATTTATGCAGTCCGCCGGCTTGTTTCAGGATATCCGTTCCGGGGCGCAGATACAGGTGATATGTATTGCCCAATATGATCTGGGCCTTTATGTCCTCCTTGAGTTCGCGCATGTGCACGGCTTTAACGCTGCCGACAGTGCCTACGGGCATGAATATCGGCGTGGCGATGGTGCCGTGGTCAGTGGTGATCAGACCGGCGCGTGCATTGCTTGATGGGTCGGTGGCTTGTAGTTCAAATTCCATAATCGACTGCAAATTTACACATTTCCCTCGAATTGTGGCAGGAATTTTGTAACTTCGCGGTAAATAACGACTTTCCACATCATTATATGGCAGAAAATTCACTTTTATCGCGTCTTGACGGCATAGAATCCCGTTTTGAGGAGGTAAGCACCTTGATAACCGACCCGGCTGTGATTGCCGACATGAAGCGCTATGTGCGCTTGACTAAAGAGTATAAGGACCTTGAGAAGCTGACCAAGGCCACGAGAGCATATAAGACTTTGATAGACAACATGGCCGAAGCCCGCGAAGTGCTTGAGAACGAGAGCGACGACGAGCTGAGAGCCATGGCTAAGGACGAACTCGACGAGGCTGTGGCTAAAATGCCTGAGATGGAGGAGCAGATCAAGCTGATGCTCGTCCCGGCCGATCCGGAGGATGGCAAAAACGCCATTGTGGAGATCCGTGGCGGCACGGGAGGCGACGAAGCGGCCATATTTGCCGGTGACCTGTTCAAGATGTACACAAAATACTGCGAGTCGAAAGGCTGGAGCGTGGCTGTGACGAGCTTCAACGAAGGCACCGCCGGAGGATTCAAGGAGGTAGTGTTTTCGGTTAGCGGCGAAGGTGTCTACGGCATATTGAAGTATGAGAGCGGCGTGCACCGAGTGCAGCGTGTCCCGGCTACGGAGACACAGGGACGTGTGCATACGTCGGCGGCGACGGTGGCTGTGCTGCCCGAAGCGGAGGAGTTTGACGTGGAAATCAACGAAGGGGAAATCAAGTGGGACACTTTCCGAAGCGGCGGTGCCGGCGGACAGAACGTCAATAAAGTCGAGTCAGGTGTGCGTCTGCGCTATATGTGGCGTAATCCAAACACCGGAGTCACCGAAGAGATTCTGATAGAGTGTACCGAGACACGCGACCAACCTAAAAATAAGGAGCGTGCATTGAGTCGTTTGCGTACATTTATCTATGATAAGGAGCATCAGAAATATCTCGACGATATAGCGTCGAGGCGCAAGACGATGGTGTCGACCGGCGACCGTTCGGCCAAGATCCGCACTTACAATTATCCTCAGGGGCGTATCACCGACCACCGCATAAACTACACCATTTATAATCTGTCGGCGTTTATGGACGGCGACATTCAGGACTGCATCGACCACCTGATTGTGGCCGAAAATGCCGAAAAGCTAAAAGCCTCCGAACTATAACCCCCTCCCGCCATGGCATATCTCTCAATAGATACCCTGCGGAATAATTAATGACCTCAGGTATGATGTTATGACTGCGGGACGACGAATAAATACTACAAGTCAGAGTTGGTGTACTTCGGAAAAATACGTTGATGCGATACAAGATTGACAGAATTAAAAAATATTATAAGGTATGAAACGTAAAGAATTAGTTGACAACATCCGTCGCAAGGGGTCGTTCCTTTGTGTGGGTTTGGATACGGATGTCAAGAAGATTCCGCAACATCTTCTTAATGATGAGGATCCTATTTTTGCTTTTAACAAGGCCATTATCGATGCCACAGCGCCTTACTGTGTGGCGTATAAGCCTAATCTGGCTTTCTACGAAAGTCTTGGCGTAGAAGGATGGACGGCACTTGAAAAGACTGTGAAATATCTTAAGGAGAACTATCCCGATCAATTCATAATAGCCGACGCAAAGCGTGGCGATATCGGCAATACCTCGAAGCTCTATGCCCGCAGCTTTTTTGAGCATCTTGACGTCGACGCCGTCACTGTGGCTCCGTATATGGGAGAGGACAGCGTGACTCCGTTCCTCGGCTATGACGGCAAGTGGGTGATTCTGCTGGCTCTGACATCCAACAAGGGCAGCCACGACTTCCAGTTTATGAAGGAGGCCGACGGAATGCGTCTGTTTGAGAATGTGATCACCAAGTCGCAGACATGGGCCGGTCCGGAAGAGATGATGTATGTGGTCGGAGCCACTCAGGGCGAGATGTTCAAGGACATACGTGCGGTGGCCCCCGACAGCTTCCTGCTCGTTCCCGGAGTCGGGGCGCAGGGTGGAAGCCTTGAAGAGGTGGCCAAGTATGGTATGATCGACGACTGCGGACTGCTTGTCAATTCGTCGCGAGGCATCATCTATGCTTCATCCGGTGAAGACTTTGCTGAAGCGGCGGCCCGCGAGGCATCGAAATTGCGTGATCAGATGGCCGCGTTGCTCGGTTGACGGGGGTATTCCGTGATTTTTGGAGGTCGGCAACAAAAAACAAGAATTTTTAATTTGCGATTAAAGAAATAACTCATTAATTTTGCAATATCAAGAATTTGGAGTGTAAGGCCATCTTGACTTTACACTCTTAAATCCAACTCCAAAATAAAAGTATATAACATTCTAATAAACATATTCAACAATGAAAATCGACAATTACAACTTTGCAGGCAAGAAGGCAATAGTCCGCGTGGACTTCAATGTGCCCCTGGATGAAAATGGCAAGATCACCGACGATACCCGTATCCGTGGCGCTCTCCCTACTTTGAAGAAGATCCTCGAAGCAGGCGGCAGCCTTATCATCATGTCGCACATGGGCAAGCCTAAAGGCAAAGTCAATCCTAAATTCTCTTTGGCTCAGATCAAGGACGATGTAGCCAAGGCTCTCGGCCGCGACGTTAAGTTCGCTCCCGACTGCGCCAATGCTTCTGAAGCCGCCGCCGATCTGAAACCGGGCGAAGTGCTCCTGCTTGAGAACCTCCGTTTCTATCCCGAGGAAGAGGGCAAGCCCGTGGGCATCGACAAGGCTGATCCTGCCTATGACGAAGCTAAGAAGGAGATGAAGGCCCGCCAGAAGGATTTCGCCAAGAAGCTTGCAAGCTACGCCGACGTATATGTTAACGACGCATTCGGAACAGCTCACCGTAAGCATGCTTCCACTGCCGTTATCGCCGACTACTTTGATGCCGACAACAAGATGCTCGGCTACCTCATGGAGAAGGAAGTTCAGGCCGTCGACAATATCCTCAAGGACATCAAGCGTCCGTTCACCGCTATCATGGGCGGTTCCAAGGTGTCTACCAAGATCGGTATCATCGAAAACCTTATGGACAAGGTTGACAACCTGATTCTCTGCGGCGGTATGACTTATACTTTCGCCAAGGCTCAGGGTGGTAAGATCGGTAAGTCTATCGTGGAGGACGACAAGCTTGACCTCGCTCTCGACATCATCAAGAAAGCTAAGGAAAAGGGTGTCAACCTGATTCTCGGCACCGACTGCGTGGCAGCCGACGACTTCAGCAATGATGCCAAGACTATCGTATGCCCCTGCAACGACATACCTGACGGATGGGAAGGCCTTGATGCCGGTCCTGAGACCCGCAAGTCTTTCGCGGCCGCTATCGTTCCCTCAAAGACTATCCTTTGGAACGGTCCTGCCGGTGTGTTTGAATTCGACAACTTTACTGCCGGAAGCCGTGCAATAGCAGAAGCTATCGTAGAAGCTACTAACAACGGTGCATTCTCGCTCGTTGGCGGTGGCGACTCAGTGGCTTGTGTAAACAAGTTCGGTCTTGCCGACCAGGTTTCTTACGTGTCGACCGGTGGTGGCGCTCTTCTTGAGGCTATCGAGGGCAAGGTGCTCCCCGGTGTGGCCGCAGTCAAGGGCTAAGCCGTAAGAATAAGAAATACTTTTCATAAGAATTAAAGTTTTCAGTCGTGGACATCGGCGCAACATGTCGCCGGTGTCCATTGTTTGTACAGTATAAACAAATTGCGATGATTATGGAAAATAATGATGAGTTCTGGACATGGATACATGAACATCTCGGCGACGACCCATACGCGCTGCGGCTCCGGTGGTCGGGCAAGAGGCCTTGGATCGACGAGGCTATAATGCAGGTGGAGTGCCGTCGTCGGACGGCGAAAAAACTTCCTGAAGAGTTGCGCCATCGGGAATTCCTATTCCCGACGCTTCTGTCGGCCGAGCAGTCCACGTCCGATGAACTTGCCGCATTCCATTCGTCGCTTCTTGCGCCCGGGCTTAAAGTGCTTGACATGACGGCAGGTCTTGGTGTGGATGCATTCCATATTGCGTCTCGCGGGCAATCTGTCACGGCTGTCGACATCGCTCCCGGTGTGGTCGAGGCTCTTCGCCATAATGCCGTGGTGCTTGGGGTAGACGGACGTGTCGATGCGGTGTGTGCCGATTCGGCCGAATATATCGCTGGAGTCGGCGACGATGGCTACGACGCCGTCTTTATTGATCCTGCCCGGCGAGGCGACAAAGGCGAGAGGGTGTTCAACCTTGCCGATTGCCGGCCGGATGTGGTGAAGCTTCTTCCCGCTATTTTAAGGATTGCGCCTATGCTGGTGGTGAAGGCGTCGCCTATGCTTGACATCACCCAGACCCTGCGCGACCTCCCCTCGGCCGAAGCTCTTTATGTGGTAGGTTCTGCCACTGAATGTAAGGAACTTGTGGTAGTGGTCAGACGCGGTATGGATCCGGCGGCGGAAGTTCCCATAACGATATGGACACCTTCCTGCATGTTCAGTTTCACGCTCGACGAGGAACGCCGTGCGGTGGCCGAATTCAGTGCGCCCAAGGCCGGAGGCTACCTTTACGAACCGTCGGAGGTGACCATGAAGGCCGCGCCATGGCGCACACTGTCGGAGCGGTTCGGAATCGGGATGATACACCCGAATTCACATCTTTATTGTTCCGCGGACAAGGTAGATGGTTTTCCCGGCGACTGTTGGCATATTGAGAGCGTGGTGCCTTTTGCTTCGTCGGAAATCAAGCGTTTTGCCCGAAGATATCCGCGCATCAACGTGGCCGTTCGTAATTTTGGCTGGACCGCCGATAAACTTCGTGCCAAACTTGGAGTCAAAGATGGAGGCGATCTCAGAGTGATGGCCACTACGCTCCGCGACGGCGAGAAAGTGATGATGGTGCTGTCGAAAGATTTGAAATAACCGGTTAATATGACTATATGGGATATAGACTTTTAGGAATAGCTTTGACTTTGGCCGCGATGGCCTTTTGCGGTGCGGAGGCCCACGCCGTGTCCGATTCAGTGGAGGAACTTGCATTGCCGGCGATGCCCGGCGGCATGTCGGATCCGGTAGAACGCGCCGACTATATATTGGAACACTTCTGGGATTCGATGGACTTCTCGGATACGGTGCGCTCGCACGACCGTGCGTTCATGGAGCAGAATCTGGTCAATTTTTTTTCGGTCATGCCACATGCGTCGGATGAAGGTCGTCATGCCGGTGTAAAAGCTCTGCTTGACGGTGCGTCGGTCGACAGGACATCCTATAATCTGATTCTTGAACTCGCCGAACACTATCTTTATGAACCCGGCTCGCCTATGCGCGATGAGGAAATGTTCATCCCGTTTCTGAATTCGGCTCTCGAATCGTCGGTGCTGTCGGAGTCGGAGCGCATCCGTCCGGCATATATGCTTGAGGAGGCCATGCGTAACCGTGTCGGCACGATGTCGGCCGACTTCAGTATGCGGTTGCGCGACGGCTCTGAGACGGGTATGCACGAATTTGTGGCCGGCAAGCCTGCATTGTTGATGTTCTATGATCCGGACTGCGACCATTGTGCGGAGACGGTGGCCGAGCTGTCGTCCGATTCCGTGCTTCGCGGTCTCATAGGGGAAGGAAAGATAAATGTGCTTGCCGTATATCCTTACGGCGAGGAGGATGTGTGGGCCGACAGGTCGATGGTGGTTATTCCTGACAACTGGACGGATGCTTTTGCCGATTTGTCGGAGGTCGACCTATATAGTTTTCCCGTTATGCCGGTGCTTTATATGCTCGACGGCGATGGCAAGGTGCTTATTAAAGATGCCCCGTCAGATGCCGTGAAGTCATTTCTGCGCAATTTTTACCGCTGACCGGGCTGTTAACGTATGTTGATTTTGCCGTTCCCTTGATTAAAATAAATTTTGAGGGGAGTGTCTATGTGTTAAAATTTTTAATCGATTAAAGTGTTAAAAAATTTTGAATGCTGAATATTTATGCATATATTTGCATTATTCAGGTTTAAAAGGAGAAGTAAGAGACTTCCAAACTTGATTTTTTAGAGAATTGGGCAGTTTGGTCTGATTAATTTGTCACCAACTTGATCGGCGCCGGCTGTCCGCCAAAATCATTTCATATTTCATAACACTTTACTCACTATGTTATCAAGAAAGTTTAAGGCGATTGCCCTTGCATTGTTGATTCCGGTGGTGGGAGTGACGGCAGGTTCGGTCATGTCCGGGATGCTGGATTTCACCCCCCCTATTTTAGGAGTTGACAAGCCGCAGAGCGGAAGTACTTTAGAGTCCTTAATCGCACAGGAGCTGAAAGAAGTGGAGGCAATGGACAAGGTGGCTTCAAAGCTGTCGACCAAGTTGATTACCGACTTCGAATACGCTCCCGACACACTGAGCGCCGCCCCGGAATTTGTTCCGATGGCGGAGAGTGCCACGTTTGTTGCCTTGTTGCCTTCCTCGCCGTTGATGGCGTCCCGCACTCCCAAAGCAAGTGCATTCCAGATGCCGGAGGGTGGATATAATGCCATAGCGAAGGACAACAGTTACAACGGAAATCTTTACTGCTGCCCGATGCAGATCGTAGACACGGAAGGTGTGGTGACTATCAGTAATGTCTATGGCTGGGGTTCAATGGAAGGATATTCGGCTCCGACCATGACCATCGACTATGCGTCCGGCACTGTGTCGATTCCTTCGCAGAAGGTCGTTGACCATAAGAGCTATGGCGAAATCTGGATGTGTCCCATCATAATCACGTCCGACGGTAAATTCCAGTATAACACCCAGCCTATAACCGGAACCATTGACGACAACGGCAATATCGAACTGGGCACGTGGGGTCTGCTCGTTCCGGAGGGTGAACGCAAAGGCACTCTGTTCAACGTATTTACCACCAGCCAGTGGAAGAAGTCAAACGCCACTTACACGTCGGTCAACTATCAGAACGGCGCCGACGTGGTGTCATACGGGCTCATTGAACAGGTCGGACCGGCGGAAATAGCTTTCTATAACATGGGCGGCAATAATGCGGGCGATGTCCTGTATGCCACCATCTACAGCAATAAGACTGCAAAAATATCTCCCCAGAAAGTTTTCACCAATGCCATGCTCGGTGACTTCTTCTGCTATCCTGCGGAAATCACACAGGAGGGTAAAGTGCGTATAAACACCGGTGCGCCCATCGGAGTGTCTACGGCTTCCGAAGGAACGGGCATGACTATAGGTCCATGGACCGTGACATGCCGTGCGGCACCTACGCAGTATATAGCTTTTGTGTTCTCGTCGACAGCCATAGCCACGGACTTCGTGCCTGAATGGCCGGCTGTGATCAATGCCGATTTTGACGGTGAGGGAACAGAAGCAAAACCTTATATTATAAAGACTGCCGACGACCTTGCCGCGCTGTCGCAGGCGGTCGGCAGAGGCGATGAAGTCTACAGCCAGGCGTTTTATGAACTCGGCGCTGACATAGACATGGCATCGCTGACACATCCTTTCGGACCTATCGGCGACGACATGAATGCGTTCGCTGGTCAATTTGACGGTAAAGGACATTCCATAAAGAATCTGACCCTGAGCGGCCGCGGATTTCCTCTGACCGCGCTGTTCGGAAATGTCGATATGGGTTCCAGGATCGGAAATATGAATCTTGTCGATGTCAATATCACCAGCGGCGGACTTTATACTGCGGGTCTTGTGGCATATAATGCCGGCGATATCGACAATGTGACAGTCAGCGGAAGCATCGTTTCCAAGGGTGAGATAGCCGGAGGTATAGCCGCGCAGTCGCTCGGCAACGTGTCCGACAGTAAAGTCACCGCATCGATATCCAGCTATGGAAATGTCGGCGGTATCGTGGGCTATAATTTCGGATGCATATCCAAATGCGCCACTGACGCCGTTCTCGACATAAAGGGCTATCTTGACGCAAGCTACCACGCCATCGGAGGTATCACCGGAACTACCATGCAGGCGGCCGCCGTAGGAATTAAGCCTGTGATTTCGGACTGCTACGTGGCTGGCCATATATCTGATTCAAGAGGTATGGGTATCGTCGGAGGTATCTCCGGCATGATAGCCAACGGCGCTGAACTGGTGCGCTGTTTCAACGTAGCCGCCATAAGTGCGCAGCGTCTGGCCACTTCCGAGGGCGACAATGCCACCGGCGGTATCGCGGGATGGACCCGTGAAGGTGCCATAACCAACTGTTATAATGCCGGTACTATAGTCAAGAGCGGCACGAGCGAATATGTCGGCGGTATCGTGGGCTATCAGAATGTAGGCTATGTGACATCTTCGGGCAAACCGACCGAGATGCGCTACATGACCATGGTGTCTAAGTGCTATAACTCCGGACAGATCGTGTCGACATCCACTGACGGCGACAAGGGTGTGGTCGGCGACTCTTATTACTATCTTGACTTCGACCCGATCGAAGCTTGCTTCAGTGAATGCTATACCGACACGCAGGTCAACGGACTTCCCGCCGAGCGTTTCGGCATATCGACATCCGATCTCACCTCGGGCAATTTGCCCCAGGGCTTCGATGCTTCCGTATGGGAAGCCGCCAACGGGTATTATCCTACGCTGAAAGGTGTTAACGGCAGCGATGCGGCCCGTCTGTCAAGCGCCGTCATGGCTCTTACCGACGGAGAGGATGTGTCGAAGGTAAAGAAATCCATTAGCATCAAGGGTGCGGAAGGAGTAGTCTGGAAGCTTTATGACGGCGAGGCTCAGGCTTTTGTCGACGAGACAGCTTCTCTTAAGATCGACGGCAATATGGTCAATATCAAGGATAAGTACGACACCGGCATACTCGCCGCAAGGCAGGGCGATGTCAATTTCAAACTTTACCGTGTGGCCGTGGTTCCGAAGCTGTTTGACGGTGACGGAACGGAGCAGTCGCCATACCTTATCTCGACTGTTGACGATTTCAAGACTCTCAATACGGCCGTCGGTACATACGGTCAGCCGCACACCGGCGACTACTTCAAGATGACCAATGACATCGACTTTGACCTGACTGCCGACTTCTCCGGAGTAGGTGCGGGCGTATCCCCCTCTTACGGATTCGGCGGTGTATTCGACGGTGCCGGACATTCAATCAAGAAGCTTAAGATCGCGGCCGTGGCATACGATGCCGACGGAAAGGCCGTGGCCACCGGTTCTTACCAATATGCAGGTCTGTTCAATTCGCTGAACTCTACAGCCGTGGTAAAGAACATCGTCGTGGCTGATGACTGCGACTTCATGTTCTGGAGCTACTCTGCCCCGATAGCCGGATATTCGGCCGGACGTATCGAGAATTGCGTCAACCATGCATCGGTCAAGGGCGTTTCGCAGTATATGGCCGGTATCGTGGGCTACAGCAATGAGGGTGTAGTGACCGGTTGCTACAACGACGGCGACATTGTGGCCGGAGGTTCTTATGCCGGCGGTATCGCAGGCGCCGCCACCGGACTTATCGAACTTTCGCAGAACGACGGAAATGTCAGTGCGAAGTTTGTCAACGCCTTTATCGACAACAATAATCAGAACACGGTGGGCGGTATCGTAGGTGCATCGAGCGGCCTTATCGACCGTTGCATCAATAACGGTAATGTCGAGGCTTACTACCAGGTGGGCGGTATCGTGGGCTATGCCAGCGGAACCTCCATCACCAACACCGTAAGCACCGGTATGGTCAAGTCAATCAATGACAATCCTGCCCGCGGAGCGTTCATCGGCAAGCTGCTTTCATCGGGAACGATAAGCAATAACTATTACGACTCTTCGGTCATTCTCTACGATGCGGCCAATTCGGCAAGTCTGCCGGGCATCACAGGTGTAAGCACTTCGGCTCTCGTGTCAGGCGCTCTGCTTGACGGACTGGATGCTAATGACTGGGCTTTCACCAAGAACATGTATCCTTCGCTGGCTTCGGTGGCCGAGCAGGCTTCGGGCAAGGCCATGCGCAGCATCTATATCGCATTCGGCGATAAGGAGAGCCTGGCTAATATACTTAAGGACACTCCGCTGTCGCCTAACGCCGACATCGTGTGGACACTTGCCGACAAGGAGGAGCCCTCTGAAGGCGAGGATGTAAAAGTCTATTTCTCACTGGCCGACGGCATGCTGCATGTGGTGGCTCCGGAAGGTTCTATGGTGGCCAGGGATGTGCTTACTGCCAAGATAGGCGATAAGTTTGCCAAGGTGTTTGACCTGCAGGCTGTCCCTGTACTCTTCGAGGGTGAAGGCACAGAGCAGAATCCTTATCAGATAGCTTCAGTGGCCGATATGAACAAGCTGGCCGACTTCATGTTCAGCTCAGGCTTTGATTATGCAGGAAGCTACTTCAAGGTGATGAACGACATCGACTATGCCGGCGGTGAGCTGAATCCTATCGCCAAGGGTGGTTCCGTCCAGTTCCAGGGTGTATTTGACGGAAACGGAAAGACTATCAAGGGATATATTTACGAGAACACCGTGATCACCAACACTGCAGCCAAGCCGCATCCGATGGGCTATGCCGGCCGCTATCTCGGTCTGTTCGGCAAGATCGGTGCGCTCGGACGGGTGGCCAATCTGACTGTCGAGGGCAAGATGACCACTTACTCGCATGTGGGCGGTATCGTCGGCGACCTCTACGGAACGGTTGATAACTGTCTTAGCAAGGTGGCTCTGACCACTACGAGCGCCGGATATGTAGGCGGTGTGGCAAGCCGCGTGTTTGAGGGCGGACTTGTCAAGAACTGCGAGTTTGAAGGCGAGGCTGTCTCTAAGAGCACTTATGCCGGAGGTATCGTGGCCCAGCTCAATGTAGGCGGAACGATCGACGGATGTGTCAACAAGGGTTCTATCGCCGGTACGATAAGCCATGCCGGTATAGTTCCTGACTGCAAGGGCACGGTGGTCAACTGTGTAAACAAGAGCAGCGACTTTGTGGTTACAGGTTCAACGGGCGGTATCGCATACGCAATGGGCACTAAGGCCACGATCGAAAACTGCCACAACGAGGGCAATATCTCGCCGGCCGATCCTACCAAGCATTCCAATATCGCCGGTATAGTGGTTCAATCCACAGCGAAGGGTGATGCTTTGATTAAGGACTGCTCGAACATCGGTAATATCACAGGCAAGAACAATGTGTCCGGTATTATCGCCACGGCCAATACGGGTCTTGAGATATCGGGATGTTTCAATGAAGGACAGATCAAGGCCGCCAACGGCACCAATGCCGCTGGAGTAGTGGCCAAGTCCAATACAAGCAGCGAGGAATTTCCGATAGTGGTGCATGACAGCTACAATGCCGGAAAGATTGTCGGTTCGGGCAACTATTCTGCCGGATTTATGGGCGAAGTGGCTACTATGAACCATGTGTATGACTGCTACAATACCGGAGAGGTGTCGGTGATGGAGACCTCAGGAACTTCATTGCTTGGTATCGGCGGATTTGCCGGAGTGGTGCGCGGAACCGTGGAGCGTTGCTACAACCTTGGCGGCGTATCTTCGATCGGCCACGGAACAGGCGGATTTACCGGTCTGATCCAGAGCGGAACCGTGGACCAGTGCTTCAATCTCGGCGATGTCACTTCGACAGCGGAGAAGCCTGCTACCAAACAGAGCGGCGTGGCCGGCGGATGCGTGGGCTATACTGTCACCAAGGCCGATGTGAGCAATTTCTATAATATGGGTACTATTTCGGCTCCATTGAATATATCAGGTATCATAGCCAGAGCCAACGGTGCAAACACGCTGACAAATGTGTACAACGGCGGAAGCGTGATGGTCAATCCGGATCTTGATGACGCGGTGTCGTCGAACCTTTACGTGCGCAACGGATCGGCTACCGTGGACTTCGAGAATCTATATTACGATAATGTCCGCAATCCTAATACTTATAGGTACGATCCTGCCAACCGCGGACTTTCCACGACGGAGCTGATGAGTGCGGAGCTGGGCGACAAGTTCATCTATCAGCGTGCCACACTTCCCATGCTTCAGGCTTTTGCCGACAACTATCCCGCAGCAGTGGCCGCGGCATACGTCGAATTTACCAAGGAGGGCGACAGCGTGGACAATGTCAACGACAAGTTCTATGTGGGCATGCCTATCGACGATCTTGTATGGACATCTTCCGACAATATTCAGTTTGTCGACGGCGAACCGGGTCTGGCCGTTCCTGTCGAGACCGGTGATGCCTGGGTCAAGGTGGTGTCGCCCGACAATAAATGGGAGAAGACCATCAATCTCGTGGTTAAGACAAAGACTTCGTCTATCGACGACAGCATCGCCGACGCGAAGGATGTCATCTCTGTCACATATTATGACCTCCAGGGCCGTCAGGTGGTTAATCCTGCCGATGGCGGAATCTATGTGGTACGGACTGTTTATGCCGACGGCACAGTGTCTGTAGAAAAGACCGTGGTAAAATAGTCGATTGACTTACCCTATAAAAAAGCGAAGGCTGGCCGGTATGATTCCGGTCGGCCTTCGCCATGTTTATGAAAAAAGGAACGCTATGCCATTTTGAGGGCGAGGTCGGTGATCCATATCCATAAAGGACAGAACACGATGAACAGGATGACACTCAGAGCGAGCGACGATGTTCCTGTGGCGACATACGTGTCATATTGACTGGCAATTATGACTCCTGAGAATGCAGGAGGAAGTGCACCTGCCACTACGAGCATCTTCAAGTTCAACGGATCCATGTGGAATATCATTCCGGCTACCAAAAGTGCGGCCGGCATCACGATGAGCTTGAGTATGCATCCGAGAATGCCTTGCCAATTGATGGTAATCTTGACTGCGGAAAGGGTTACGCCTGCGGCAAATACTGCCATAGATGCGTTGGCCCCTTTTATGAGGTCAAACGACGGACTCGCCCATTTTGGCCAAGGTATGCCGGCGACTACCCATATCACAGCCAGAATCGGGGCCCAGGCTACGGGCTGTTCAAGTGCGTGTATTACGGGTTTCCAGGCGCTCGGACGTTTTTGCCCTGCGGTTACGGGGTGCAGTTTCTCATTGCTTGCATTGAGAAGCGACAGTCCGACAGGAATGCCGACGGCATTGACCACAATTCCTACAATAGCCACTACCAGAGCCACGTACGGGGTCGTGCCGAATATAGGCTCTAAGACGGCAAACCCGAGGAATCCAATTGTCGGCGAACCGCTGATCAGTGCCATGACGGCGGCGTCGGCTCCGGTGTTCTGTTTAAAGCAGCATTTATAGATGAAGTATACGAGCATGAAGCAACCCATGATCACGACGAGCGAAATCAATGTGAGTTTCAGATCGTGTACAAGCATCTCGCGGTTAGCATCGACTATTGACACGAACAGAGCCGCCGGCAATGCGAAGTCGAGCACCACCTTGTTGAAGGCCTTGGCGTCGGCTCCTGAAAATATCCCCTTTTTACCGGATATGTATCCGGCAAGCATCACTACTATGATCGGGACTATGGCATATAGGAATATGTGTGCCATGATTTATTAAATTTTAGATTTATACTGTTATATCCTGCAGAGGAGCCGGGTTAAGATAGCCTATATGTCCGCTTTCTTTCCCTGAATCAGCTCCTAACTGAACATCAATCAGGCACGGTTTCTTAGAAGCAATGGATTCGGTCAGAGCCTTTGACAGCTCTTCGGGAGTGGTGACGTAGTAAGTCTGCGCGCCAAATGCGTCGCCGAGTTTATCGTAGCGTGCATTTATATCGAGTGTGGTAGGGGCCGGATCGTTGGTCTTATCCATGGGGACTCCGACACCGTTGTAAATACCTCCGTTGTTGAATATGACTACGGTGACTGGAAGCCTGAAGCGGCACACTGTGCTGAAGTCCATGCCGGAAAATCCGAATGCGCTGTCGCCTTCTACGGCCACGACACTCTTGCCCGTGGCCACGGCCGCACCGATCGCCGAACCTATGCCCATGCCCATGATGGCCCATGTGGCACAGTCGATACGATGGCGTGGAAGGCTCATGTTGACTGCGTCGCGGGTGTCGTCGAGGGTGTTTGCTCCTTCGTTGACGAGGATAATGTCCTTATTGGCCTCCAGGATGGGCTTGATCGCACTGAGTGCTGTCCAGTGGTTCATCGGCGATGCTGTCTTTGCTCCGTCGATACGTGCGGCGAACTTGGCGTTTTTCTCTTTTGCCTCGGCCTGAAGCGATGTCACCCACGATGGATCCGCACTCATCTTGACGGTGGAGAGTTTGTCCAAAATAGCGTCGAGAGCCAGCCCCATGTCGCCAACTACAGGAGCCGCTATCGGTACGTTGACGTCGATCTCCTGAGGCTCGACATCCAGTTGGACGAATTTCATGTCCGGATTCCATTTGCCTTTACCGAACGAAAGCATCCAGTTCAGCCGTGCGCCAATGACGATTACCACGTCGGACTTCTCCATGATGGTCGACCGGCATGCAAGTGCGCTGAGCGGACCGTCGTCGGGCATCAGACCCTTGGCCATAGACATCGGCAGGTAGGGGATATTGTATTTTTCGATAAGCTCCTTGATTTTACCGTCGACTTGAGCGTATGCGGCACCTTTTCCGAGCAGAATGGCCGGACGTTTGGCAGATGCTATGATTTCTACGGCGCGTTCCACCGACTGCTGGTTAGGAGCGACAGGAGAGTAGACGTCTACCGGAGTGTAAAGCAGTTTTTCAGCATCTTCACGGTTCAAAATTTGTCCTAATGCGGGAGTGGTCATGTCGATGTATACTCCTCCCGGACGTCCGCTGACGGCTGCGCGGTATGCGCGACCCACGGCCGACGGGATATCTTCAGCCTTGCTGCATCTGAACGCGGCTTTGACAAGAGGTTTGGCTGTGTTGAACTGGTCGAGCTGTTCGTATGTGCCCATGTTCATATCTACCATGGTGGGGTCGCTTGCTCCGGAGATCTGTATCATCGGATAGCAGTTGACAGTGGCGTTGGCCGTGGCTGTCAAGCCGTTCATAAATCCGAGCGAAGAGACGGTCATAAGCACCCCCGGCTTTTTAGTAAGGAAACCTTCGGTGGCGGCGGCCATGCCTGCCTGCTGTTCGTGGCGGAATCCCACGAACCGTATGCCTTGTCCCTGCACCATATATCCGGCCTCCGTGATAGGAATGCCTACGAGACCGTAGACATTCTCGATCCCGATATTCTTCAATGCGCGTGCCAGAATATACATCCCGGTCACTTGTTCCGGGAAGTGGGGCGCCTGTGGTATCTTATTGTTTGAATTGGTCATAAATGTGTGTGTTTAGATGTTATTTGGCCGGTGACTGCAATGGTGCCGTGGTTCCGTTTTTGGCAAACGTGGCAATCTGGTCGTCGGTATATCCGAGACCTTTCAATACGTCTGCAGTGTCGCCTCCTAAAGTGGGGCACGGGCCGTAGACCGGTTGATAGTTGCTTAGGGTGAACGGGCATCCTACTGTGACAAATTCGCCGATTTTGCCGCCTTGGTTGATTTTTACGAGCGTGTTTCCGTCGTAGAGCGACTGGTCGGACATCATCTCTTTTGTGGAAAGTACAGGGCCTACGGGAACGCCGTATTTGGAAAGCAGTTCCACTACTTCATATTTGGTCTTGTCGGCAGTCCAGGCGCTGATTCGCTTGATAATCTCGGCTTTATGCTTATCGCGTGCATCTGCTGTGGCGAAGTCCGGATTAGTCAGCCAATCTTCAAATCCAAGTCCCTGGCAGGCAAGCTTGAAGTCCTTTTCGCCGCGTTGCAGAATTATGTAAACGTAGTTGTTTGCATCGATCTCCGAATCAAGACCTCCGCTTGGCTTGCACTTGTAGGTCCATCCGAGTACGCCACTGCCCTCGGTATTTCCGGAGCGTGGCACGCAGTCGCCGAATTTTCCATCGGGGTATTGTGGAAATTGGGTGAGATAACCTATTCGGTCGAGGGTAAGCTGGTCACGGGTCTTTATTCGGCATAAGTTCAGACATGCATTGTGCATAGACTGATAAACGAAGCATCCTTCACCTGTGCGTTGGCGTTGCTGCAGGGCCGCGAGCAGTCCGATGAGCAGGTGCATTCCGGTGTTGGAATCTCCGAGTGCGGCACCGCTTTGTGTCGGTATATTATAGTCGCCTTCATACCAACCGGTTGTGGAAGCGGCCGCGGCTGTCACCTGTGCTATTGGTTCGTATGCTTTAAGGTCCTTGTACTTTGACGATACGGGGAATCCCTTGATTGTGCCGTATATGCACTTGGGGTTAAGGGCGTGGACGGCCTCCCAGCTGAATCCGAGCTTGTCCATGGCTCCCGGATGAAGGTTTTCGACGAATATATCGGCTTCTTTTATAAGCTTGGTGAGAATCTCTTTACCGTCAGGGGTTTTGGCATCGAGCGCGAGCGACTTTTTATCGCTGTTCAGCTGAAGGAAATAGTAGCTCGGTTCATCGGGGTCAAACTGAAGTTCCTTTCTTGTGGCGTCGCCGACTCCGGGGCGTTCGATTTTTACGACTTCTGCGCCAAGCCAAGCCAGCATCTGCGTGCATGATGGTCCGGACTGAACTTCTGTAAAATCCACAACTTTTATACCATGTAAGGGTGCCATGTTCATAGTCATATCTTTAATTATTTATGTTAGGTGAATAAATGGTTCTAAATAAATCAATATTTATAACACCGGATTTAATCTTAAGTTTTATGGACGGATAAAAAAGATAAGAATTTAACTTAATCAAATACCGGCGGCAGGATGAAGTGATTGGTTTGGATTCTGTGCGGAGTGTCTGATGGGCTTTTGGATGGTTGATATTTTAATTATTGGCTATTGACTTTAAGGTGAAGTTTTCCAAAACTTTTTATAAGATATTGATATTCAGGAGTTGTTTTATTTTTGGCGGTGGAAAAGTTTTCCAAAAAGTGAAATTTGTAGATAATTTATTGCGGGATAATTTGCTAATGTGGCAAAGTATGTGTAGCTTTGTCGAACATTTACGATACCTCCATATTAAAATCAAATACGACATCCGATGATACAGACAGTAGTCAAGCGCGACGGGCGCGTCGTGGGCTATAACGACGAAAAGATAAAGGCGGCCATACGCAAGGCCATGCTTCAGACTGAGATGGGTGAAGATGAAGCTCTGATACATAAGATTACCGACCGGATCAGCATGTCCGGCTCTGAACGTATGACAGTCGAGCAGATACAGGACCGTGTGGAGATGGAACTGATGAAAAGCCCCCGAAAGGAGGTGGCAAAGCGTTATATAGCTTACCGTGACCAGCGCAGCATAGCCCGCCGGGCAAAGACCCGCGACATGTTCCTGGAGATCATCGAGGCCAAAAACAATGACATAACGCGCGAGAACGCCAACATGAACACCGATTCGCCGGCAGGCATGATGATGAAGTTTGCCAGCGAGACCACCAAGCCTTTCGTCGACGACTATCTGCTGTCGCGTGAAGCGCGCGAGGCGGTGCGCAACGGCTATCTGCATATACATGACAAGGACTACTATCCGACCAAGAGTCTTACATGCGTGCAGCACCCGCTCGACAGAATACTTAAGTATGGATTCACTGCCGGACATGGCGAGTCGCGGCCGGCCAAGCGCATCGAGACCGCGAGCATAATCGGATGTATCTCGCTTGAGACCGCGCAGAACGAGATGCATGGCGGACAGGCCATACCTGCGTTTGACTTCTATCTGGCGCCTTATGTCCGTTCGTCGTTCGTGGAGGAGCTTAAGACCATCGAGGCTTTCAGCGGCGAGGACTATTCGGAACTTTACGAGGCTCCTATCGACGACTATGTCAAGCGTACGCTCGACGGGCTGACGGGAATAGAGCGTGTCAAGCAGCATGCCATCAACAAGACTGTGGGACGCGTGCATCAGGCTATGGAGGCATTCATCCACAACATGAACACCATACACTCACGTGGCGGAAATCAGGTGGTGTTCAGCTCGATCAATTACGGTACGGACACCTCGGCCGAGGGCCGCAGCATCATCCGCGAGATCCTGAATTCGACCTACGAGGGTGTGGGCAACGGAGCCACGGCCATCTTCCCCATACAGATATGGAAGAAGAAGCGCGGTGTCAGCTATCTGCCCGGCGACCGGAACTATGACCTGTATCAACTTGCCTGCAAGGTGACCGCACGCCGGTTCTTCCCCAATTTCGTCAATCTTGACGCCACGTTTAACTTTCACGAAAAGTGGGACATCAACGATCCTAAGCGTTATGAATATGAAGTGGCTACGATGGGATGCCGCACGCGAGTGTTTGAAAACCGCTTCGGCCCCAAGACCTCGATAGGCCGCGGCAACTTAAGCTTCTCCACTGTGAATATCGTGCGCATAGCCATCGAATGCATGGGGTATCTTGACAAGGAGGAACGCATACGCCGCTTTTTCTCAAAGCTCGACGAGGTGCTCGACATCACCGCACGCCAGCTTTGCGACCGCTTCGACTTCCAGAAGAGCGCTCTCGTGAAGCAGTTCCCGCTTCTGATGTCGCGACTTTGGAACGGCAGCGAGAACCTGAAGCCGGAGGATACCATCGAATCTGTAATCAACCAGGGTACGCTCGGAATCGGATTTATCGGTCTGGCCGAGTGTCTGGTGGCTCTTATCGGAAAGCACCACGGCGAGTCGGAAGAGGCTCAGGCGCTCGGATTGAGAATCGTGTCGCACATGCGCAGTCGCATTAATGAATATTCGGAGAAGTATCAGCACAATTTCTCCGTTCTCGCTACTCCGGCTGAGGGACTGTCGGGCAAATTCACGAAGGTCGACCGTAAGGCGTTCGGCGTAATTCCCGGAGTGACCGACCGTACTTACTACACCAATTCCAACCATGTACCGGTCTACTATAAGTGTTCGCCGCGCCATAAAGCCAAGATCGAGGCTCCATATCATGAATTGACCGGCGGTGGCCATATATTCTACGTCGAGATTGACGGCGATGCCACCCACAATCCTCAGGCTATAAGCGATATAGTGGATCTGATGGACAAGTATAACATAGGCTACGGCTCGGTCAACCACAACCGCAACCGCTGCATGGCATGCGGATATGAAGATGCCCAGGATGGACTCGACGTGTGTCCTGAATGCGGAAGCCATGCCATAGACAAGCTTCAGCGCATCACGGGTTATCTCGTCGGCACTACCGACAGGTGGAACAGTGCCAAGCTCGCTGAACTGAACGACCGCGTGGTGCATAAATAATTCATTATAGGCTCCATGCTTAAACTCCGCGTATTGGATATAGTGGGCGGAACCTCGGTCGACGGTCCGGGGCTCCGCACTTCCATATACTTCGCCGGATGTACTCATCACTGTCCCGGATGCCACAACCCGCAGTCGTGGGATGCGGCCGGCGGGCGTGAGATGTCGGTGGAGGAGATAATGGATGTCGTTCGGGAGAATGATTTCAATGTGACCTTTTCCGGAGGCGATCCTCTGCTTCAGGTCGAGGCTTTGGTGCCACTTGCCAAAGCCGTCAAGGCCGAAGGCTACACCATCTGGTGCTATACAGGGTATCTTTACGAGAGGGTCAGGGACGATGCGCGGTTGAGTGCCATATTGCCGTATCTCGACGCTCTTGTCGACGGCCCGTTTGTAGAGTCGCTGCGCGACACGTCGCTGCTGTTTCGCGGCTCTTCCAACCAGCGCATAATCGAGCTGAAGCATGATATGTGAGCTACATTTTCGATAGTTGGATTGCTTAAATATATAGTTGAATTTATTGATTAAATTTAACTATTAACTTGTGGTTCATGTTTTTATATGTTTATATTTGCAAAAATACTTAGATGCGTGCTAATTTCTTAAATTATAATATATGAAAGCTAATTTTTTTAAGATTGGATTGTTTTTAGTCTGTTGCTCAATCTCTACGCTGATGTCTTGTCTTAAAAACGAGGATGGTTGGGAAGATGTTGATCTCGGTTTAGTTGAAGAACCTGATGAATTTCCTCCAAAGCCTGAGAAATCAAAAATTCTTTCTTCAGGAATTGAGATAAGTATACGTGATGGGGCGTACTATCTTGGTGATGATATGATTTTAACGGATGTTCAAATTTCTGCATTGAATGAGTTGGGAATGCCTGGAATACATCTGAATTATGACGATAGCGCGAATGGTCTAAGGTCTATTGCTCCGAGAACTGGATTGTGGTGGTATCCTGATTCTGTTATGTCCAGATCTCATGCTCAAAATCCTTATATACACAATCTTTGGTCTATGGTCAGGATTGTATATGCATCCGACCTTCCTGAGAATATGAAGTCAGCCGCAAGAATGGCTATGCGGTTTTGGCAGGATCGAACGAATGTCCGTTTTTATAATGCGACAGGAGAACCGACGGAAGATGCCGCTTCCGGGATAAAGTACCCTTACGTCTACTTCTGTAAAGGTGATGTTACGTCATCCTATGTTGGTCAGATAGGAGGTAAACAGGAGTTGTACATCTCTGAAAATAATTGTTCATATCAGGCTATAGCCCATGAAATCGGACATGCTTTGGGTATGTATCACGAGCACATGCGTAATGATAGGGATGATTTTATAATAATTAACATGGAAAACATTATAGAATCGGCGCGTAAGAATTTCCAAAAAATTACATCTGATTACTATTACGTGGAAGATTTGGATTTTGGCTCGATAATGATGTATCCGTCATTCACTGGTTTTGAAAGAACTTTTGGAATTCCATCTATGACTAAGTTGGATGGTTCCATATTTGAAGCACAAAGGACTAATCTAAGTAAAAATGACATGAGATATGCAAATAAATTCTTCCTCCCGTTTGTGGCCAGAATTGATAATTATATGGAACTTGAATCTGTCGTATATGATGATAACAATAACAGACTAAGCGAAGAGGCGCGTCTTAGACTGCAGGCATCCCTTAATAACGGAGTGTCAGTTCCTCCGGAATGGGGAAGAATTCCGAACAATCTTTGAGAAATATTGCAGGCATATTAAGCCACGGTTGGGGATAAATGTGTATTTTTGTAAAAAAAATACTGACAAATACTCTCTTATATAGATATGAAGAAGGCATTAATTACCGGCGTTACCGGTCAGGACGGATCGTTTCTGGCGGAGTTTTTATTGGAGAAGGGCTACGATGTGCACGGAATCATCCGGCGCTCGTCGGTTGACTACCGCGAACGCATAGCGCATCTTGAAGGGCATGCAAACTTCCATCTCCACTATGGAGATCTCGGCGATTCGATGGGGCTGGTGCAGGTGGTCGGTAAGGTGCGGCCTGACGAGATATACAATCTTGCCGCGCAGAGCCATGTCCAGGTGTCGTTTGACACTCCGGAATATACCGCCAATATCGACGCTACAGGTGTGCTCCGCATACTTGAGGCTGTAAGGATGTGCGGTCTGGCCGACACCTGCCGCATCTACCAGGCTTCGACATCGGAACTTTACGGCAAGGTCGAGGAGGTGCCGCAGAATGAGCAGACTCCATTCCATCCCTATAGCCCGTATGCCGTGGCAAAGCTCTACGGCTACTGGATCGTGAAGGAGTATCGTGAGGCATACGGCATGTACTGCTGTTCGGGAATTCTGTTTAACCATGAGAGCGAGCGTCGCGGCGAGACATTCGTCACCAGAAAGATTACTCTTGCGGCCGCCCGAATAGCGCAGGGTAAGCAGGATAAGCTATACTTGGGAAATATGTCGTCGCTCCGCGATTGGGGCTATGCCAAGGACTATGTGGAGTGTATGTGGCTCATACTTCAGAATGACAAGCCGGAGGATTTCGTCATAGCTACCGGCGAACAGCATTCGGTGCGCGAATTTTGTGAACTCGCTTTCCGAAATGTCGGCATCGAACTTAAATTCGAGGGTGAGGGTATAAATGAAAAGGGCATCGACCGGGCCACGGGGCGTGTGCTCGTGGAGGTGTCGCCCGACTTTTACCGCCCGACCGACGTGGTCAATCTATGGGGCGATCCTTCAAAGGCTAAGCGTGAACTCGGCTGGAATCCGCAGAAGACCTCTTTTGAGGAGCTGATTAAGATCATGGTCGACGCTGACATGGCCAAGGTGGCGGCAGAGAGAGCCGAGGAGCAGGTCAAGCTCAATCTGGCGGAATATCTGGAGAAGGGTATAGTAAAATAATGTCGGGAAGTATGGAGAAAAACAGCAAGATATATGTGGCCGGCCACCGAGGAATGGTGGGATCGGCCATAGTGCGTGAGCTTAAGCGCCAGGGTTACGGCAATATAATAGTGCGCACTCATAAGGAGCTTGATTTGATCGACCAACGGGCCGTAAATGAATTTTTTGAGCAGGAGAGACCGGAATATGTCTTTCTCGCGGCCGCAAAGGTGGGCGGCATCGTGGCCAATCAGTCGGCGCTGGCCGATTTTATGTATGACAATATGATGCTGGAGATGAACGTGATCCACGCCGCATGGCGCAACGGATGTCGCAAGCTCCAGTTTCTCGGTTCGTCGTGCATATATCCGCGCATGGCTCCGCAGCCTATGCCAGAGAGCTGTCTGCTGACGTCGGAGCTTGAGAAAACCAACGAGGCGTATGCGCTTGCAAAGATATCAGGACTAAAATATTGCGAATTTCTTAACCGACAGTACGGCACCGACTATATATCGGTCATGCCGACTAATCTGTATGGCCCTAACGACAATTACCATCCTACTCACTCGCATGTGCTCCCGGCTTTGATCAGGCGGTTCCATGAAGCGAAGGAGCAAGGGCTCGGCGAGGTGACATGCTGGGGCGACGGATCGCCTCTTCGCGAATTTCTCTATGTCGACGATCTTGCCAATCTGTGCGTTTTCCTGATGAACAATTATTCCGGCAATGAGACGGTCAATGCCGGTACGGGCAAAGAATTGACCATTAAATCATTGACGGAGCTTGTGGCTAAAGTGGTTGGATATGAAGGTGTCATTAAGTGGGACACATCGAAGCCTAACGGCACTCCGCGAAAACTGCTGAACGTCAGTAAAGCCACCGCTTTAGGGTGGACCTACCGTACTGAACTTGAGGACGGAATCCGTATGGCGTATGAAGACTTCCTGACTAATCCCATGCGTGCCGAACGCTGACACTGCTTGCGGCTGTGTCGGCTTGGCAGAGAGTCATTAGCGGGGTTATAACCGATGTCCTGCGGACATCCTGCAGCGGGGTCTGTCTTGCCGGGCACATGTCGCCTCACGACTCCATGTACCCGGTTAATAGCCTGCGGCTTACTTAGGCTGTGGCCTTGGATCTAGTCTGGTGGCTTACTGATGCTGAGGTCTTGGATATGGGTCTGTTGGTTGGGTGGATGTAATCTCGGTTAGTAGCCTGCGACTCAGTACGGTTGCGTTGTCTATATGTCTGTAGTGCCTGTGGCACGGTGATATTTATTCGTATCCCGGTACATGGAGCCGACAGGCGACATGTGCCGGGTAAAGGTCTTTGGAGGAACTATGTCCGCAGGACATAGAATGTGGCAATAAAGTGCAAACAGCATAAAAATAAATCATAAAAATGTTGCAAGATAATCAAATTTAATATAGTTTTGCGATATTATGAGCTATGTAGCAGTCACTTTCCATATAGTGTGGGGTACTTATCGTCGGCAACGTACTATTTGCGAAGAATACGAAAGAGAATTATATAATTTCATTTATCAATTTTGTTGTAAAAGAGATGTGTTTGTACGCCGAATTGGAGGGATGCCTGATCACGTGCATCTACTTGTAGATGTTCCTACTACTATGGCTATATCCGATTTTGTAAAAGTATTGAAGTGCGAGTCGAGTAAGGTAATGCGCAGAAATCCTCATTTCCCGATTTGGAATGGGTGGGCTGAAGGTGTGGCAATAATCAGCGTTTGCCCCGAGTGTCGTGAGCACAAAGCAAATTATATACGCAATCAAAAAGAACATCATAAGGTTAAGCCATTTTTAGAGGAGCTGAATCAACTGTTTTTAGAGGCAGGATTGCCTGTAGATGGGCTGTAACCGATGTCCTGCGGACATCCTGCAGCGGGGTCTGTCTTGCCGGGCACATGTCGCCTCACGGCTCCATGTACCCGGTTAATAGCCTGCGGCTTACTGAGGCTGAGGTCTTGGATATGGTCTGGTGGCTTACTGAGGCTGAGGTCATGGATATGGTCTGGTGGCTTACTGATGCTGTGGCCTTGGATATGGTCTGGTGGCTCGGTGAATGCGGCACAGTACTTCGGTGCGGGTCGGGCGGTGCTTCAGGGGATGAGGTGCAGGGCTTCCATGAAGCGTCGGACGGTGGCATTGTCGCCAGTGTATTTACCTTTGTCTTCGCTGAGTTTGCATGTGTCGCAGTAGAACGGCCATGACTCGGTGATTTTTACTGCCAGGAGCTTTATGACTATGTTCATGGGCTTTATCTCCGGAAAATCGTTGGTAAAGTGTGTGCCGATGCCGAATGACGGAAGGCATTTGCCTGAGGCATACCGATTGATCCTTATGGCTTCGTCTACGTTGAGACCGTTGCTGAACACAATCTGCTTGGTGGCAGGATCTATGTTGAGAGAGCGGTATTTCTCTACGATCAAATCCAGTTCGCGATAGTTGTCGCCACTGTCTACGCGCAAACCTTTGAACATATTGGCATAGTCCTCTGAGAAATTGAGGCTGAATATGCGCCAACCGTATGTGTCGTAAAGGAATGTGCCGAGTGCTCCGCGGTATGTCTGCGACCACGTCTTCATGGCCAGATAGTTGGCCATCTGCGGTCCGTACATGCCGGCTATGGCGCAGACGAGTTCGTGGGCCATCGTCCCCACGGGAGTAAGGTCGTACTTCATGGCGAAGTAGACATTGCTCGTGCCGACGAATCTGCCGGGTCCGGAGATCTCTTCACCGCATTCTTTCATGGCTTTCACCGCGGTGTCCTGGGCGAGAAATGACGCTCTGCGCCTGGTGCCGAAGTCGCTGGACACGCACCCTTCGGCGATCAAACGACGTGCCTTCTCTTTCGAACGTATGTAATAGTCGTCGTAGTCGAGGGAATGGTCTTCTCTGGTCATAATGTAGTACAGTTCGGAGATTATGGCGAGCACTTTTACCTCAAGCAGGATAGTGTCGCTCCAACAGCCTTCAAACTCCACTTCAAGATGCCCTTCGGCATCCTGCCGGATGTTGACCCATCGGCGGTCGTATCTGAACCCTTTCAGGAAGCTGTAGAACCAAGCGGGAATGTAGGAACACCTCCGCCGCATGAACGCAATCTCCTCTTCAGTGATCACCACATTTTCGAGCAGTTCGATCTGGTGGCGGAGTTCATCGGCGAATCCTTGCGGATATATGGTGTCATTGCGGTCGATGAACTTGTATCTTACCCTTGTTCTCGGATAATTGTCGATGACGGCGCAGCACATTGTGAACTTATACAGGTCGTCGTCGGTGAAGCGGGTTATGATTTGTCGCATTGTCGGTAGGTTTTACAGATTTCGGGATGTTGAGGATTATTCTTCCGGCTCGTCGCACGCGGTCTTCGGCAGGAAGCGGTGGAGAAGCAGGAATCCTCCGATACCGGCGAGGAGCGATCCGGCTACGATGCCGAGTTTGGCATTGTTGAGCAGTTCGAGTCCATGCTGTCCCATCTCGTCAAACGACAGGTTGGCGATGAACAGCGACACGGTGAATCCGATGCCTCCGAGTACGGCCACGGATGCAAGCATCTTCCAGTTGGAGTGCTGGGGCATGGGTGCGAGATGGAGTTTGACCGTAGCCCATGAGAACAGGAATATGCCGAGGAATTTGCCGATGACGAGTCCGCATATTATGGCGAGGCTTATGCCGCTTATTATTGATTCGGGCTGCATTCCGGCGAAGCTTATTCCTGCGTTGGCAAATGCGAATATCGGGATGATCAGGTAGTTGACCACAGGATGGAGCGAGTCTTCAAGCTCCTGAAGCGGTGATATGACTTTGTCTGACGCCGATTCTATCTGTTTAAGCCAGTCCATCTGGTCTTTGTTGAGGATCGAGCGCCGCGAGAGCAGTTCGTCGTCCTCGGCATTGAAGTTGGCTATCGAGCGTCTGATGGTCTGCACATACTTCTTCGGGGCGAATACCGGCGTGGCGGGGATGCAGAATGCCACGAGCACTCCTGCGATGGTCGGGTGTATGCCTGAGTTGAGGAACAGGTACCATACGATGGTGCCGATGAGCAGGTAGAAAATCTTGCTCTGTATCCTGAGCAACGATCCGAGGAAGAGCACGGCAAGCAGTCCGAGCGCTATCAGAATAAGTCCGAACTGGATGTCCGAAGAGTAGAATGCGGCGATTACTATGATGCCGCCGATGTCGTCGACCACGGCCAGTGTGGTAAGGAATATCTTTAGCGATACCGGGACTCTTGATCCGAGCATGGCGAGGATGCCGAGCGAGAATGCGATGTCGGTAGCCATCGGTATGGCCGCGCCGCCGCTGTAGTCCGTACCGGAACTTAGGGCCATGTAGATGCCGACCGGTACGATCATGCCGCCGACGGCGGCGATGATGGGGAGGAGAGCCTGCTTGAACGAACTGAGTTCGCCCACGAGCACCTCGCGCTTGATTTCAAGTCCGATGGTGAAGAAGAATATGGCCATAAGGGCGTCGTTGATGAACTGTAGCATGTTCATGGCGTGGCCGGAGTGGCTGAAAATATTGAAACCTCCCACCTGCAGCCTGACCTCCTGGTTCCAGAAGTCGGAATACATGGTGTTGACACCCGGAATGTTGGCTACGATCAAAGCCAGGACTGTAGCGGCGATAAGCACGTTACCGCCGCTGGCATGGCTGCGTATGGCGCGTTTGGCCGAATAGTAGACTTTTTTAGGAAGACCTGGTCTGGAGTCTTGATTCTCTGACATTTTGGTTACGTCTTTAGTGATTAAAAAAGTGATATACCGATGGATGGTGTAATCAGGTATATCACTATAACAATAATAAATCTTAATTTGTTAGTCGAGCTTTAGCACTGCGAGGAATGCTTTCTGCGGCACTTCTACCGAGCCGATCTGTTTCATCCTCTTTTTGCCTTTCTTCTGCTTTTCAAGCAATTTACGCTTTCGGGATATGTCACCTCCGTAGCACTTTGCGGTGACGTCCTTTCTGACTGCCTTTATCGTCTCGCGGGCAATGATTTTGGCACCGATGGCGGCTTGTATGGCTATGTCGAACTGCTGTCGGGGAATCAGTTCCTTCAGCTTCTCGCACATGCGCCTTCCGAAGTTGACAGCATTGTCGACATGGGTCAGTGTGCTCAGTGCGTCGACGCTTTCTCCATTAAGGAGTATGTCGAGTTTGACGAGTTTCGACTCGCGGAAGTCGTGCAGGTGATAGTCGAAGGATGCATAGCCTTTCGATATGGACTTAAGCTTGTCGTAAAAGTCGATGACTATTTCGCCCAACGGGAGGTCGAAAGTGATTTCGATTCTGTTGCCTGAGATGTATTCCTGCTTTACGAGCTCGCCTCTTTTGCCGAGGCATAATGTCATAATGGGTCCTATATAGTCGGCGGCTGTTATGACCGACGCTCTTATATAGGGCTCTTCTATATGGTCGATGAGTGTAGGGTCGGGGAGTCCTGAGGGGTTGTGGACCTCTGTCATCTCGCCTTTTTTATCGTAGACGCGGTATGACACGTTAGGCACAGTGGTGATGACGTCCATGTCAAACTCGCGGCCGAGGCGTTCCTGTATGATTTCCATGTGCAGAAGCCCGAGGAAACCGCACCGGAATCCGAATCCGAGCGCCATCGACGATTCCGGGGAGAATGTCAGTGAGGCGTCGTTGAGCTGCAGCTTCTCAAGCGAGGAGCGCAGATTTTCGAAGTCTTCGGTCTCGATGGGATATACACCGGCGAACACCATCGGCTTTACTTCCTCAAATCCGTCGATGGCTTTGTCGCACGGATTCTGTACATGGGTGATGGTGTCGCCCACGCGGACCTCTTTGGAGGTCTTGATTCCGGAGATTATGTAGCCGACATTTCCAGCCGATAGTTCTTCGCGGGGCGACATGTCGAGCTTCAGCACTCCGATTTCGTCGGCGTGGTACTCCTTGCCTGTCGAAACGAATTTCACAAAGTCGTTTTTGCGGATGGTGCCGTTAACAATCTTATAGTAGGCTATGATGCCTCTGAATGGATTGAAGACGGAGTCGAAGATGAGTGCCTGGAGCGGGGCCTGTGGGTCGCCCTTGGGAGCCGGAATGCGCTCGATGATGGCTTGAAGTATTTCCGGAATTCCGACACCGGTCTTTCCGGAAGCACGGATGATCTCCTCCCGCTTGCATCCGAGCAGGTCTATGATCTGATCCTCGACCTCGTCGGGCTTGGCGCTGTCGAGATCGACCTTGTTGATCACGGGAATGATCTCAAGATCATTGTCGATGGCCATGTAGAGGTTGGATATGGTCTGAGCCTGGATGCCTTGCGAAGCATCGACTATTAGCAGTGCGCCTTCGCATGCGGCGATCGAGCGCGATACTTCGTATGAGAAATCGACGTGTCCCGGAGTGTCGATAAGATTAAGCGTATACCGTTCGCCGTCAAGACCATATTCCATCTGAATGGCGTGGCTTTTGATGGTTATTCCACGTTCCCGTTCAAGGTCCATGTCGTCGAGCACCTGTGCCTGGAGGTCCTTCGAGGCGATGGTGTTGGTATATTCGAGCAGACGGTCGGCGAGAGTACTCTTGCCGTGGTCGATGTGGGCTATGATGCAAAAATTACGTATTCGTTTCATATCGGGTGCAAAAATACGGAAAAAATGGCAAATTTCGTGTTAAACGGGTACTAAAAAAACTACGGCCGCCAGAATGGCGGCCGTAGCATGGGTTAATGTTTAAGTGTCTGTCAGATAAGCATGATGGTTAATTATCTGGGATTACAGACTTAAAAAAGCTGTCGTTCGATTAGTAGTTACACTGACAGGCTATCATGTTCAGGTTGGAGCAATGATATCATTTTTTGCGATAGTATTAACTTTAAGTAACCTACTCATATTAATTCGTATGTATGGATGGGCTTTTATCCAAAATGGTGATTTTGCCGGGATATTCTTTTTCCCACTTGACGCCTTCATCGTGGACTTCATCGCCATATTTGATGCAGTCAAGCATCAACTTCACGTATTCATCCTTCTTGGTAAGTCCCTTGTCGTCGGTTACAATCTTCAGGCCGATACTCGGATGGGCATACTTACGCAGATATACGCCTATGACATGGGAATATTTGTCCATAAAAGGTTTTCCCAAAATATCAAATTGATAGACTAATACGGTGTCTGCGTTGGCGTATTTCGACATGTCTTTTTGTGCAATAACTGACAGATACGGCCTGACATCCAGGTTTTGGTCTGAATGCGAGGCTTGAATCTCCAGCTCGACCCACGAATCCAACTGAGGCATGTAGCTGAACTGTGTCGGAAATAGCATCACAGCCCCATCGCCTTCAAACGCCGCGCCGTATATCCACCCAATATTGGGCATCTTATGCCCACAGCTTAGAGTACAGAAATCTGGGTTTACATCTATCGTATAAGTTTGATAATCGTTTTCTGCACTATATGCTGAATTATCATTATAGCGCATTCCTTCCGGAGCCTTGACAGTGACATCCATCTTTCTGTAGCTGTCTTGATACTCTTTGAAGCCGTGAGTCTGCGCATGTGCGATGGCAACTGTTACTAAAAACACCATCGCAACGTAAATCTGTTGTAGCATAAAAATTAAGTTTTAGAGGTTTGGATTGTGTCGACGGCTATCTTCAAGCCATTCCTCAACTTTTATGCTTTCTGCCGTGGTCGTGTTGCCGTATTTGACGCAAGAAAGTAGCAGTTTAACATAGTTGTCAGCCTTAATTAGCCCCTCATCGGTCATCATCACTTTCATCAATATCGCTGGATGGGCATATTTTCGTAGATATATGCCCACGCAGTGAGAGTATTTATCCATGAACGGCTGGGGTAATTTTAGACGGTATATATAAGCGGTATCGGCATTACAGTAAGTCGACATATCTTCGTTAACAACAGTAGTTATAATATCAGATATATTTTCACGGTCATTTCCTACGGCTTCGAGTTCACTCCGCACCTGTCCTTTGTAAGACAAGATACTGGAATATAATTTAGGGAATAACAATACACAATTACTATCGACTGATTGGAAAACATTGCCATGCCAACTGCTTAAATATGGACTAGATTCCGGATTAATAAAGAATGTACTTGGTGCGGAATCTATGGCATTGAATCCACATGGAACTTTTAATTCCACATCGACAGTTGATTTTGGACTGCCGTAACACTTATCAAAATTTTCTATTTGAGCATAAGTTAGTGGTACCCACGCCAAAAGAAACATTATGGTCAATTTGAATTTCATATTATTATGGATTAGTTATATTTATATGCTAATGTGATATTGTTGATTGGAATGGTTTTAATGCTTCCTCCCTGAGCATCCATGCATGTTATCATATATCCATTAGCTGAAAATGCAATCATCGCGTGATGGAGTCCTTCAACTACAATACATTTTCCCTCAAAATTATGCTGACCACACAGGTCTCCTGGACTCATAACTTTTCCACCCTCTTTACCTGCAAGGGACTCCATTCGTTCCATAATTTTGAGTTATCCATCCATTTACTGATTCGTACGACATGTGTCTAGCGTAACATATGCTCCAGGCTACGCAATCGTTTAAATTTGTATTTGAGTCTTCTTTTGAATCTAATAGAGAACTACGCGAAATACTGATTTCAGATATGATGTTTTGGTTTTGTGTGTGAATAAGATTAGTTATATATCTATATATGTTTTCGGATACATTTATTTCCTGACCAGACAATGTCAATACTTTATATTGTCCATATTCATTTTCACGGATTTTCATTCTGCCAAATGATTCCATTATTATACTAGCATCCTGATGAGACATCTCATTTAGTTTTTGAGACAGAGTATTATCAGGCAACGAAAGATATGGAAGGTCGGATGGTTGGTCAATAACGGAATCTTGTTGACAGCTATAACTGATTAATAAAATAATAGTCGCAAAAATTATATAAGAGATTTTAAACAATTTCATTTTTCCTTGTTATCAAAAATATATTTATTTGTGGCACAATGATTAATTTTCTTTGCAGGGTGGAGTGTCCTTGATACTCACCTTAAGGTGTATGCCGTGGCCTTTTCCCTTGATAAGTCTTTTGTCTGTGTTTGGTTATGATATTGAATTGTGGTTAAAATGAATTATTGGATATGGATTCGGAAATATTGTGTATGTATGTCAGCAATATTTTGAATGCTACAAATTTAAGGTATATTGTCGATTGTTCAAAATGATTTTCTTGTTTTTTTGAAATTTGAATTAAATATGTAATTATGTTGTGTCGTATTCTTATTTTATATAGCCAAATTGATGAGAATTTATAAATATGAGTATGCCTTGTTGACTTACAAGATTCATAGTTATTATTAAGATAGTTTTATTTTACTTTACTGCCTTTTGGGGTAATTTCAGTTAAAATGGATATTGGCGGGTGCCTTGGGGGCATCCGCCAATACGGGTTAATGTTTAAGTGTCTGTCAGATAAGCATGATGGTTAATTATCTGGGATTACAGACTTAAAAAAGCTGTCGTTCGATTAGTAGTTCCACTGACAGGCCACCATGTTCAGGTTGGTGCAACCGATGGTGCGGAAGTCGGTGATGTAGTTGTAGCGGCAGTTGATGTAGGTAAGAGCCTGGTCGAAAGATACGTCAAGCATGGTCAGCTGGTTGTTGTTACAGATGAGGCGCTGGAGGAAAGTAAGGTTGCTTGCGGTCAGGCTGGTCAAGTCGTTGTAAGAACAGTCGATGTACTGAAGGTTGGGGCAGTTGTCAAGAGTAAAGCTGGTAAGGTCGTTGTAAGAGCAAACTACGTCGATAAGAGCGTTACAGTTGCGGAGAGCCAAAGACTTCATCCGGTTGTCGGAGCAGATGAAAGTGCTCAAAGAGGGCAGACCGGAGATGATAAGTTCAGAGATCTCGTTGTCGTCGATATTGAAGTTGGTCAAGTTCTCCACGCCGTAAAGGTTGATGGAAGTAAGCTTGTTGTAACCGCAATAAAGATTCTTCAAAGCCGCGCAACCCTGGATGTTGAGCTGTTCGATGTGGCAACCCTGGCAGTTGAGAGACTTAAGATTGGCGGCGTTGGCCAGGTTAAGCTCTACGAAGAGGTTGTTTGAACAGTTAAGATCGGTCAGGAACGGTGTTCCGGTGATGTTGAGGTCGGTAAGGCGGTTGCGGTAAACGGATAGCTTAGCGAGTGCGCCGTCATTGTCGATCTGCATCTGAGCGAGCTTATTTCTGGAAGCGTTAACTTCGATAAGTGCCGGATTGTTTGAAACGTTGAGTTCTGTAAGTGCGTTGCGAGAAACGTCTACTTTAGTAAGAGCGGAGAATCCGGAAAGGTTGAGAGAGCCGGCAAGATGTTTGTCCTTCCATTGGATGGCAGTTACTTTGCCGTTTTCTACAGTTACACCTTCCCATGTAGAGGGAGCGGAGAGATTGGTGATTTTCAATGCCTGGGCATTCGTACCACCTTTTTCAGCAGGTTGTGACAGGAAGTTCTGAAGTTGTTTTACCTCGTTTTTGTCTGGTTTCTGAGCGAAAGCAACCACGCTACTAAGCATGAGAGCAATCATTAATAAAGCTTTTTTCATAAACATTGAAATAGTTGAGTTAAAAATGTTGTTTATCTCTAAAACAAAGCACATCTGCAAAAGTTCTAAAAATGTCGAAAATATTTATTCCAATGTCGTGCAAGATGATTTAGACGCTATCTTGGCTTGAAATGCATGCCTTTAAAAATAAGCGGGTTATATGTAGATGCGCTACATATAACCCGCTTCGTGCGAATTTAAGGGCCGATTCGGCGTGTCGCTACAGGGATGCGAGGACGTCCTTGCCCTGGTCAATCTTTTTCATGCGCAGGAGCGCTTCGATATAGTAGTAGTCGGCGTATATTATCGATGCGTCGATTTCGGATCCGGCAGGCATGTGTCCGACAGAATGGAGCAGAAAGGCCGGTTTGGAGTCTCCGCAGAGGTATCTGTCGCTTGACAGCGATGTCAGTATGCGCCGGGCGGTGTCTTTATATGAGGCTGACTTTTCCGGCTGGACGTAGTTCTGCAGTTCGAGCAGTGCCGAGGCCACCACGCATGCCGCGGATGCATCTTTGGGTGCGTCAGGAATGGCGGGATCGTCGAAGTCCCAGTACGGCACATAGTCGTCGGGCAACCGTTGCAGATACACGTCGGTCACTTTCTGGGCAAAGTCAAGGAACCGAGGGTCGCGGGTCTCGCGGTATACCATGGTGTAGCCGTAGATGGCCCATGCCTGTCCGCGTGCCCACATGGAATTGTCGGCGTAGCCCTGGTGCGTCATGCCTTTTATGAAGTCGCCGGAGACGGAGTCGTAGACCGCTACGTGGTATGAGGTGTAGTCGTCGCGGAAATGATGCTTCATGGTTGTGGCGGCATGGTCGACGGCTATGTCATAGAGGCGCCTGTCGCCTCCGTTCTTGGCTGCCCAGAATAGCATCTCGAGGTTGATCATGTTGTCCATGATGGTGTTGTGTCCGCCATAAATCTCGACGTTGCGCGGCCATGACAGTATGGTCCCGACGGCTGGATTGTAGAGTGTGGCGAGCGAGTCGGCGGTGTCGAGAATGATCTGTTTGTACTTCGGATTATTGGTCAGCCGATAGCCGTTTCCGTAGCTGCAGAACATCAGGAATCCGAGGTCGTGGTCGAAGGCCGGAGTCTTTGACAGGAATTCAAGCGATTCGGTGAACTTCTCGGCTTGCCGGCGGATGTCCTCATTTTTGGTGGCTTCGTAGTCATACCAAAGCACTCCGGGCCAAAATCCGCCGCACCATTCGGCCTTGTCGGCCTTGCGGCAGTGCCAACGGGAGTCGGAGGCCATGATGTTGCGCGGCATCATCGAGTAGTCAATGGAGTCGTTGTCCTCCTTGAGTTCGTTTAACGTGCGGCATACGTGGGTGTCGCAGTAAGAGAGCGCCTTTTCTAAATCGAGGGTCTCGGAGGTGGTGGACACGCATGATGTCAGGAACATCATGCCGAGTCCGAATAAGGCATATTTCATGTCGGTGGTAGTTTTTAGCATGTTTATGTAATTTGGTTGATGTCGAGGATCAATTATGCGTAAGGTATTTATATCATTCCGTCAGGCGGAACCAGTCGATGTCCATCCATCCGCGGTCGGTGTTGTCGGGAACGGTGGCAAACATGCCGACTTTGGCTCCTATCCATTTGCCCTGCCGTGCGGTGAACGGCTCTCCGGCGGCTTTGAATTTTTTGCCGTCAAGACTGTAGAAGAACGTACAGACGCCGCCTTTCCCGACTTTTATCCGCAGATATATGTCGCATTCGTAGTTTGGGTTCAGTCCGGCGGAATAAACCCGTGTAGGTGTGACGGGTTGGAGTCTGACGACTTCCTGTGGTGTGCCCTGTTCGGCATCAATGCATGTGCCCCTGACGAGGTCAAAACCGTCGCCGTTCTTTTCGAGCCCGATGAAGCTGTAGTCCCAACCCATGACGATCAATCCTGCCACAGCTCCCTCGCTGGTGGATTTCGCTGATATGCGGAGTTTCGCGGTGGCGGTGAATGTCTCGGCGGGTAATTTTTGAAGCAGCATGTTCGGGACTTCCCAATAGTTGACAAATCCGGGAGAGAGCTTGTGGCCGTACAGTCGGAAGAATCCTAAATCCGACGGGAATCCAAACGTATCCTTATAATTGGAATGCCATTCCCATTGAAGGTCTATATGGCGTGAGTTGAATTCATCGGAGACCGCAGGAGTTACAGGTGTCTTTACGGGTGTCTTTACAGCCGGCTTTTTGTACCTTCTGACAGGTTCGCCGCATCCGTCGCCGTCACTGTCGGTGCCTATTACCGGCCAACCGTCGTTCCAAGTCATAGGATTAAGGTGTATGACTCTTCCGTATGCACCTTTGTCCTGGAAGTGCAGGAACCACGACTCGCCGTTTTCGGTGTCGATCCAAGCGCCTTGGTGTGGTCCGTTGATGTCTGTGGAGCCTTGGGCCATGACTATTCTGGGTTCGTATGGGCCATATATGTTCTTTGACCTCATCACGAGCTGCCACCCGTCGACTACGCCTCCTGCCGGAGCGAAAATATAATAGTAGCCGTCGCGCTTATAAAGCTTGGGGCCTTCGATCGTGTGGTTTATGCCGTCGTTGCCGTCGAACACCATTACCGGATCGGATATCGGTGCGGTGCCTTCGCTGTTCATTTCGAATACGGTTATCAGGCTGTTGAACCCTACACGGCTGGCCGCCCAGGCGTGGGCGAGATATACGCGTCCGTCGTCGTCCCACAGCGGAACTGGATCGATCATGCCTTTGCCACCCTTGACAAGTACGGGGCTGCTCCATTCACCCTTTGGGTCGGAGGTCTTCACCATGAAGATGCCGAAGTCTGGGTCGCCCCAATAGATATAGTATTCATTGTCGTGGTAGCGTATGCTCGGTGCCCACACGCCTTTACCATGACGGGGTGCTTCGTCGAAGTATTGGGTCGGCGGAACTTCCTTTATGGCATAGTTTACGATTTCCCAGTTGACCAGATCTTTTGAGTGTAGTATGGGCAGTCCGGGAGCGCATTGAAAACTCGATGCGGTCATATAGAAGTCGTCGCCGACGGCCACTGCGTCCGGATCGGAGTAGTCGGCATAGATCACCGGGTTGACGTATGTGCCGTCGCCCTGGTCGGGAATCCACGGCCCGGTACTGTGGGCCTGCATTGCCGTAGTGATGCATAATGCAGCGGCTATGTACTGGAATTTTTCCATTTTTACGATTTTATAACTAAAAAAACAATCTTTATTACCTTGAAAAATTGACCGTTGGACTAAACCTAAAAATTGAGTGTTTGAACATGCAGATATACGGATAAGTGTCGCGGTACACTCAATTGCCGAAGAAAAAAATTACAGAATCTTACCGTTATATTTTTTTACATTCTTCGGAGTTTTGCCTTCGACCGGAGTCATGCGCAATGCCGCACCTCCGCGAGGCAGTAGATCGAATGTCATCGAGTCTGAGCTGTCAACGATCCACTTGGCGCATCTGACTCCGGTGCGGGTGTTGACTTCTGGGCCTCCGTCGGTGTATACTTCGGCTATATATTCGGTGTCCGGTTCAAGAAATGAGAGGTCGATCGGTTGACGGCCTCCTTCATTGTTGGTCATCGCGCCTACAAACCAGTCCTGTCCGCGGCGTCGGGCCATGACAATGCCTTTACCGGGATAACCGGACAGCACCTTTGAGTCGTCGAACGACACCTGAAGGTCTTCGAACCACTTGATTTCGGGCTCGCCACCGTACATGGAGGGGTTGTCATACCAGAATATGGTCATCAGCGGACTGTAGAACACCAGCGAGGCTGCCAGCTGGTGGGCATGGGTGTTCTTAAGACGTTTGTCGTAGTAGCAGATGGTGTAGTCGGCGGCTCCGTTGACCATACGGGTGAACGGCAGTGTGACGTTGTAAGTGGCATCCGGAAACTCTTCGTTGCCGCATATACCCTCCTGAGTGAGCAGGTTGGGGTAGGTGCGGCTGAATCCAGATGGCCGGAACTCGTCGTGGATGTTCATCATCAGCCTATTGTCGGAGGCTTTACGCACCATGTCGTGCAGCCACACGGCCCATCGGTGTGATGCGTACTGCACGAAGCCAGACTTGACGCCTGCCACTCCCCACTGGCTGAGCAGCGGGAACAGCTCGTCCATCTGTTTCATCAGAGCGTGTTGGTTGACGTAGAGCCATACTCCGACGCCCTTTTCTTTACCATGATCTATTACCCGCTTCATGTCGACTTTGTCGACGACTTTAGTGGCATCACCGTCGTGGCTCGTGCATGGCATGTACCACTGCCAGTCGTAGAGCATGTACTGTATGTCGTGTTCGGCGCAGAAGTCGATGGTGGCGAGACCCATCTCGGTCGAGATCGGCGCACGCATTATCTTTCCCGGTTTTACCCAGGCGAAGTCACCCTCCATGTGCGGATTAAGATTGAGCACTATGTCATTGTTCTCAATCAGCTGTCCGGGAGAATCAGCCGTCATTATTACTTTCCAAGGGGTGGCATAATATGTCACTATGTCGACAGGAGAATACATCACCGACGAGAGGGTGGACTGTCGGTCGCTCCGAGCTACATATTTGGTCAGGCACCAGTCGTCGACATCGGCATCAAGCAGGGCCACCCATTGTCCGGAGGGGAGTTCGAGAGTCAAAGCCCGTTCGACGGGTCGGAGAATGCTGTCGACGTGGGTGTGGTCGAATGTCGACTGTGCCCACTTTTCGCTCCAGGCCATTGTGCCTTCCGGGAATGCGTAGTCGGTAAGGTCGGCCACGACCTTGTGGAATATGGCGGCGGGATGTTCTGGGAAGAAGTAGCGGAAGGCTATTCCTTCGTCGTAGGCGCGTACCTCGATGTCAAGCCGGTAGTCGCTCTTGTCTCCGCGCGACATGTGGAGTGTGGCCGAATTGTAGCGGTCTTTTACGGTCGACCGTTCGCCGTAGATCGGATGCCATACGGTGTCGACCGGTAGATGGCGGGTGATTGAATCAACTGTCAGAAGATCCATCCAGCATTCGGGTTGCTCCAGATCGCGTTTTCCCAAAGCCATTTCCCAAGCCCAATTGTCGACTTCGAGACCGGCACGTGAGGGCTTGATGACCTCGTTGCCGTCGACTCGGACCGTGTAGGTCAGCTCTTTGCCGCTTTTTGAGAAGATGGCCTCATTGCGTCCGTCGGGCGACTTGACCGACATGTCCTGTGATCCCGATGACGCATTTGCGGCAAGGCAGATTGCCGATGCCGTTAAAACTGAGATGTAATGTAAGGGTGGCATATTTATAATCTGTGAATTCCTTGATGAGGTTTTGGATAATTCAATTATCAGTATGTTTGCCGAAAAGTCTTTTGTTCATCGGTGGTGCGGATGTTGATCAGACGGCCTTTCTTTTTAATGGGTGCCTTTTCTCCGTTGACGGTCATTGTGGAAGGGGCGGCCTTGAGGTTGAAGTTCATGCGAGGCTGTCCGGCGGCCTGTATGTCGAGCCGTGAGCCGTCAAGGCGGGTTATGACATTGAGTTTGGCAAGCGATGAGAAGTATGTCTCTCCGTCGCGGCGCAGTGCGCTGCCGTGTCCGATGAACATCTCCTTTGACTTGGCCGGATCGGAGCCTTCGGGGTAGCTCACGGCCATCATGTAGGCATCGGTCGACCATCCGTCGGCATCTATCCATGAGTTCAGGTGCATCAATCGGCCGTCGGCGAGCTGATTGATGTAAATGTCTGTCACTTTGCCTTTGCAGGTCACTTTTAGTCCGATCCAGTTCTTGCCCTCACGGCGTACGATCTGAGGAAGCTCCTTCTGTGAGACGCTGTCTTTCAGAATGATGGCTGTCACGCCTTTCACACGGTCGGTGACCGCCGGGAGGTGGAACGACCAATACTCCTCGGTGCCTTGCAGATTCTCGGTCGGGCCTTCGTGGACTTCCCAGTACAGGTCTTCCGGATAGTCATGGACGAAATTACTGTAGGCAAGTTGCCTGGGATAGAGCGGGCGGATCAGCGCCGCCGACTCACCGTTGACGATTTCGAGGTCGAAACCCCGCTTTGTGGCGTGGCCTCCGGGGTGCCACAGCCATTGGAACTGTCCGGGCTCGTGGCTCAAAAGGTCGTCAATGACGTAAATGACATTGTCTATCCACAGGAAGTGGCGGAAATTGCGTATCATCCACTGCGACATGGGTCCGGTGCCGTCGGCAAGCACATACTTTATGTTGCCTCCGTCGAGGAGGTTGCTGACAGATCCGGGGAGCATGGTGCCGTGGTACTGCTGATGGCGCGACTGTCCATGGCCGTTGAACTTGACCACGTTGTGGGCATCCGATTGGAAAAAGTAGTTGCGGTATTCGGGCTTGCCGTAGCTGCAGTTGCCCGCATCCTTGATTATGTCCACACCTTTGTGGAACAGGATGAGCGAGTTGGCGTCGGCGTGGGAGTGGTTCCACGTCATGCCCGACTTAACGGCGAGCATCGAGGCGTTTCGGTTCCAGGAATCGCGCATCGTGGCCCATCCGAAGTCTTTCCACAGGTGGGATGTGGAAAGACCGGGAGACTGCGGTGCTTTCGACAAATCGGGTGTATATAGGAACCCAATCGGGGTGGTTATGTCGGCTCCTTCATGGAAGAATCCCTTATTTGTCTGGGTAAGATACCAGAGGGCCACCGGATCGTTCTGGGAGGAGAACGCCTGTGCAAGCATTACGGGCCTCTGTCCGTTCACATTCTTGTGGCTATCGCCGAAGTTGATACTATACAGTTCTCCATCACGGGGATAAGACACATGGCTGAAAAATGGGGCGAGCTTTTCTATCTGAGGTATTTCTTCAAGTTTTGCCTCGGGGTGCGAATTGAGCCATGCAAGACGTAGGAACAGGGCTTCGCCGGTTCCGAAGCTGGCGTAGTTGATGCTCTCATACATGCCGCCGTCGCGGTCAAACGTCTTGGGCTTACGCTGAATGACATCGCCGGCAAAGTCAAAACATTCGGGCAGGGCTTCGACAGCCGCTTCGGCCGCTTCGGCCGCTTCGGGAATCTCGTTGCCGATAGCGAGTCCGAGCAGTGCGCCCATACCGACGCACGATGTCCACCAGTTGTGGCCCATGGAGTTGAGCGAGTGGATGCGTGTCGGCTCGTTGAGCCAGTCGCCGAGCATGGGTTCGACGGCCAGCCGGTACATGCCCCGGGCTATCTCCATTCGTTCGGACGGTGTCAGCATGTCGTAAACAGCATCATATCCTAATGCCACCTGAAAGCTCTTATGGGCCATCTGAAGCTCGCTGCGCCATGCCGGATCTCGGGCGAGCATCTCGCGGTCGCCCCACGATTCGGTCTTTGCAGTCTTGAGCAGCACCTCTTTGATCTTGTCGGCATATTTTGCGCTGTCGGTCATCATGTAGGCAAGCGCGAGGTATTCGAGTCTGCGGATGTCTCCTTTCAGGAGCTGGATGTCGGCTTCCGCTTTTATCTGTTTCCAGGCATTGGCTTGAACGGAGTCGGAGTCCATTCGTTTTTTAGCCGCCAGAACCCGCTCCTTGGTCATCAAAAGAGACGGATGGCTGATTTTAGATGCGGCGTGGACGCAAATCGACACACCGATCGTCAGAATTATGGCGATGATAAGTTTGCGCATGTTCTTAATTTATTATTTGAAGGTTACGTTGTCGACATGTTCCCCGATGTAAATACGTCCCATGTCGCCGGTCTTGTACCATTTCGGCTTTCCGGGCATCTCGTCGGCTATCTTCACTCCGTTGATCACAAGATTTTCAAATGTTATGTCGCTGACTTTACGGGTAGCGTCGTAACCGGCTATTATTGATAGTTCTGAATTATTTCCGTTATAGGTAATGTCCTTGAACTTTACGCCGCTTACGGATCGGCCCGGAGCCGCGCAATACTTGCCGTTGAAGAATATACGGATATTTATCAGCTGACCCTGGCGGAAATCCTCTACCCGGATGTTGTCGAATGTGATGTCGCGAACTATATTGTTGTCTCCGCAATTTATAGCGAAACAGCCCTGATAGTCGACCTGCTTCTCCTTGTGGTCGAGTATGTCGATGTTGCGGTAAGTGATGTTTTGTATGGTGTCGGATGGCGCGTCAATTCCGATTTCGGTGGCGGCTCCGTGGAGTCCTATCATTATCGGGTGAGCCACGTCGGCCCAAAGAGTGGAGTTCTCCATGAGTATGTTGGAGCATCCGCCGACGAATCCCTTTCGTGTGGCGTAGACTGTGGAGCAGTCGTCGCTATTGCGGCAGAATGCTCGGTCGTAGCTGACATTGGAGCTTGCGAATACGTTCATTCCGTCACCCCAGCCGTAGTAGCTAATGGCTTTGACGTTGGATATGCGCACAGAGTCGGATCCTCCTACCGGAATCTGAGTCACTATTATGCCTTCGGCTTCGATATTGTGAGAATTGCTTATGTAGACGCCTTCGCCACGTCCTTCCGGGTGTACTTCGCCGCGTCCGAAAAAGCGGACATTCTCTACGCTGTCGGCACGAAGCTGTCCGAGTACGCGAGCTCCGCCGTCGATATATACTGTGGTTCCTGAGGGCACTTTCATCACTCCGTCGGGTAGACGGTGCAGCCCGGGAGCGAAATAGATAAGGTCCTTATGCTTTTTTAGATTCTTCAGCACCTTTGCAGAAGGGCGGTTGCCGTCGATGGGATTGGCGAAAAGGTGCAGGTTGTGGAATATGTCGCCGTTGACTTCAATCGACAGATTCCGTGGCTCGGAGAGTGAAAAAGTGAGCGTGTCGGCGCTTACGTCCGGGGTGATGCCGTAGGAAAGAGGGCGTATGCGCGATGTATCTATTTTCTGCCGGTTTGACACGACCTCCACCTCAACTGTTCCGTTGAAGTCGAAATAGGCCATTGAAGCAGTTTCGACCTGGTGCTTTGCATCTATTACTTCATCGACTTTTACCGGATAGACAGCTACTGGCTCCCATTGTCCTCCATTTTGACGAACGCGGACGCTGAAGTCGTCGATAGTCTCTACGCCCGGTCCTGCCGGATAAGTGGTGAGTTCGGCCTGTGCCGATATTGCAAATGCGGAAGCAATGATAATTGAGGTTAAGAAACGTGGCATGATTGATGATTGTTTTGTGTAGTACAAAGTTAGCGAAAATATATGAAAAGGGCGTGAAGTCAATAAATTAAACCGACTCCACGCCCCAAACAATGAAGATATGTGGATGCCTATGATATGACGGCGGTCCTTCGGATTACCATCCGGGGTTTTGTGTAAGCGCCGGATTCAAACGGATCTGTTCGAGAGGAAGCGGATCGAGGTAGTCGCGCTGGCTCCAGAAGCAGTTGCCGGGGATTGTTGCTATAGGACGTCCGTAGTCGATGTCGGCGGGATCTTCCGATACGAGTCCCCACTGAGTAGGACGAGTCTCGGGATTGTAGACCGGTTCGCCGAAATACTGCAGCGAGTTGACCTTGTTGGCGGGATTTCCGTAGTATGTTCCGAGAATCTTGCGGCCGAGTTTCTGTCCGGTCATGTTGATGTGGGCTATACCCCAGCGCTTGAGGTCGTCAAGACGGAATCCTTCGCCGAAGAGTTCGCACATGCGTTCGCGACGGATCTCGTCGAGCATGTTCATCTGGTGGCATTCATGCTTTCCGGTAGCGAAGTTGAACCAAGTGGCATCCCACTTTCCGGCTATGAGCGCGGCGTTTAGGGGAGCTATACGGGCGCGGGCGCGGAGTTTGTTGATAGAGATGTTGAGGTCTGCATCGGAAATGTTGCCTCCGCCGAGTTCGCAGGTGGCTTCGGCATAGATGAGGTAGACTTCGGCAAGACGGATTATGCCTATGTCGGCCGCGTCGGTATTGTCGTTTCGGCCAGAACCTTCGGGCAGATATTTGCGGCATCCATAGCCGTTGTGGGTGGAGTTCAGTCCGATTTCGGGATTATATACCACGAGTTTGCTTGAATGGGCAGGATCGTTGGCGTTGTACTTGTCGGTCGGTTCGGGGAATACGGCGTCGGGATATTTGGGGCCGGCCGCGGTTCTTGGAACCCAGTGTTCGCCACCGGCGCAGAATGTAGGACGGTCAGGGAGATATGTCGATCCGATGAAGCGCCAGTCGCGGTTCTGGAATTCGCCCATGTATGTGTCATATCCACCGAAGTCATCGTTGGCATAGATGCCCGACGGATCGGCCGATGTGCTCATGTGGGTGGGCAGACCGTTGGAGCAGAGGAACGATTCGCCAAGATAAGCGCTGATGTTGACCTTCTGCCATGTAGATACCTGATGCACGAGATTTGTGCCGCTTCGCTTGAGGTCGAAGTCGAAGGGATTGGTCAGGATGAACTCCTTGTTGTCGGCTTTACCGGCTCCGGTGTGGTTGGATATGTTGCCGGCACCGTCGTCGAGGCTAAAGAGGCTGTAGTAGCTGAGTTCCTCGCAAGCGTCAAAGAGAGCGAATGTGCCGTTGTCGGCTTCGTCCATTACCGCCTTTGACTTTTCTTTGGCAAGCTTAAGAAGCTCTTCAACCGTGGGATAGCCTGTGGGCTTTGTCGATCCGGCACCTTCCGAAGTTCCGTCGCCGTCGAGGTTGTAGCCTATCGAGGGCACATACTTTTCCCAAGTTCCTTCATAGAGGGCTACGCGGGCAAGGAATGCCTGGGCCGCTTCTTTGGTTAGTTTGCCGCGATTTTCCAGATTGTTCATGGTCGAACGTTTTGGAAGCATGCTCTCAGCGAGTTTCAGGTCCTTAATTATAAGATCCACAACTTCGTAGCGGCTGTTGCGTGCTCCATAGACTACGGGGTCGGATGTGTCGAGCACGTGGTCAACCACTGGTACGCCTCCGAAGCGCTGCAGCAGGGTGAAGTGCTGCCAGGCGCGGAAGAAATATGCTGTGCCGACCGACACTGCTATCTCGTCGGGGTTAGGATAGGAGCTTGCCTTTTCGAGAAGAATGTTCATCTGACGCAGTCTTTCGTAGGGGACTTTCCAGCTGTCGGTGTTCTGGGGAGCTGTGCCGCCACCGTTGCCTCCTATGCCGGAGATGTCGGTTCCGGCATCGACACCTATGCTTTTCCAGTCGGCGAAGGCTGAGCTGTAGAGAGCATTGGCCGCCTGTTCGAACTGTGACGGATTTTTGAATGAGATGGCGTCGGTTCCCACATCGGTCGGCTCCTTGTCGAGGAAGTCGGAGCAGGAAGTGGCCATGATAGCCAGCGCAAAGGCCGGTATGATATGTAATTTGTTTAGCTTCATTGTATTATATTTTTAGAAAGTGAGTTCTACACCAAAGTTTAGCATTCGGCAGAATGGGAACACATTGTTGGATCCTTCGCCGTATTCGGGGTCGTAGCCGTCCTTGATCTTCGACCATTCCCAAAGGTCGTCGCCAGAGAAGTATACGCGGAATTTTTCTACGCCGACTTTCGATGTCCACTGGCGGGGGAATGTGTAGCCGACCACGAGGTTCTTAAGGCGGATGTAGCGGCTGTTCTCGACAGAAGAGTCCACGTTGTGGTAGTTGAAGCGGTTGAATGCATTGTCACGTGACATGATGGTGTATTTGGCACCGGGATTTTCCGGAGTCCAGGTGTTGCCGAGATAGGTGTTGTTCTGCAGAACGTAGTTGGTGGTGAATGCACCGTTGAGGTTTCCGCTGCGAAGCACCTTCTGGTTGCCTATGCCCTGGAAGAATACCGAAAAGTCAAGACCTTTCCACTGCAGACCACCCTTGATTCCGAACGACAGACGGGGAGCGGCGTCGCCGGCGTAGTAGATGTCGCGGTCGGTGATGACACCGTCGCCGTCGAGGTCGACACGCTTGCGGGCACCCGGACGCAGACGGTTGGTTCCGGCTTCAGACGGAGCAGGGAGAATGTTGCCAGGTTTCGGTCCGGAGTGGTCGGCGTTCCAATAGAACATTTCGTAATAAGCATCCACTTCTTCCTGATTCTGGAATATGCCGTCGGTCTGGAATACGTAGATGGCGCGGAGCGGTTTGTCGATAAGTCGGTTGGTGTTGATACCGGCAGTGGGGACATTCTCGTTGTTGGTGAGTTCGAGCAGACGGGTCCATGCGTCGGAGATCTGGAATCCGAGGTTGTAGCTCACTTCGCCTACGCGGTCGCGCCAGTTGACTTCCACTTCCCAACCGCGTGTGCGGAGCTTACCGTTGTTGGTCTTGGGGGCCGAAGCACCGAGTACCTGCGGGAACACTACGTCGATGAACATGCCGTCGTTGGTCTTCTCAAAGTAGTCGAACGATGCACGCAGGCGGTTGTTGAAGAATCCAAGGTCGATACCGGCATTGTGGCTCTTGATGGATTCCCATGTGCGGTCGGCGCTGCGCATACCGTCAAGCCACATCGAAGTCACGTTTGAGCCGCCGAAGTAGTAGGATCCGGTCTTGATGGTGGAGTATGACTCGTAGTTGCCTATACCGTTGAGTGATCCTGTGTGACCGTAGTTGTAGCGGATCTTACCGAAGTTCATAATGCTGTTGGGCACTATGCTGTTGAAGAACTTTTCATTGGTGAATACCCAACCTCCTGACACGGAGTAGAAGTTTTTCCAGCGGTTTTCGGGAGTCAGTTTTGAAGAACCGTCGCGGCGTCCGAGGAATGACAGGAGATAAGTGTCGTTGTAGGCATAGCGGACGTCGGCCACGTATGACATGAATGCCCATGAGTTGGATCCACCGTCAGCCTTGTTGTTGTCACCTCCGGAGAATACATTCAGGTCAAACAGTCCGGATCCAGGGTAAATCTCGCCTTTGTAGCGTCCGGCTTCGATCGACTTATAGTCCTCGTTTTCACCGGTTACACCCACCATTACGTCGACCTGGTGCACTCCGGCAAACTTGTTGTTGTAGTAGCCGAATGCTCCGAGAGTGTAGCTGTCCCACTTCTGAGATACTTCTTCCATCAGTGAGTTGGGATTCTCGGTGTGGGTGATTGTGCCAACCCAGTCGTAGGTATAGGTGGTCAGTTTGTTGCGGGAGATCTCTTTGCGGACATTCTTGTAGGCTCCGGTAGCCGCGAACGACAGGCCTTTCACCCATTTCGAAAGATCGAGCTTGACCTTTCCGTTGGCGCGCAGTGTCGACCATTTGGTCTCGATCTTACCTTCCTGGGTATAGTATGCGTATGGGTTGCGGTAGCCGAAGGTGTCGTATGCGTCGCCGTTTTCGTTAGTGATGGCCCAGAACCAGGGATCCATGTAGCCGCCGTGGCTTCCGCCTGGGGAGTTGCGCGGGGTGGTGATGTCGCGGCGGTCGTATGACATGCCGGTCTCGAAGCTCAATACGTCGTTGGGCTTATAGTCGGCATTTAATCTGGCTCCATACTTCTTTTCGCCGTCTTTCGCCACTTTCAGCTGCGACTGTGCGTCGGAATAGTTGAATGAAGCGCGGTAATTGAACTTCTCATCTCCGCCGGAGATACTGAGGTTGTGCTTCCAGGTGTCGGCATTGCCGAAAAGGAAGTCGAGCAGGTAGTTGTTAGGTTCCCATCGTTCGATGAAGTTGCCGTTCTGGAGAGTCAGGGTCTGTCCGTTCTTGAGGGCATTGAACAGCGTCTCGCCCTTGAATGCTCCCTGTCCGTCGGGGGTATATGCGCCGGTAATAGGGTCGCGGGCCACTGATGTACCTCCGAATGTATTGAATATCCACCAGTTGATTCGGTTGTGGATCTCGTCGGGGTCGGTGATTCCAGGATTCGAAGCCTGAGTGTCGCGGAACTGAGCTTCGTAGAACATGTCGAGCCATTCGCTGTTGTTGGTAAGCGGGAGCTTTATGCCGTCGATGGTGCGGCTGTATGATCCGGAGTATGTGATCTGCGGTTTGCCGAGCTGTCCGCGCTTCGTGGTCACGAGGATCACACCACCGGCAGAACGGGCACCGTAGATGGCTGCCGAGGCGTCTTTCAGAACTGATATGTTGGCGATGTCGTTACCGTCCATCTGGTTGAGCTCGTCCATTGACGCCGCCTGTCCGTCGATGAGGATTAGCGGGCCGCCTCCGTTGATGGAGTATGATCCGCGGATCTGCATCTCGGCACCTTCGCTACCTGGACGGGTTGATGACCTGGTCACGGTAAGTCCTGGGATTTCACCCTGAAGGGCTGTGGTGGTATTTGTAGTACCGCGTCCTTTGTATACCTCGTCGCCCTTTATCTGTGCGATGGCGCTTGTGAGGGATTCCTTCTTCTGAGTGGTGTAGCCTGTCACGATGACTTCGTCGAGGGCCTGTGCCGAGGGGACGAGATGTATCTCAAGGTTGTTGCGTCCGTTGACCGATACGCTTTGGGTGTTGTAGCCGATGTATGACACTTCGATCACCGCGTCTTTTTTTGCACGGAGAGTGAATCGTCCGTCGATATCGGTGGCTGTGCCTTCGGTCTTGTTGCCGCGGACTCTTACCGTAGCTCCGACAATCGGGTCGCCCAGTTCGTCGATTACTGTACCGCTTACGGTGCCGGCTTGTGTCTGTGAGGATGACTGTGCATAGGCCGGAATGCTTACTGCGGGAGCTCCTAAAGAAAGCAGTGCGGCTATCACGATATGCTTTTTATTCATTACAGATGTTTTTGAATGGTTAAATTACGATTTAGATTTATTCGGCGGGTGTATAGGCGTTGAATTCCGACACCATCACGAAGTTGCCTCCCTTGTCAGATTCTGCGAAGTAGACTTTGATATAGCGGGCCGTTGTGGCATCGTTCATGCCGAATATCTGTGTGCGGTTGCTCTCGCGGTCGAAAGCATACCATCCGTGGCTCTCCCATCCCCATGTGTTGGGATCTGTGCCTGAAGCGGCCGATGCGGAGCATGTGTAGATGGTCTGTCCGATGTTGGTGCCGTTGTTGTTGGTGCGGCGTCGGATAGATACGTCGGACACGAGCTCTTCCTTGCCCATGTCGATGATGAAGAAGTGGGGATAGTCTGACGCGGTCTTCCATGCCGTGTGCCAGAAAGTGTCGTTGTTTCCGTCGATCATGGCTATTACACGTCCTTTAGGCGATGCGCCTTCGCCTCCAGCTTCCTGTGAGGAGTAGCCGATAGTGGCGTCGTTAGTGTCCTGATAGCCGGGGAACGACCATGCGGAGCGGTCAAGCGGAGCCACTTTCTTGGTGCGGGTCTCAGCCGAAACGGGATCCGATGCATTGCCGTCGGCATCCTGTGCGGTCATCGACAGAACTGCATCGCCACCGTTGATGAAGTCGGTGTCGGAAGTCCAAAGATGTACGAACTGCTTGCCTTCGCTGTTGCCGGGAACGGAGAATTTGTATGTTCCGGCCTGAGAGGCGTCGCCTTTGGCATTGTAGTTAACTTCGACATATACCACTGCGGCAGTCTCGTTCTTATATCCGACTTTAACGCCACCCCATGCGGGTTCGGCTGTCAGCGACTGAGCCACGGCGAGGAATGCCGGCGCGCCGGGAGCCGCGGAATAAGTCACGGGCGATTCGCTGTTGCCTCGTACAGAGCATGCGTAAATACTGAATTCCACGGGATCAGTCGATACGAAACCGCCGATCGTGGCGCGGATCACGCCGTTTTCGTCGGCCTGGTCCTTGGAGAAAAGTTTGTACACTTCTTCACCGCGGGCGTTAGTGTAGGTGACTTTAGAGTACATGAAACTGCTGCTCGAAGGGATGGTCCACGACAGGTAGACCTCGCCCGGACCGGATGTTGAAGCGACATTGGTAACTTTGGACGGAGCTGAAGCGTTGACTTCGATGCGTCCTTCCTCTTCGTCGCCACATGCAGTGAGCCAAGTCAATGGGAGTGCAACGGCGATACAGATTGCCGCCTTGCGAAATAGTTGATTCATTTCCATTGGTTTTTGAACAGGTTAATAATTGGTTAATTTGTATTTAGTTAGTGATATGTTTGTCTGTAGAGGTGTAGGTATGTCTAAGTCAGTATGGGCTGTCAAATACGCATCAGACGGGCCATGCTGTCCCTCATCTGGATCCTCGCAAGCCGGAGATGATTCTCCACGGTCCGCACAGACAGTGCATTTTCCGCGGCTATGTCGGCGACTTTCTTGTCGGAAAAGCGGCTGAGAGTGTATATAAGGCTCCTTTGGTGTGGCAGCCTCATGGCATATCTCCGTTCATGTTCCTCTAAGTCACGGACCATGATGGCCGATTCGGTAGAGTTTTCTATGGAGGAGGATGTCTCCATAAGATAGTTCTCGATTTCGCCAGAGCGGTATTTATGTCGCAGATAGTCGAATGTGATATTGCGTGCCACGGTATATATAAGGCTAGTTATTGTGGCACGGCTGACAGTCGCGCCATATTCCAGCAGACGGACGAACACATCCTGCGTGAGGTCTTCGGCTTCGACTGCGTCGTTGATGCGCCTCGTGATATAAGCCACGATGCGTCCGCGGGTCTGGGCGTATGCCTCGGCGATAAGATTCTGTTGAGCTTCCGTCACATGCTTTGTTAGTCGTGGATCAGAATAATTGTTGGTTGCGTACACGGTATTTAAGTTTTTCGTGGTTGCAAAATTATCGTATATTTAAGATTAATGAATTGTTTTTAAGTTTAAATATGTCTCATTATGTTTTAAGAGATGAATTAATTGTATGTCTCATATTTCCAGAAGATTAAGAAATTGAGATTTTGAGTGTCACAATAATTTGAGACTGCGGTGGGGCATCGGAATGCGTTAACTGCACTCCTTGCCGGTATCGGTATGTGAGGTTTTGCAGTGTGCGCTACTTCTGTGCGTGTTTGATATATTCGCTTGGGGTGATGCCGCAGAATTTCTTGAAGTGGCGGAAGAATGATGCACGCGAGGAGAAGCCGCATCGCTCGCTCATGGCCGTCAGTGTGAATCGGGATGTGTCGCCTGCCTTGACCATACGTTTGAATTCTTCCACGCGGTACTCGTTGATATAGTCGTAGTAGTTCTTTTTCAAGTATTGATTGAACAGGAAGGACATGGCGTGGGACGATGTGGAGAGTTCTGCTGCGATGTCGGCGATCTTGAGGTCAGGATTTATATAGGGCTTTTTAGTTTCCATTAGTTCTTCCAGACTGCGGTTCAGTGCACGGCATTCTTTGTCGCTAAGGCGTGAAGTGCGGTATTTTTCCTGTCCGGACCGAGTCTTTTCAGGACTTTCCCCGGCCGGGGAAAGGTTCGGTGTCTTCGCCCCCGAACCGTGTCTCTTATGTTGTATATAGAAGTACAGAGCCGTACCTACCGCTATTACGAGCAGAGTGGCGAGGAGTATCTCCATCCAGTTTATGCGTTTTCTGACGGTGAGATCAAGGGTCCTTTCCGAATTCTTGTCGCCGGCATATCTCAGGAGCAACCTGTGGCGTCCTGGCGGGAGGTCGTAGTAGGTCACTTCGGCATTGCCTGTCATAAGGTTCCATTTCCGGTCTATTCCTTCCATCATGTACTCATAGAGCTGGTGTTCCGGTTCCACGTATGAAAGGTCGGCAAAACGGAATGTTATGGGCATTTCGCCGGTATGGATGTCGATATGGATTTCGTCGGATGTCAGGAGGCGGTGATTGTCGATGGGTGTACGCTTTCCGTTTATGGATATGTCGGACACGATGGTCTTGCCGGATTCATATTTGCCGGAAGCAAGCCGGTCGTAGTCAAGATGAACAAGTCCCCGAGAGTTGCCGAACCAAATGTCGTCATTGTCGTCGATGACCGGCGGGCACAGAGTGAAGATCGTACCCGGCAATCCGTCGACATCGCTGAATATGTGGGATGTGCCTTCATGGTCGATGCATACGAGGCCGCTGTTCAATCCGATCCACAGCTTGCCGTGTCTGTCCTCGATGATGAATGATGCGGTCGGGTTGTCGCCTTGCCCGAATATGTCGGGATAGCCGAACTCCGTCAGATGGAGGTTGCTCCGGAATATCCTGCCCTTGTCGGGCACAAAGTACAGATAGTGGTCGGAAGTCTCGTATATGTCGCGGATCTTCTCCTTGTTGGGAAATCCTTTCGGGAATCCATTGTCGCGTAGCGAGGTTCCGTCCCAGATGCAAAGGCCGTTGTCTGTGCATATCCACCCCCGGCCTGAAGAGTCGAAATAGATCTCATAGACGTTGCCCTGCGGCAGTCTGGAATTACCGTATGTATAGTGGGCTTTCTGGAGTCCGTCGGCATAACGAAAAAGGCCGTTGGAGGTGCCTATCCAGATGTTGTCGGTGTCGTCTATGACTATGGAGAATACGGATCCGTTTGTGAGGGCTTCGTTGTCTGGGTCGAAATCTTTTAGGATCATGCTGGCGGGGTCAAACACGTACATGCCTCCGTTGAAGGTCCCGATATAATATTTGCCTTTATGTCCGGTTATGGCAAACACCATGTTGGCCCTTATGCGCGGTACGCAGAAGTATGCCGCCTGGCGTGTCGACTCATTAATATAATATAAGCCTTCGCGGGTTCCGATAAGCTTTTCGCTTCCATTTATGGCGATGGCTCTTATGGTCTTTTCCTCAGAGTCAAACGATCCGTAGCCGTAAACGTCGAATATGTCGCGTCGCATAGGTGTGTAGTCGACTCCAGCCTGGTAATATCCTACCCAAATCAGCCCTTCGTCGTCAACAAGGATCGAGTAGACGGAGTTGGACCGCAGCGCACCGGTCTGAAGCAGTCGCGAGTCGTGGGTGAGATGCTCCACTGTCTTATTTGATGAAGTGGAGTAGGCATATACACCACTTCCGTCGGTACCTATATATAATATGTCGTTTCCGTCAGACGAGAGAGCCGATACGGGCATATTGTCAAGATCCAATATGCCTGAGAATTGTCCTGTCGCCGGGTCCAACGCTTGTATGCCGTGCTCTTTGGTGGCGGTGTATATTTTATCGCCTAAAGGCAGCACTTTGGAAATGACCATGCCGGGCAGGTTTGTCGGATAGTGCTTTAATGTGCGGTTTTTATAGTAGAGCAGACCATCGGCCGCCGACATCCATACGGCTCCGGTGGAATCAGCCGCTATATCATATATGGCATTGTTGTCGGACATTATGTCGGAATGCGGCATAACGTGTTCGATGTGCTGACCTTTGTCGTCGATGATGAACAGTCCGCGCCGGGTGCCGGCATACAGAATTCCGTCCTTTTGGATCAGTGCATTTACACTGAAGTTTATTTTGTCCTGCAGAAACGGCACGAGTGATTCAGTACTGCTGTCGATGGCGTAAAGTCCGTTGCCGTTGCCGATTACTATGGTTCCGTCAGACATCTCCGCTATGGCGTTGACTCTCTTAAGCATGGAATTGTCGCCCGGTATCCAATAATTGTACAGGCGTGTGCCGTCGAAGCGGTCGAGGGCCGTTCCGGTACCGAACCAGATATAACCGGTCGAATCTTTGAAGATTCGGTTTACCACGAGATCGCTAAGTCCGTTGCTGGTTGATAGTGCGCGGAATTCGCGTTCGGCCGCTTTGGCCGAACAAGCCAGCAGGGCAATGACAATCATCAATATGGTCGTTTTCTTATAGCGGTCATTCATTCTGCGTCAATCTATTGATAACTCTTCCTAATTTCTCCACATGCGCAAAATTAGTGCAATCGCGTCTAATGGAGATGTGACGGAGTTTTAATTTGATTTTTTTAACTATTTTATGATGTTAATACGGTTGTGAGGATAAATCCGCTTAATAAATAGGCAAATTTAACATCCGTTTACTGTTGGGAAAGCTGGTTCGCTTAGTGCTGTTTGCTAAATATGTGTGAAATGCGTACATTTGTGAATGATAAAAGAATCACATACGGTTATGAGGCGTATATTGTTAATTTTGCTTTTTTGCGTATTTACCGCAAAGGTCGGCTGGTGTTTGCAGACTAATGCGATAACAAACGAAGAATACATCTTAAGCATAAATAAATCCGGAGGGGTGGAGCTGTTGTGCGGGAACGATACGATGGCATTCAGCCACAGCCCGGTCACGCTGGCATATAAAAATGCTGTTGATTCAAGCGTTGTAGGTATCAAACGGCCATATAGCCATGTGGAGCCGTTGGACGGCGGACGGATGAGATGCACGTCGCATCTGGTTATGGCTGATGGCACGGAGTTTGATGTCGTCGACACATACAGCACCGGACCGGATAATGTCTTTATCATGGATCGGAATGTTGCCGCGGTACGTATTCCGGAGTCCAGCCGGGCTAATGGTTTCAGGACTTCCTATCTTCTTGACATTGATGTGGAGGATGGGGCAGAGTGGTTTATACCGTCGATTATATATCGCGACACCAAGTATATGCGCCGCGGTGCGGTCGCTTCAACGGTTGATTCCTCCGGCATGTATGTGAAAGAGACCCGGACCGGACTTCCTCTTGCCATGGTGCGTGATTCTGTCAGCGGAAATACCATTGCTTTGATGCATCTGAATCCACAGATAGGGGTGGGCGACAACCCAGGGGGCGGAGCCGACGGCGAGATCAACAGCGAGCTTAAATATGGTTCATTGGGGTATGTTGACGGTGAGGCTGTAACTGTGGGCTACAATTATCCCTGCATCGAGGGTCCGAGAACGTATGAACCCTTAGCCGGAGGCCGGCGGTCACATGCATTTACCGAACGGTTCCATAATGTGTTGGACAAGAAGGACCATGCTTATAAACTGGCCATCATACCGGGACGTTATGGTGACTACAACAGTGCGATGACGTCATCCTACATGACTGCCTATAAAATCGAATCGCCGGCAATTTATAAGGTTGATATGGACGCGATATACCGTCAGAACATAGAGCTTCTTAATGTGGAATGGAGATCGATGGGAACCGGGAAAATAAAGGCGGCGGGTCTGCCATGGTCGCTTGATTTGCCCGACGGAAAGAATACCGAAGGGGTATCTTTCCAGATGGGATTTGTGGGACAGCAGATATCTGTCGGCTACCATCTGTACAGATATGGATTTGAGCACGCTGATTCGGTTATGATGAAAAAGGGGGAGACCATTATCGACTTCTGGACTTCAGACGCTGTCAACTCCACATATTTTCCTACTGTGTGGTGGGATCCGGCCGACGATGATCTCGGTGGCCGACGCCGCGAATACCCGTCATTCCTGCGGTGTATGGCAGATGGGATGGAGGGGCTGCTCGACGCTTGCTCCTACGCTTCAAAAATAGGATGCCCGAAGCCGGAGTGGGAGTCCGTGCTCCGGACCGTTGTGGGCAGGTTGGTGGAGAAGCAGAATTCAGACGGTTCATTCTTCCGGGCATACCGGACCGACGGATCGGTCGAGGAGGGGGGCGACCGCAATACTCATGGCAAATCAGTGATGAATACCCATATACCTGTGCGTCTGCTTGCAAGAATGTATGCATATACGGGTGATATAAATTATAAGAAGGCCGCTTTAGCCGCGGCTGAATTTGCATACGACGTATTTTATACAGGCATGGGTAAATATGTGGGAGGTACACCTGACAATCCGAATACTGTAGATAAGGAGGCCGCCATATACGCCCTGTATTGTTTCAATGCCGCGCATGATATCTCCGGTGATTCCAAGTATCTTAAGGCCGCAGAGCATGCGGCGGTCAATGCAATGAGCTGGACATATTGCTATGACTTCGCCATACCTAACCGTGATGAATGGGATAAGGCGAGAAATCCATTCTCGAAAGGCGGCATATTGGGATTTTCGATTATTGCGACCGGGCATTCCGGCGCTGACAATTTTATATCCTATATGTGCCATGAGATGTTTCGCCTGTATGTCAAGACCGGAAATGAGACTTACCGTCAGATGGCATCGTTTCTTCTGAACAATACTAAGCTCAACACCGACTATGACGGACGAATGGGCTATAAATACCGTGCGTTTATGCCGGAGGCTACGAGTGTTGCCGACTTTGCCTTCCGGTCGGTGTCATTGTGGCTCCCGTGGTCAAGTATAGCCAATATAGATCCGCTTGTGAAGCTTATTGACGAATACGGCACCATGGATGTGGATTTTATAGACATAAATCGGCATAAATGGAGATAAATCGGGGGTAAATGGATAGCTTTAAGCCGATTTTATGTGTAATTTTGCGGCATGGTTAAATTGCGGTACAAATTGTTGTCGTTATTACTTCTTGTCTGTTTCTCAGTCCAGGCCGAAGAATCGTCGGATAGGGCTGACAGCACGGCGGTGCATCGTGACATGCTCGGTAAGATTTTGGACTATTTTAAGGAATCAAATTCACAGAAGCCCGAAAAGAAATTTGACTTCAGTGTCATCGGGGGCCCGCACTACTCGTCTGACACAAAACTTGGGCTTGGGCTTGTCGCTGCAGGTATTTACCGCACCGACAGGAGCGATTCGATCACGATGCCGTCAAATGTCTCGCTCTACGGCGATGTGTCGACGGTCGGGTTCTATCTGCTCGGAATACGTGGCAACCACATAACTCCTAAAAACCGTAGCCGTCTGGACTATAAACTTTATTTTTACTCATTTCCCACTAAATTCTGGGGAATCGGCTACGATATGGGCGATAACGGCGGCAATGAGACATCTTATAAGGATTTCCGATTTACGGTCAATGTCAATTACCTGTTCCGACTTGCCGATGCGCTTTATATAGGCCCCGGGGTTGAGTATAATTATATCAAAGGATCGGAGGTAGATGCCGATGCACTTTGGATGTGGAACGGCGAACGCCTGTCGACATCGACCGTCGGAGTCGGATTCAGGGTGGTGTGGGATTCACGCGACAATCTGACGGCTCCTACCCGCGGCATCATGGCGCGGGTCGAGCAGCGTGTGTGTCCCAGCTGGCTCGGCAACCACTATCCGTTCAGTTATACGGAATTTGAGGGTTGTCTGTATAACGGGTTGTGGCGTGGTGCGGTGTTGGCCACAAGGGTGCATGCCCGTATATCTTACGGAACGGTGCCTTGGAGCATGTTGTCTTCGCTCGGCGGCAGCTTCGCTATGCGAGGTTACTACGACGGCCGTTACCGCGACAAAGGCGAGGCAGACATCACCCTTGAGCTTCGTCAGCATATATGGCGGCGTAGCGGTGCAGTGGCATGGGTCGGAGCGGGAAATGTGTTCCCGTCGTTTGACAGGATGAGGTGGAAACACACATTGCCGAATTTCGGTATAGGATATCGTTGGGAATTCAAAAAAAATACAAATGTCCGTCTGGACTATGGATTTGGTAAATCTGGACAGTCGGGTTTTATCTTTAATATAAATGAGGCTTTTTAAAATTAGACCTTTTGGCCCCGAGTGGCTTTTTGTTGTTGTGTTGATTGTCTGTCTGGTGCCGAATCTGCTTCTTTGGCATACGGAGGAGATACCTTTTGTATATGGCGCCGCCGGTGTCCTGTTGCCATTGGGGGTCTACTGGCTGTTGATGTCGATTTCAGGACATATCGGACGATCGGTACTTTGGATGGTGATAGTGATGTTCCTGTCGGCATTCGAGATAGTCCTTCTCGATCTTTACGGAAACTCTGTGATAGGTGTGGATATGTGGCTGAATGTAGTGACATCCAACTCTAATGAAATCGGGGAGCTGCTGGGCAATCTTCTTCCGGTCATAGCGCTTGTGTGTCTGCTTTATCTGCCGCCCATAAGTGCCGGAGTTTTCGCTGTGGTCAGAAAATGGCGGTTGTCTGATGGATTTTTACGGCGCAATCGATTGGCAGGTTGTGCTGTGGGTGTTTGCGGCGCTCTGTTTATGGCCTGCGGTATGGTTCAGGGCAGTTATGTGTCGCCGAGGTACTATATGTTTCCTGTCAATGCCCTCGACAATGCCCGCCAGGCGGTGGTCCGTTATGTTAAGACATCGCGTTATGCCGATACGTCGGGCGATTTCAGCTATGGAGCCGTAGGCACGCATGAAGGTGGTTTGAAAGAGATCTATCTGCTTGTCGTAGGGGAGACATCAAGGGCTTCCAACTGGGAACTGTTCGGATATGAGCGGCCGACCAACCCGTCATTAAGGTCGCACGACGGTCTGGTGGCATTTCCCCGGACTATGAGCGAGTCAAACACCACACATAAGAGTGTGCCTCTGCTGTTGTCGCCGCTGACGGCTTCCGACTTCGGCGACTCGATATACCATATAAAAGGAATAGCTACAGCGTTTAAGGAGGCCGGATTCCGCACGGCGTTTCTTTCCAATCAGGAGCGCAACGGATCATTCATAGATTATTTTGGCGAGGAGGCTGATTATGCCGTATTTATCAAGGAGCGCAATGACGACCGCAGTCTGCGCGACGAGGCGCTGTTGGACTGTCTTGACGAGGTGTTGGCCGATGGCGGTGACAGGCTTCTGGTAATAATGCACACATACGGATCGCACTTCAACTACAGGGAGCGTTATCCCCGGGAATTTGCCCGGTTTTTGCCGGACGATGCCACGGAAGCCCGTCCTGACAATCGGGAAAGGCTGATAAATGCATACGATAATTCAATCTTGTACACGTCTGACCTGCTGGCGCGTGCGATGTCGCGTCTGGAGGGCGACTCCATAGCGGCCGCGATGCTATATACGAGCGACCATGGCGAAGATATTTACGATGACAGGCGTGGTCTGTTTCTTCACGCGTCGCCCCGGCCGTCGGCAAGGCAGCTGCACGTGCCTTATATCCTGTGGACATCGCGTAGGTATGCCGATCTGTATCCGCATGCGGTATCGGCGGCTGAGGCCAATGCCGGCAAAAGAGTTTCGTCAAGTGAATCATTTTTCCATACCGCTCTTGACCTTGCTGGTATAAAGTGCGATGCTTTTGACTCATTATGTTCAGTGGCAAATGCCGCATATAGGGAACCTGAGCGCCGCTATCTCAACGACCATAACAGGGGGGTGGCTCTTGAGGAATCAGGATTGAAGGATCCTGACTTCGACTACATGGATTCCAAAGGATTGTAGTCAAAAATTAACCCCGCGGGTCACAGTCCTGTCAGGACGGAGTCGCGCGGGGTGTACATTGATTATACGTATGAGTTAGAGCGCCAACGGAGTGTAGGGCAAGTCAAAAGCCTCGGCAACACCTTTGAATGTGATTTTACCGTCGACCATATTTACGCCCATTGCAAGGGCGGCGTCGTCTTTGCATGCCTGTCGCCAGCCCTTGTTGGCCAATGACACGGCGTAGGGTAGTGTGGCGTTGGTCAGTGCCATTGTCGATGTGAACGGCACGGCGCCCGGGATGTTGGCTACGGCGTAATGCAGGATTCCGTCGACCATGTAGGTGGGTTCGGCATGTGTGGTCGGATGCGAGGTCTCGAAGCATCCTCCCTGGTCGATGGCCACGTCTACGATCACCGTACCGGGGCGCATAAGTTTGAGCATATCTCTGGTGACCAGATGCGGGGCTTTGGCGCCAGGAATCAGTACGGATCCAACTATGAGGTCTGACGTAGGAAGTTCCATTTCGATGTTATGTGCCGACGAATAGAGGGTCTTTACATTTTTCGGCATTACGTCGGCGAGATGTCGCAGGGTCGGGAGCGAAATGTCGGTAATGGTGACGTCGGCACCAAGTCCGGCGGCCATCAACGCGGCATTGCGTCCTACCACACCTCCGCCTAAGATGAGCACTTTAGCCGGCTTTACGCCAGGGACTCCTCCGAGAAGCACACCGCGGCCGCCCTGTGGCTTTTCGAGAAAGCGAGCGCCTTCCTGTATGGACATTCGTCCGGCCACTTCGCTCATAGGGATCAGCAAAGGAAGCGAGCGGTCGGGCAGTTGCACCGTCTCGTAGGCTATGCATACGGCTTTGGCCTTCATCATGGCTTCCGTCAATGCGAGGTCGCATGCGAAATGGAAATATGTGAATACGACCTGATTTTCCCGTATAAGGGGATATTCGGGGGCTATCGGTTCTTTGACCTTTATGATCATTTCCGCTTTGGCGTATACATCCTCTATGGTCGGAAGTATGGATGCTCCGGCCGAAACGTATTCCTCGTCGGAAAATCCACTGCCTTCACCGGCTGTATGCTGTACATAGACGGTGTGGCCGTTCTTGACGAGTTCCTTCACTCCGGCAGGCGTGGCGCCGACGCGGTTTTCATTGTTCTTAATCTCTTTGGGTACTCCTACTATCATAATATGTTGAAATTTGGTTTTGGCCAAATTTACGAATAATATGAATCCGTTGTACCAAGAAAAAACATGTTGTTAAACATAAAAATGAATAAAAATTCATCAGAACTTTTAATTTGTCGCCGTAGCGCGTATTCTCACGATGTCTGTCGACTTGTCGGTGACTGCGAAATGTCGGGAAGTGCGCAGTCCTAAGACCCAGAGTATTACTCCGTTGCGCTGGAGTATCCTCGTCTTTTTCTTTTCGTCGACCGATAGTTTGGCATCGGAAAATATATCGCTTACGAGTCTGGTACCTTTCATTCCGAAAGGAGCTATCCGGTCACCTTCATGCCATTGGCGGAGTATGAACTCGGGCGAACCTTCCAATGCCGACGCGTCGAGATAAAGAGTCTCTCCTGATCTGTCGAACGACAGTTCTTCGCGACTGATGTGCGACACTTCCAGACCGGGAGCGCAAGGTCCGTCGGAAGAGAGGTCGATCTGCACGTATAAGTTCTCTTCGGAGACGGCCAGCAGTTTGCTCAGATGCAGGGTGCCGCGGTCGAGAAGTCCTCTCCATCCGGCAGCAGTGAAAATTCGGCCGGATGCTGTGTCGCCCGATAGCGCGGCTAAGATATTGGCGGTCTGTGTATAGTTGAATCCTTTGTCGCGCAGAATCTCGTAGAGCAGTGTCGGGCTTTCTCGGTTCTCTTCGGCTAAAAGTCTGACATTTATGTCCATGCCGTCTGGCGATGTGTAGCGTGCTACTCGTTCTTCGAGCAGATCGCGGTACAGGTCGCCGGTGCGTCTGAGATTGTCCATTGTCGATGTCAGTCCTTTGTCGGCGTCGGCAAACTGCTCCATTATAGCCGGGATGACAATATTGCGTATGCGGTTGCGTTTGACGTCGTTGACCAGATTTGAGCTGTCGACAATGAATCTTATGCCGCGGTCACGGAGATATTCCTCGGCCTGTGATCTGGTGGTGTCGAGCATGGGGCGTATTATTATGCCGTTGCGCGGACGCATGCCGGCCAGACCGCTGATTCCGGTACCCCGGAATAGGTTGAGAAACAGCGTCTCCACATTGTCGTTATGGTGGTGGGCCACGGCTACCGGGATATTACCGTAGCGTTCCGACAGCTTATGGAACCACTCATACCTGAGGTCGCGGCACGCCATCTCCACCGAAATCTGATGCTTTCGCCGGTATGCCTTGACGTCGAAGTGTATCTCTTCATAGTCGGCACCGGATGATTCGGCGATGGCCCGGGCATGCTGACGGTCGCGTTCCGACTCATCGCCACGCAGGTGGAAGTCGCAGTGGGCCGCCACGCATTTGTAGCCAAGCTCGCATAGGGCCGAGAGCAAGGCTACTGAATCAGCGCCACCGCTGAGCGCCACGATTATGCGTCCGGAGTCCGGACGCATACCGAGCCTATGCATGGCACCGCTTATTATGCTCAGAAATTTACTCATAGGGACAAAATTAGTGAAAGTTCACGAAAAATTTTGTAATTTTGCTCCATTAAAGTAATTATGATTGCTATGGTTGAAAAAATAAACTCACTGAAAGCCGAGATAATGCAACTTTCGGCGGCGAATGTTGCCGAGGTTGAGGCTTTACGTATTAAATATTTGAGCAAAAAAGGGTTGGTATCGCAGCTGTTCAATGACTTCCGCGGATTGTCGCCGGAAGATAAGCGGGCGTTGGGCGCTCCGTTGAACGAGCTGAAGGATCTTGCCACTAATAAGATCAACGAACTGAAGGAGTCGCTGGAAAGTGTATCGTCGGAGGCTGACGCCATAGATATGACCCGTACGGCATCTCCGATAAAGCTTGGCACCCGCCATCCGCTTTCGGTAGTGCGTAATGAGATTGTCGGCATATTCTCGCGTCTTGGATTCACGATAGCCGAAGGTCCGGAGATCGAGGACGACTGGCATGTGTTCTCGTCGCTGAATTTCGCCGCAGATCATCCTGCCCGCGACATGCAGGACACATTCTTTATTCAGCGTACGCCCGACGTGCTTCTGCGCACACATACGTCGAGTGTCCAGTCGAGAGTCATGGAGAATACCCAACCTCCGATCCGCATCATCTGTCCGGGACGAGTGTACCGCAACGAGGCCATCTCAGCCCGCGCACACTGTTTCTTCCATCAGGTTGAGGCACTTTATGTTGATAAAAACGTGTCATTTGCCGACTTGAAGCAGACATTGCTTTATTTTGCCCAGGAAATGTTCGGTCCCGAGACTAAAATCCGTCTTCGTCCGAGCTACTTCCCGTTTACGGAGCCGTCGGCCGAAATGGACATCTCCTGCAATCTTTGCGGAGGCAAGGGATGCTCGTTCTGCAAGCACACCGGATGGGTGGAAATCCTCGGATGCGGCATGGTTGACCCAAATGTGCTTGACGCTTGCGGGATAGATTCGAAGGTATATTCCGGCTTTGCCCTGGGAATGGGCGTGGAGCGCATCACCAACCTTAAGTATCAGGTTAAGGACCTGCGTATGTTCTCGGAGAACGATACCCGCTTCCTTGAGGAGTTTACATCGGCCCATTAGACCGGAATTATTAAAGTTGGGGCAATGACCTACAAGGAACGCTATAGACTCACGCTGGAATGGTTTGAGCATGCTATGCCTGTGGCTGAGACGGAGTTGCATTACGACACGCCGTTTCATCTGCTGGTGGCTGTGATACTGTCGGCGCAGTGCACGGATAAGCGTGTCAACATGGTGACGCCGGCACTGTTTGAGGCATATCCTACGCCGGAGTCAATGGCTGCATCGCATCTGGAGGATATCTATGGGTATATCCGTTCGGTGTCGTACCCCAACAATAAGGCTAAGTCGCTTCTTGGCGCGGCTAAGATGCTTGTCGAGGAGTTTGGCGGCGAGGTTCCGTCGGATATCGACAGCTTGATGCGTCTGCCCGGCGTGGGGCGGAAAACGGCCAATGTCATGCTTGCGGTGGTTTGGAACCGCCCTACGATGGCCGTTGACACCCATGTGTTCCGGGTCAGTGAGCGCATCGGTCTGACTACCAACAGCAAGACCCCTCTCGCGACAGAAAAGCAGCTTTGCCGATATATACCGAAGGAGCTTATACCTAAAGCGCATCATTGGCTTATCCTGCACGGCAGATATGTGTGCAAAGCGAGAAAACCCGACTGTCTGAACTGCGGGCTGACCAAAGTGTGCCGCATGTATCGGCGGGAAAACAAGGAGTAGTTATGGATTTGGCTCAAATGGATGTAGAAACGACCTTTCTCTTCATAGTCGAAGTGATAGGTACCATCGCGGCCGCGATAAGCGGCATACGTATGGCCGCCTCAAAGCAGTTTGACTGGTTCGGAGCATATTCGGTGGGTTTGGTAACTGCCATAGGCGGCGGTACGCTGCGCGACATATTGCTCGGCATTCCGGTGTTTTGGATGCAGACATGGTGGTATCTTGCGGTGACGGGGTTGTCGCTGCTTGTGGTCATCTCATTTCAGAAGCTGCTCCTGCATACCAGGATACTTTTCATTTTCGACACTGTCGGTCTGGCTCTTTTTGTCGATATCGGCATACAGAAGTCGCTTGTGGCCGGCTATCCGATATGGGTGGCTATCGTGATGGGTATAATCACAGGAGCATTGGGCGGAGTGTTGCGTGACATTGTGCTGAATCAGGAACCGCTGCTTTTCAAAAAGGACTTTTATGCCACAGCCTGTCTGATAGGCGGACTTGTCTATTGGATAGTGTTGCTTTCTGGGGGATCAGTTCCGGCGCAGTGCCTTATTTGTGCGGCTACTGTGATTCTGATACGAGTCCTTGCCGTAAGATACGAGTGGTCGTTGCCTCATCTGAAAGATGCCATAGAGGAAAATATAGAACCAAATAAGTAGTATCATGAATGTAAGACTGCTACGTAACAGCGCACTGATCCAGTTTGTCAAATATGCATGTGTGGGCGTCCTCAACACATTGGTCACTCTGTGCGTCATATTTATATGCAAGGCTCTGCTGGGTGTGAATCCTTTGGTGTCAAATGCCATCGGCTATGTGGCGGGGGTGGTCAATTCGTTTATATGGAATAAAAACTGGGTGTTTAAGTCGTCAGGAAGGTATACGCGCGAAGCTGTGACGTTTCTCGTCGGTTTTCTGGTGTGCTATGGACTTCAGTTTTTGACGGTCTGGCTTTTGAGCTACCAGACTCCGCTGAAGGAGTTTGAGATGACTATATTTGCGTTCACTTTGTCGGGTTACGGCCTGTCGACTTTGATCGGCAATGTCGTGTATACACTGACGAATTACGTGTATAACAAAATAGTTACGTTCCGCAACGCGTAAATCCCAAATTAAATCCTCTTTTAGATTAATACGTTTATTGTCAGATGTTTGATTTTGTCGATGTTACATCGGCAATGATTCTTGTTACCTGTCAGGATGGGCATGTTACGTAGTCAATGATATTTGTAACGTCAGTCATGCGTGTTTGAGTGAAGGAACGCTAAATTTGCACATTATTTAGTTAACCTTATTTAGTTAACCTTCAACATTAGCTAACCTTACAACGTATTATGATATGACTACAAACAGCCGCTTTCGGTTTTTGGTTCTTACACTCCTGGCAGGTGCCGCAGTTACCTTTGCGGAAGCCAAGGTAAGTCTGCCCTCGATTTTAACCGACGGCATGGTGGTTCAGCGTGAGCGTCCCGTCAGAATATGGGGCCAGGCCGATCCGGGGGAAAAGGTAGAAGTCAAAGTGGTCAAAGGTAGATCGGTCACCACCGAGGCAGATGCATCCGGTGAATGGTCTGTCGAGTTGCCTCCTCTTAAACCCGGAGGTCCGTACACGATAACTGTTAATGACATAACGTTGTCCGATGTCCTGTCGGGCGATGTGTTTCTTTGTTCGGGACAGTCCAATATGGAGTTGCCGGTGAGTAGGGTCACGGATATGTTCGCAGATGAGATAAGCGGGTATTCAAATCCGAAAATACGTCAGGTCATCGTGCCAAAAGAGGTGGAGTTTCACGCTCCGCTGCCAGATATGAAGCCTGTTCGGTGGACACCGGTTGACAGCGCCAATGTCATGCAGTTTTCAGCGTTGGCATATTTTTTCGCCAAAGACCTTTATGAGCGGACCGGAATCCCTGTGGGTGTAATTAATTCAAGTTGGGGCGGAACTCCCGTCGAGGCTTGGATAAGCGAGGAGTATCTTGCTCCATTTTCGAGAGTGCTGAACGAGAAGCGCATTTATGAGGATGACGTGTACCGTGACCAGATTAAATCACTTGAAAGAGTGAATTTCAATCGTTGGAACAATACTTTGTGGCTGTCTGATCCCGGACTGAAGGCTCCGGTCAAGTGGTATGAAAAAGACTTTGACGATTCATCATGGGCAGTTGTCGACTTGATTTCGGGCGAGGCCGTAAACGGAGGATTGTCAGATGGCTGTGATATGCTTGGCGAGCGCAGAGGCTCAAAGTGGGCCACTGACGGCTATAGCCGGATAAATGGGTCGCACTGGTTCCGCAAGAGCGTCGACCTTCCGTCGGATGCGGCGGCCCAGCCGGCTGTGCTCAGACTTGGATGCATAGTTGATGCAGATTCCGTATATGTCAACGGCCGGTTTGTCGGAACAACATCCTATATGTATCCCCCACGCATATACACCGTTCCGGCCGGAGTGTTGAGGGAGGGTGAAAATAATGTCACTGTGAGGCTTATCAGCAACAGCGGCGAGGCGCATTTTGTGGCGGAAAAGCCGTATATGCTTATTGTCGGCGGTAAGGATTATTCTCTTGAGGGTCCATGGCGCTACCATTTAGGCGCTCCTATGCCTTCCGCTCCCGGTATGGAATTTTATTGCTATAAACCTACGGTGCTATATAATTCAATGATCAATCCGCTGAAAAACCTGCCGTTGGCCGGTGTGGTATGGTATCAAGGTGAGTCCAATGTCGATAAAAGGAATGAATATGCGGTATTGCTGAAGACTATGATCAAGAATTGGCGTGATGCATTCGGCGATTCTCGGTTGCCGTTCTATGTAGTGGAATTGGCCGACTTCCTTCATCCGTCCGACCGTAGCGGCAGAAATGCATGGGCCGAAATGAGAGAGTTCCAGGCCAAGGCCGCCGCAGAGACTCCCGGCGTGACTCTGATAAAAAACCGGGACTTGGGCGAATGGAACGACATTCATCCGCTTGACAAGAAAACCCTCGGCCATCGTGTGGCCGATGCCGTGACAGGTGATAAAGAATGAGTAAACTTAAAACTAATATGAACACAGAAAGAACAATATCGGTCAACAGAGCCGATGAAAGCAATGGATTTTATCGTCTGAGCTGGTTACAGCGGGTCGGATTTGGATCAGGTGATCTGGCTCAAAATCTGATCTATCAGACAATCAGCATGTATCTGCTGTTTTTTTATACTAATGTCTACGGTCTGGAGCCGAGTGTGGCCGCGGTTATGTTCCTGATAGTCCGTATCGTCGACGTGATATGGGATCCCTTGGTGGGAACTTTTGTAGACAAGCATAATCCGCGGATGGGTAAGTACCGTTCGTATCTGGTGCTTGGCGGTATTCCTCTTACCGGCTTTGCGATTTTATGCTTTTGGAATGGTTTTTCAGGGTCGTTGCTGTATGCATATATCACATACGTAGGACTATCGATGTGCTATACATTAGTTAATGTGCCATACGGTGCTCTAAATGCCTCGCTTAGCCGCGACACTGATGAAATCACCATCCTGACATCAGTGCGCATGTTTATGGCTAATGTGGGCGGTCTTGCCGTAGGTATGGGCATCCCCATCGTGGTAAAGCTTTTTGATCCAGCGGAGACATCCGACCTCTCGTCGAGCGACAGTGCGTGGTTTGCCACGATGTCGATATATGGTATAGTCGGTCTGGTGCTTTTGATATTCTGTTTTACCCAGAGTAGGGAGCGTGTGGTCATGGACAGCAAAGAGACAGAGAATGTAAAGGTAAGCGACCTTTGGCTCGAATTTGTCCGCAACCGCCCCTTGCGTATTCTCGCGTTCTTTTTTGTCACGGCGTTTGCGATGATGGCCATAGGCAACTCAGCCGGAGCCTATTATATAAACTACAATCTGCACGGTTCGGCCGGAGAGCTCTCCATATTTATGGGTCTCGGATCGATACCTGCATTTATTTTCATGCCGATGATTCCGTACATAAAACGTGCGGTCGGCAAAAAGGGCATGTTCTACATATTTCTTATCACTGCCATCGTGGGAATGGGCATGCTCTACGGGATATCTATGGTCGAGGAGTTGAGAAAGCAAATGTGGCTCGTCTATCTGGCTCAATTTGTTAAATCGACAGGCGTCATTGTGGCCACAGGCTATATGTGGGCACTTGTGCCTGAAGTCATATCGTATGGCGAATACACCCATGGCAAGCGCATATCCGGAATAGTAAATGCTTTAACCGGAATATTCTATAAGGCCGGAATGGCTTTGGGCGGGGTAGTGCCGGGTTTGGTGCTCGGATTTGTCGACTTCGACGCGCAGATTTCTGTTCAGACTCCGTTGGCTGAGCAAGGGATACTTTGGCTCGTGGCTGTGATTCCTGCTATACTTCTTGTGGGAGCCATGCTGATAATATCGCAATATGAACTTGATGACGAACGTATCGACCAGATAAATAGGGAGATAGAATCGCGCAATATGAAATAACCGGAACAATAACAATATAGAATTATGAAACTGACATTACAATCACTGCTCATCTCCGGCGCTGTTTCCGCAATGGTGCTGTCGGGATGTGCGACAAATGCTGAATCTACGGATCTGACGTTGAAAGATGCCTTTAAGGATAAATTTTTGGTAGGCGTAGCCATAAACAACGACCAGGCATGGGGGCGCGACTCTTTGGGTGCCGATATGGCAAAGAGACATTTTAACGCCGTCGTGGCTGAAAACGTGATGAAGTGCGGAGAGATTCATCCGAAGGAGAATGAGTATTTCTGGGACGATGCCGACCGCTTCGTGCAGTTTGCCGAGGACAACGGTATGTATACCGTAGGGCATTGTCTGATATGGCATTCGCAGTGTGCCCCTTGGTTCTTTACCGACGACAAGGGTGAAACTGTCGATGCCGAAACTCTCAAGAACCGTATGCGCGACCATATCTATGCCGTAGTCGGACGATATAAGGGACGTGTCAAAGGTTGGGATGTGGTGAATGAGGCGATCGTCGAAGACGGTTCCTATAGAAACTCCAAGTTCTATCAGATACTTGGCGAGGAGTTCATCCCACTGTCATTCCAGTTTGCCCATGAAGCCGACCCTGATGCTGAACTATATTATAACGACTATGGAATGAATGTCGAAGGTCGCCGCAATGCTGTGGTGAAAATGGTCAATGACCTTAAGGGTCGCGGTCTGCGCATAGATGCCATAGGCATGCAGGGCCACATGGGTCTTGACTATCCTACGCTGGAAGAGTTTGAGACATCGCTCAAGGCATTTGCTTCCACAGGATGTAAGGTCAATATCAGCGAATGGGATATGAGCGCACTTCCCACTGTCACACGTTCTGCAAACGTGTCGGATACTGTGGCGTTCAGAAAGGCGTTGAATCCTTATCCCGACAGCCTGCCGGCCGAAATCGCCAAGCAGTGGAACGAACGCATGTCAGGGGTGCTCGGGGTGCTTCTGCGCAATGCCGACTCCGTTGACCGTGTGATAGCATGGGGAGTCAGCGACGGTGATTCGTGGAAGAATGGCTGGCCTGTGCCCGGACGTCGCGACTATCCGTTGCTGATTGACCGTAATTATGAACTTAAGCCGTTCCTGAAGAATTATTTAGACTCTGTAAAATAGTATACCGATATGAAAAAAATGAGATATCTTTTCCCGGCGGACTACATGGCGGATCCATCGGTGCACGTGTTCAACGGACGTGTGTACATATATCCGTCGCATGACTGGGAATGCGAGAATGTGGAAAATGACAACGGCGACCAATATGTGATGAAGGACAGCCATGTGCTTTCGACCGACGATCCTATGGAGGGCGAGGTGATAGACCATGGCAAAGCTCTTGACATAGCCGATATACCATGGGCCGGACGTCAGCTTTGGGATAGCGACGTGGCCGAAAAGGATGGGAAGTATTATCTTTATTTCCCGCTGAAGGACAAGAATGACATATTCCGCATCGGAGTGGCCATAGGCGACAAGCCGGAGGGCCCTTTTATCCCGCAGCCTGATCCTATACGCGGCAGCTACAGTATAGATATATGTGTGTTTGAGGAGGATGGGGAGTATTATATGTACTTCGGAGGTATCTGGGGCGGTCAGCTTCAACGCTACCGTGACAATAAGGCGCTTGAGTGTGCTGAACTTCCGGAAGGCGACGAGCCTGCATTGCCGAGCCGTGTGGTGCGTCTGTCGAAGGATATGCTCCAGTTTGCGGAGGAACCGCGTCCGGTGTTGGTGGTGGATGAAAACGGAGAGCCTCTCAAGGCCAATGATCCTTACCGTTTTTTTGAAGCGAGCTGGGTGCATAAGTACAACGGCAAATACTATTTCTCGTATTCTACCGGCGACACCCATAAGTTGTGCTATGCCGTGGGCGACAGTCCATTCGGACCGTTTACATATCAGGGCGTCATACTCACGCCGGTGGTAGGATGGACCACTCACCACAGTATTGTGGAGTATAAGGGCAAGTGGTATCTGTTCCACCACGACAGCGTGCCTTCCGGAGGCAAGTCATGGCTAAGGAGCTTGAAGGTCTGCGAACTTGAATATGACGAGTCAGGCCGGATCAAGACTATCGACGGAGGCGGTTCCTCTGAATTGTAATAGACATATTACATGATCAGGTACATATATGTGATAGTGAGTGTCTGTGTGGCACTCTGTGCGGGAGCGTATGACGGAGCCGGTTTATGGCTCCCCGGCGCTCCTGCCGCATTTTCGGCCCAAATAGATGGCCCAAAGTCGAAAGATGCATCTGTGGGCGTGGCCTGCGACGAACTTCGACGATATTGGAGCGGAGTCCCCGTAAAGCTGGTGATTAAGCGCGATGCAGGACTTGGCGACGAGGGCTTCCGGATAGAACCGTCAGACAGACGAATAGTGCTGACTGCGGGCGGCGGCCGCGGACTCCTGTATGGAGCATACTATCTGCTGCGCAAGCAGAAGGCGGGGACACTTCCTGACAGCACCGTCACCGAGCATCCGCGTTATCGGATGAGGGTGTTGAACCATTGGGATAATCTTGACGGTACCGTCGAGCGTGGATATGCAGGAAAAAGTATCTGGAATTGGGACGAGCTTCCTGATGTAGAATCTCCACGCTATCGGGAGTATGCGCGTGCAAATGCATCAGTCGGGATAAACGGCACGGTGCTCAACAATGTCAATGCATCGTCGAAAATTCTGTCTGACGACTATCTTGTCAAAGTGGCCCGGCTTGCCGACATTTTCCGTCCGTATGGGATAAAGGTCTATCTTTCTGCCAATTTCGCCGCTCCTATGCAGCTTGGCGGGATGGCGACGGCTGATCCGTTGAATCCTGACGTGGCCGAATGGTGGAAAAAGAAGGCGGCCGACATCTATAGGCTGATACCGGACTTCGGCGGCTTTCTTGTCAAGGCTAATTCAGAGGGGCAGCCGGGTCCTTGCGACTTCGGGCGTACTCACGCCGATGGAGCCAATATGCTGGCATCGGCTCTGGCTCCGCATGGAGGAGTGGTGATGTGGCGGGCTTTTGTTTATTCTCCGTCTGATCCTGACCGCGCCAAACAGGCTTATGCTGAGTTCAAGCCGCTTGACGGAAAGTTTGCGCCTAATGTGATTGTCCAGATTAAGAACGGACCGGTGGATTTTCAACCCCGTGAGCCTTATAGCCCGCTGTTCGGCGCTATGCCGTCGAGCCGGCAGATGGTGGAATTTCAAGTGACCCAGGAGTATCTCGGACATTCCAACCATATAGCTTTTCTTGCTCCGATGTGGAAGGAATTTTTCAGCTATGTCAAGCCCGGAAGCATCGACGCCGTGGCTGGTGTGGCGAATATAGGCGACAGCTCGAATTGGACCGGACATCCGTTTGCTCAGGCTAACTGGTATGCCTTCGGGCGTCTTGCCTGGGATCCTGATGAGGAATCTTCGGTCATAGCCGGTGAGTGGCTTGACATGACGTTGAACGCCGCTTCCATGCCTGCGGAAGTCCGCACTGGCCTTATGGATATGATGCTTGACAGCCATGAGGCTGTAGTGGACTACATGATGCCTATGGGACTGCACCATCTGTTTGCGTTCGGTCATCATTATGGCCCTGAGCCATGGTGCGAGGTCGCCGGTGCACGGCCGGACTGGTTGCCGAAGTACTATCACAAGGCGGATTCCCTGGGATTGGGTTTCGACCGCACTCTCGGCGGGAGCCGGGCGGTGGAGCAATACGTCGATTCGCTCTCCGCGATGCTCAACGACGTAGATTCATGTCCGGAGAAGTTCCTTTTGTGGTTTCACCACGTGCCTTGGGATAAGGTGCTGCCGTCGTCGGACGACACTATGTGGAATACTCTGTGCCACCACTATGAGGGGGGATTTAAGGCTGTCAAGACGTTCCAACGTCAATGGGATGCCGCCGCGCCATATATGGACGGTGCCCTGTATGCCGATGTCAGGCGGAGGCTTATGGCTCAGGCGCGTGATGCCAGATGGTGGAAGGATGCATGTCTGCTGTATTTCCAGCAATATTCAAAGATGCTTCTTCCGGCTGACGTGACAGCTCCGGAGCATACGCTTGAATCGATGATGGACATCAATCTCGATATAACCAATTATGAATCTCCATCAGTAGAACTGCTTGACGCTGTCAGGTAAGATTCGTCAGGCCCGGGTCGTTGGAAGCCATTGTAGAACATGGTCAGCATCTCCTTCGTCACCCGGGCCCTGTTAGGGGTGGCCGTCTGCCCGTTGCGCAGGTTTATGCGCTTCCATGCCGTGTCAAAGTCTACCGGGAAATATATAAGCTCCCATCCGGCCCCGATCTCGTTCAGCAGTTTGCGGTAAGAATCGCGCTTATCACGATGGCAGAAAGTCATGTCGACCACCACGTCGCGGCCTTCCGTAATCTGAGCTTCGAGCTGCTCGCGGAGCTTCTGCTCGCTTATCGCATATCGAGTCCGGTACTCTTCGGCCGGGTAGTCGGTGCCGCATTCTCCGTGGTCGTGCCACATGTATTCATCGATAGACAGTTTTATATATCCTTGATTTTTGACAAGGCTGTCGGCGTATGTAGTCTTGCCTGAACCGCTTATTCCGCACAGAAGTTTTACGTGTCCTTTTGCCATGATGTTGTTTGAGTCTAAAATGTCGAAGAACGGAGCCATTGCTCCCATTCCTGGCGTGATCCGTTGAATGTGTTTAGGTCCACTGACGTATTGCAGGCGCTCACCCATCCACGGTGACTGTATTGCCAGAGTTGCCATTCGTAGTTTTCGGTCATTCCGAGAGGAGGATCGGTGAACGAGCATATCCACAGTGGATAGTCGGCGAAATATTCGCGAATAAATCTTTGGTAGCCGTCTTTGTTGGTGTAGAACATGACGGTGTATCCGTTTGATTCGATGTAGCGGATCATGGAGTTGAGTCGTCCGAGCACTTCCGACGTGTAAATGTCTCGTGGATTTGTCCATTCCTCCAGATCGATTATCAACGGCATGTCGATGGTCTTTCCCTGAAGGCTGTTTATGAAATTTATGGCCTGCATCTCGCCGTCTGTGTCGAATCGGAAGAAATGGTATGCTCCTATTACGGGAATACCGGCTTTGCGGGCGTTTCGATAGTTGGAGTTAAACCGAGAATCCTTAAATGTGGTACCTTCGGTGGCCTTCAGAATCACGAAGTCGATTGAATCCTGTGCCAGCCGTTGGAAGTCTATGAACCCATTGTGCGCGGAAAAGTCGAATCCGGATATCGGATAACGTTCGCGGCTGAGTTCGAGAGGCGACGATGATGTACGGATGTAGATATGGTAAATCCCGATGGCTCCGAGCAGAGCTATCGCTAAAACTATTGCCATTATGCAGGATCGACGTTTCATCCGGCTACAAAGATAGCAAATTATCGTGAAACTATCGCCATAGCCTGCATCGTAGTCGTTATGGTCGATGGCTCATGCTTGTGTGATGGATATTTGCGTTGTAATTAATATTTTCGTATTTTTGTGGTAATTAGTATTTTAGATTCATAAATATGGCAGAAGATTGCGTAGAACTCAGATTTCGTAAGGCGGAGCGTACAGATGTTCCGCTCGTGTTGCAGTTTATTCGGCATATTGCTGAATATGAACGTCTTTCATCAGAAGTGGCGGCTTCGGAAGAGGTGCTTGAAAAGTGGTTGTTCGACGAGCATAGCGCTGAAGTGATATTTGTCATGGCCGGCGGTAAAGAGGTCGGTTTTGCAGTATATTTTTTCAACTTTTCGACTTTCACAGGCCGTGCTGGTCTTTATCTTGAGGATCTGTTCGTGCTTCCTGAGTATCGCGGTTGCGGCTACGGTAAGGCTCTGTTCCTGCAGCTTGTCGAAATCGCTTATGAAAAGGGGTGCGGCAGGATGGAATGGGTGTGTCTTGACTGGAACAGTCCGAGCATAGCGTTTTATAAGTCGATGGGGGCATCGGCCATGGACGACTGGACCATCTACAGGCTCACTCGCGACGGCATGAAGAATCTGGTGCGTTGACGGTCGATGTGAGTGCCGGTCATTGAATCGGCTTGCAGTTATTAACAATCATAGCCACTTATCAACATTTAACGTAATTTGACGCGGTGATGTTGGGGGTGGTTTAAATAGATTTTTCTATCTTTGTGATGCAAATTGTAACTGTCTATGGGTAAAATTATTGCAATAGCGAATCAGAAGGGCGGAGTAGGCAAAACCACCACCACAATCAATCTGGCGGCCTCTCTGGCCACTCAGGGTAAAAAGGTGCTGATTATCGATGCCGATCCCCAGGCCAACGCCACTTCAGGCTACGGTATCGACCCTAAGTCGATGACCTCGTCGATATACGAGTGCATGGTCGACGACTATCCGCTCGATGGATCACAGGTAGCCACATGCGTGGAAGGTCTTGATCTGGTAGGATCGAGAATCGATCTGGCCGGAGCTGAGCTTGAGCTTGTCGGCAAGCCTGACCGTGAGCGTACTCTTCAGAATGTCCTTAAGCCCGTGGTCGATAAGTATGACTACATTTTGATCGACTGCTCTCCGTCGCTCGGACTTATAACTGTCAATGCGCTTACTGCGGCCGATTCCGTAATAATACCTGTGCAGGCCGAATATTTCGCTCTTGAAGGCATCAGCAAACTGCTCAACACCATACGTATAATAAAGTCGCGCCTTAATCCGGACCTTGAGATAGAGGGGTTCCTGCTGACCATGTACGATGCGCGTCTGCGTCTGGCAAATCAGATCTACGAGGAACTGAAAGGACATTTCGGCGACATGGTGTTCAGCACCGTCATACCGCGCAACATAAGGCTCAGCGAGGCCCCGTCGCATGGACTCCCCGCTCTGCTCTATGATCCTGAGAGCCGCGGAGCCACGAGCCATACCCTGCTTGCCAAGGAATTGATAACCAAGCATCGCCGTCATCCGGTCAAGAATGCCTAAACCCTCCCAATTTATATATTTCATCTCCCTAACCGAATTACCGTAATGGCCATAAATAAACGCCGCGCGCTCGGACGCGGTCTTGACTCTTTAATTCAGATGGACGATGTGCCCGCAAAAGGAACATCGGCCATCAATGACATTGATGTAAGTCAGATATCACCCAATCCGGAGCAACCAAGAACGTCATTTGATGAGACAGCTCTCGACGAACTGGCTTCATCAATAAGAGAACTCGGCATCATACAGCCGCTGTCGTTAAGGAAAATAGGTCCGGATTCCTATCAGATCATAGCCGGAGAGCGTCGCTACAGAGCCGCCATCAGGGCGGGGCTGACATCGGTGCCGGCCTATATCCGAACCGCCAACGACAGTGAGCTGACCGAAATGGCCCTTATAGAAAATATCCAGCGTGAGGATTTGAACGCCATAGAGATCGCGCTTACTTTCAGGAAGCTGATTGACCAATATAGTCTGACGCAGGAACGCCTGAGCGAGCGAATCGGTAAGAAGCGTGCCACTATAGCAAACTTTCTGCGTCTGCTGAAGTTGCCGGCCGAGGTGCAGCTCGGTCTGCGCGACAAGCATGTGGACATGGGGCATGCCCGTGCTCTTCTCACTATCGACAATCCGGCCCTGCAGCTTAAACTTTACAATGAGATTATAAAGCATGGTCTGTCGGTAAGAAAAGTTGAGGAGCTTGCCAAGGCTTACCAGAAAGCGCAGGAGAAGGGGGAGCAGGTTATGCCCGTGGCTAAGAAAAATCGATTGTCCGATAAGGATTTTGACATATTGAAGAAGCATTTGAGCGCATCATTCCGAACTCAAGTCCAATTTTCGTGCAATGCGCAGGGAAGGGGTAAAATAACGTTCCCGTTTAAGAACGAGGATGAACTTGAGCAATTAATTGCTATATTTGACACATTAAAAACTTCAGAGAACTGACCGGAGGATGGCCGGGTACGGGCGTATAACCCTGATTCGGCGTCCAATGTCCACGAGGTCAGCTATATATGAGATGAGTAAGCATAACGACATCGGATCAACGGATACATTCGGCATGACCACTAAAGCGCTTATCATAGGGCTGGCTTTGGTGATAATGTTCCCATTTAACATTTTTTCAGCAACTTTAGTCAATCTAAATCCGGTGCCGGTCGGAATGGTTCCAGACGTGTCGCGATATTTGGATCAGAGTGATCGGGATAATGACGGCCCGCAGGATGAAGAGCCTGCCGAACCTGATCCGTCGGAGCCGGCATCGTCTGATTCGACAGAAGTGGACGGGACCGATTTGAGCGCTTTCCCGGACACGATGTTGATAAGTTATCCGAGAGGGGAGCGTGTGGAGGTAGTCGGCGACTCGATTGAGCTTACTGCAGATTCTGTAACATTCATTCCTGAAGGAGCCGTTCCGGTTGACCCTGACTATGTGGTGCGTGATTTTAATCCGGACCCCAAGAGGGCAGTATGGCTGTCGGCGCTTTTCCCCGGACTCGGACAGCTTTACAACAGACGCTACTGGAAGCTGCCTCTGGTGGTGGGCGGTTTTATGGGGCTTGCCTACGGAATGTCGTGGAACAATCAGATGCTCGGCGACTACACCCAGGCTTACCGCGACCTCATGGACAATGACCCCGGAACCAACAGCTACATGGACTTCTATCCTCCCGGCACTGACGAGTCTACGCTCAACCGCAGTTGGATGGAAAAAATATTTAAGTCAAGGAAGGACTACTACAGACGCAATCGCGACCTATGTGTGATATGCATGATAGGTGTATATCTGATAGCTATGGTCGATGCTTATGTCGATGCGTCATTGACGCATTTCGACGTATCGCCCGAGCTTTCGATTGATGTCACCCCGACTTTGATTCCCGATGTGAGGAATACGCTCCCTGGCGTGGGACTGCAGTGGGCCTTCAATTTCTAATCTGTGCATTTGACCAATGAAAAAGTTAATTTTATCGCTATTTATTGCCTGTATGGCCGCCGGGCTTAGCGCAAAGCCCACATTGCTAAATATCAAGGAGACTATCACTGACAACTCTATAGTGCCTCCTGAAAGTTTTGAGACGGATACCTACAAGATGAAGCAGAACTGGTATCTGAAAAACTACACCGTACTCAACGATAATTTCGCCAATACTCCGGTGGTCAATGCCACAGACGAGGAATATATCCGACGGTTGAGCCAGATGCCCACCGACATCGAGATGCCATATAACCAGATTGTGCGCTCGTATATCAACATGTATGTGCAGCGACGCCGTGAACTTGTGGAGAACATGCTCGGAATGAGTCTATACTACATGCCGATCTTCGAAGAGGCGCTTGAGCGCAAGGGCCTTCCGCTTGAACTGCGCTATCTGCCGGTGATAGAGTCGGCCCTTAATCCGGATGCCGTGTCGCGTGCCGGTGCCACCGGACTGTGGCAGTTCATGCTGCCCACCGCACGTGGGCTCGGCCTTGAGATCAACACGCTCGTCGACGAACGACGCGACCCCTATGCTTCGTCGGAAGCCGCCGCCACATATCTGAAACAACTGTATGAGATGTACAATGACTGGTCGCTTGCTATAGCGGCTTACAACTGCGGACCGGGAAATGTCAACAAGGCCATGAGGCGTGCCGGAATAAATAATCCTGACTTTTGGAGCATATATTACTTCCTTCCGCAGGAGACACGCGGCTATGTGCCTGCATTTATCGCCGCCAACTATGTGATGACTTATTATAACCAGCACAATATCAGCCCGGCATTGGCCAAGCGCCCTATAGTCACCGACTCCATACATATCAACAAGCGAGTGCATTTCCAGCAGATAGCCGACGTGCTGTCGCTTCCGATCGAGGAGATCCGCGTGCTGAATCCTCAATACCGCAAGGATATAATTCCGGGTGATGTTCGTCCGTATGCGCTCGTATTGCCGGGCATGCAGGTCCACAGTTATATAATGAGCGAGGACAGCGTCCTGACGCATGACAGTTCCAAGTTTGGCAGAAGGACGGTCGTGGAGCCTACCGACCTTAATGCTCCGAATGGCGACTACACATCCAAACTGGTGATAAAGACCCATAAAGTAAAACGTGGAGAGACTTTGTCGTCGATCGCCAAGAAGTACGGCGTTTCGGTAGCGGAAATTAAAAAGTGGAACGGACTGAAAAAGAATAAGATATCCCGCGGCAAGAACCTTAAGATACATACTTACGAACGTGTGGCCAAACCTAAGGAGGAGCAGGCCCGGAATGTGAACGCGGAGGCTTCTGCCGAAGTGGCGGCAAGTACCGCCGCCGCTGTTGTTGACGGGGCTGAAGTGGAGACCGCATCGCAGGCCGAGACCCAGGCCGCTAAGGTTGAACCGCAGGAAGTAAAGGCCGCCAAATCGGCCAAGACATCCAAAGCCAAGGCTTCGTCCGAGCCGAAAATGATCAGGTATAAAGTCAGAAAGGGAGACACCTTAGGCAAAATTGCCGGGAAATACCGTGGAGTCACCGTAAAGCAGATTCAAGCGGCCAATGGCCTGAAAAATACCAACATCAGAGTCGGCCAGACTCTAAAGATCCCACAGAAGTAACCATTATATAATACACCATACGACCAATATGAAAAAAGTAATTTTGACGTTATCATTGTCGGCCATAGCCGCATCGGCTATGGCGGTGACTCCGTTGTGGCTTCGTGACGTAAAGATCTCACCCGACGGAAAAGAGGTCGCTTTCACATACAAGGGCGATATATTCAAGGTTCCTGTCACCGGTGGTGAAGCTGTCAGGCTGACTTCGCAACCATCATACGACGCCTCGCCTATATGGTCGCCCGACGGAAAGTCCATAGCATTTGCCAGCGACCGCAATGGTTCGATGGATGTGTATATAATGCCGTCTGCCGGAGGCAAGGCCACCAGACTGACGCGGTATTCATCGGCCGAGACTCCGTCGGCGTTCACGCCCGACGGCCGATATGTGATCTTCTCGGCTCTTATACAGGATGCGCCTGAGAGTGCATTGTTCCCTTCGGGACGTATGACCGAGGTGTATAAAGTGCCGGTGGATGGCGGACGTATAGAACAGGTGATATCGACTCCCGCCGAGATGATAAGCTATTCTCCTGACGGGAAGTTTTTCCTGTATCAGGACAACAAGGGCATGGAGGACGAATGGCGCAAGCATCATACTTCGTCCGTGACACGCGACGTATGGGTCTATGACACGGCGACCAAAAAGCACCGCAATCTGACAGCCCATGCCGGAGAGGACCGTAATCCTGTCATAAGCGTAGACGGTAAGAACTTCTATTTCTTGAGTGAGCGCGACGGCAGGACCATGAATGTCTATTCCGCCCCGTTGGCATCGCCTGCGAGCGTGTCGAAAGTCACCGACTTTACGGTTCATCCTGTCAGATTCCTTTCTCAGGGTTCTGACGGAACGCTGGCGTTTGCATACGACGGCGACATTTATGTGAAGCGAGGTGCATCCGCTCCGGAAAAATTGAAAATCAACGTCACTCTGGATGAGAATGATCCGGTGGTGAAGCGTTCGGTCAGCGGATCGTCGCAGGCTGTGGCGTCGCCCGACGGCAAGCAGGTGGCTTTCGAGGACCGTGGAGAGATATTCGTCACCTCTACCGAATACAGAACTACAAAACAAGTGACCAACACGCCTGAGGCTGAAGGTGATATAGACTGGGCGCCCGACAACAGATCGCTGGTCTACACCAGCGAGCGCGACGGCCACTTCAACATATATAAGGCTACTATCGCCAGAAAGGAAGATGTGAACTTCCCGAATGCCACCGTAATCGAGGAGGAAGCTCTGTTTGATCCCGCCGACGGCATAGAGCGTACCACGCCGATGTATTCTCCCGACGGCAAGATGCTGGCGTTTATACAGGATCGCCGCAAGCTTGCAGTGATGGACGTGGCTACAAAGGAGGTGCGTCTACTGACCGACGGAACGGTCAATCCCGAAAGCAACGGATCATTCTATTACGTATGGTCGCCTGACGGCAAATGGATAGCTTTTGAAATGACCGGCAACGGACATGAGCCTTATAGCGACGTGGCGGTGGTCAACACTACCGGGGAACCCGTAGTCAGAAACCTCACACGTTCGTCATATTTCGACGTATCTCCGAAGTGGGTTATGGACGGTAACGCACTGGCTTTCGCCAGTGACCGTTACGGAATGAGGAGCCATGCCTCATGGGGTTCGCAGATGGATGTCATGCTCGTGTTCCTCAATCAGGATGCGTATGATAAATATCGCCTGAGCAAGGAGGACTATGAGATATTGAAGGAGCTTGAAAAACAGCAGAAAGCCGATAAGGAAAAAGCGGATAAGAATGCCGACGGGAAGAAAGGCAAGTCGAAGAAGAAGGCCGACGATTCAGAACAGTCTGAATCTGAGAGCAAGGATATAAAGGTGGATTTCGATGATATACAAAATCGTATAGTGCGGGTGACTCCTGCATCGTCTGACATCAACGACTTTATCGTCACGTCCGACGGAGAAAATCTGTACTACCTGACGGCATTCCAGGATAAATATGACTTGTGGAAGACTAACCTGCGCAAGCATGAGACGGCGATGGTGTCGAAGCTTAACACCTCGGGCCGTTCACTTCAGCTCGATAAGAAGGGCGATGTGATGTTCATACTTGGTCCTGACGGCATGAGCCGCATGACGGTCAGCTCCGAATCGATTAAGCCGATAGCATATTCGGCCGTTATGAAGGTGGATCCGAAAGCTGAGCGCGATTATATGTACAACTATGTCAAGCAGGAGGTGAAGAACCGTTTCTATGAAACTACTTATCATGGATGCGATTGGGAAGCGATGACCGACGCATACGCAAAATTCTTGCCGCATATTGATAACAATTATGATTTTCAGGAGATGCTGAGCGAGCTTCTCGGCGAGCTTAATGCATCGCATACGGGTGCGAGATATTATGCCTCAAACCGCGGGGAGACCACCGCATCGCTCGGACTTCTATATGATTGGAACCATTACGGTCCAGGACTGAAGGTGGCTGAAGTGGTTGAGCACGGCCCGTTTGACCATGCCAATACGGTGGTAAAGAAGGGTTCGATCATAGAAAAAATCAACGGTGTCGAAATCAATGATTCTACTGACTTTACCGCGCTTTTTGCCGATATTGCCGGCAAAAAGACGCTCGTCACCATATTCAACGGCGGAAATTCAGTCGATGAGGTCGTGCTGCCCGTCACCACGGCCCGCATGAACAATCTTCTGTATGACCGCTGGGTGAAGCAGCGTGCCGCCGATGTCGAGAAGTGGTCGGGTGGCCGTCTGGGCTACGTGCATCTGCGTTCGATGGACGACGAGAGTTTCCGAAACATATATATAGACCTGCTCGGAAAATATGTTGACAAGGACGGTATAGTCATCGACACACGTTGGAACGGTGGCGGCAGGCTCCATGAGGACATCGAGGTGCTGTTCAGCGGTGAAAAGTATCTGACACAGGTGATCCGCGGGCAGGATGTGTGCGATATGCCGAGCCGCAGATGGAACAAACCGAGCATCATGCTTCAGTGTGAGGCTAACTACAGCAATGCCCACGGCACTCCATGGGTGTATAAGTATAAAAAGATGGGTAAGCTTGTGGGCATGCCGGTTCCGGGCACCATGACCTCTGTCAACTGGATCACCATGCAGGATCCGTCGCTGGTGTTCGGAGTGCCTGTGATAGGCTATCGTACTGCCGAGGGCAACTATCTGGAGAATAGCCAGCTCGAACCGGATATAAAGATAGCTAATGATCCGGCAGTGATAGTCACCGGCGAAGACCAGCAGCTGAGAAAGGCAGTGGAGACGCTTTTGAACGACCTGTAGGAGCCGCGAAAAGCTGAATAATAAAAAATGTGTGGAGATACTGACTTTAGAGGTCTTTATCCCCACACATTTTTTATTTCCGGTGAGGGATTGTTAAAATAATAGTCGGCTTAGGTCGAATTAAAAAAGATTACTAACTTTGCATGCGCTGACCGCATTTCGAGGCCCCGGTCGCGGGGTTGAGGGTGGGTCGGCAACCATTGTCGGGGCGCTTGCCTTGGCAATTTACATAATGAAAAGCGTTTATCGACGCGCAATCTTGACAACTTGAAACTTCGCAACTTTCAAAATCTTCGTCAAGGATGTCGCAACGGTAGATGGCTTATGTGGATATGTTATCTCCGCGTCGCGTGGTGTGTGAACACCGCCGATGCTCGTTGATACATATTTGCGTGAGGCCTCGAACCGTTGCTCGTTCTACGAAGATGGG
>CANOLV010000009.1 GCA_947567425.1 uncultured Porphyromonadaceae bacterium | reverse complement strand
TAAGCGATTTTTCCAGAATGTAGCTTAACTTTGCGTTTGCTGTTGGACTCTACACTTTCTTTTTCGGGGAGAAATATTTATTTTTGCAGTTGCCGTAATTTTGCGGTATAATCAGATGGAGTTGCGTAATCTGTGAATTCCTCGCAACTCGCTAACAACCAATATGTAGATATGAAATTCTTAAATAAGATCGCCGGCTTGTCAATAGCCGTATGCATGGCAGGCATGCCGGCCGGCACAGAAGCCAAGGAGGTAAAGATAAAGCTGCTTCAGACAAGCGACATCCACGGCAATTATTTCCCCACTAACTTCATCACGCGCCAGCCGGCCAAAGGCAGCCTGGCAAGGGTAAGCAGTGTGGTAAAGGAGATGCGCGACGCATACGACGGCAATGTCATATTGATCGACAACGGCGACTTCCTGCAAGGACAGCCCACCGTCTACTATTACAATTACATGGACACCGAGGCTCCTCATGTGGCTTCGCAGGTGCTTAACTTCATGCATTTCGATGCCGGAAACGTCGGCAACCACGACGTGGAGACTGGGCGGAGCGTGCTCGACCGCTGGGCGTCACAGTGCGACATGCCCATCCTCGGCGCCAACATCATAGACACGGCTACCGGCCAACCTCACTTCCAACCATACAAAGTGGTGGAACATGACGGGGTCAAAGTGGCTATCTTGGGCATGATCACACCGGCCATCCCTGCATGGCTGCCCGAATCGCTATGGCAGGGACTACGATTTGACGACATGGAGGCGACCGCACGCAAGTGGGTGCCGATAATCAAGGAGCGCGAGAATCCCGACGTGATAGTCGGCATGTTTCATGCCGGACAGGCAGCCTACGACCTCGCCAATACCCGCGAGAACGCATCGCTGGAAGTGGCCACGCGCGTGCCCGGCTTCGACATCGTGCTGATGGGACACGACCACCGCCGCGCCGACATGAAAGTGGTAAACGTGGAAGGCGACACCGTGTTGGTGATGAATCCGGCAAACAACGGAGTTATGCTCACCGACATAACCATGACCTTCGATGTGGACGACAATGGACGTGTAAAGTCGAAGAGTTTCGACGGCAAGCTGACCGCCACCGACGACTACGCTCCCGATCAGGAGATGATAGAGGCATTCGCACCTCAGATCCGTACAATAACCGAATTTGTCGACGGACGCATAGGCACCATGAACGAATCCATAACCACTCGCGACGCCTACTTCGGACCGTCGAAGTTCGTCGACCTCATCCATGAACTGCAACTCGGACTCACCGGGGCCGACATCTCGTTTGCAGCCCCGCTGTCGTATGACGCCACAATAGCCGAAGGGCCGATAATGATGAACGACATGTTCAATCTGTACAAGTACGAAAACATGCTCTATGTCATGGAGCTTACCGGACAGGAGATAAAGGACTACCTCGAATATGCCTACTCGATATGGACCAACCGGATGCAGTCGGCCGACGACCATCTGCTGTTGTTTAAAGAGCAACCCACCGAAGGCGACGAAAGCCGCTCTACACTCCGCTATCCGAGCTATAACTTCGACTCGGCGGCAGGAATCATCTACGAGGTAGATGTGACGAAGCCCGACGGAGAAAAAGTGTCGATAAAAAGCATGGCCGACGGTTCACCGTTCGACCCGGCCAGGACATACAGAGTGGCGCTCAATTCCTACCGAGGCAACGGAGGCGGCGAACTTCTGACCAAAGGCGCGGGCATACCGCAAGACAAACTGCCGCAGCGGATAGTCTACTCCACCGACCGCGATCTACGCTACTATCTCACCGACTATATAAAGAAGTTAGGCACACTCCATCCACGCAAACTCAATCAGTGGAAATTCGTTCCTGAAGACTGGACTGAAAAGGCCGCCGCGCGCGACTACAGGATACTCTTCCCCGACTGATCGTCAAAGCCGTCAGACAAACCAGGCATCATCAATCCAATGAATAATTCTTTCAAAATAAGATTTTTGCTCCAAGCAATCGCTGTCGCCGTGACCGGAATAAATGCACAGGCGACGACGGATGCAAAAATCATAAATCCCGATTATGACTCATCGGGAAGCCTGACATTCTCCGTCAGGTCTGTCGAATTGACAGATTCGTCCACGGTATTAAATGTCGACATATATTCACGAAAAGGCTCGTGGATCAACCTTTCGCCCGACTGCTATCTTTCAGGCGAGGTGACAGGAAGCCGCTATCCGCTGACAGGAGCCAAAGGAATCCATCCCGGAGAAAACCACACGTTCGGCGATTCTACATACTTAGAAGCATCCTTATGCTTCGAACCATTGATCCCAGCAGACTCGATTGTCAGTTTCATCGAGCCAGAAGGCTGGAATGTCATCGGGCTAAAGCTTCAAGACCGGCGCGACGGACACATTGCCACCCACGTCAGCGGAACCGTCAATGACTATCCTGACTGTTCATGGCTGGTTCTGTTAGAGGCCGGAAAGGATTTCAGGACCAGTAAAAACCGACTTATTCCTGTACGGAACGGAGAATTCTCTTTTGACATCTACTCCGACGCACCTATTGTCTACGAACTTTCTCCAGGGATAGAGATTCTTAGCGGCTCATGGTCAAATGGGCGCTTCTTTTCCGACGGTAACTCCGTGGAGATAAATATTACACCGGAAGGATGCACTTTGACAGACTGCGACGGTCATACATCCGAACTGAAATCACTCGAAGAGCATTATTCCGCATTTTTGAGCAGAAAGACAATTAGCGAAAGGATCCGGCGGGACATGCTGATAGATTCGATAGGAGAAGATGCATGGACACATCCGGAAGTAAAACAGCTGAATGAAACCATAAAAGAGTCCATACATAACGTACGGGAGGAATGGCTTGACACAATAGCACCATTAAAAAATCTGCCCGCTCTGTACATGCTAATAAGCAATATCTATTACGACTCGGCCGCAACGAAGTCCCTTGAAGTGTTTTCTCAAAATTACTCCGATACATTGACGGACCATCCCTACCACAAATTCCTGTGCGAAATGGTCAAGGAGGGACAAATCGTACCCGGCAATAAATTCATCGACTTTACAGCTCCTGATCCGGAAGGAAATCATATAAGAATATCGGATGTGATAAAGGGTAAAATCGCCGTCATTGACCTTTGGGCATCGTGGTGCGGACCATGTCGGCGCCATTCCATATCCATGATTCCGCTATATGAGAAATACCATGACAGAGGATTCGAAATCATAGGCGTGGCACGCGAAAACGGAAACGTCGACGCCATGCTACGCGCAATCAAGAATGACGGCTACCTCTGGCCCAACCTGGTGGAGCTGAACGACAGCGCCAGAATCTGGGCCAAATATGGAGCAGGGAATGCCGGCGGGAAGATAATCCTTGTGGACCGTGAGGGCACAATACTTGAAGTAGATCCCGACATATCACGCATCGAAGAAATCCTCATCCGCGAACTCGGCGATTGACCATAACACGCTATTCATCGCTGTCACGCCCGATATCATGCCATGCGTCCGCTGATAATAGGCGTGTCAATCCCACTCTTACGCGGGCGTATCCTCGATCATACTACATAGAAAAGTTCCGCCGACACCCAGGCCGACGGAACTTTTCATATCTCTATCATCTACGATGTTCCTATATGAGGTACTGCGAGGAGATGGACTGATTTTCGTGCACACGGCGGATGGTGTCGGCGAACAGATGTGCCACAGAAAGAATGGTACACTTCTTGCAGTCGCCGGTATAGGGGATGCTGTTGGTGAAGATCATTTCCACCACCGAGCAGTCGTCGACGCGCTGGCTCGCGGGATCGCTCATAATGGCATGCGAACATAGGGCGCGGACACTCTTGGCACCTTCCGACATCATAAGGTCGGCCGCTTTGGTGATGGTGCCGGCAGTGTCGACCATGTCGTCGATAAGGATGACATTCTTGTCCTTGACATCGCCGATCACGGTCATTGATGCCACTACGTTGGCTTTGGCACGCTGTTTATGGCACAGTACCAGAGGCACGTCGAAATATTTAGCATAGTTGTTGGCACGCTTGGCACCGCCCACGTCGGGCGTAGCAATGACCATATTGTCAAGGTGCAGCGACTCGATGTAGGGAATGAACACCGACGACGCATACAGGTGGTCGACGGGAACATTGAAGAAACCCTGAATCTGATCGGCATGCAGATCCATGCAGATCACACGGTTCACACCGGCGGTGCTGAGAAGGTCAGCTACAAGCTTGGCGGCGATGGATACACGGGGCTTGTCCTTGCGGTCCTGGCGGGCCCAACCGAAATATGGCATTACGGCAATAATCGATGCCGCGGAAGCACGCTTGGCGGCGTCGATCATCAGCAATAGCTCCATGAGATTGTCGCAGTTGGGGAAAGTCGACTGGACCAGATACACTTCACATCCGCGGATTGACTCTTCGAAAGAAACTTCAAACTCGCCGTCGGCAAAATGCTGGATGTTCATCTTACCGAGTTCCACGCCGAGGTCTTCGCATATCTCCTTGGCCATGTATTCCGACTTTGTTCCGGCAAAAATCTTAAAGGGAGGTAACATTACAAATTATTTAGTTCAGAAATTTTCTACAAAATTATGCTTTTTTGACTTGACTTCGCCTATCCGACGCGGTTTTTTTATCATCGGGGAGCACATTTTTATGCTTTATCTTCCATACGACGGCATCATTAGGCCCTACTTCCGTGATAAAAGGCTTGTCGGGCGAAAGCGACTTGCGCATCATGTCGCGCGTCAGAAGCTCGACGGCCACGCAGTCGCCCTGCGGCAGACTGAGCACCTCGAAAGCATGACGAGGTATGTTTATGCGCAGGTTACACGGTTCGGAGCTGAAGTTGACGGCTATAAGCAGAGTCTCGTCGTCGCAACTGCGCAGGAACGTGTACTGCCTGTGTGGATTGAGCGACGGATTGTCATAGTTGACATACATCAGATCAAAGAACCGCCCCCTGGATATGGACTTCTCGGTATTGCACAGGCGCAGAACGGTCTTATACTTATTGCGGAGCCACACTTCCCGGCTCGTAAGCTTCTCGGTGTCGCACTTTCCACCATTGAACCATCGGCGCACGGTGGGCATGCTCCAGTAGTCGAATATGGTGGTGCGGCCGTCCTGTCCGCTGAATCCCTCGGCATCGAGCGCACGTTCGCCCAGTTCCTGACCGGAATATATCATCATAGGCCCGGTGTTGAAGAATGCACTGACCACGAGCGACGGAATCACGAGCGACGGGTCGCCGGCATACTGAGGCGATCCAAATCTCTGCTCATCATGGTTCTCGAGGAAATTGAGCATGTGCGACGCCACTCCCTCGACAGTCTGCCAGCAGTTGGTCAGCTGCGCGGCCGACACGTTCCAGCACTGTATGCCTCGGAGCGTGTCGTAAAGGTTCACCTTATCGTACAGATAATTGAATCCGGCATTTTTGACAAACACGGGATAAAGCGACACATCATATATCTCGGCGATAAACACCACTCTGGGGTAGCGTTCGCGGACATTCGACAGCGCCCACGACCAAAACTCGACCGGCACCATGTGGGCCATGTCGCACCTGAACGCGTCGACCCCCTTCGCGGCCCAGAACCGCAGGATGTCGAGCATCTGGAACCATGTCTTCGGGACCGGGTAGAAATGGCGCGACCCGTCGCCGTAGTCGACGCCGTAATTGAGCTTCACCGTCTCATACCAGTCGTTGACCGTGGGGAATGCATTGAAGCAGTCGTTGCCGGAAGCTTTGGCCGGAAACTCAACGTATGCATCCGCGCCTTGGCCCATATCGAAGTTGGGGGCAAAAAGCTGGTGAGGTATGTAGTAGAAATTATTGTCGCGGTCGAAAAATCTGTTTTTATCGTCGCCTTCGCCGAAATCGGCCACATGCGGAGGTCTGGCATCGGACACGTACTGCCTCGACACATGGTTAGGCACAAAGTCGATAATCACCTTCATGCCGGCATCGTGCGTGCGCTCTATCAGCGCCTCAAACTCCGCCATGCGCTCCTTGACGTTAACCGCTATGTCGGGGTCGACATCGTAATAATCCTTTATCGCATACGGCGAACCTGCCTTACCCTTGACCACGTGCGGGTTGTCGCGATGTATGCCGTAGCGCGTGTAGTCGGTCTGGTGTGAATGCTCTATCACGCCTGTGTACCATACATGCGTGGTGCCAAGCTCTTTGATCGAGCGCAGAACACGTGTGGTTATATCATTCATTTTTCCGCATCCGTTCTGCTCGATAGTTCCGTTGGGCACACACTTGTCGCATGTGTTGGCGAACAGACGGGGCAATAGCTGATAAATGACCGGTTTCTCGTTGTTCATCGTCTTACATTAATATATTTGCACATTCTTTCATTCAACTGTCTCTTGCATCGTCAGCCGGCGCGTCACCGGCAGAGCTTCGATTTCATCAATGCCTTTTTGGCCGCCTTGTAACCGCTCTTGAACATCTTGTCCTTGTCATGCATGTTAAATACGTTGACATCAGAGATGGAGTCGGTGGATATGACCGTGTCACACTGCTTCATGTCGTGCAGGGAGTTGGCCCTCGCCATCAGGTGGTATGAACGGGTAGCTATGTCTATTATCGAACTTGACATCTCGTCAATCGTGTTGAGCGGACTGACATTGACACCGATAAGATGCTCGCACTCGCTTCTTATGGCCCACGCCGGCAAATTGTGCAGGACACCGCCGTCGACGTAGCTCACGCCAGCTATCTTAACCGGCTTGAACACGATCGGGAGCGAACATGACGCCATCACACGCTCGGCTATCCGACCCTGCCTCCACTGGACAGGAACGGCATTGAATATGTCGGTGGCGCATATAGCTATAGGTATGGGGCATTCCTCTATATTCTTTACCAGAAGATTGGAGTCGAGAAACTCCTTGAAGCCCTCCATCCGCAGAAATCCGTCCTTAGGCACGGCAATCTCGCAAAAGTCAGAGACTTTCACCTTCATAAAGCGTTTCAGTATCTCCAACGGCGGGAGTCCCGCTCCATAAAGAGCGGCCACTATCGATCCGGCGCTCACCCCGGCTATGATGTCGGGTTTGATGCCGAGTTCGTCCATGGCGTAGAGTGCGCCGAGGTGGGCGAATCCTCTGGCCCCGCCCCCGCTCAAAGCGAGTCCTATCTTATATGGTTTCTTATTCAGCCAAAACATATCTCCACAAAATTACAACCGAAAAGCGAATATCACAAACTTATCAGCGCACTAAGCGCAAAAAGTCCGTAGTATTAACACTTCAGGCACCTATAAGGATCATAACTTAAGAAGGTGCCTGAAGTTTTTACGGCAAATTCAGGGGCGGTAGGGTGCGCCGAGGACGAGCTTGTCGCCGGAGTCGTCGACGTGGAACAGGTGCGGGACACGGATATAACGACCGTTGACATCCTTATGACTATGTACCGACATAAGGAGCTGACCGTCAAACGTGCGGAACAGCATTCCATGTCCGAAGTCGGCCGGAGTGAAAGGTTTCTCCTCCTGAATCCAAGGTCCGTCGAGCGTGCCGCTTTGCGAATAGGCTACGCCCTGAGTGTATATTTTGTCGATCCAGCTGGTCCATATCATCGCCAGCCGGCCCGTGGCTGTGCGGTGCAGATAAGGGCCGTCGGTCACACGGTTCGGACGCTCCTTGCCGTCGACCACCTCGTGGCTCCACGGCGACGCGCTGGCACGGAACAGTATCCTGCCCTCGCCTACAGTGCCACTCATGTCGGGCTTAAGCTCGATCTTTTCGATGGTTCCGTCCCAGTTCTGTAACCACTCCCAGCAGTAGACCATGTATGGTTTGTTGTCTGTGTCAACCCAAAGAGTGCCGTCGAGGGTCAGCCTGTCGGCAGGAAGATATTCGGCATCCGATCCCTCAACAGGAACGTACGGACCTTCGGCCTTATCGCTGACCAGCACATGGCAGGCACGACGTTCAAGATTATTCCCCTTATAATTGCCTACTGACACCGCCGAATTGGTGAATGTGGCGAAGTAATAGTATTTTCCGCCATATTTATGAAGCTCCGCGGCCCAAATGGCAGGACGTGGTCCCATCCACGAAGCCGAATCGGTCATCGCCACTGTATAAGGGCCTTCCCAAAGCTTAAGGTCGGGACTTTTCCAGAGTCGGCCGCCGGTGCCTGTCATATAATACATATTTGTAGCATCGTCGGCCAATATGCATGGATCACTCAATATGATAGAATCCAGGGGCACATCATGGCGCACCTGATCACGGTTAGGACGAGCTACCGCCGGAATCACCGACAGAGCCAGGATGATTGACAAGATTGTACGGGAAACAACGTTCATAGAAGATATTTTGGATTAAAAAAGAGGGACTTTAAAATCCCGATGAAACATATTACCGCAAATATAATCAAAATCCCCCACTCCGGCAAACCGAACCCAGCACATTATACCATGCCGGAGGCCACAGCGGCACCACTCCACCATCCATGCCACGACCTGCGCAGGCCCGACGCAACCCGGTACATGGAGCCGGCAGGCGACATGTGCCTGGACAATAAACCCGGCTCCCGATATGTCCGTAGGACATAGACTGCGGCAACCCCTGCGAATCATGCGTTATATTTTTGTCCGTAGAACGCCATATTCTTAATTATTATGATTACATTTGCAAAAACCTCGGCTTTCCAACCGATGCATCCGATGATTGTAAAATCGGATACGGACCCCAACCGCAACGAATACTGATCGATCGACGTATATCCTTTAGAACAAACAGCCCGCATGACATGAAAAGATATATAACAACTCTATGTATAGCATTTGCCGCCGTGCTGAAAATCACCGCGCAGACAGTTGACGAAAAAATTGCCAATGCTATGAACTATTCGGATTGGTTCGCTCTTGACTCGATATACAAAGCCTCTCCGAAAGATTCGATCAACCCCTTTCTTGAGGTATTCACACGCTGTCTGCTTGGAAACCGGCTAAACCGCACGGACATGTCAATACCGGCATTTCAGGAACTTCTCAACTCCCACTCCCTTGACACGGGCAATCTGGTCTCCTCAGTCTATATGTTCGGAATGGATTTGAGCAGAGAGGGATTCAATGCTGAGGCATCTTCTATGATCAACGCCATAGTGTCGCAAACCAGACAGTATATGGATTCCGCGACAATCGAGGGCCTGACAGCGACGGCAAACCGCTACGCGGCGCTATCGGCCTACAGACCGTACCGAATCGAATTTCCCGACAGCCGGGAGGCTATAGTGCCATTCACCATCATACCGGTCGGCCCCGCCGACAAAGGCTCCGTATTGATGCATTTATCCGGCAGCTACATAAATGGGGAGGAAGCCGACATAACTTTTGACACAGGAGCCGGGTCCAATATGATCTCAGTGGAAATGGCCGAAAAGCTTAATCTCATCCCGCTGGACAGCACCGTAATAACCGTACATGGCGTTGATCGGCGCCAGGGATATATCGCAATGGCAAAAGAGCTGAGAATCGGGGATATCACAGTCCGTGACGTCCCGTTCACCGTCATTTCACTCTCGTCAGGCAACGAGGAAGCCGATCAATACATCGACTGCTTCAACATCGTGGTCGGCAGCGAGCTGATGCTTCAACTCAAAGACCTGACAATAGACTTCTCAAACCGCCGTATCACCATTCCGACCACACCTCCGGACAGAACCGACAGCGCACCGAATCTTTGCTTTTCGTCAACGATGAACTTGCTGACAAAAGGCACCGTGCTGAACACGGACCTGCTTATGTGCATCGACAGCGGCGACGCATCGTTCGGCTCGCTCAACAATGCCTTTTATGAGACTAACAGAGATTACATTCAATCACATGCCACGTTGGACTCGACCAGAGAAGCCGGCATCGGCGGTGTCATAATCACAGAGTGCTACAAAGTTCAGGATATGCCCGTAAACCTTGGTGGCCATATAGTTAATCCGCCTGGACTTATTGTGAAGTTAGGCGACGACGTGATGATAGGCGGATATGAATGCAATATAGGCATCAAGACTTTGATGCTCTACGACAAAGTCAGATTCAATCTTGTAGACTTTATCATCACTACGGAACTGCCTGTCGGATTTTCATCCATGAATACGCACAAATACAGCCTTCCGGACTTCAAATTCACAAAAGAGAAAGGACTAAACCTATGGCAGGCTCTTGGCATTATCGGCGTCGGAGCGGCAAGAAGCATGATAAACCCCAACGCTCCGGATAAACCCGACCTATAATTCCGCATTTTGTATGGCCGCGATGTGGCCGAAGGGGAGGTTGTGGCTACACATCTTCGCCGGCTCTGCCGACGCGCCTACGGCATTCCCGTAGCTTCAGACATCGTGTTCTGCGACAATGCTTTAACATCTAAAACCTACTTAAATATCAACACTGATGCCATCTGATAAAGCCAATAATTATCCTCTTGTAAAGCCTTCTGCATAAACTTATTCTCCTGAAGTTCCGTATGAAAAGAGGTAAAATATTTTCTATAAAGCCAAATATGAAGTCTAAATACTTTTTTAGACACATCAGAATTTCCCAACACGTTTATCCTCTTGAAATTAAGGGCTACCTGTCGTAAGAAATGTTCATAATCATATTGAGTTAAAGCTATGCCCAAAGTCAATCTATCTTCAAGCAAACGTCTTGTTATATATACAGTATCGATTACTTTTAGATTTTTACGATTGTGACTTATTCCTCGTGGATTATCTCTATAAGCGTATACAGCCGAATCAATCGAAGAAACCCTTTTTGCCAACGGAAACAAAACCATTGCACACAACGTATCTTCAAACCAATAATTTCCAGAGAAGCGAACATTTTTAAATAATTTTGAATTAAATATCTTACCCCATGGGAATCCCGACAGTTCTCCAAACGTATCCCTACGTTCATAAAGAGTCGTTTTTATAAGTTTCCCACTTTCAGATATTTTAGTGAATCCACCCTGAACAATGTCGCTATTATTCACTATAGCACATGAAATCAGGGGTTCTATAGCATTATCCAACAAATAATCATCTGAATCGACAAACATGACATAATTTGCCCTCAATCTATTCAAGCCTGTATTTCTCGCTTCAGAAAGCCCAGCATTAACCTGATCGATAATCTCTATATTATCATCATTCTCAAATTTAGATAAAATTTTTCGTGAGCTATCCGTAGAACCATCGTTTACGACCGTAATCAGAACACGATATCCACATCTTTGATTCATAATAGACTGTATGCACCTCTCCACATAGCATTCACAATTATAAACCGGCACAATTATTTGCAAATCATAAATGTGGAGATTTTCAGCATAGTCGTCAGAATCTTTCGCGACACAGCTTACGCCAACATCCTCATATACCGAGGACAGTTCTGAAACCGTTTGATAATAGTCCAATTCAATCCTTCTACATGGGAGCATTCCTATAAGTCGGAAAAATATATTGCCCAAACGTATTTCCACTAAAATTTCAGTCAAACTTTTAAGACATGATTTCATCACACACAAATTAAATAAACACTGCCACAAATCAAGAATCAAAATCAAAGCAATCCATCAATAAATCCTCACCGAGTCCAAAGATTCCAAAAATGCCTAATTTTGAATCCAACCCATAAGGACTTCATCTTTTGCCAAAGTGATCTTTTCTTTCGCCACGAAGCATGATAATGATGTACTGCAAATACAATTGAATTTCTTGACTCATGTTTTTCCCAATCACAGAAATATCCGATCGGGTAAATAGTTGGAAGCTCCGATTTGGATAGATGCGGTAAAATCTTTTTAGATATTATTACCGTGTTTGGGGTCCTGACACAATGGCCAAATAAATTTATAAAATGTGTGTTTTCATAGTATTCTATTAGCATATTTAACCACTGTACATTTGCCTCCGATCCAATAACGCATGTCCCAATACATTCCGTAGACTCCATACCCACAAACGTTTTATCAGATAAAAAACCATCAAACGATCTGCACACTTCGACATCCGTGTCAAGATAAATTCCGCCGTATACATTTAGCACATAAATACGACAGACATCAGAAACATGGGCAAAATTGCCAGTAGCGTAAGCCTCTCGTGAATAAAGCCAATAATTTACGTCAAAATTATCCTCATTCCATTCCTTGATTTCAAAATCGGGCAAATATTCTTCCCAGGTTTTTAAATATCTACAAAATGACTCCGGTTTATCTTTTCGTCCGAACCAACAATAATGTATAATTTTTGGAATCATATTTCACCCATGTTTAAATATCCTATAAAAATTTCTTTTACACTTTTTAATCGAATCTATTCGACGACAATCATACGATTTCATCATCAGTGCCTGTTTAAAATCAGAACATGGAAGTCCGGAAGCTTTAAGATATGCGATCAAAAACATACAAAATTTAAAGTTTAAATCTGAAAACCGCACAAGATTCATAAAGCGTTCCCTCTCCGTCAACCTAACCCCTTTTGGAAGAATATCCATCCTATTCAAGTCTATAAGACCGAATCGGAACTTATTGTCAATCGAATCTAAAACTCTGACATTGGTTGAATTTAAATCATTGTGCAATATCCCCTTGCTGTGCAATTCCGAGACAAATTCCGCAAATGAAGTCAGCACCTCTGCATATCTGTCACTTGACAGTACTTGTGCAATTGGTTGAGACTCTTCAAACTCACAGATGTATGCGCTCTTTAGAAGCCTATTCAAGAATCCACGGCACTCGATGTAAGCAATAGGAGATGGCGTGCGGATACCTCTTGAGATTAAACAGAGTGCATTCTCATACGATCGGCAAGCTTTTGACTTACGGCAAAAATATTTCACGGAAGAAAAGAGTGACCTTTTAAAATACTTGACAACAATATCCATGCCATTAATCTTATATCGAACCAGAACGTTGCGACCGGAATAAATACAATCGCCACGATCAAGATCTTTAAACACATCGAAATCAGCCAAAATTAATTCATAGTTGGCCGACGATGCAATTATTTTACATCTGTTCATGTGTGGAACTTATTTGTGTTGGTTTAATGGTATTCATTAGATCGCTTTCTATCTTCTTCGAGATTAACACAATCTGATACACCATTGACATATAAGCCTTAGCAAGCCCCCTTGTACCGCCAAAAAATCCTCGTCCAAATATGTAGCTTTTCATAAAAAAGAATGCAGGACGAAATGCCAAGTCAAAAAAGCCATAATTACGATCAAATCTTTTGGTCACCTCATAATCAGTATAACGATTAATTTTTTCAATTCTCGACCTTATTACGGGATTATCCAAATGAATAAGCGACAAGGATTTTTTATTAGGGATATTCTCTATCTTACCTTTTATTTTGGGCCGTGAATGTATGATTGGTTCCCATACGGCTAAATTCTGCCTGAAAAATCGGAGTTGGTAATCAGGCAAATCAGTTATGTATTTTCCCATAAACATATTGCGACGTGGAATAGCCAAGCCCGTAATATCCGATTGTTTCCGCCTTATAAATTCATACAAATACTTTCGTAGGCTATCCGGAACAATTTCGTCGGCATCAACTACTAAAACCCAATCATTTTGAGCTGAATGAATGGCAAAGTCACGAGCAGGCTCGCATATTTCATGCTCTCCTTTAGGGAAATTAACCACCTTGCAATTACATTCTTTTGCAATTTCGACTGTAGAGTCGGTGCTTTCCATATCACAGACAAGCACTTCATCAAACGAAGAAACACTCTCAAGTACATCTCTAAGATGTCGCTCTGCATTATAAGTATTTATAACGACAGATATTTTGTCATTCATAACAGTATCGACAGCCTTGGATTCCTGAAGGCCGGACAAATAAGAAGCGTGGAACCCTACTCGTCACTCGTTCCACCTTTCGAGGCTCTCGCATTGCCCATCACCGTAGAACGAGCAACGCAGAAGCCCACGCTTTATATGACAGTTGTTTTGTGCCACAAAACAAGTTTATGCAATTGACATATTTCCATAGGAAAAATCCTACGGAAATACCAAGCGCATACGACTCCTCCACAAGAGGACAGTCATATCCACGGACATCTACAGTTGCCTCATCCTTGACGGTGATTAGAATTTGCGAGATTCCGAAAGGTCAAGAAATAAGCGTCGTGTAAACGCTAACAAAAAATCCCACTTACCCCTCCCACGTTCACCCCTCCGGGGCTTCTGCGATAAAAGATAAGCGTTACAAATATCTGAATTAAATTCCATTTCTGCAATAAACCCCAATTAAAAAATTTTTAATTCACTTAAAATCGCCAAACGGGGGAGGGATTAAGTGTCAAGGGGGCAAACTTTTTTCAAAAGGCGGACGTTTTAGTTTTCACTTTTACTGACCTTTAAAACCCATTATGATTGTATGGACAAGAAAAGACTGACCGCTGAAAACGGGCGCCCGATCGCCGACAACCAGAATGTACAAACCGCAGGCCTCCATGGACCTCAGACTGTTCAAGACCCGTGGTATCTTGAGAAAATCGCACACTTCGACCGCGAAGTAATCCCTGAAAGACGAATGCATGCCAAGGGATCCGGCGCATTCGGCCGATTTACGGTCACCGACGACATCACTGACTTTACCCGCGCCTCCATATTTTCGGAGGTCGGGAAGCAGACTCCATGTCTGGTCCGGTTCTCGACCGTGGCCGGCGAACGCGGTGCCGCCGACGCCGAACGCGACATCCGCGGCTTTGCCATGAAATTCTATACCGACGAAGGCAACTGGGACCTTGTGGGAAACAATACTCCGGTGTTTTTCCTTCGCGACCCGCTGAAGTTTCCTGACCTCAACCATGCCATAAAACGCGATCCGCGCACAGGCATGCGCAATCCGACAGCCAACTGGGACTTCTGGACCCTACTGCCAGAGGCCCTGCATCAGATCACGATCACCATGTCGCCAAGAGGCATTCCGGCTTCGTTCCGCCACATGCACGGATTCGGAAGCCACACCTACAGCTTTATCAACAAAGATAATAAACGCACATGGGTGAAATTCCACCTCCGTACACTCCAGGGCATTAAGAATCTGACCGACAAAGAGGCCGAGGCCATCATAGCCAAAGACCGCGAATCGCACCAACGTGACCTTTTCGAGGCCATCGAACGCGGAGACTTTCCAAAATGGAAACTCCAAGTACAGCTTATGACGGAGGAGGAAGCCGAAAAGTATCACATAAACCCGTTTGACCTGACCAAAGTATGGTATCATAAGGACTTCCCGCTGCGCGACGTCGGCATACTCGAGCTAAACCGCAACCCGGAAAACTTCTTCGCCGAAATCGAGCAGGCGGCATTCAATCCGGCCAATATAGTGGACGGCATCGGGCTATCGCCGGACAAGATGCTGCAGGGCCGGCTCTTCTCTTATGGCGACGCACAGCGCTACCGTCTCGGAGTGAACCACAACCTCATACCCGTCAACCAGCCGAAATGTCCGTTTCATTCCTACCACCGCGACGGCCAGATGCGCACCGACGGCAACTTAGGGCGCACTCCGGCCTACGAGCCTAACAGCTACGGCGAATGGCGCGACACCACTTCCCTCAAGGAACCGCCAATGAAGCTACACGGCGACATGTATAATTACGACGAGCGCCAGTATGACGACGACTATTACACCCAACCGGGAAAACTCTGGAGGCTTATGAGTCCGGAGGACCAAAAGGCCACATGCGACAACACGGCCACGCAGATGGCGGAGATTCCGCTGTTTATCAAGCAGCGCCACGTACGCGCTTGCCATAATGCCGACAATGAATATGGCCGGATGCTTGCCGACGCGCTGGGCATAGACCTGGCGGAAGCCCTTACGGCAGAAGATCCGGCGCATCCCGTATGGGATAAACGGGAGACCGCCCAACAGGATGAGTGACGCGCAACTCTTCAGACCTCGATCTTTTTATCCGCATTTTATCCGGCACACACCGGGTAAGATGCGGACTTTTTTGGCAGGATTTTGCAGACTTTTGAGATTGTCGGAAGTTTTTTCCAATAATGTGGTGGGAATTTACTATTTTTGTAAGTTAAAATCCGGGCAGGAATCCTTTTGCGGCTCCTACGGTTTTTTCGGCAACGTTGTAATCAAAATAAAAATACCATACATTATGAAGTTTAACGTCTCAAGTAAAACCCTCTACAGCTACGTGTCCGCTGTAAGCAAAGTGATTAACTCGAAAAATGCGTTGACCATCCTCAACAACTTCCTGTTTGAGCTTAAGGACAACCAACTGATAATCACCGCCTCGGACCTCGAGAACACACTCGTGGCACATGTCGACGTGTTTGACACCGAAGGCGAAGGACGCTTCTGCGTCGACGCCCGCCGACTGGTGGACCTGCTCAAGGAGATGCCTGACCAAGGCGTGACTTTCGACATCAACGACGACAATCTCTCCGTCGAAATAACATATTCAAGCGGAAACTACAGCTTCATCGCCATCAACGGCAATGAATATCCGTCAAACGAAACGACTGAGAATTCAGAAGGAGTGTTCACATTCACCTGCCCCACCGAGCAGGTGCTCAAGGGAATCGACAATACCCTTTTTGCCGTTGGCAACGACGACCTGCGTCCACAGATGATGGGTATACTGTGGGACATCAAGCCTGACGCCATCACTTTCGTGGCCACCGACACCCGCAAGCTCGTAAAATACCGCAACGCCCTGTCGGCCCCCGGCCAGGAAGGTTCGTTCATCCTGCCGGTGAAGCCCGCCACGGTGGTGAAAAACGTATTTTCCAAAGAGGAAAAGATCAAGATCACTGTAGAGCCTAAAAGCGTCACTTTCGAAAGCCAGTCCTATAAGTTCAACTGCCGCTTCATAAAAGGTTCATTCCCCGACTATAACCGCGTCATTCCGACCAACAATCCATACGTGCTGACCATCGACCGCCAGTCGTTCCTGAACGCGGTGCGCCGCGTGGGAGTGTTCGTCGACCAAGGCCACGGACTTGTCAAATTCAAGATTCAGCCCGAAAAGCTAGTGATGAAAGCCACCGACAACAACTTCTGCACCTCAGCCCGCGAGGAAGTGGCGTGCGACTTCACCGGCAACGAGATGGTGATAGGATTCAGCGCACCATACCTCATCGAAATCTCCAACACGATATCGACCACCGACCTGGTCATCAAACTGTCTGACCCGAGCCGCCCGGGAGTGTTCCTGCCTTCTGAAAACGACGACGACAGCGAACTGCTCATGCTGCTCATGCCCATGACCGTAACCGACTTCTAAGACTTTATTCCCCTACACAGACCAAATATGGAACTCTCACTGAGAAACCCCATCATATTCTTCGACCTGGAGACTACCGGGACCAATATTCTGAAAGACAGGATAGTGGAAATATCCTACATAAAAGTGATGCCTTCAGGCGCCGAATCGGAACGCACCTTACGGGTGAATCCGGAGATGCACATACCCGAAGAAGCCACAGCCGTACACCACATCACAGACGAGGATGTCAAGGACAAACCGACATTCCGCCAGGTGGCACAGGAACTGGCCAACGAATTTCTCGGCGCCGACCTTGCCGGATTCAACTCCAACCGCTTCGACATACCCATCCTGATGGAAGAATTCCTGCGGGCCGGAGTCAATATCGACCTGTCGAGGCGCAAATTCGTCGACGTGCAGACCATATTTCACAAGATGGAGCAGCGCACACTGATCGCGGCATATAAATTCTACTGCGGCAAGGACCTCACCGAAGCCCATTCGGCCAATGCCGACACCCGCGCCACATACGAAGTGCTGAAAGCCCAGCTCGACCACTATCCCTCACTCCGGAACGACGTGGAATTCCTGTCGGAATTTTCCTCACAGAATAAGAATGTGGACCTGATGGGACGCATCATATATAATGCCGACAACAAGGAGGTGTTCAATTTCGGCAAGTACAAAGGACAGCTGGTGGAAGATGTGTTCAGGCGCGACCTCGGCTATTACTCCTGGATGATGCAGGGCGAATTTCCCGCCAACACAAAGCAAGTGATCACCAACATCAAACTAAGGCTAAAATAGACCCTGCGGCCATGCTTAAAGGCAAACACATAATTCTCGGAATATCCGGCGGAATCGCGGCATATAAATCGGTCGTTCTACTGCGTCTGCTCATAAAAGCCGGTGCAGAGGTCCAGGTGGTAATAACCCCCTCCGGAAAAGAATTCATCACACCGGTCACACTGTCGGCACTCAGCGGGAAGCCTGTGGTCAGCGAATTCTTCACCGCCAACACCGGCGAATGGCACAGCCATGTCGACCTCGGCCTATGGGCCGACGCGATGGTCATCGCTCCCGCCACCGCCAACACCATAGCCAAGATGGCCAACGGCGTGGCCGACAACATGCTCGTCACCACCTATCTGTCGGCCAAAGCGCCGGTGTTTGTAGCGCCGGCGATGGATCTCGACATGATGGCGCATCCGTCGACCGTCCGCAACATCGAACTGCTTCGTTCCTACGGCAACCACATCATCGAACCGGCCTCAGGCGAGCTCGCCAGCCACCTTGTAGGCAAAGGACGCATGGAGGAACCGGAGAACATAGTGAAAGCTCTCGAACGGTTCTTCGCTTCAAAAAGCGACTTTGCCGGTAAAAAAGTGCTCGTCACAGCCGGACCGACCTACGAAAAGATCGATCCCGTGCGCTTCATCGGCAACTACAGTTCGGGGAAAATGGGCTATGCCCTTGCCCTCGAAGCCGCCGACAGAGGCGGCGAAGTGACATTGGTCAGCGGACCCGTCAACATGAACGTAAGCCATCCACGGATCAACTTGGTGAAGGTGGAGTCAGCCAAAGAGATGCTGTCGGCATGTGAAAGCATCTTTACCGACACCGACATAGCCATCATGTGCGCCGCCGTGGCCGACTATGCCCCGAAACATACTGCCGACAGGAAGATCAAACGCGAGACGTCGGATGTGCCGGTAATCGAGCTTGTCAAGAACCCCGACATAGCAAAAACCCTCGGACAGAAAAAACGCGACGGCCAGACGCTCGTAGGCTTCGCCCTGGAGACAGACAACGAATCGGTCAACGCACGTGGAAAGCTGGAGTCGAAAAATCTTGACATGATAGTGCTGAACTCACTCCGCGACAAAGGTGCCGGATTCGGGACCGACACCAACAAAGTGACCATCTACACCCGGGACGGACGCGAACTTCCGTTCGGCACAAAGCCGAAGGAAGATGTGGCCCGCGACATCATCGACACCATAATGACACTATGACATCAATCCGCCTTATCTTAACCATAACCATAGCCGTGGCCACGGCCTTGATCCACCCCGTCCGGGCGCAGGAACTGAACTGCCAGGTACAGGTGGACTACTCGCAAGTGCAGGGCACCAACACCTCGGTGTTCACGACCCTCGAAAACGCCATCTCCGAGTATGTAAACACACGCAAATGGTCGAACGCCCAGATAGCGGCCAATGAGAAGATCGACTGCCGCATGTTCTTCACGATAAAGTCGTATGAAGACGCCAAGCTCTCCGGCGAGCTTCAGATACAATCGTCGCGCCCGGTGTACAACAGCACCTACACGACGACCCTCCTCAACTTCAAGGACACAAAAATAGAATTCGAGTATCTTGAAGGGCAACCACTTATCTTCTCGGAGAACTCTATGGAGAGCAATCTGACCGCCATACTGAACTTCTACGTATATCTGATTCTGGCCATAGACTTCGACAGTTTTTCCGACCGCGGGGGCAACGGATTCTATGACCAGGCCAAAAATGTGGTGCAGATGGCACAGTCGACCAACGAAAGCGGATGGAGGGCATTCGAGGATACAAAAAACCGAAGCGCCGTGCTCAACGCATACACCGAGCCGTCGACCATACAGTACCGCGACCTCTTATACCAATACCACCGCAACGGACTTGACGAGATGTCGATCAGCCCCGACAAAGGACGCGCGGCGATAACGGCATCGCTTGAGACCCTCGCCAAAATCGCCGAAGTGGCTCCGATGTCGGTCACACTTTCAATGTTCAAGGACGCCAAACTCGACGAACTCGTCAACGTGTACACAAAAGGTTCACAGGAGGAACGTACACGCGTATACGAACTCCTATATAAGATATATCCCACAGAGACCACCCGCCTGGACATGATAAAAAAAGGCGTCAACAAATAGATCAATTTGCCGTTTTTCTTATGTTAAAGACATTACATATATCCAATTACGCCCTGATCGACACCGTCGACATCGAATTTACCGACGGCTTCAACATCATCACCGGCGAGACCGGCGCCGGAAAGTCGATAATGCTCGGTGCGCTGTCGCTGATACTCGGCGGCCGTGCCGACCTCAAGGCAGTGCGCGATTCCGGCCGCAAATCGGTCATAGAAGCGGCTTTTGAAGTAAGCGGCTATCCGCGCCTTAAAGAATACTGCCTGTCAAACGACATCGAATGGGACGACTCGATATGTATACTTCGCCGCGAAATCGCCCCGGCCGGACGGTCGAGGGCGTTCATCAACGATTCGCCGGTGACGCTCGACCTGCTGTCGCACGTGGCAATGCAGCTCATCGACATCCACTCGCAGCATCAGAACCAGCTTCTGACATCACCAGACTTCCAACTTCAGATACTTGACACTCTGGCGTCAAACCGCGACGTGCTGAAGGACTATGCCCGAAAGTATGCCTCATACCGCGCGGCCTTGAAAAGGTACAACGACACCGTCAAGCAGATGAACGCCAACCGCGAAGACGAGGACTTCACCCGCTTTCAGCTCGAACAGCTCGATGCCATGAAGCTCCAACCCGGCGAACAGGAACAGCTCGAACGCGACCGTGACATCCTGGCCAACATGACCGAGATAAAATCGACGCTTAACGGCGCCCTCGACTCACTCTATAACGGACAGACAAATGCGCTCTCGCTCCTGGGCGAAACTGAAGAATACTGCGAAGCGCTGAGCCAGGTGCTCGACGACTCCGACAACATGCTCGAACGGCTTAGATCGGCGCGGATCGAACTTCAGGACATAGCCGAGACTCTCGAAGCATACGACAGCGACCTTTCGGCCGATCCTGACGAACTCGAAGCCGTAGAGGAACGTCTCAATAACATTTACGCTCTTCAGCACAAACACCATGTCGATTCGGTGGAACAGCTGATCGAGCTTCGCGAATCGTTCCGCGCCCGACTTGACGCGCTCGAAAACAGCTCCTACACTCTCGAAGAACTTGAGAAAGAAGTGAGACGCACAAAAGCCGTGGCCAAAAGCGCCGCCGCCGAACTGTCGAAACGCCGTGCCGAAGTGGCCATTCAATTTGAACGTCAACTGCGCGACACCGCCATGCCGCTCGGAATGAAAAACCTCCAGACGAAAGTAAAGATAACGCCAGTGGCCATGTCGCCCCAAGGCATGGACAGCGTGGAACTGCTCTTCGCCTTCAATAAGAACCAGGCCCTGCTGCCGGTAGGCGGAACGGCATCGGGCGGCGAGATCTCCCGACTGATGCTGTCAATAAAGTCGATCATCGCAAGCAAGATGCAGCTTCCGTCGATCATCTTCGACGAAGTGGACACAGGAGTCTCCGGCGACGTAGCCAACCGCATGGGGCAGATGATGCTCGACATATCAGACAGCATCCAGGTGATGGCCATCACCCATCTGCCACAGGTAGCGGCAAAGGGCGCGGCCCACTTCAAGGTATATAAAGAGGACGACGACCAGTCGACACATACATACATCCGCCGTCTGACCGACAGCGAGCGCATCGACGAACTGGCTGTGATGCTCAGCGGCTCCAAGGTGGACGAAGCCGCACGCGCCAACGCTAAATCGCTCCTCGCCCAAACAAAAAAATAACCGAAAAATCCCAACAAACATCATAGAATGGAAGCAAACGACTATATCTTCGGCATCAGAGCCGTGATCGAGGCCATCGAAGCCGGTAAGGAAATCGACAAGATATACATAAAGAAAGACCTCAACGGCGAACTGCTCGGCGAACTCAACAGCCTGATCAAAGCCCACTCGATCCCGGTGCAGCGCGTGCCGGTGGAACGCATCAACCGAATCACCCGCAAGAACCATCAGGGAGTACTCGCCATGCTGTCGGCGGTGACCTACCACCGTCTGGACTATCTCGTCCCCGAGCTGTATGAAGACGGGGTGCTTCCGTTCATCGTATTGCTTGACGGAATCACCGACGTGCGTAATTTCGGAGCCATAGCCCGCACATGCGAATGCGCCGGAGTGGACGCCATCGTGATTCCCGAGCGAGGCAGCGTCAGCGTCGGAGGCGATGCCGTGAAGACTTCAGCCGGAGCGCTCCTGCACCTGCCGGTATGCCGCGAACGCAGCATCACAGGTGCCATCCGCTTTCTGAAAGACAACGGCTACACGATAGTGGCCGCTTCTGAAAAAGCCGACATCAATTATACCCAGGCCGACTACACCGTTCCCGTGGCCATAGTCATGGGTGCCGAGGATGTGGGCATATCCCCCGAAGCAATGCGTCTGTGCGACACGTTCGTGTCAATACCTCAGTTCGGCAAGATAGGCTCCCTCAACGTATCGGTAGCGGCCGGAGTGATCATGTACGAGGTAGTGCGTCAGCGTCTTAACTCCAATATGGAAGTGATTTAAGGTGGTCAGGAGTGACCGTTGCTGATCACGTACTCCTTGACTTTCTGGAACAGTTCGGTGGCAAAGATAAAGTGTGACAGCGCTTCATTTGTGGCAGTGTAGACAAGATCTTTGTTGCCGACCCATTCCCTGTGTCCCTTGCGTATGAACACGATGTTCTCCCCGATACCGAGCACGGAGTTCATGTCATGGGTATTGATCACCGTAGTCATCTGATATTCATGGGTTATGTCGCTCAGCAGTTCGTCGATAAGTATCGACGTCTTAGGATCAAGCCCGGAATTAGGTTCGTCGCAGAACAGATACTTAGGATTCAGCGCTATGGCGCGGGCTATGGCCACTCGCTTCTGCATACCTCCCGATATCTCGCTGGGATACTTCTCGTCGGCACCTTTTAGACCTACACGCTCCAGACAGAACCGCGCCCTGTCCTTGCGCTCGGCGTCGGTCATCTTGGTGTACATCATCAGCGGGAACTCCACATTGCCGAGCACCGTCTCCGAATCAAACAGCGCCGATCCCTGAAACAGCATGCCTATCTCCGTGCGGAGGCTCTGGGTCTCCTCCCGGTCCATTTTAAGGAGGTCGCGTCCGTCATAAAGTATCTCGCCTTTCTCCGGCCGCAACAGTCCCACCAACGACTTCATCAGCACAGTCTTTCCGGATCCGCTCTGCCCTATGATCAAATTGGTCTTGCCAGTCTCGAAGGTGCACGAAACACCCTTCAGCACCTGCACGCCGTCAAACGACTTTTCTACGCCTTTTACTTCAATCATTGCATCAGGAGTTTAGTAAGTATCACATCAAACAGCAGTATAAGAATCGAACTCGACACCACGGCCTGCGTCGAAGCCTTGCCGACATCAAGCGCCCCGCCCTTCACGTAGTAGCCGTAGAACGATGCCACAGAAGTGATTATCACGGAGAATACGACAGCTTTTATGATAGTGTACCACACATACCACTCGACAAACATGGTCTGAATGCCGTAAATGTAGCGCGACACCGGAATCATGTCGGTAAAAGCGGCTATGATCCATCCGCCGAACAGTCCGGTGGCGATAGAGAACACTACAAGCACGGGGATAAAGAACATGAAAGCCAAAATCTTGGGCAACACGAGGAATTGAGCCGAATTGATGCCCATTATCTCAAGAGCATCAATCTGTTCTGTCACCCTCATGGTGCCTATCTCGGAGGCTATGTTAGAACCGACCTTACCTGAAAGGATCAGACACAACACCGCCGAGCTGAATTCAAGCAGAAGTATGTCGCGTGTGGCGAGTCCGGTGGAGTAAGCGGGCATAATCGGCGATGTCATGTTGAGCTGCATCTGGATGCAGATCACCGCGCCGATAAACACTGAAATAACTATAGTCAGCGGAATAGAGTCAAGCCCAAGCTTGCCCACTTCCTGAAGGAATTTACGGCCGAACACTTTCCACTTCTGCGGAACCGAGAACACCCGGCTCATAAAAATGCAATATCGGCCAAACGTAGTAAGTGCGGATTCTATTATCATGCTCGTATAACGTCGGGATACATAGATATTGTTGCAAAGTTACGCAATTTCTTTGGCTTATAATGGATTTTTTTGTTACTTTGTATCTCACAAACAACTAAAAATATAGCAAAAAATGCTTGTAATCGGCATCGCCGGAGGAACCGGTTCCGGCAAAACCACAGTGGTCAACAAGATAATCCAGAGCTTGCCCTCGGGAGAGGTAGCCGTTCTGCCTCAGGACTCCTACTATCGCGACTCAAGCCACATACCAATGGAAGAACGGTCGAAAATAAATTTTGACGAACCGGCCGCCATAGAGTGGGAACTGCTTGAACGCCAACTGATAGAACTAAAGGAAGGGCATACCGTACACATGCCAACCTACAGCTATCTCACCTGCACACGCCAGCCCGAAACCATCGTGGTCGAGCCACGCGACGTAGTGATAGTAGAGGGCATCCTCATACTCACCCAGCCCCGTCTAAGGGATCTTCTTGACATAAAAGTGTTTGTCGACGCCGACGCCGACGACCGGCTGATCCGTGTGATCTCGCGCGACTGCATCGAACGCGGCCGCACGCCCCAGATGGTCATCGACAGATATGAAGCGGTGCTGAAACCGATGCACCGTCTTTACATCGAGCCGTCGAAACGCTACGCCGACCTGATCGTTCCCCAAGGGGGCGACAACCGCGTGGCCATAAAACTGCTGACCGAATACATCGAAAGCCGCATCCGCCGTCCGGGCATAATATCCAACTTTTAGAAATCCCCCATTAGACCACCCCATTCAATAGCGACATGGCAGAACATTTCGATTATAATCCCGAAGAGAAAGCCCCCGACACTTCATTCGAGCTGTCGGTGGAAGAGGACATAAACATGGGCCAAGCTGCGCCTATCAACGAAAACGCCGCTGACCCGGATGCCGGAAAGACTCTCTACGACGGCAAGATGGTGCTTCGCACGGAGAATCTCGTCAAGAAATACGGCAAACGCACCGTGGCCAACCATGTGTCGATAAATGTCACACAGGGCGAGATCGTAGGTCTGCTCGGCCCGAACGGAGCCGGAAAGACCACCACGTTCTACATGACCGTGGGACTCATCACCCCGAATGAGGGCGAAATATTTCTCAACGACCTGAACATCACCAAATATCCGGTGTACAAACGTGCGCAGAACGGTATCGGCTACCTCGCGCAGGAGCCGTCGGTGTTCCGCAAACTCAGTGTGGAGAACAATATACGCGCCGTGCTCGAAATGACCAATACCTCCAAAGAATACCAGAAGGATAAACTTGAAAGCCTAATCTCGGAATTCCGTCTTCAGAAAGTGCGCAAGAACCTCGGCGACCAGCTTTCGGGAGGCGAACGGCGCCGTACGGAGATAGCCCGGTGTCTGGCCATCAATCCAAAGTTCATCATGCTCGACGAACCGTTTGCCGGAGTCGACCCCATCGCCGTGGAGGATATCCAGTACATCGTTTATAAATTGAAGGAAAAGAACATCGGCATCCTGATCACCGACCACAACGCGCCGGAGACTCTGTCGATCACCGACCGCGCATACCTGCTGTTTGAAGGGAAAATCCTGTTCCAGGGCACATCCGAAGAGCTGGCCGAAAATCCGGTGGTAAGGGAAAAGTATCTCGGCCGCAACTTCACATTCATACGTAAAAAGTTTAATTAAGGCACTCATGGCTACAAGCTTCCTGCAAGTTGAGAATCTGACCAAAAGCTATGGCGACCGAATGCTGTTCCGCGACGTGACTTTCGGGGTCTACGAAGGCGACAAAATAGGCATCATAGCCAAGAACGGTACCGGAAAGTCGACACTGCTCAGCATCATCGCCGGCAAAGAGAGCGCCGACTCCGGCAACATCACGTTTCATAACGGACTGCGGGTGGGCTACCTCGAACAGACTCCTGCGTTCATACCCGGTACGACCGTGATGGACGCATGTCTCGACGGCGACAGCGACATGTGCCGTGCCATATCAAAGTATGAGAGTGCTCTCGCTTCCGGCGACGAATCGGCCATCAACGAGGCCGTGCACCTTATGGACAGCACCTCGGCGTGGGAATATGAGGACCGCGTCAAGCAGATGCTGTCGCAACTGGGCATACATGACGTCACGGCCCGCATGGAGACCCTTTCGGGCGGACAGGCCAAACGTGTGGCCATGGCCCGAGTGATTCTCGGCAATCCGGAGCTTATCATACTCGACGAACCCACCAACCACCTCGACATAGACACCATCGAATGGCTTGAGAACTATCTGACCCGTTCTCGCGCCACGCTTCTGATGGTGACCCACGACCGCTACTTTCTCGACCGAGTCACCAACCACATCATCGAGCTTGACCGCGAACAGATGTATGCCTACGACGGCAACTATGAATACTATCTGCGGCGCCGTCAGGAACGCATCGAAGCCATGTCGGCTGAACTGTCGAAAGTAAAGAACACTCTGCGCAAGGAGCAGGAATGGATGCGCAGACAGCCACAGGCACGCGCGGGTAAAGCCAAATACCGCATCGACGCATTCTATGACCTTAAGAAGCGTTCGCAGGTCAACATGCGCGAAGACAACGTGGACCTCAACGTAAAGTCATCCTATATCGGCTCAAAAATTTTCGAGGCGGCAGGCATCTGCAAACGCTATGGCGACAAGGTCATACTCAACGACTTCAACTATACGTTCGCACGCTATGAACGGCTCGGCATCATAGGCCACAACGGTGTCGGAAAGTCGACCTTCATCAAGATGCTGCAGGGCATAGTGGCCCCGGATTCGGGCGAATGGAATGTCGGCGAGACTGTCCGCTTCGGCTACTACAGCCAAGAGGGCATCGCATTTAACGAAAACAAGCGCGTCATCGACGCCATCACCGAGATAGCCGACGACATAGTGGTCAACGAAGGAGTGCGATATTCGCCCATGCAGTTTCTGACCCACTTCCTGTTCAGTCCGGCCGACCAGCAGAAGTATATCCACACTCTTAGCGGCGGAGAAAAGGCGCGTCTGCATCTGGCATCCGTGCTGATGCGTTCGCCCAACTTCCTCATTCTCGACGAGCCGACAAACGACCTCGACATAGTGACTCTTGGTCTGCTCGAAGAGTATCTCGGACAGTTCAAAGGATGTCTGATAGTCATAAGCCATGACCGTTTCTTCCTCGACAGCATCGTCGACCATATTTTTGTGCTTGAAGGCGACGGCGAAGTGCGCGACTTTCCCGGCAACTATTCCGACTACCGCCATTGGCTCGACGAACGCGGACAGGCACCCTCCGAACCTAAAGAGAACCGGACGAAGGAGGATACCCGACAGAAACGCGAACGCGACGCCAACAAGATGACGTTCAAGGAACGCCGGGAATTCGAGCAGCTCACAGCCGACATCGACGCACTGAACGAAGAGAAGTCAAAGCTTGACGCTCTGTTCAACAGCGGCGGAGAGATCGACGACATCATGGCAAAGTCGGCACGTTATGAGGAAATCAAGTCAGTGCTCGATGAAAAAGAGATGCGATGGCTTGAACTCTCAGAAAAATCCTGACGGCCGAATCGCCGACAAACGACGGCCATATTAACGCATCAAACCAAATTAATCAGAGCCATGCGTTGACCCGCTCTCTGACCGCCACAGAATCGCTCAACAGCCTCACGAACTCCTTCATGGAGCTTTTCATGTAGGCTCCCCGAAGCGTGTGTACGCACCCTTCCATCTCATTTCCGGGAATATCGACAGGAATGGCTTTGACTCCGCTCTCACTGTGTATGGTGGCCTCAGCGAGCACCGTGGCAAGATGGTTCTGCCTGATGAGACGCAGAAGTATGTTCACTTCGTTAAGCTCCATACGGATGTTGAACCGGCATGGGTAACGCTCCAGGATTCCGTCGAGCGTGTTGCGTGCCTGCAATCCTTTGGCCGGAAGAGCCAGGTCGTAGCGCGACAGATCGGGGAGCGAAATTCGTTCGCGGGAGGCAAGCGGGTGCATGTCGCCCACTATCACAGCCAGATAGCTCTGGAAAAGCGTGTGCGACATCACATCCTCCACCGGCAAAGTCGGCTTGAAAGCGAGGGCAAAATCCACCTCGCGCCTGCGCAGCATCTCCATCAGTTCTGCCATAGGACGGTAGAATATGTTGAGCTTGACGTTGGGGTAAAGCTTCATAAACGACACAAGAGTCTCCGTCAGTATCGGACCGAAGGAATATGTGACACCGATGTTAAGCGTACCGCACAGTGCCATCTTCAGGTCGTTGATGCGGTCGGTGCATAGCTCTGCGTCGCGTATGGTGCGGCGTGCGTAAGGGAGCAGTTCCTCTCCGGCTTCAGTAAGAGCCACACTGCGGCTGGTGCGCAGAAGCAGTGTGGTGTCAAATTCCTGTTCAAGCTGTTTGATCTGCTGCGACAAGGTACTTTGAGTGACACACAGCATCTTCGCCGATTCTGAAAAGCTCAACGTCTCAGCCACCTTGACGAAATATTTAAGCTGTCGCAATTCCATTGTTGATAATATGATAAATGATTGCAAAGTTAACTATTAGTTTTCTGACGCGTGGCCTGAAATGAGATTTTCGGCAATAAAAACATCGGCAAAGTGGCCCCCACCACCATGGCAAGCAGTATGAAGAAGCAGGTCATGCCATTTTGGGCAAACAGATAAAAGTAGTGCAGAAACGAATCCTCCGTACCACGGTAGAGACACATGACCAATGCTCCGAATGTCCTGTAGGCATAGATGCCCGGAATCATCGGCAGAAGCGACGGATAAAGGTAGGTCTCAGCCGGAATCCGTGTCTTAGGCGAGATCAGCACCGCCAACACACCTATAAGAAGCGATGCCGACGCCGATGCAGGCACTATATGCCAACCGGCACAATCCATCAGCAAAAAGCGTACGGAATGGCCCACGGCCGCTATGACGGCACAGAACAGGTAGGCCCGGCGAGGCGGATTGCTGATTGCCGAAAAACCGATAGCGGCTATCGCCGCGAATAATGCATCCTGAAGAAATTCCACTAACATATCATTGACTTTTTCAAATCAGAACATTCCTAAATTCATAAGCAACATGCCGGCGCAAAGTCCGAGCGACAGACAGCAGGATATGACCACGGCATTCATCATGCGCCCGAACGAGCATAGATAATGGCGGTCGATCATGTCGCAGAAAGAGTTGATAAACGGTATACCGGGAACCAGATACAACACACTTGTACCCACGGCTATCTCAGGTGTGGCTCCAAGCGAGAAGAGCGCGTCGGACGAGGCAATCACCGCCGAAATAAATGAACATGCCACAGCCGTAAGCCGGAAGTCGACATGACGATCCGTCAGGACCTGCTTGACAAGAAATCCGGCAAAAGTGGCTACAAACACTACCGCCATGGCCATGGCGTCGCCTCCGAACAGCCGACAAAATGAAGCGTTGGCCAACGACACGAGCAGGAGCAGACGCCAAGGAGGGGTGCCTGGCGTAGACCCGATCTTCGCAAGCACTTTGACAGCCTGGCGAAAATCATATCTGCAGTCGGCCATCTGCCAGCTCAACTTGCTCAGCAATGCTATTTTGGCGAAGCTTATAGGCATATCGCGTATAGCCACCACCGACGTCACCGTGTCGGAACCGTCGCCCACGGTCAGATGGATATGGCGCGGAAGGATGCTGAATTCCGCCTCCATACCCTGCGAACGCGCTATCCGGTGCATATTCTTCTCCATTCTTATGCATGTGGCTCCGCTCCCGAAAAGCATCACTGAATATTCCGACAGGAAAGAGGCCACATCCTTCACTCCGGGCTTAAAGGTCGTCGAACTCGTCATAATCGTAGTCGTCTTTAATACGTCTGTCGCCAGGGACATATATCTCTTCCCATTCACGGCCTATACTGAATATCTTTCTTCGGTCCGACGAATGGACGGAATGTCTGACTACTGAATAAATTCTTAACGCTAACGCCAATAAAAAAACTGCCACAATGCAGCTCCATGTGATCAAAGGTACATTCATAGTTCATATATTTTAAAGTTCATACAAAGGAACAACCTACGGAGACTTTTGACGGTAATAATCAATTATATTATTCGATTGCAGCTATCGCAATCAATCCAATATATGACAAGCCGGGCAAATCAACCTTTAAGTCGATTTGTCCGGCTATATGCTTAGAATTATTATCTAATGGAATATTAATGTGAAGTCTGCCTACTACAGCTTGACCGCCGCGGCATGTCCGTCGTAATTGACAGTCACAGGAGCCGAGTCGGGTGTGGCCATATTGCGGAAACGGAACTTGCGCGAGGCGATCATGCCAGGGAACTGACCTGCACGGTCGGCAATCGTAAGCTCATGCTTCTTATCGTTCCACTTCATCGTAATGGTGGAGTACTGGCCTTTCTCATAGTTGTAGTTGTCGCCTTCGTCTTCATAAAGGACAAACTCTGCATCGGCACCGGGATATACGCGCACCTCAATGTCGTCCCACGGCTTCTCGGTGGCATACTGAACATCAGGGCCAAGCGGCACGATGCTTCCGGCGCGGACATAGAGAGGGATGGTCTTAATATCGGTGGCCTTATTTACAGTGCGGCCGCCTGACATCTTCTCATTGGTCCAAAAGTCATACCATGCCGATCCGGAGGGCAGATATACTTCAGCAGACGACGGAGCCATAAAGTCAACGCCTTTAGAGGTTGACGATGCCGATCCGGAGTTCACATTCTTGTTCCATCCGGAGTTCTCGTCAGTCCTCATAACAGTTTCAGGGGTGTACTGTGCCTCCAGAACCGGGGCAACGAGCAGGCTCGGACCGAACATGAACTGATCCTTGCGCTCCCAGCCGTTCTTGTCCTTCGGGAAGTCCATCATAAGCGGGCGCATGTAGCTGTAATTGTCGGATGTCACCTGCCATGAAGTAGAATAAATATAGGGAAGCAATGAGTAGCGCAACCGTATAGCGTCCTCGATGGCATCGTAAACGGGTTCTCCCTTCTCACCGAAGTAATAAATCTCGCGTTTGATGTCAGTGCCGTGTGAACGCATCATCGGAGTGAAAGCGCCCATCTGGAGCCAGCGCACATAGAGTTCCTGGAATTGAGGATTTTTAGTGGCCGAGTTACTTCCGTTGACATTGTATACACCGCAGAAGAATCCACCAATGTCGGAGTTGGAGTTGGGGTTGCCGGTAAGTGTGAAGTTAAGCAGAGCAGGCACCGTGTTGCGCAACATATCCCATGTCGAATTGACGTCGCCGCTCCAGACATTGCACCCGTAGCGTTGCTGGCCAGTCCAGCCTGAACGGGTAAGGATAAACACACGCTTATCGTCGGACGTGGCACGCTGGTGGTCATATACACCGCCGACAGCCATCAACGGGAAAGCACCGCGCACTCTGCGGAATGAGCCGAGAGCAGTAGGCGTGTCGAAGTCCGCTTCCGTAACGTTGAAGTGGTCAGGCTCTGTAGAGTCCATCCACCATCCGTCAAGGCCTAAATCGTAAAGCCGACGGAGGTTGTTCCAATAGATATCGCGGGCTTCAGGACTGTAGACATCCAACACACGGACACCGGAAGGATAGTCCATACGGGGAGGCCACTGCTCCGCTATGCCTGACTGAGGCCATGTCTCGATGTTGAACAGCAGACCCTTCTCGTCAAGTTCACGGTAAGCCTTGGTCTGCGGACCGAACGACTGCCATATAGATATTATGGCATGGGCGTTCATGTTGTGGATAGAGTCAACCATCAACTTCGGATTCGGAAATTCGGGATTCATAAACTCCATGGCATTCCACAGATAATTGTTGCCCCAGTACTGCCAGTCCTGAATAATACCGTCAAAAGGCACTCCCAGTTCGCGATGGCGGGCCACGACCTCCATGGTCTCATCCTGGCTCTTGTAGCGTTCGCGGCTCTGCCAGAAACCATAAGTCCACAACGGGAACATCGGCACTTCACCGGTAAGGGCACGGATCTGCGCCACTACTCCATCGGCATTGCCTCCATACATGAAATAATAGTCCACGCAGTCGCCTACAGCGGATGAAAACGACATGCCATCGGCATTGTCATTGAAGTCGGTAGGAGAATAATTGTCCCAAAGTATGCCGTAGCCCTTGACCGACTGCACCACGGGGATGCCGTCCTCGACATTACCGGGCATGAGCGTGCGCGAGAATCCGCGCATCGACAGGCTGCCATTCTCATAGTTGCCGAGTCCGTAGATAGGCTCATTCTTATCAAGGATAAACGACTGCCCTACTCTAAGAGCCGGCTTTCCGGCATCCATGACGGGCTTGAACGACGTAGACTTTTCCTTAACCAACGCACGACCATTAGCGTCGGAGAAAGCAATCTCACCGCTCTTAAGGTTCAGCGATGCAGACAGCTTCCCACTCTTCAATGCCACGGCACTACCGGAACGCATCACTTTAAAGGGAACGTCACCGGGCTTGGCAATCACAGAATAGCTCTCCTGCTCCGACCGTCCGGATTCAGACACCGGATACTTCACTATACGCAGACTCGAAGGGGTATAGAACTCCATCTCAACCACCATTGAGTCGAGCGTAGCCTTAACTCCATGGGCAGTCTCCTGCACTTCCGGAGCCGTCATGGCCGACCCCAACACGGGGACAAGCATGGCTAATAAAACACTTTTAAGTTTCATAAATTAATGGATTTAGATTTAGAGTGTGTCTAAAAATAAATGTCAACACGAGGGCGACTAATCTTTGAGGGATTTATTCTTAACGATAAGGGAGTGTGGCCTTTGCCACTCGACCGCAGAGTTAAGAATAAAGCACCAAAGAGTGGTCGTGCAGGGTTATCAATTATTAATTCACACATATTTGATTAATGATTCTAAAATTTTCGATTACATGGAATATGTCTGTGAAAGTTACCGTGGCCTCCCGTCTTTCGGGTGTATTTTGTGCTTTGTTTCAGTCGTGTACATCAAGTACACTCTTTCAACTGCACCACAAAATCCTCTCCGAAATACGGAATCCTCGTATTAACATTTACTTTTAGACACACTCTTATTGTTACGTCTGCAAAGATAGGCCAATCAAGGCGTTACTATGTAATAACTATGTTGAAACAGGATGCAACTATGTTGATTTTCCGCATTTGGAAGCATATTCCGACGGCCGACAACCGAATTCTTCCTGAAAACATTTGCTGAAATAGCTGCCGCCGCTGAAACCAGTCAACGCCGCAACTTCGGCAATACTGATGCCTGGATTCTCCTCGATAATCTTCAAAGCCCGGCGCAGACGGACACTGCGTATAAACAGACTCGGCGACTTGTCGAGAAGCCCCACGAGTTTACGGTAAAGTCCCGTCCGGTCCATACAAAGGTCGCGGCTCAGCCGCTCGACCGAATAGCCGGGTTCATCAATGTTGCGTTCGACCATCGCGGCCGCACGCGACAAAAACTCCTTGTCGGCCGGACTCATCTCCTCATCCTTATCGTTATCTTCTCCGGCAGGTGTCCCGCAGGAGGTATCTGTACCGGCAAGAGTCCTGCGCTCACTCTCATAGCGCTCACACTGCTCGATCAGCTCGCGCATGCGGGACAACAAAGTCTCCTCTTTAAGCAGCCTCCGGCGCTTACGCTCCGCCATGCGCCGCGCCATAGCGCAGCATGCCGCGACGATCAACAATCCGACACCGAACAAAAGCCAAGGATTATGCCACCATGGAGCTTTGACACTTACACTCAACCGGGTCCGATGCGCCGCTCCGGAATCGTCGCCGTACCATACTTTCAGAATATATTTCCCCGGAGGCAAAGCCGAATAATTAATCTTGGCCACCATATTGCCAGGCAGCGACAGGGGTACGGACATCGTGTCGGAATCAAATCCCTCAAGCATATACTTCAATCCAACTCCAGAAGCATGGCTATAATTGAGAACAGAATATTCGAAGGTGACAAAACCATGGCCATAGTCGAGTTCGACGCCACAAACCGACGCATATGGCACACTGACACTATCGGCAGATTCTTGTCTGACATCAAGTCTATCGCCATTTACATTTATTCCGGTAAGCAACGGTGCATACGAACGCGGCACAGGGGTGACCGGCACACCCGGCTTAAAGACCGTAACGGCATCAGCCCCAAGAAAATATTCCGTACCGTCGAAAGCCGAGAATGCATTACCGCCATCGTAACCGGTATGATAAGACGACACCGCCGACATGCCGCCTGACATATCTGAAATCGTATTTTCTTCAACATCGACAAGATATGCGACGCCGTCGCCATAAAGATATACCCGACCGAACCGATCTTCGCAGAAGCCTTCCGGACGACGCGACTTAAGCACTTCGGGCAACTTTATAGATATGCATTCATATCCGGAAGGATGGGTGTACAATATTCCACGGTTGAAAGTCCCGAGCCAGATGCCCCCGTCCTTATCGACAAATACGGAACTGATCTCAGTAGCCAGATTATTGCCCGACGACACGTGAATATAATCCATGTAGCGATTGTCGCCGTTAATAGGGTCTATAATCCACAATCCTTTCTGACAACTGACCATAACCTCACGCGCCGGCCCCAACGCCAAAGTGTTCAGAGTATAGCCGGCATCAAGCAACCGCGACCAACATCGCGACCCTGAATCGAAATAAAAAAGGCCGCTCATGCGACCGGTGCGCAACTGATAAAACCCGTCATCATCAGCCACAACCAATGACGTGTTGCGGAAATCATCAAGCTCATCATCACCATAAGCCGCCACAGTGTACTTCAAACTACCGTCGGTAAGAGCATAGGCATCGACTTTGCCGTCGTCAAAGAACATATACAACGTATCACTACGCGATGCAACGTCCTGAAGCATCCCGGCTCCCGAACGCATGCATATAGCCAACGAAGCAGATACGAGACTATCGCCACGACAAATCCACCGACACCCGCCATTGTCCACGAACAAATCGTCAGGAACTCCATGACCTCCCAACACCCCGCTCATATCATCCGCCGTCAGCGAGAAACCATCACGCCAGTTCAGGCAACTCAAACGTCCCCTGTTTTTGTACCACAGCAACGAATCACCTTCTATGTATATATGCGTGAAGCCATCATATCCAGGCAATCTGCATACACCTCCATCCGGCATTGTTCTGTATGAGTCATGGTTTACGCCGTCGTAAATATAGATCGACTCCTCGGTGACAAACACCATCCTCCCGTCAGGCAACTGCGATATCGAACGCAATTCCCTGTCAGACACATCGCCTCCAAGCTCCACCGGAGAGAACAGGTAGGCCTCGCCGGCAAACGCGAGAGCACACATGAGCATTCCGCATATAAGAGCGAAAAATCTCACAAAGTCAGAGTTGCGGCACTGCGGCATGATGTGAATCCTGATATTCATTTTGCAAAAATAGCAATTAATGCGTCATCTTACCGCGTAACGGCAAAAAAAGAGGATCTGTCTGTAACGACAAATCCTCGCAGGTATATAAAAATGTGTAGTTTGGATCAAATTTACAGGATACCCTGCGCCATCATGGCGCGGGCCACCTTGATGAATCCGGCCACGTTGGCTCCCTTCACGTAGTTAGTGTAGCCGTCATCCTCATGTCCGTATTTCATACACTGCCCGTGGATATTGGCCATGATGCCCTTGAGCTTCTCATCAACCTCTTCGGCACTCCAGGTGAGCTTCTGTGCATTCTGAGCCATTTCCAGGCCGGAAACCGACACACCGCCGGCATTGGCGGCCTTGCCCGGAGCATACAGAATCTTAGCCTTAAGGAATTCCTTGATAGCTTCAGGCGTAGAAGGCATGTTGGCACCCTCGCTAACAGCGAAGCAACCGTTGGCGAGAAGAGTGCGGGCGTCGTCGCCGTCAAGTTCGTTCTGAGTGGCCGAAGGCATTGCGATGTCGCACTTATAGCCCCACGGACGACCGCCCTCGACATATTCGCAACCGAATTCATCGGCAAATTCGCGTATACGTCCGCGATATTCATTCTTAAGCTTGAAGATGTAGTCGAGCTGTTCTTTGGTCAGACCGTCGGGAACATAGATGCAACCGTCGGAATCGCTCATAGTGATCACCTTCGCTCCAAGTTCAAGGAGTTTCTTGGCTGTGTAAGTGGCCACGTTGCCAGAACCGGATATGGCCACCACTTTATCCTTTATGTCTATGCCGCGGGTAGCAAGCATGTTAAGAAGAAAATAGACATTGCCATAGCCCGTTGCCTCCGGACGGATCAGCGATCCACCGAACTCAAGACCTTTTCCGGTAAAAGTACCGGTGTTTTCGCGAGCCATCTTCTTGTACATACCGTACATGTAACCGACCTCACGGCCGCCTACGCCTATGTCGCCGGCAGGCACGTCGGTGTCGGGACCTATCTGACGCCAAAGCTCCTGGATAAATGCCTGGCAAAAGCGCATGACTTCCATGTCGCTCTTACCTCTGGGCGAGAAGTCGGAACCACCCTTGGCGCCACCCATGGCCAGCGTAGTCAGAGAGTTCTTGAATGTCTGCTCAAATGCAAGGAATTTCAGAATCGACGGATTCACAGATGAGTGAAAACGTATGCCTCCCTTATACGGACCTATGGCGTTGTTATGCTGGATGCGATATCCCATATTGTTCTGCACCTTACCCTTATCATCGACCCAGGAAACCCTGAAAGAGAAAATACGGTCAGGAATGCAAAGCCGCTCGATAAGGTTGTAGCGTTCGAATTCAGGATGCTTGTTATACTCATCCTCGATAGTTGTGATAACCTCCTCCACGGCCTGCAGATATTCCGGCTCGTTGGGAAACCGACGCTTAAGGTCAGATAATACTTCGATAGCTTTCATTGTAACTTTCTAAATAAAATAACAAATAAGTTTTTTACCGACGCAAAGATACAACAAAATGCCGGAGACTTGCAAATTTTTCCGGCATTTTATTCAATTTTTTCTAAATTTTCTATCAAAGTGCTTCATAAACCATCGCAAGGATAGCAGGACGGATATTAAGCCGGGTAAATGCGGGAGTGTCGCGCGTAGGGTTGACCCTGTTACTTAAGAATACATAGACCAGCCTGTTGTGGGGATCGACCCAAAAACATGTGCCTGTAAAACCGATATGTCCCACCGTCGACGGATGGGCAGCTTCCGGAACAGGAGATTTGGCCGGATTGGAGATGTCGGGCTTGTCAAATCCCAGACCGCGCCGTGAGTTGGGACTTTTTGCATTCAAGAACATATCCATCGTCTTAGCGGAGATTATCTGCCGCCCTCCGTAAACGCCATGGTCGATGTACATCTGACACAATTTCGCAAGTCCGTCGGCATTCGAGAACAGTCCGGCATTGCCCTGGACGCCACCCATGAACGCGCTAAGCTCGTCATGGACATACCCGTGCATGGTCTGCTTACGCAGAAACGCGTCATGTTCGGTCGGAGCTATCGCACCTTTTACAAATCGGGACAGCGGATTGTACATGGTCCGGTATGCACCGATTGGGGCAAACACATTGTCAAGCACAAACCTGTCGTGTGGAATTCCCGTCAGTGTCTCCTCCATCTCCTTAAGCAGTATGAAGTTGAGGTCGGAATAGCATAAGCCTCCCTTCTTGCGCAATTCCACATTATATATACGGTTCAGAATCGTGTCGGCCGTCGGCCTGCCCACATAAAGAGCGTCGTTGATCCTTACGTCAAACTGCGGCGTCATCACAGCAGACGTTATGTCGGAGCGGAGCCGGGCCTTATTGTTGCCGTACACCCCTTTATAAAGCTTTATGGTGTTGTCGCCCCGGTAGCGATAGGCGAGCAGGCGTCCGGTGTAGGTAGAAGAATCCATGACGGCGTGCCACACGCTCAAAGTAGCCGGCATACGGCTCTCATGGTAAAGCAGTTGCTTCACGGTGATAGCCTTTTTATCGGGAGACGACATCCGTGGCAGATATGCACTCACCGGACTGTCAATGCGGTAAAGCCCCCTGTCGTAGGCCAGCATAAGCCCCGGAAGCATACCCGCGGCCTTACTGACAGATGCAAGGTCATACATGGTGGAATCAGCCACTTTATGAGTCTTTCGATGGTCGGTGTATCCATAATTCCTGTTCACGACCACCATTCCGTCACGAGCCACAAGCACCTGGCATCCGGGGAATGCTCCCGAGGCAAGACCGACCTTCACGATCGAATCGATCCGCGACGTAAGCGACGCATCCATCCGCTCGGCCAACGGCGAACTATAGCCCAGGCGTGTCTTCATCAGACCGATCCCCGATCCGCATGAACCTATGCGGTCGACATCAACAGGCAAGGTGCCGTTGACACGGATACCTCCGAACAGGGCCTGGGCCGCATACTCTCTCGCCAGAGGGGAATCCTCGCCCGCCAAAATCACGGACCGGCTTCTCAACGGAGCAAATTTAGCCATTTTGTAAGGTTCCATCAGAAACACATTCACAAGACCCGGATGCGACCCGATCTGACTAAGCACATTGCGGGAGCCAGCCTTGTCAGTGAACAGAGCCACTATGACTATGTCATGCTTCTTTACAGAAGCTATCTGATCAGCGGAAAGACTTTCAGAGGCGGAATAAAGCCTGACATCGGCATATTTGCGACACATGGCACTGAACTCGTTGTCGCGCGGCGCACCTACGCTCAGCACGGCAATGCTGGCCGAATCAAGCCCCTGCACCGGCAACTTGCCTCCGCCATTGTCAAGACACACCATCATGGCCGCCGTCAGTCTACGCCGAACCGCTTCGGCCTCAGGCGAGTCGATACGCTTTTTCAATCCGGGCGACGACACAGGCGCGGGACGCTTGTCAAGACCAAGAGCGAACTTATAGCCGAGCATTTTACGCACACATCCGTCAATCACCTCTTCCGACAACTCACCTTCACGCAAAGCCGCCATCACCGCCGATATGTCGGATGCAAGCGACAGAGGCTGAAGAAGCACGTCGGCCCCCGCTTTCAAGGCCGACACACATATATTCTGACCAGGAAGCGCGGCGCCCTTCATGGCCAACCCGTCGGTAAATACAAGACCTTCAAACCCCATCTTATCCTTAAGCCATCCGGTGGTAACCGCCGGCGACATAGACGCAGGCACACCCGACGGATCCAGCGCAGGCACATTAAGATGGCCCACCATGACTCCGCCCATACCCGAATCCACATATCTGCGGAACGGCATCAGATCGACATTCTCCATCACCTCCAGCGAATGGTCGACTGTGGGCAATGCCTTATGGGAATCGACGCTGGTGTCGCCATGACCGGGAAAATGCTTCGCCACAGACAATACCCCTCCATCCTCAAGTCCACGCGCATAGGCTGTTCCAAGCCTGGCCACACGCTCAGGATCGGCACCGAACGAACGACGCCCGATCACCGGATTGGCAGGATTCACATTGACATCCATGACAGGAGCAAAATTGACGTGGATGCCGAGCTGCGCACATTGACGCGCCACCTCACGCCCGTAGTCATACAACAGCGAATCGTCGGCAATAGACCCCAGACTCATATTATAAGGGAACCTTGGCGCATCCTTAAGCCGCATGGCCAGCCCCCACTCCCCGTCAAGGGTTATCATCAAAGGCACTCCCGACAGCGACTGCGCATAATCGATCAGCGCGGCATACTGGTCGACAGTACCTCCGCTGAAAAGGAGTCCGCCTACATGGTGATTCCCGACATAGCGGCGCAACACGCTTTTTGCAGAAGCCACGTCCCTCGGATCGACTACCGGGACAAACAGCTGCTCCACCTTCTCCTGCAAAGTCATGGATCCCATCACCGAGTCGACCCACGCTTCCCGGGCCGATGCGTCGGTGCGTCCGACAAGCAGAGTCCCGGCACTCAGTCCCGACCCTGCACACACGGCCGTCAAAGCCGCGAAGAAAGAGATTAATAATCGTTTCATAATGAATGATTTTTCATGTATCGACATTTAAAGGCATCCCCTTACATACGGGGCTTGCCATCGGTATACTTCACCGATTTTTTCTTATTACGTTCGAGATATTCCATCAGAGTCTCATCAAGGCGCAAAGAGCTGCGGGACACTACATCACCATGGGTCAGCGGCTCCATATAGTCGCCACCATTGGCCAGATAGTCTATCGTCACCAGACGGTAAGTCTTTTCCGGATCAATCTTCCTATAATCAAATCCGGAGCTGACACCGTCACCACCGCGATGCTCCATCACTGAGAAACCGGCGGCAAGATCAGACCCCTTGATGTCCATGACCACCAGACGATTGTCAAACGGCAGCATGGTCATTATCATACCTTTGGTGATATCGCCCTTAGGCAACCCCCGGCGTATGCCGCCCTTATTGACTATAGCAAGGTCTACCTTGCGGTCCGACAGTCCGGCTCCCATGTCGAGCATGGCATCGGCAATCCAATTCAGCAACAGGTCGCTTGAATGCGGCATCTCCTGCGACATACGTCCTACCTTAACATTCATCAGCGAATCCACACCGGCCCGATAAGGCTCCAGAATGGAAGCCGCCACAGGATCAATCCGGCTGTCAAGGCGCTTGTCGACAGGCAGCAACCTGTACACGGACTTTTTCGAATCAAGATCAAGATCTATCAGTCCGAGGTTGACACCCCGGCTCCCGGTCTGCACCACAAGCACCGAATCGCCCGACGCATTGGGCACCATATACTGCGGAGCCGACGCCGAACGGGGATCTATAAGCGTATGCGAATGTCCGCCGACTATAATGTCTATGTCGTCCGATGCTCGGGCCAGGTCGACGTCGCTCGGCGTGGGAGGGTTATCGGAATCATAGCCCACATGGGTCACGGCCACCACTACATCGGCGTGCTCCACATTCTTAAGATACCACGCCATGGAATTGGCGGCTTTGATACCGTCGAGATACACCACTCCCTCCGACTTGTCAGAAGCTATCATCCCGGCCGGATCAAGATTTATACCGAGTATACCCACTGTCTTATCGCCGTAGCGACGGACAGTATATGGCTTGAAAATATCCTCCAGGGCAGTACCGCGAAGATCGTAGTTGGATGTGATCTTTTCGGCGGTCAGGCCGCTCCACTGCTCGGCGAGCGACTCCACACCGTTGTCAAACTCGTGATTTCCAAGGATCTGTATGTCATAGCCAAGCGCATTCATCATCTTGCGTTCCACCTCACCGCCGTAAAGCGTGAAATAGAGCGTTCCCTGCACGGCATCGCCGGCATCGATGAGCAACACGTTCGGCTCGGCGCTTCTGACACTGTCAATAAGCACCTTGCGGCGCAATATTCCACCTTGGTCCTTGTCGTTGGGGTCAATCTGGCTGTGAGTGTCGTTAGTATGTAGTATCACAAGGTTGTCGGCACACATGCCTCCGGCCGACATGGCCGTCAACAATCCTGCTGTAATAAATCGCTTAATCAGTTCCATTGCATACAATTATTTCGGATTACGAAATTACGTAAAATCCACATAATCTACAATCGCCGCAAAAATTTTATAAAAAATTGACAAAAACTATTGCACAGATAAAAAAAACTCCATAACTTTGCATCCGCAAACAAGAACATGGCTCCTTAGCTCAACTGAATAGAGCATCTGACTACGGATCAGAAGGTTACAGGTTTGAATCCTGTAGGAGTCACGAAAAGGCCACTCACCAAGTGGCCTTTTTTCATTTCCGGGCAAAGCCTTCCGAAACGCCGTCAAAACGGCCATCGCCAAGAAATCCGTCGCTCCTCGCATGAGGCCAATGCAAAAAACATCGGCAAAACAAACATCGAAAGAGCCAAATTAAATCTACCCATAATTCCACATAAATATATTAAATGCACATCCGTAAAGATACGACTTTTTTGCGGGAATAAGAGCCGCTTCAATTTTATACATGCAAAATGCCATGTATGGCGATGTCCAGCCTATTTTTTCACGCGGGGATTGGGTGATTACTCCAATTTTTGTAAATTTGCACAAATTTAGACAAACTCTCAGATATTGCACAAAATAGAGCTATGGAAGGAAACGAAAAGAAGTCAAAAAGCCTGCAGATGGGCGTTATCGTGTTAGGAGTTCTGCTCATAGGGGCAATTCTCGCATTCATATTCACCACCAATTCGATGAACAAGAAGATCGAAGCGGCGGAAATAGCCAACGAACAGCTCCAGCTGACCAACGAACAGCTTCAGCTGTCAAACGAATATCAGGCTTTGAACACCGAATTCGCACAATACGAGGATCAGTCGCAGCTTCTGGCCAACGACTCGCTCGTGTCGAAATATGCCGCGGCCAAGAGCAAAGTAGAGAAACTCCTCCAGGAGCTCAATTCAGAGAAGAAAAAGAGCGCCCAACGCATCAAACAGCTTCAAGATGAAATCGGAACTCTTAAGAATATTCTCCGCCACTACGTGTCGCAGATAGACTCGCTCGGAAAAGAGAATGCGTCGCTACGCTCAGAAAACGAACAGATCAGACAGCGCAACCAACAGCTGTCGACGCGTGTGGCCAACGAGACCAAACGCGCAGAAGCCCTGTCGGAACGTATGGTGCTTGCCGAAAAGCTCAACGTCACCGGACTGTCGCTCACACCTCTGAAGAAGAACGGCAAAAACGAAAAGAACGTCACAAAGGCAAAGCAGCTCATGGTGACATTCACCATACCGCAGAACAATTCCACCCCGTTAGGCGAAAAGGTGATATATCTGCGCATCACTAATCCCGAAGGCTCGCTGCTCGGCGATGCAGGCCACTTCAGCTTCGAAGGCGGCTCCGTAGCGTGCACCGCGAGGAAAACCATCGAATATGCCGGAGAAGAGATTTCGGGCATCCACATCTATTGGGATGTCAACACCACCCTCACTCCCGGCGACTACACCGTGGAGCTGTTTGCCGACAACTACCGTTTGACTTCGCGTAAGTTCACCCTTAAGAAATAATGCCTATCCGAAGGGAATGTCTACGTTCTGGACCGGCATATTGACCGACATAAACTCCATCGAGGTGACCACAGTCTCCTCGATATTCAAACTGTGCCTGAGCCTGTTGCTCGGATGTTGCGTAGGATTTGAGCGCAAGCGCAAGGGGCAGATAGCAGGAGTGCGCACCTTCGCTCTGATCTCGATGGGAGCCACTTTGGCCATGCTCCTTTCAATATATGTTCCACAGGAATATATGGGTCTAAAGAACGGCGATCCGGGCCGTATAGCGGCCCAGGTGGTCACCGGCATCGGTTTTCTCGGCGCAGGGGCAATCATACAGATGAAAGGTTCGGTGCGCGGACTCACCACCGCGGCAGGAATCTGGATGATAGCCGCCATAGGAATGGCAGTAGGAGTAGGCATGTACATGCTTGCGATAGTGGCCACCGCCCTCATACTGGTGGTCCTGGTGCTGATCGAACGCTGGGAACACCGGATAAGCGCCGGAGTGGAGTCAAGAATAATCAGACTCAAACTGTCAGAAATAGCAGAAGACATCGACGGATACCGCGAAGTGCTCAACCGCCACCACGTGCATCTGACCAACGTCTATGTGGAGTATGACTATGAGGCACACGTGACGCGCCTGAATCTCGTGGTGTTAGTGAGCGAACGCACAAATTATATGGCTCTCTTCGCCGAGCTGCGCGGAGTGAAGCCTACACTTGCCGTATCGCTCGGCAATCAGGTCAGCATCTGACCTTCGACAGCCCGCAATAACCGCCCATCGCCTGCGGGCTAAAGCAGGCTTGACATCATTATTTACGCTATGGTTCAAAACATCATACTATCAATGATATCGGCAACCGAGAATGCCGCAATGGAAGGCGGCGAGGCGCTGTCAAACCTTCAAGTAGACAACCTCGTGTCAGACCTCGCGTTCATACTGCTCCTCGGAGCGGTAGTCACAGTGCTGTTCAAATGGATAAAACAGCCCGTAGTGCTGGGCTACATCGTGGCCGGATTCCTGGCAAGCCCGCATTTCGAATATATACCGTCGGTGACCACCGAAAGCAACATCGAATTTTGGGCACAGCTCGGCATTGTCGTGCTGCTCTTCTCCCTCGGACTCGAATTCAGCTTCAAGAAACTTCTCAACACGGGAGGTTCAGCCATCGTCACGGCTATGATAATCGTCATCGGCATGATGGCCACAGGATTCGCCGTCGGACACCTGCTGCACTTTTCCCACATCAACAGCTTGTTTCTCGGCGGCATGCTGTCCATGTCGTCCACGACGATCATCATAAAAGCCTTCACCGACCTCAATCTGCGTCAAAAGAAATTTGCATCGCTGGTGTTCGCAGTGCTTATAGTCGAGGACCTGTTTGCGGTGTTGATGATGGTGATTCTGTCGTCAATAGCCATCAACAACAGCGTGGAGGGCGGCGAGATGCTGTTCAGCATCGGCAAACTCGGGTTTTTCCTTGTGATATGGTTCCTTGTCGGCACATACATTCTCCCGTCATTGCTCAATTCCATACGCCGGTATCTCAACAACGAGACTTTGCTCATCGTGTCGCTCGGACTATGCTTCGGCATGGCGGTGTTCTCGGTCTATTGCGGATTCTCACTGGCTCTGGGTGCATTCGTCATGGGTTCGATCATAGCCGGAATCAGCTATGCCGAACGAATTGAGAGCGTGGTGACCCCGGTAAAAGACCTTTTCGGCGCCGTATTCTTCATCTCCGTGGGCATGATGGTCGACCTCAACATCATAGTCGAATATCTGTCGCCGATCCTGCTTCTGTCGGCGGTGGTCATAGCGGGGATGATCCTATTCGGGACATTCGGAATGCTCATCACCGGCCAACCTCTGAGAATAGCCATGGAGTCAGGATTCTCGCTGACTCAGATCGGAGAATTCGCCTTTATCATAGCATCGCTCGGCATGTCGCTCGGCGTACTCGACAGCACCATCTACCCCATCGTGGTGGCAGTGTCGGTCATAACGACCTTCACCACCCCCTACTTCATCAAGATGGCAGACCCGGCATATACGTTTGTAGAAAAACATCTGCCCGAAAAACTCCACTTCCTGATCGAACGCTACAGCGACAAAGCCACCACCGAAAGCGAAACCCGCGCACTTTGGGCCTCGGTGCTGAAGCGGTATATGTGGCGCATACTTCTGTACTCAAGCGTGCTGATTGCCCTGATACTCATATCTACCAAGTATTTCCTCCCATGGATTCTCGACATCACTCCGTCGTGGGGCAGACTTATTTGCAGCATCGTCACACTTCTGGCCATGGCACCGTTCCTGCTGGCGCTCGCCACCCCGGCCTCGAAACGCACCGAACGCCAGCGACTGCGCTCGGTCAACGCCCACTTCGACGTGCCGCTGATAGTGATGACGTTGTTCCGACTGATCCTGACTCTCGGATTCATCATCTACACCTTAAGCTCCATCCATTCCATGCGAGTGGGCTGGCTGATAGGGTTCCTCATATTCTTTACCCTTATAGGTACATTCTCCCGCCGGTTCAGAAAGCGCTTAAGCAATATCGAATCCACATTCTTCAATAATCTCAACGAACGTGAGCTGAGGCGCAGCGGCAAAAACAACAATCTCGTCAGCGACCTCCATCTCGCATTTATCGAAGTCGGCTACAGCTGTCCGTTTGTAGGCGACCGCCTCATCGACTCGAATCTGCGCCAGCGCTACGGAGTTAACGTAGCAAGCATCCAGCGCGGAGGCACCTTGATAGAAGTGCCCAACGGCAATACCCGCATATTTCCGGGCGACGTGCTCGGCATAATAGGCACCGACCCTCAGATAGAAGCCCTTCTGCCTATCGTCGAGAATAATGACGAAGAGATGTCGGAGACCAACTCCGACGACTTCAAGATGACGCATATACAGCTCTCTGAATCGTCGCCCCTCATCGGCCAGACCTCCGCATCGTCACGCCTGCGCGACAAATATAAGATTCTTCTTGTGGCCATCCAGCATGCCGACGGATCATACGAGCACCCGACAGGTCAAAGCGTATTTGCCGTCGACGACGTATTGTGGATGGTAGGCAACACCAAAATAATAGGACAGTTCAAATAGCGGTATCGACCATGTGGATAATCTTAGCCATCGCCTCAGCAGTCGGACTCGGCTTCTACGACATATTCAAAAAGCTGTCGTTAAAGGGCAACAATGTGCTCATAGTGCTGTTTCTTAACACGCTGTTCAGCACTCTGCTCATGTCGCCCGTCATCATCTCATGCCTGGCCGACGGCTCCATCGGACTCGGCGACTCCGTGGAGGGCCATCTGCGCATAGTCCTTAAAGCATTCATAGTGCTGACATCATGGCTGCTCGGCTATTTCGGCATAAAGCATCTGCCGTTGACCATCGCCGGCCCTATCAATGCTTCACGCCCGGTGATAGTGCTGGTCGGTGCATTGGTCATATTCGGAGAGCGTCTGAATCTGCTGCAGTGGGCAGGTGTCATCCTTGGTTTCTGGTCACTGTTCTTCATCAGCCGTGTCGGCATGAAGGAGGGCTTCTCATTCAAGCACAGCAAATGGCTTTGGTTCAGCATCGGAGCCACGTTTATGGGTGCCGTCAGCGCACTCTACGACAAATATCTGCTCGGGCAATACAAACCGCTCGAAGTCCAGGCGTGGTACTCGCTTTACCAGCTGATAATTATGGGCATAACCATAGGAGTGCTGTTGAAGGGACAGAAAGAGCGCACGCCGTTTCACTGGAGCTGGGCCATACCATGCATCTCCATATTCCTCACCGGAGCCGACATAGCCTATTTCTATGCCTTGTCATTGCCAGGTTCGATGATAGCCGTGGTGTCAATGATCCGTCGGGGCAGCGTCATAGTGTCGTTCTTCTACGGAGTGATCGCCCTGCATGAGAAGCACATCCGGCTTAAACTCATAGACTTAGGCATACTGCTTATCGGACTGACGCTGCTCGTGCTTGGAAGCCGGTAGCCCCCTACTCGCCACGAACCGACAGATTGCTACCACATCGAGAATCTGAGAGATAAATTGAGTCCGTATTCGGTAGGCTTGCGGAATATACCCGTCACTTTTCGACCCTTATACCGGCTTAAATCCAAATCATTCACAAAGCATCCCAATGTCAGGATAATCCCTCGGTATTTACAATATACCCCTCCTTCAAGTCTGACATAATACTGTTTCTCTTTAAACTCGTCATAGTAATTAAAACCGCCGGGAAGACCCAGACTGCGGGTGGACGCAAGTATTCCGGCACCGGCATCTCCCCACAGACCGATTCCAACCCGCTTCTTTCGGTAGAGCGGATCGGAGAAAGCCAATGCCGACAGCTCTATGCAAGAACCGCTTATAGTATCCGCTTCCAATTCACGTTTCCATATACGACTGATGCTTTCTATGTTCAACCCTACAAAAACGTTTTTATACGCCCTCACATGCATCGAGACACAAGCCAAATATTTGGCCGAAGAACCCATCGGAAAGGACTTCCCGAACGACAGCATAAACCGATGAAAGTTTTTCTCAGGCGCATTGGGCAACTGCGCCACAACCTGCGAAGTCTGCGCAGTGTCAACTCGCGACGACGCGACATCCTGACCCGCACTCACTTTAAATATGGCGACAGCCACCAACAGTATTATTACCCGAAGAGACATAAGTGTCAGAAATTAAAGTTATTTATCTTCGGCAATAATGTCGCCGTCTTGTCCACGCCGATATTCCATCACATCGTCGGGAGTGACAGTTACAGTCCATCCCATAGCACAAAGCTCTTTGGGCGTAAACAGATACCGCTCCATATAGCACTGGTTCTGGCTTGCATATTTAAAAAATTGCCCTAAGTCGTCGCCGACATCCGAGGCATCGTACACCAACACCTGCACTACTGATACACGGGAAAAATACTCCTTCCGAGAGACATCGCTCAACTGATTTGCGCTACTGCCCGCTTCAATCACCCCCAGCATATTATTGTAATGCGTCCAATATGGATATAGATTATCGCGAGTCATCACAACTACTATCTACTATCGGAATCTGGGTATTGTTCTCTACTTTCACAATCTCATAATATGGATCACACCCCGCCAAAAGCATGATAGAAGCGGATAGCGACAAAATTACAGCAATATATTTCAGCCTTTTCATATTTTCATCACATATTCTATAATCGATGTCCTGCGGACATCCTGCGACGGGGTCCAGTTAGGCCGGGCACATGTCGCCTGATGGCTCCATGTACCCCGGTTACGTGCCGTGCTTCCGCCGACTGCCCAGGCTACAGCAATCCGACACTATCCGGACACCAGAAATGCACTCGGTTACTCCGCATACGGCTCTTGGCACCAGCATCACGGTGACACATGATCCGCATCCACGTTATGTGTCTGTGGCAATACCTGTTCCGCGCTACACCATGAATCACATCGTATAATGGCGACGGCAGAGCCATTTAGGCTGAAATACTATGTATAGTTTTACCGGGAACCGGAAACTTTGCATAACTTTGCAACAGTCAGATGCCACAACGGCACTATCAACCAACATCAACCATTTATCACCAAAGCGATGAAACCTCTCAGACAAATTATCAGCACCATGGCTTTTGCCTCACTAATTCCGGCATCAGCCATAAATTCAGATGCCAAATCACCGTCGGAGGCCGACATGTCGGCCTATCTCATGGTATATTTCTCGGACTCCGACCATAGCCTCCACTTCGCGCTGAGCGACGACGGCTACTCATTTACCGCCCTCAACGACAACAAGCCTGTAATCTCAGGCGACACGATTGCAGAACAACGCGGCATTCGCGATCCGCATATCTACCGCGGCCCTGACGGGGCATTCTACATGGCTCTGACAGACCTGCACATATTCGCCAAACGCCAGGGACTGCGCGATACCCAGTGGGAACGCCCGGACGAATACGGCTGGGGGAATAACCGCGCCCTTGTGCTGATGAAGTCAAACGACCTCATAAACTGGTCGCACAACGTTGTCAGAATCGACAAATTGTTTCCTGAAGAATATAGCGAAATCGGTTGCTCATGGGCACCGGAGACTACATTCGACCCCAAAGAGGGCAAAATGATGGTATACTTCACCATACGCACACGCGGCGAACATCTTGAAGGCGGCGATCCGGCGACAAAGAAAACAAGACTTTTTTATGCCTACGCCGATGACGACTTCACTACACTGACATCACGGCCCGAACTGCTGTTTGAGTATCCTGACTCAACAATGCCGATACTTGACGCCGACATCTGCCCGATGCCCGACGGACGCTTCTTTATGACATACGTGGCGCAGGCCAAAGCCCCAGGTATAAAAACCGCCATTTCCGACAGAGTCAACGGGGGATATGTATATGCCGACGAATGGATCGACGTAGAGCCGGGAGCGTGCGAAGCTCCGAACACATGGAAGCGCATCGGCGAGGACAAATGGGTGGTAATGTATGACATCTACAGCATCCGCCCCAATAATTTCGGTTTTTTAGAGACATCCGACTTCAAGACATTCACTCCTCTGGGACACTTCAACGAGGGTGTTATGAAATCGACAAACTTCACAAGCCCCAAGCACGGAGCCGTCATACACCTGACCGCAGAAGAAGCCGACCGTCTACGCAAGCACTGGAAATAACCGCTGATTTTTTATCATCAAATATTTGGATTACATGAATATTTTACGACGGACACTGCATGCTTTGTTTATCTGTGTAACTATTATCCCGTTTCCCATCCAAGGTAAAACTATTCTTACCGTTAATGACCAAACATCACCCGGAAGCATAGACTTAACCAAGGCCACTATAATCTATGACAGTGAGGACGAGAGATTAATAGCTGAAATATCCGAAATGCTCTCTTCTGACATACGGTCTGTATGTCAGAAGAAGATTGACGTCATTACGTCTATGCCAAAATCATCTGTTGTTATCATCGGCACTGTAGGGCATAACCGTTGGATAGACCGTCTTGTCTCTGAAAAAAAGCTGAACATCAAACAAATTGCCGGAGGATGGGAGCAGTTTGTTATCAAAGTCATCGACAAGCCTTTTAAAGGGATTGATAAAGCCCTTGTAATTGCCGGCAGCGACAAGCGAGGGGCAGCTTACGGCACTTTCACCGTAAGCGAAGCCATTGGCGTGTCGCCTTGGTACTGGTGGGCCGACATCCCGGTGCAACCCCGGCATAATCTATTCATCAGTGCCGATTATACATCTAAATCTCCATCCGTAAAATTACGAGGCATATTCATCAACGACGAAGATTGGGGACTGAAAACGTGGTCAACCCACAATTTTGAAAAAGAATTGGGCGACATCGGGCCAAAGACTTATGCCAAAGTTTGCGAGCTCATACTGCGCCTTAAAGGCAACATGCTTGCGCCGGCCATGCACGAATGTACCGGAGCCTTTTATACCCATGCCGAAAATAAATCCGTTGCAGATAAATACGGCATTATGATAACCACATCGCACTGCGAGCCATTGCTGTTCAACAATGCATCCAAACTTGAATGGGACTCAAAGATAGATGGTGAATGGGACTACAAAGCCAACGGCAACGCCATCATAAAGAAGCTTGACAATCGCGTAAAAGAAGCATCGCCGTATGACAATGTATATACACTTGCTATGCGGGGACTTCACGACGGCGGTATGCGAGGGAACTACACCGACAAAGAAAAAGTGGCAATTTTGAGCCAAGCAATATCCGACCAACGTGACATATTAAAAAAGCACATCGACCGCCCTATAGAAGAAATACCACAAATATTCATTCCTTATAAAGAAGCGCAGGACCTATACGAACGCGGACTGCAAGTGCCGGACGATGTCACTCTCGTATGGGTCGACGACAATTATGGCTATATTAAAAAGCTAAGTAACCCAGAAGAGCAGAAACGCTCTGGACGCGCCGGAGTATACTACCATCTGTCATATCTAGGAGCACCGCATGACTATCTGTGGCTCAACACGACACCCCCAGCATTAATGTACGAAGAGCTGAAAAAGGCCTACGATCTCGGAGCAGACAGATATTGGCTACTGAATGTCGGCGACATAAAGCCGATGGAGTTGGGCATGACGACATTTTTTGAAATGGCATACGACATCGATGCCTTTAACTTCGGGAACATCAACCGTCATCAAGCAGAATTTTTAAGTTTAATATATGGGGAGAAATACCGTTCTACATTCCAATGGCTTCTTGACAACTACTATCGCCTTGCGTGGAGCAGAAAGCCCGAATTTATGGGATGGGAACGTGAATGGGACTCAAATCCAAAGCTCGAGGTACTTGCCAACACCGATTTTTCATTCGAAAACCACAACGATGCACGCAACCGCTTGTCCGATTACAAAGCCATATCCGACAAAGCGAATCAAATATTGTCAGAACTTCCTGAAAATCTGCGTCCGTCGTTCTATGAGATTGTAGCTTATCCGATACTGGCCTCATATCAGATGAATCGGAAATTCCTTATGGCACAATTGAATCACCAGAGATACTCCCGCATGAACTTCCATGAAGCCAATTGGGCCGCCGAACAGTCAATCGAAGCATTTGACAGCATAAATGCATTGACCTACCTCTATAACCATCAGCTTGAAGGCAAATGGAACCATATAATGGCTCTAGGGCCGGGATGGTGCGCGAAACATCAATTTCTGCCTGAACTGAGAGTACTCCCAGGATTCGATTCAAAGGAAATAGACATAATGCCGGTAGAACAGCAAGCTGACCGCAACGGATTTGATGTAGTCAATCTTGCCGATTATACTATAAATGGAGACAAAGCCAAAAACGACGCAAGACTAATCGAAGGACTTGGCTATGACTGGCAGGTGCTCCAGCTCGGCGATGCCACAGGCCAAACAACAGCCCCAGAATCAACAGATGCCTTGAAAGTCAATTACAATCTGGGGAACATCGATGCAGACAGCGTAGAAATTACAGTCTACACACTGCCCATCTTCCCAATATATAGAGGAAAAGGAACACAGATGGGATTGAGTGTCGACAATGATAAAATCATAGTTTATGAAAACCAGGCAAAAGAGTATTCCGACTTGTGGAAAGATCAAGTACTGCGCAACAGCACTATCTATAAACATAAATTTCCAGTAGACCGATCAAAGGACTCGCATACACTCACCCTGTCTTGTATCGATCCTGGCATAATCGTGCAACGTATCATAATAGATTACGGCGGTTTGAAAAAGACATATGTCGGACCGGAAGACAAAGACTTCAGGCGCAGAAATGCCGAAAATTTTTCATCAATCACATATTGAGCTGGTGTCACCAATTTTTCATAAGCGGCAACATCCCTATTATCGGTAATTTTACGTATCTTTGCAGTCTGATAAACCTCGTTCTCATACACTAAAATATGCAAGAGAAAATCATTATCCTCGACTTCGGCAGTCAGACCACGCAGCTTATCGGACGACGTGTCCGCGAACTGAACACCTACTGCGAGATAGTCCCTTACAACAAATTCCCCCACGACGACCCTTCCGTCATAGGCGTCATCCTGTCCGGAAGTCCGTTCTCAGTCTACGACGAGAAGGCGTTCAAGGTAGATTTGAGCAAAATCCGCGGCCGTCTGCCGATTCTCGGCATCTGCTACGGCGCACAGTTCATGGCCTATACTAACGGCGGCACCGTCGAGCCGGCCGGATCGCGTGAATACGGACGCGCCCACCTCATGAAGTTCGACAATGAGAATCCTCTTCTGAAAGGACTTTCACCCGAAACACAAGTGTGGATGAGCCATGGCGACACAATAACCTCCATACCCGGCAACTTCAACATCATCGCTTCGACCGACAAGGTGGCCGTGGCCGCTTATCAGGCGCAGGACGAAAAGCTGTGGGGTGTGCAGTTCCATCCTGAAGTATACCATACGGCCGAGGGAACGCAACTGCTAAAGAACTTCGTGGTCGACATCTGCGGATCACGCCAGGACTGGAGCGCGGCTTCGTTCATCGAAAGCACTGTGGCCCAACTTAAGGAGCAGCTCGGCGACGACAAGGTGGTTCTCGGACTGTCAGGCGGCGTTGATTCTTCCGTAGCGGCTGTCCTGCTCAACAAGGCTATCGGTAAAAACCTGACCTGCATATTCGTAGACCACGGCATGCTCCGCAAGAACGAATTCAAGAATGTGCTCCACGACTACGAATGCCTCGGACTCAACGTGATCGGCGTGGATGCGAGTGCGAAATTCTTCTCTGAACTTGCAGGAGTGACCGAGCCCGAACGTAAACGCAAAATTATAGGCAAAGGCTTTATCGACGTGTTTGACGAAGAAGCACACAAGATAAAGGATGTGAAGTGGCTTGCCCAAGGAACCATATATCCCGACTGCATCGAGTCGCTGTCAATCACCGGCACCACGATCAAGAGCCACCACAACGTAGGAGGTCTGCCCGAAAAGATGAACCTCAAACTGTGTGAACCGCTTCGCCTGCTGTTCAAGGACGAAGTCCGCGCCGTAGGCCGCGAACTTGGCATGCCCGAACATCTCATCAAGCGTCATCCGTTCCCCGGACCCGGACTGGCAGTGCGCATACTCGGCGACATAACTCCCGAAAAAGTGCGCATACTTCAGGATGCCGACGACATCTTCATTCAAGGTCTGCGCGACTGGGGCCTATATGACCAGGTATGGCAGGCCGGAGTGATCCTGTTGCCGGTACAGAGCGTAGGCGTGATGGGCGACGAACGCACCTACGAACGCGCGGTAGCTCTCAGAGCCGTCACATCGACCGACGCAATGACTGCCGACTGGGCACACCTGCCATACGACTTTATGGCAAAAGTGTCAAACGACATCATAAACAAGGTCCGCGGAGTGAACCGCGTGTGCTACGACATCTCCTCAAAGCCGCCGGCCACAATCGAGTGGGAGTAACCCCCTACAGTTGCTAATTTATTACGCCATATTTCTCCGAGCAGATAAACCTCCGGAGTAATATGGCGTTTATAATAATTAATTCACCGCTAACCATACCATTCAAATTATGAACATAACATCAATTCTTCAGGAATACCATGTGCTTGGGCTTACAATAGGCATCTGCACATTTCTGTGCATCGGACTATTCCATCCGATTACTATAAAGTGTGAATACTATTTCGGCACCAAATGCTGGTGGTGGTTCCTACTGTTAGGAGCCGTGTGCCTTATACTGTCGCTTCTGATCGACGACGTTCTCGGCGCCACGCTTCTCGGTGTGGTCGGATTCTCTTCATTCTGGACCATCAAAGAGATTCTCGAACAGCAGGAACGCGTGCGGAAAGGGTGGTTTCCGCGCAATCCGAAACGCCGCTATCCCTGGGACGACGAATCTAAGAAGTAGCCTCCGGCAGGCATCGTCACCAACCGCCCGAGGCACCACCGCCACCGGTCATACCGCCACCGAAAGAGCCTCCGGAGAATCCACCTCCACCGCCGCCGAACCCTCGCCCGGCGCCGAGTCCGCCTACGATTATCGGAGCCTCACGCTCCAGTCGGGGCACTTTATGCGTCTCGTCGTTGTGCCGTCCACAGTTATGGCACACATATTCCTTCACCACAAGACCTTCAGCGCGGTAAGTGGGACGCTGGACCATACGCTCCGAGCGCAGAGAGCACGCACGAGCACCGCACACAGGACACACCTTATAGTGCGACGCCTTATTGACGTATGGGAGTATGTCAAGCTCACCGCAGTTGCCACAGAGCCAGACATCATAATCCACCGACTTAAGGCGCTCTTCAGTGTCCTGGGCAGGCGTCAGATATTGATTGTCGGTCTGCTCGTCGAGCCGCTTCATCTTATGATGGCAGTTAGGGCACAGACGGCGTTTTGTGCGCAGACGGCGCATGGTTATCAATATGACGATAAACGCAATAAACGGAATGCCGATGCCAAGAAACGACATAACCAAAGCCGGAAGTTCAATCTTCGACAAAGCCTGATAGCGGCCATAACGGTCGTCGCGGCTGTGGCGACGCAATGTGACAATGTACATGGCCAACACTATAAACGTCATCACCATACCTGCACCTATCCACAGATTAAACAGCTCACGACCCGTGTCGTCAGGCCGGCTCACTGATTCAGGCCCATATTTAGACACCACCTCGCCTGCGGCTTCCGGATCGGAAAGGATATCATTGATTGCAGAAACAGTGGCAAGCACTCCACCGTCATAGTCACCCGAACGGAAATGCGGAGCCGCGACGTTGCGGATCAGACGTCCGCCCACGAGGTCAGGAATCAGTCCTTCCACACCGTACCCTGTACGTATCACCATTTTACGGTCATCCTTAGATACGAGAAACAGCAATCCATTATCATTGTCCTTCTTTCCTATACCCCATTTACCGAACAGCTCAGTGCCGAAAGTGTCGATGTCGCCACCCTCGATACGGTCGACGACCACCACCGCCACTTCGGCTGTGGTCGAACGCTGCAACCCATACAGCATCGAATCAAGCGTGGCCACAGTGCCGGCAGAAAGTACGCCGTCAGGATTGCTGACATATTTGGTCCGGTCCTGGACATGCACATTGGGGATGTCGTCGATCCCGTATACGGCCGCCATAGCCACTACCGCGGCACATATCATAATGGAGGCGAAAGATATAAGTCTTCTCAAAAACATAGTTCAATTTCTTTAGACACACTCTTAATTAAACAGCCGGCAGACTCATTCCGTTGAGTTTCCGGTACAAATCAAGCGCATATACGTCAGTCATACCCGACACATGGTCAAGCACGGCCTGGATCTTTCCGAACAAAGTCGGCGAGTCGATGTCATACTGCAAAGGAACCTTGCTCAGCAACAGCGACGAATAGTTAAGTTCGGGATAGCGCACCGCATGTATAAGCTTCTCCATAAGGAAAGATATGATGCGGTTACCTGCAAGTTCCACGTCCACGACATCGCCGGCACGGTATATCTTATCCCACGCCAATGCCGAACACCTCCGGTAGCCGTCGCGCTCCAACGGTTCGATATGGTCGAGCAACGACCCCTCAAAGCGGCCTTCAAGAATGGCATCCTCATTAACGATGAACGCCATGGCACACTGCTTGACAAGCGCGCCTATGACGCACGACCGCAGATAAGCCACCCTCTCGTTCGGATCGTCGACAGTGGACATCACTCTTTGGCACTGCATCCTGCGCTCCTCACCGAAGAACGACAGCAGCACCTCCGACACGTCGGAAAAAGATATGACTTTGAGCTTATGCGCATCCTCGATATCCATCACCTGATAACAGATGTCGTCGGCGGCCTCCACTATATACACAAGCGGATGCCTGGCATAGCACACCTCACCGTCCTCGCTGTATCTGCGTATCAGTCCGAGTTCGTCCGCTATACGGGTAAAAGTTCCTATTTCAGTGGTAAAGAATCCGAATTTATTCTTACGTCCGGCCATCCGCGATTCGTATGGATACTTGACTATCGAAGCCAGCATTGAATACGTCATAGCGAAACCGCCGGCCCTGCGGCCGCGGAACTGATGGGTAAGCAACCTGAACGAGTTGGCATTGCCTTCAAAATGCGTCAGATCGGCCCACTGGGCTTCAGAAAATTCTTTTTCGAGAACCTTTCCCGCACCCTCGCTGAAAAAAGTAGATATGGCCTTCTCGCCTGAATGTCCGAAAGGAGGATTGCCCAGATCATGCGCCAGACATGCCGCCCCCACTATCTCGTCAAGCGCTTCAAGCTTGGCGCACCAAGGCATCGAGGCATATTTATCCCGAAGCACAGTGCTGATCTCATTGGCAAGCGAACGCCCCACCGACGCCACCTCCATAGAGTGGGTCAGGCGGTTGTGCACAAACACGCTTCCCGGAAGCGGGAACACCTGCGTCTTATTCTGCAGACGTCGAAACGGCGACGAAAACACCAATCGGTCAAAGTCGCGCTGAAAGTCGCTCCTCGTTCCCCGCTTGGGATCGTGGAAATCCTCCAGACCGAAACGCTTGTCATTAATCAGTCTGGCCCATTCCATCTTATGGCTGTCATTATTCATAATTATCTCAAAATTACACAGAATTAATTAAACGGCACGCATCAGGAGCTCTTTTTTACACAATTTCACGCACATCCCCACAACATCGGTCATAACAGACCCGCACGCATGAGATGACCGTCAACAAAATTACATCGATTTTTGTGCGTCAGGCCGAAACCTCCGGGCATTTTATGATGTTTTAATAAAAAAGCACTCCATTTATGAATGTTAAATGAGCCTTTTTAACTATTTTCGCGTAATAAAAACTATCTTAGGACAAACATGGAACGAATCAAAGTAAAAATCATCAATAAGTCAGGACACGACCTGCCCACCTACGAGACACCCTCAGCAGCCGGCATGGATGTCCGAGCATTCCTTAAAGAACCGGTAACACTGCAGTCTCTCGAACGCGCTCTTATACCCACCGGACTCTACATGCAGCTCCCCCATGGATATGAATGTCAGATGCGCCCGCGTTCCGGACTCGCCTTAAAGCACGGAATAAGCCTCGTAAACACTCCCGGAACAGTCGATTCAGACTATCGGGGCGAGATCGGAGTGATCGTCATAAACTTATCGAAGGAGCCATTCATCATCAACGACGGAGACAGAATCTGCCAGATGGTGATCAAAGAGTATGTCCGTGCAGAATGGGAAACCGTGGAACGTCTTGACGAGACCAAACGTGGCGAAGGCGCCTTCGGCCATACCGGTGTCGAATAAACAGTGAACCGACCAATAATGAAAATATCCTACGGAAATATAATCCTCATAGCCTTGTCGGCACTGGCAGTCATACTGTCGGCCGTCCCTGTTTCCGCCAAAAAGAAACAACAGGTTCCATCCGTCAACAGCGACGAACTTAAGGCAGACTACATATTCATGGAGGCGCTGCGACAGCATTCCGCCGACAATGAAGATGCCTACTACGACCTTCTCCGACGCGCCAACGAACTGAATCCCTCGGAAAGCGATATAGAGTTTTACCTCGGATTCTACACTGCACTTATGGCTCAGAACGACTCTGTGCTGGGTGAAAAAGGCTACAACATGATGCGAAGCCATTTCGACAAAGTGCCGTCCGACTTCTACAACAACCGCATCTATGGAGCCATCAACGACCAGCTCGGCAACAACGCCGAATCGATAAGAGTGTGGCGCACTCTCGATTCAATATATCCGAACAAGCTCGAAGTGGCCCTCAAACTGGCGAGTGCGCTGACAGCCTCACGCGACTCCGCAAAGCTTAAGGAAGCCGTAGGAATATACGACAAGATCGAGATCAGCCAAGGGAAAAGCATCCCGCTGACATTCAACAAAATCAGGACATACCTGCCGACCAACGACACTACCGCCATATTCAATGAAGTGCGCAAACTGATATCGTCGGCCCCGAACAACGTCGACAACAACATATTCGCAGGCGACGTGTATGCCCAGTTTGCAATGCCCGATACGGCACTGACCTACTACAACCGTGCCTGCGAAATCGACCCCTCGTCAGGAGTGGCCTATTATTCAAGAGCCACACTGTACCAGTCGATAGGCGACAGCATTGCCTACGACCGGGAAGTGTTCAATGCTTTGAAGCAGGAGAGCCTCGACCTTGACACCAAACTCGAGTTGCTGACAGGATATATCCGCGAACTGTATGAGGACGAAAGCCAGCATGCCCGGATCGAGGAGCTGTTTGACTCGATGCTCAAACAGAATCCGCACGAATCCAAAGTGCGCGAGCTCTACTGCTCATATCTATATGTGGTCAACGACTTTGCCGGCGCGGCGGAGCAGATGGGCTATGCCCTTGACATAGACCCTGCCGACGTGGACAAGTGGCACACTCTGATATCTCTGTACATGCAGGCCGAAAAACCGGAAGAAGCCGAGCGTGCCGGAGAAAATGCAATGCATTACCATCCCGGCAATCCTCAGTTGGAGCTGCTCATGTCGGCCGTCTACAATCAAAACAAGAAGTTTGACCGCGCTCAGGACATACTGGACCAGGCCATCGCCGGCACCGACCCCGACAATCGGGAACTTATGTCGCAAATCTATTCGTCAAAAGGCGATTCATTTTATGCGGCCGGAAGCGCCGACTCCGCGTTCGTCTGTTATGAAAAAGCATTGGAGCTTAATCCCTACAATCTGCTCGCGATGAACAACTGCGCCTACCACCTTGCAGTGGAGGGTAAGGACCTCGACCGGGCGGAAAAACTAAGTGCAATGACTATAAAGGAACGACCCGACGACGCAACTTCTCTTGACACATACGCGTGGGTGCTGTTCAAGAAAAAAGACTACACCCAGGCCCAGGTGTTCATCCAGAAAGCCCTCGACAATACAGCCGAACCGTCGGAAGAACTGTTTGAACATGCCGGCGACATATATTTCTTCACCGGCGACCATGCCAAGGCAATCGAATATTGGGAACAGGCGCTCGAACTTGCCCCTGACAACGAGTTGCTAAAGAAAAAAGTCAAACACCGCACATACTTTTACGAATAATACAGTCGTTAACCATACATGAAGTACAAACTAATCGTCATATTTCTAATAGCCGCGGCTATTATGAGCGGTTGCCGCTCTTCAAAAAACACGTCTGCCGGCAAACAGGAAACATCCGGGCAAACCACTCCCGGCAAAGGAGACGGATTTGCTCGGCTGACAGCCAACTACAGCACGTGGAACGACGTAAGCTTACCCGTAAGCATACACCTTACACAGCCGTCAAAATTTTCAATATCAGGTCGGGCCACCATGGTCAGAGGAAAATCCATCGACATAAGCCTGCGCGTGCTCGGCTTCGAGATGGGACGTGCGCTGATCACCAACGACTCTGCATTCGTCATTATCAAACCCCAGCGCACTTACATGGCCGAGAGCCTTGACGAATTGACCAAATACGTGTCGTTCTCCACCGAAAATATACAGGATATGCTTTTAGGCCGGCCATTCCTGCTCGGACTGCCGACCATGAAAGCCGATGACAAAAAGTCGGTCAAGATCGAGATTCTTGAAAACGGGATGCTCATAACACCACGCAAACAGCCTTCGATGGCCAACTACGGTTATGCCGCAGGATCTGACGACCGGCTATCCAAACTCATCATAGTAAGTACAGGTACCGACATATTCAAAGCTGACATAACCTACGGGGGCCATGCGGCAAACACCCCCGCAGGAGCAGTGGCATCCACCACTGAAATCGACATACAGACACAAAAAAAGCCGTATGCCGCCTCACTAACCTGGAAGTGGAACAATGCAAAGTGGAATTCCGGCAACAAAACGGAATTCTCCCTTCCCAAGGATTATAGACGTGTAAAGGCATCCGACCTTCTTAAAGGGGCCATGCCGAAGTAACTTGCACCGCATCGTAAAGGTTATGAAACGCAACATCTGGTTATTAGCAATCATCCTGATACTTTCGGCAACGGATATGTCGGCGGCCAAACCGCGCAAACGCACCGTGACCGGCATAAAAAAAGAGCAACGCGACAACAAGCGAGCCATTAAACAGACTGCAGAACAGCTTGAAGCCAACGCCCGCAATACGGAACGGACCCTCAACGCGCTCAATTCCCTCAACGCCGAGATACAGATTCAGGAAAGAAACATCCGGAGGCTCGAACAGCAGATCGACTCTGCCGACAAGCATATAGCCATTGTCAGCGATTCCATAACTCAACTTGACGGAAGCCTGAAAAAACTCCGCGACACATACGCCAAAGCTGTACGCCAATCGGAAGCAGGCCACCACTCGGCATCGACAAAACTGGCATTCATATTCTCGGCCAATTCATTCCGGCAGGCATACCGCAGATCGAGATATCTTAAGGAGTTTGCACAGTGGCGCGAACGTAAAAGCCAACAGATAGTCAAAATGCAGTCAGACCTCAACGACAAGAAAGAGTGTCTTGACAAAATACGCACCTCAAGAGCTTCCAAATTAAAGTCGCTCAACAGTTCACGCGCCGAACTAAAACAGCGTCAATCCGAGACCGCCGACATGGTAGCCGAATTAAAGCAAAAAGGCTCATCGCTAAAACGCGTACTTAAGGATCGTGAAGCCAAAGCGAAAGCCCTCGACCAGGAACTTGAACGTCTGATTGCCGAAGAGCAACGCCGCCAAGAAGAGGAACAGCGCCAACGCGAGGCGGAACAGCGTCGTCTGGAAGAACAGCGCCGCCAAGAAGAAGAGGAGAGACTGCGCCAGGCAAAAGCGGATGAACAGAAGCGTGCGGAAGAAGAGAAAAAGGCTCAAAACAGCGCCACGGAGAATCGTGACAAGCAGGATTCCGACAAGAAAAAGACCGAGAAAAAGGGTAAAAAGAATAAAAAGTCTTCAAAAGACAAACAGAACCGACCGGCCGATCCGACTCCTGTACCTCAAACACCCGAAACGGTAAAACCGCAGCCCAAAACCACCACGACCACACATGCTACTGCCGAATCGACAAGAAAGCTGACCGGAACGTTCGAGAGCAACAAAGGCCGACTGCTGTTTCCCGTGACCGGGAAATACAAGATAGTCAGGCCGTTCGGACGCCACAAGCATCCGGACCTGCCCTATGTGGTCACCGACAACAGCGGAATAGACATCGAGACCGAAAGCGGAAGTGAGGCAAGAGCCATATTTGACGGAAAAGTCTCCGCCATATTCCATCAACCCGGCTACAACACTATAGTGATGATCCGCCACGGAAAATATCTGACCATATATGCCAACCTGACCGACATCATGGTTAAAAACGGCGAAGAACTCCACCAAGGACAGCCCATCGGCAAAATATATGCCGATCCCGACGACAATGGCCGTTCTATCCTGCACTTCGAAATCCGAAAAGAGAAAGAGAAGCTAAATCCTTCACTTTGGGTAAAGTAAGCAGCCATGCCCCGAGAGTTACTGTCAATCGTCATGCCGGCTTATAATGCCGAGGCATACATAGCCGAAGCCATCAAGTCGCTGCAGGCCCAGACATATCCTCATTGGGAGCTTATCGTGGCCGACGACAATTCGACAGACCATACCCGTGACGTTGTAGTATCTTTTGCAGCATCCGATCCCAGGATCAGGCTACTCCGCCGCACAGCCAACAGCGGCGGAGCCTTTGTACCCAGATCCGAGGCCGCCGGCATTGCCAAAGGTGATTACATAGTGGAGCTTGACGCCGACGACTATATGGATTCCGACTATCTCGAAAGCATCAGCGCAAGGATTAAAGCCACCGGAGCCGACATCGTGTTCGGCAACATGACGTTCGTATACGCCGACGGAACATCATCGCCGCTGACCACACGGTTTGACCGACAGGACGTAGTGGACGGAGCATCGCATCTGCATCTTACTCTCGACCAATGGGGCGACGGGTGCAAGGGAGCAATACGCCGCGCCATTTTCTTAACGGCCACGAGAGATCCGATTGTCAACGGGACATCCATGTCGGCCGACGAGCTGCTCACCCGCGTCATCATGCTCCAGGCTGCAAAAATAGCATTTGTGGAACCCACCTATTATTACCGGATCCATACCGGATCCACCACTCGCGCAATGCATCCGCGCCTGTTCGACGTGCTCGACACCGACATGCGCCTGCGCAGATTGATTGAAAGCCACTATCCATCCGGTTCGCAGGAAATAAGACTTATCAACAATCAAGCCACTGCAAACCTATGGAGCTGCCTACGCAATTACGCATCGTTCAAATTCCGCGATAAACAGGAGCGTAAACGGATTCGCCACATGCTGACAGAGGCCTACGGCCGACGGCACATACTCAAAAGCCGACGACGCATCGGCACACTCCGTACAGCCATACTTCTATGCGGGCCGGCAACCACGATAATAATCCAAAAACTTCTCTCAAGCCTTGGAAAAAGACAATAGCTATAAAAGTATCCTTAAGGGAATGTCGTTCTTCGGTGGAGCGCAGATGTTCCAGATTATGATCAATCTGGTTCGCGGGAAATTCGTGGCTCTCCTCTTAGGACCGGAAGGCATGGGCATATCGTCACTCCTGACCGCCTCATCAAACACCATACAGCAACTCGCATCATTCGGCATACCTACCGCCATCGTAAAAGAGCTGTCCGGAGCCGACCAAGAGGACAATTCGGCAAGGGATGCAATAATCGCGTCGGCCCGCCATGCCACAAGAATCACAGCCCTCACCGGAGCCATTATATGCATGGCATTTTCGGTATTTATGAGCCGGTGGACATTTGGCGATGACAATTTTACATGGCAATACATGCTTCTGAGCATAGCCGTATTGTTCGGCATACTCGGATCGGGCGAAATGTCGATACTCCAAGGACTTCGCCAAGTCAAGCGCCTGTCATGGTCGTCGGTGGTAGGAGCCTCTACAGGATTGGCCATAGGAGTACCTTTATACTATATCTGGGGCAACGGCGGAATTGTCCCCGCCATGATTGCCGTGTCATTGGCCGCATACATATTTTATAGAATCTCGATATCCCGGACAGCCGGCATAGCCAACCGCCGCATCGACCATCAGGTCAGACTGTCCATAATGCGCAAACTACTGGCTTTAGGGTCGGTACTGATGGCAGGCTCGCTGATAGGCACATGTGTGACATATCTGTCAAATGCTTTCATCCGATATATCGGAGGCATCGACGATGTTGGATATTTTCAAGCGGCAAACTCTATCACCAACCAGTATGCCGGAGTGATTTTCGCCGCCATGTCAGTAGACTACTTTCCAAGGCTTGCGGCTGTGGCCTCAGACAATGTCAAAGTCACGGAGATAGTGAACCGGCAGACAGAAATCATAGCCTTGATCATGGCTCCGCTTATGATACTTCTCATGCTGACCGCACCTGTCGTCATCAGAATCCTGCTGACGGAAGAGTTCATACACATCCTGCCTTTAGTCTACTGGCTCGGAACCGGAGTGTTTCTGCGGGCACTCGCCTACCCTCCCGGATACATAGCTTTTGCCAAAAGCAACAAACGCCTGTTCTTCTTGCTCGAAGGCATATTCGGCAACGCCCTTTATCTTACCGCCAACTGCACATGCTACTACATCTGGGGGCTTACCGGATTAGGAGCGGCCATGTGCGCCACATACATGATCAGCCTCGCAGTGTATTATGCCGTAAACCGCCGACTATATTCATATACGATGCGCCGTTCAACCTTCATGGCGATACTTCCTCTGTTCATATCAGTGACAGCGGCGCTGGCCTCGACCTACATAACTTCGTCGCCGATTTACTACACCACACTCTCTGCCATATTCACAGCCACGGCCACTTACTCTGCAATCCGACTGCTCAAAGCCCTCAATAAATGAACGCCGACTCAATAGGGCGTTTCAGAGAATTGAACATATAAATCAGACAGCCCGGAGTCAAAATGACTCCGGGCTGTCTGTATGATTAGCGGTCAATGACGCATCCTTTATCAGAAGAGCCATGCGGCTGTCACTGCCCAATAGCGGTCCTTGCCGTAAACGCCGTCGGCATCGGAGGCCTTGGTGATACCGAAGTTGTAGCTGGCACCGATCTGCAGATGACTGATCAACTCTGCGCCGAGTCCGAAGCTCCATGCCACGGTCGATCTCTTCCCGCCTTCGACCCTATTTTTACCCATAAGGAATGAGAAGTTAGGTCCGGTAGTGAGGTATGGAACCACGATACGGCTGATCACCGGGAAGTTGAATTTATACTTCAAGTTGATGGGTATGTCGATATAGTCGCGTTTAAACGTCTCACTATATGTCCTTCCATTTTCCGTAGAGGAAAGCTCCGCGTTGCGACGCGCGTACATCACTGATCCGTCAAAGCAGAGTCCGATGATGGGCACCTGAAATTCAGCCATGATACCGCCGGTAAATCCGGTCTGGTTAGACGAGTCGAACACATCCTTGCTGAAGTGCATATTGCTGACATCAAGACCTACTTTAGGTCCCCAACGGAACTGTGCGGATGCGGGAATCGCCAAAGCCACCGCCATCAGAGTCATGGCTAAAACTTTCTTGAACATTTTCATACTTTTTGAATTTTGATTTTGTTATAAATAGTTGTACATCTCTCTTTCCAAATTTGGCATATCGGCAGATATAAGACTCCGCAAATTTAAACGTTTAATTCTTAAATTCGCCAATATTTACCAAAAATTTGATAAATTTTACTTATTAACACGGCCAATGCCATTTCGGTTCGGTTAATTCCGGATATTTTTCCCTAAATTTGTGTTTAATATGGATTTTTACTTTAAATAAAAAGACCCTACGATGCAGACAAACGGCAGATCATTCTTCAGCTCAATGCCTCCCGTGACAAAGAATCTTATCATAATCAATGTGATAATATGGGTGGCCATGATGCTGCTCCCCTCGCGCATAGACCTGGTGAAGTACTGCGGACTTCACTATTTCACAGTGGCCGATTTCAACGTGGCCCAGTTGTTCACATATATGTTCCTTCATTCCGGACAGAGCATGGCCCATCTGTTTTTCAACATGTTTGCCCTGTTCATGTTCGGAGTCACGCTTGAGCGAGTGTTAGGTTCCGGGCGGTTTCTGTTCTACTACATCTCATGCGGCGTAGGAGCCGCATTGGTGCAGGAAGGAGTATGGGCCTTGATGGTGGACAATATCGTAAACAAGAATCTTGAGATGACCGTGGCCACATTCGCCCACGCCAACCGCCTGACCATGGAGCAGGCCTACCAGATGATTCCGGCATCGCAGATTGATGCGTTCAAGGAGATGGTGGCCAATTCGATGGTCACCATAGGGGCTTCGGGTGCAGTCTACGGTGTGCTGCTGGCTTTCGGAATGCTGTTCCCCAATCTGCCGCTCTACCTGATGTTCATCCCCATACCGATAAAAGCAAAATGGATGGTGATAGGCTACGGCGTCATCGAGCTGGCACTGGGCATGAGCGCCGCCAACGACGGAGTGGCCCACTTCGCCCATCTCGGTGGAATGCTCTTCGGAGTGTTTATGATACTTTATTGGAAACACAAAGGAATAGTCAACCGCAATGGGTACTTTTGACACTCTGCGCTCGCGCTGGCGCTTCAGCTCGATGCTGATGCGGATCATCTATATCAACATCGCCGTGTTCGCGGTGTTGATGTCGGTCAACTTCGTGTGCAGCCTGATGAATTCAGCATTTGCGTCGGAAGCGCTTTCATGGATTGAACTCCCTTCGGACTTTGCCACGTTCCTGACCCGTCCGTGGACCATACTGACATACATGTTCTCGCAGTTCGATGTGTTCCACATACTGTTCAACATGCTTTGGCTCTATTGGTTCGGCTCGATTTTCATGCTTGTCGGCGATTCGCGCCGTCTGACAGCACTTTATATCTACGGCGGTATCGGAGGTGGACTGCTGTTCATGCTCGCCTACAACTTCCTGCCGGTGTTCCATGGAGTCCACGGCTGGCTGATCGGATCGTCGGCATCAGTCATAGCCATCGTAGCCGCCACTGCCCTGCTGCATCCCGACTATAAAGTAGGGCTGCTCTTTCTCGGCCCGGTATCACTGAAATGGATAGCCATAGCCACTATAGCCATCGACTTGATGAGCGTCACCGGAGCTAACGGCGGAGGACATGTATCGCATATCGGAGGTGCCATCGTAGGTCTTATATATGCCATGGCGTTCAAACGTGGCAAGGACATAACCCGGCCCTTCAACCGGGCGGTCGATTCGGTGGTCAACCTTGCCGGAAAGCTAAAGCCCGTACCTAAAGAAAAAAAGTCGTACAATGCTTTCCGCCGGGAGGCCAAGCGTCCCACAGGCCAGTCAAACGGCCAGTCCCACCGCACACAGCCCAACGAGGCCGAACTTGACGCCATACTTGAAAAAATCAAGAAAAACGGCTATGCCGGACTGACACAGGACGAAAAGACACGCCTGTTTGACATAAGCAGGCAGATTAAGGATTGAAACAACTGGTTAATGCTCTAAAACACAATGTCGACAATATTGGGAATATGGCATGCAGGCAGGTCGCTGTTCAGATTGCTATGGGGTGCGCTCAACATCCTATGCGTGGCCGCGCTCGTCACCGCGTCATTTGCCGGATATATCGATCCCGACACGTGCGCATGGGCGCAACTTCCGGGGATGACGCTGCCACTATGGGTGGCGGTAGTGCTGGCTCTGTTCGTAGCCAATCTGTTCGTGATGCGCAAGATGGCTTTGATCGACGCCCTCGCATTCATAATCTGTTCAGGACCGGTGCTGACAGTATGCCCGGTCAATTTCGGCCCGCACAAGCTCTCCGAAGCCGACAAGGCAAGGTCGTTCACCGTACTCACCTACAATGTCATCAACTTTACCGACCAAAAGGGGGTGGAACCTGAATGGGGCAACCGCACATTGTCATACATCCTGTCGACAGACGCCGACATCGTATGCCTCCAGGAAGCCGTCCCCATCATGGGCAAATATCGGAATAAGCACTGGCAAAAACAGCTCGATTCCATACACGCCCGATATCCCTACTACGACCAGACACGCTACAACCTCGATATGGTCATGTCGAAATATCCGCTAAAGCAACTCGACATCCCGCCGCACGACGAATGGGACACCGGCAACTACAGTGCATATCAGGTAGACATCGAAGGTCATCAGCTGACACTGGTCAACTGCCACCTGCAGTCCATCGGCCTCACTCCCGGCGACAAGGAGCTGTATCTCGAACTGACCGAAAAGGAGACCATCAGGCCATCGCGCAAAGAGATAGCGAAAGTGAAAAACGACCTTATATCAAAGCTCCTGGAAGCATTTCGCCAAAGGGCGTCGCAAGCCCGCGACATACGCGACTTCCTCGACACCCGACAGGGCAACGTAATCCTCGTGGGCGACTTCAACGACGTGCCCGGCAGCTACGCCTACCGCACCGTCAGGAGCGCAGGGTTGCGCGACGCTTACGCCGACTGTGCATTCGGAGCGAGAGCCACCTACAACGCCAACCGATTCTACTTCCACATCGACCAGGTACTTTACAGAGGCGACTTCAAGGCCTACAGCATAAACAGGGCAAAAGTGCCCTACTCCGACCACTATCCTCTGCTGACCACTTTTGTATGGGACACGGCAGCGGCAAAAGTCGATGCCACGACAGGCTCGCACCCCGACCGAAAGAACAATCATTGACATAATTCTAAATATATGAACCGATTATTATTAACCATCGCAACGTCAGCCGCAATATGCGGGTCGGCGTTCTCAACCGCAAATGCAATGGATGACACCAGACAGAATCCATTTCTCGCGCCCTACGGCACGAAATTCGACATCGCGCCCTACGACAAAATCACCTATTCCGACTATCTGCCCGCACTTAAGGCCGGAATAGAGGAGCAGAAGAAGAATGTCGAGGCGATAGTCAACAATCCGGAAGCCCCGACATTTGACAACACTATCGTGGCTCTCGACCACTCCGGTCCGATTCTCGACCGCGTATGCGCGGTGTTCATGAATCTCGACGAGTCAAACTCCAACGCCGAGATGGATGCCATCGGCTCTGAATTCTACCCCCTCGTATCGGCCCACCAGGACGAGATCTCGATGAATCCGAAGCTGTTCGTCCGCGTGAAAGCCCTGTACGACGCCAGAGCCAACGCCGGATACGACCGCGCACAGCTCCGTGCCGTAGAGCAGGCCTACAAAAGCTTCGTTCGCAGCGGTGCCCTGCTGTCCGACTCCAAGAAAGAGGAGCTGAAGAACATCAACAGCCGCCTGTCGGACCTCTACCTTAAGTTTAACAAAAATCTGCTCAACGCCACCAATGCGTTCGATATAACTGTCGACGATAAAGCTCAGCTCGCCGGACTGCCGGCCAACGTAGTGGCCTCGGCCGCCGAGACCGCCTCCAAACGCGGCCTGGACGGAAAGTGGGTGTTCACTCTGCATGCGCCCTCGCGTCTGCCCGTGCTCCAGTATGCCGACAACCGCGATCTCCGCGAAAAGATGTACAAAGGCTACACCACACTCGCTTCAAGCGGCGAATATAACAACTATCCCATCATAGCCGAGATCGTCAAACTCCGCGGACAAAAGGCCCGTCTGCTCGGATTCGACACTTTTGCCGACTATATGACCGACGCCGTAATGGCCAAGACCGTAGGCAACGCCGAGGACCTGCTCATGCAGATCTGGAAGCCTGCCACCGCACGCGTGAAAGAGGAAGTGGCCGAGATGCAGCGTCTCAGCAACAAGGAGGGCAACTCGTTTACCATCCAGCCCTGGGACTACTATTACTACGCCGAAAAGGTGCGCAAGGCCAAATATGACCTCGACGAGGATGTAGTGAGCCAGTACTTCCACATCGACAACGTGCGCAAAGGCATATTCGGAATGGCCAAGCGTCTTTACGGCGTGACTTTCACCGAAATTCCCGACGCGCCCAAGTATGACCCCGAAGTGACAGTATACGAGGTGACCGACGAGAAGGGCGAACATGTGGCCATATTCATGACCGACTACTTCACCCGTCCCTCGAAGCGCCAGGGAGCATGGATGACCGAGTTCAAAGGCTCATTCGTTCCCGACAATGGCGAAGCCGTGCGCCCGATCGTGGTCAATGTCTGCAACTTTGCGACACCGACCGCCGACTCACCCTCGCTGCTGTCGATAGACAACGTAGAGACCATGTTCCACGAATTTGGCCACGGCCTCCACGGCATGCTCTCCCGCGCCAAATATAAATCGCAGTCGGGCACCAACGTCGACCGCGACTTCGTGGAGCTCCCGTCGCAGATCCACGAACACTGGGCCCTCGAACCCGAACTGCTCAAGACCTACGCATTCCACTACAAGACCGGCGAAGTGATTCCCGACGAGCTGATAGCCAAGCTGCAGGCCGCCTCGACCCACAATCAGGGCTTCACCACTACAGAACTGGCCGGTGCCGCACTGCTCGACCTCCAGTGGGGCAAGCTCACCGACACCGAGAATATCAATGTAGAAGCATTCGAACAGCAGGTGGCCGATAAGCTCGGCATGCCCCGCGAAGTTCAGTACCGCTACCGCAGCCCCTACTTCAAGCACGTGTTCGGCAGCGACGGCTATGCTTCAGGCTACTATACCTACCTGTGGGCTGAAGTGCTCGACACCGACGGATTCGAGCTGTTCAAGGAGAAAGGCATATTCGACCCCGCCACGGCAAAGGCTTTCAAAGAAAACGTGCTCGAAATGGGCGGAAGCGAAGATCCGATGGAACTCTACATCAAATTCCGCGGAAAAAAGCCGACCCCCGACGCGCTTCTCCGCAACCGCGGACTGATCGACGAGCCAAACAAGGACCTGCGCATCAACAACATCGAAGGCAAATAAACTGATGAAACGACTGACTCAACTCGCCGTCACGGCCCTCATGGGCCTGACGGCCTTCGGATCAAACCCCATACTCCCCGGTTTCCACGCCGACCCGGAAATCCTATATGCGGAAGGCACCGGAAAGTACTACATCTACTCCACCACCGACGGACAGCCCGGATGGGGAGGATGGTACTACACCGTGTTCTCCTCCGACGATCTACGCGACTGGACATACGAAGGTGTGGCCCTCGACCTTAAGTCGGACCAGGTGGCATGGGCCGACGGCAACGCCTGGGCACCGGCCATCGAAGAGCGCAAAGTCGACGGAAAATACCGCTACTACCTATACTTCAGCGGCAACACCGCCGCCGGAGGAGGCAAGCAGATAGGTGTGGCCGTGGCAGACTCGCCCACAGGCCCGTTTGTCGACCTCGGACATCCCATCCTGACCGAATCACCCGTAGGCCACGGCCAGCAGATAGATGTCGACGTGTTTGTCGACCCTCAGTCGGGCAAACCCTACCTATACTGGGGCAACGGCTACATGGCCGGCGCCGAGCTTAACGACGACATGCTCTCAGTCAAAAAATCCACCATCACGGTGATGACCCCCGAAGGCGGCACTCTCGCCGACTACAACTACCGCGAAGCCCCCTACGTATTCTTCCGCGACGGACTTTACTACTTCATGTGGTCGGTCGACGACACCGGATCGCCCAACTACCACGTGGCCTACGGCACCGCCACCTCGCCGCTCGGGCCCATCAAAGTGGCCGACCAGCCCGTGATACTCATTCAGAATCCGGAATTGGAGATCTACGGTCCGGCCCACAACTCCGTGCTCAAAGCACCGGGCACCGACACATGGTACATGGTCTACCACCGCATCAACAAGGACTACATCGAGCGCGACAAAGGCCCCGGATGGCACCGCGAAGTGTGCATCGATCCGCTCCACTTCAATCCCGACGGCACTATAAAGCCCGTCGTGCCCACCCGATGAAACGACATCACCCCTATAACGACAGAAGCCGGAACAGCTCGACGCAGTTCCGGCTTCTTTATAATGCCACATCAAAGGATGCGATGAAACTCCGAATGACAGGATTTGAGCGCTCGCCGTCCTTTGTAATCCGCCTGGGCATTGAAGCCTCCGCTCCGGAGAGCGGCTGGGGCCCGCCATCAGACGACCAAGCTTGTCTCGGTATTTCATGTAAATTTGATGAGTTTCCCAATCTACTTTGATGTGGTTATACCTTTAAGCTCTGCGGAGGCTCTCTTGCCCCCTCGCTTTATCTTATAACACAAAGTTAGAAGTTAAAGTTGAATTTTCCAAACATTTTCCCGAATTAATCTCCGCGACAAAAAAGATGAACCATCTCATTTTCTCATATCGTCAATCTTTAAGCGTCACATCTACTTTCAGACCGAGAGTGTCGAGTATCGACATGATAGTCTGAATCTTTGCATTTCCATTGCCACGTTCTATCGCCACCAACGTATTCAGACCTACACCGGCCAGTGAGGCCAGCGTAGGCTGCGTTATGTTCAACGACTTACGCCGTGACTTGATCGTCTTACCTATTTCTTGATAATCCATAGCATACCTGAATCACAGTATATTGTGATTCTGACGCAAAGATAAGCATATTCGCTGAAAATCCAATGCGAAATCACACTACATTGTGATTCCGCATATTTTCCCGGCAACATCACCGTCCAATCCCCGCAAAATCACAATGCGCTGTGATTTATACAACTCGGACTAAAAGCCCCGGATATGTACAAAAAAGATAGACGCGTCATCACGACGCATCTATCGACGCTACATATAAAGGCCGTACCAATAATGACGGCCATGTTTGCTTTGTTCAGTTCTTGTTCTCCAATCCTAAGTTAGGTTCATATTATTGTATTTATCAAATCTAATCAACATCACGTACACAACGCACATACATTGTGTACGCTAAATTACCTGATGAAAATAATGTACCTCTCGATCCCATGTTTCCAATTCCGGAGCCAAGCATCCCAAGAAAATAGTTTTGGCCATTCGTATATCCTCCGCCTACTCCTGTAATGCTATTAAAATAGTTATACGTACAAGTCAAAAAACTGCCATTTTCAGTAAGGATAGTTCCTCGGTTTAATAGAATTGCCAACTCTTTCTGATTCGGGACTCTCCAACCCGTACCTGACACGCTGGAACAGGGATTAGACAATATATAATTCTGCAAGCCATTGAGCGTCTTATTATTGCCAGAAACGGTAATGTTGGAGGAAGCGTACTCGAATTTTTTATATGGCTTATTATTATCCGAAATGATATTATGCGTAGGCATTGCCCCTCCACCTGTTCCATTACCGCTTAAACGATACTGACGTATAGCTGCATTATCATAATATGTAAATGTTATCTCGCGATTCGTTTCATCAAAAACGTATGCCATAGTGACCTTCTCATTCTTCGATACACTTCTCAAGTCTGTGCCAAGATTTCGGATACACCGAACCTGCCATGGATATGAATTATTCGTCGACCAACCATAAACTTGACTCCACGTTGAAGTAGACATACCCTCCATAGCCCACAGAACACGGGCACCATCGCTGGTCGAGAACATGTATCGGGACAAATAGTCGTTCGGAATCTGGTCATTATTGGGGGTAACCCATCCGTTATTGCTTCCTTTTGGAATCCTTGCAATTTCACTAAAATTCATCAAAGGCTCAGACAGCGAAGGAGCGCCAAGAAGCAATCGAAGATATTTGCCCATAGCAGGGATATACCAACGTAATTCTTCCGGATCAATTCGTCCATTTCCATTATTATCGCGATTACGGCTCATACACGCATTATAGACATCTATATAATAGTCTCTATCGTTACTTGCCTGAGGATCCGAATATGTGTAACTACGCGAATCTGTACTATTTGCGAGTTTTGGTAACTTTACTGCATTATCACCTGTGCGGTCCGGCAAATCAGGACCACCCTGAGTCCGCTCACCATTTACTGCCGGAATCTGCATCGGCTTTGTTAAATCTACAAAGTTGCTCCACAAAGGTCTGCTATTCTCATCAGAATTAATTGAGACAACGTCCGAATTACTCTTTTGCAACCACTGAGCCGCATTAAAACGGCCATTGCTTGCGTCATTTCCGTAATCTCCCGGACGGCAGATATTTAACCCCTCTGTCTCATTTTCACGTTCCGTACCGATAGCCGTACCTTTAGAAATATCACCGTCGGCAGGAGCAAATACCTGGTCTGAATAATATGTTTGAATGGATTTTTGCGATACACCGTATTTCGATCGGGTATATATACTATTTCCATCAACAGACATACTTCTTGTGACACGTATATAGAAACGTCTCGGATTTTGATTTACATAATTCATCCAATTGGGTCTATCTCCAGAAGTGACTTCATTTCCATATCCATCGCTACCGAACATATTTTCATAAGTATATTCATTTACGAATACTGTGTACCATCCCGTCTCAGACTTCATATTCGATGTCATACTGTTCCACCCACCCTTTAAATCTGTAAGCAGGAATGTCTTTCCATCGGCATTGCTTCCGTACCTTGGCTTATATTCCGAAAGGACATCCCGACCCGTTGTAGGCCTAAGTTCTATCCAATTATATAACTTTGCATCATCAACTTGATCTAAAGCCGTGTTCTCATCAAAATTATATTGAATACCATTGTAATATGATGTTATTATAAATCCAAAATTAGGATCGCTCAAATCTGTTTGCGTCAAATTAATGTTAAACACATGGTAATGCGCATCGAGCTCAATCGTAGCGTACTGCAGGTCACTTACCTGACCTTCCTCACCCGGATAGCTTTCCTTGTTTGCCCAAGCATCAACCCGAATGTCGTCGATACCATTGACTGTTATATTATATGTATAATCCGTATTACGATAGCAATTGAAATCCTTTGACTTTTCAGCCAATGTTGAACCTTCGATATAGCCCAAATGGATATAATACTCTGCATTTCCCGTACGATAAACATCGGTTCCTCCATCCTGCATTTGCCCTTGATCACCAACAGATATCTGATTCTTATAATCAATCGTACAGGACAACCGTATATATGATGCCATATTATTGGGAGTCCATATCGATCCTGTCAGACTTGTAAATAGACTCCGATTTGAGGTATCACGAATCTCACGTTCCTGATAAGTTGTAGATGTTCCTTCATGCTTGTTTTCCGCTAACCAAAAATTAAAAACGGAGGTGCCATCCGTATTTTTCGTAATATACTGAGATGGGAACTGAGGAACGTCCACATAAAAACCATCGGCATCTTCTTCATCAGCAAAATCGCCATAATTAGAGGTCATTCCATCGTCATCTGAACGTTCATAGAGCCACGAATACTTGGGTGCATTTGATACGGCATAACTATTAACCGTAACTTCAATATTATCATTTCCGGGCAACACATTAAAAGTAAAATTGGACACCAAACGACGGAGATGAATAGCGCCGTTTGTCCACTTTACGATACTCTTTTGCGCCGGAATAAAGTATGGCGTAAAATTGCTCTTCTGCCACTCTCCAAGATTATTCGGATGCGTTGATCCCGGATTTATATCAATATAGCAACCGGCCATTGGCAACGGAGTTGCCGGAGCATTGACATCATTGAAATCCGATGGAGATACAACTGCAATATTCAAAAAATCAGTCCATGTATCGGCACCGTCAAGAAGTTCGCTGAGAGATTTTTCGACAGTAGGGTTATTCTTGTCAATTCCCAGATTCTCAACATTAGCAACACCTACAATATAATTGTACCCACTTTGAGTATCAATATTAATCTCTACCTGCCGACCTACTTCAGTATCGGTTGTATTTGGATCTAATTTCAACCACTTACTGGTTGCCAATCCGGTAGACGAACTATACGTTCTAATCCATAACGAGTTGACCGTATTAAGAGCCTCAGTAGGGAGTGAAGCCCTTGATTTCACCTCCATTTCCGGAATCTTTATCGGTATGGACAACGTGACATCCTGACCCTCCACAGTATAGTTGGGTATATCAATTGTCTCATCGTTACATGATGGCAGGATGCTCAATGACATAAATAACACCGCCAACAGTATGCTAAATTTCAACTTATTCATTATTTACCTGGTAATCTAATTGAATTCAATATTAGCTTCTTTTCCAGTTGTCATATCACAAACCGTCCAGTTTATTTGAATATCTTGAGAAATACCAAACAACTCGAACCGGTATATATGATTGCGCAACAAATAATCCAAATTATCAGAAGCACTCGATATGCCGTCCTTATACTTCGCTATTCTTAATGGTAGAATCATGGATTCCGCCAACACTTGCCCGCTAAAATCAGTATATCCCCTTGTGGTTATTCTGATATATGGCTGCATTGTCGAAGGAATATCCTTCAATTGTTCTGCCAACTTGCTATATTCAAATACATATCCAGAAAATACTGGACACTTGTCAGCCCTTAATTCCGTAGCATAACGATCCGGCATAAAGTCAATCAACGCATCTCCATTATAACCGTCGCCAAATTCATTGTTGTCATATAATTCCGGAGGTGCATTATACTTTGCACTTAACGGAATTGTTGGGGCATTAACTTGCTGAGTTTCATCGGCGTCTCCATTAGTCCATTCTGATATTGACGGCACTAAGGTACCCTGGGACATAACTCCATTAATTTCTACTTTATCGACACGAAGCCATGAGTTTTTCCCGGCAGGATCCTCAGTCGTACCATCGTGAAAATAAATACCGTCGACACTTTCTTGATATATCCCATTTACATTGATTTTGTCGATAACCTCAATTTTCACAAGAGATCTCAGCATATTCAGATCCTTCCCCGTAGCAAACGAGATATCATACGGATTCTGGACACTCGACACAGTAAGCATGTTCCCTGGGACATCAAATTTTTGCAATCCTGCCATAGGGAAATAGGCTCCTCCCGGGTAAAGATGCCAATAATCGTCCGAACGCAATAACTTTCTCGGATTGGGCATAGAAGTCATCACAACATTCGATGCCAATTGCAAAAATTCCTCTATTGTCGTACCTCTGGTTAACGTCGGCAAATTCACTCCCCAATCTGAGTAATTAGCCAAAGCCATTATATAAAATGATACTGTTCCGGTGATATTTTTTTCTATATACTCATCATCAATATTTGCGACAACTTGATAAAGCTTATAATTATCAGATTCAGCTATTGTGGTGGATTTCGGAGTGAAATCTTGAAGAAATCCGCGATCCTCATCAAATAGGAAATAATGTAAATCATCCAAATTCAACTTATTCTCCAACCCTGACCCCTCAATATCGCCTTCAATATCGGGGGCTTTGGACATAAATGTATTATTTGAATTTAGCAATGGAGCATCATCAGACCTTGTCATTATGGTAAACCGGAGAAATATTTTGCCGTCATCTCCGGCCACAGGGTCAGAACAGTTACCATTCTCATCGACACAGGAATACAATCCAAGTATCAATGTTAACATAATGGTGACTAAAGCAAGCCCACTAATATAACCGTAAAAGTGTTTCATAACCTATAATTTATGATTACATCCCGGAATTCTGAGGAGGGACTCTTCGCCAACCATTGATAAGCACTTTAGTTTTCATCCACGTATAGCCATCCTGTATAAAAAACACCAAGGTGTAATCATCACAGCGATCAAGATAGTCCTGATTAGACGTGGCCTTCTCGTACTCACCTCTTACAAGCAATAAATACTCGACAAGAGGAATGCTAAATATGATTTCATCCGTGTCCGTACGGCGTACCGTCAACTTTTGCTCCTTATCGGCCATAATACGACCAGTCGTCAACTCTGCCTGAAAACCATTTTGCACCAACGAAGCACGCGATTCATTTTCAGATCCATATGATAGTGATGTACCAGTATATGACCATGGCTCATATTTAAATACCGTACTCCCGACCAACTCATTTTTATAATCAAGAGAGCTGTTTTCACCTTCAAGTTCTACAGATATGATACTTTCATCCAAAGGTTCATTACCGACGTTCTGAAGTTGGACAAGTATGTGATTTGTATCCTTCGTAAGTTCGATAGGTGCAATATCAACCACACCGTACGAATCTGGGAAATTAACGTTCTCCAACATTCCATGATAGAAACGGTTTATATCACTATTGGAATACAAGCCATCACCTCCATTTCCTTTAAGAGGGAGTTTTGCACCCAAACTGGTCATTAATTCCGCATCTTCCGAAATGCCAAATGATTCCGCATCCTTAATAACTGACTTACCCTCACACCAGGCTATCATGTCATAATTCCCAGGAAGTACGTCAACCTCAATATAATAATCATTGTCCGATGTCAGTGCACGTGCTTGAGACTTGTGACAAACCAGATTCCCCTGTTTGTCATACAGATATAAATTTACATCTGTCACCTGCGAACCAAAAGCATCCGCATCAAGGACATTTTTAGAATAGCGAAACTTCACACGGTAGTGCACCGTACAGTCGCCTTGGTCGTCATAGATAGCACTGTCGCACGATGTCAACGCGGCCCCGAGAGTGAGCAACATCGCCAAAATGCCGGACAGGCGTCGCATGCAAGTAAGTTTCATAACAGTTGGTCAGTTATTTATATTGTTATTTTTATTATTTCTAAATATTGTCTATTCAGTCTTACCCATCAGTATGGATCAGAGTTGACATGAACCGGCCAAAGCCGGGTGTATATGGATCGCGGAGTCCGTCTGCCGGTCAGACACGGGCTGCTACTTTATAGTCAATTTAGGTGGACATCCGGCCTCGTGGGGCGGATATCGGGGTGTCAATGGGTGGCGCGCGGTATCGGGCGCATCGTCATAACGGACAGTCAGCGTCGATTATGACCATTAATGATAATAAGGAGAAAAAGAGGCGGGCGGGGACATCCGCGCGAGGGTTTAAGAACGCAAAGGCTCCGCCCGCCAAAAGTCTATTCAGTGCCGAAGCACTAATCTTCAAGAATTAGAGGATAATACCGCCTTGAGCAGGAACTATGCGCCAGTTCAAGATATTAAGACGATACTTGATCCAATAATTATCAGTATCCATCGGAGGAACGATAGGATAATCAAGATCTTCAATACCTGTAGCAAGACCAGATATCTCAGTTACATTAAGTGTATATACGTGGTTACGTACAAGACCAAAGTCACCTACGCGAACTTTTGCCCAATCAATGCTTTCCTTACCATCTACTTCTGAGAACGGAGAATCAGTCTTATTCTCTGTTGCTCCAAGGTGCTTGATAGGAATTGAATAATATGCCTTGCCCTCAGTATATGCGTATGCATTACCAAGTTGTTGCCAAAGAAGAAGATTGACAGCATTAAGATTGTCAGCTGTTACAGCAACCCAAACAGAAGAACCATTAGGCTTGTAATACAGACCTGTAGCCGGGGCGGAAGAAAGCTGCAATGTAACGAAACGGTGAGGAACAGCCTGAGTTCCACGCACTTCCTTATCAGGATGTTTTACAACAAAGATAGAGGCTAAAGTACCGGCACTTGCACTATTCAGAAGAGTTCCCTCCTCGTCAACAGCCAAAACTAGATTAGCATCAAAGAATTTATTCTTCATCGTTACGGCATTAGCCACTGCTCCGGTTACTACTTCACCAAAATACAAATTATTGTCATACAAATAGAATCCGGTGTTGGCGTCAATAGCAGTTTCGCCGTTCTTTACGTTATAACTTCCAGCCATGAGCAATGAAGGAGCCGCAGCTTTCGGATTAAGCGAAGCAAATGCAGCTTCTCCCATTGTATTCTCGAGGACATACTTACAAGGCAATGTTCCGTCATTCGATGCTGCAAAATCCTTCACACCGGCTCCTGTTCCGGTTGTAGCCACAATCTGGTTGTAGCTGTAGTATTTTAGCTTAAACTCTCCAACTTCTTCACCGGCACCAGTTCCATCACCATCCACTAAATCTGCGATATTGTCAGATACCTGAGGGAAAGCAACCGCATAATATGACGGAGAACAAGCCCAATAGCTACGGTGAAGAGGTGCGTCATTCCAAAGAGTCCAGTTACCAAGCATAGCGTTAACGTCAGCAAGTGTTGGGATAGGCTGCTCCGCACCTTCAGCCGGAGCTGTAGTGGCAAAACGCTTAACGGCATACATTTCTTTTGCATCAGCGTTGATAGTCCACGCTTCAGGTTCGAATGTCAAAGTATATCCATTAGCAGTCGTGTATTCTTTTATGGCATTCTCAGCAATTGTGAAGTTAACTTTAGAAGCATAACGTTCTACATAAATATCAACTGTAGATGCATCACCGGCGTTTGCGGCCGCCTCGGAAGTATAAAGTTGATTAGCAAGGATTGGAGTACCGCTCATCTTAACATTTGAAGCACCGGAAACAGCATCGTTACCATAATAAACGGAGTTGTTCATGGCAAAACCATTATCTGTTGATTTGTAGCTATCTCTGGTCTTATTTCTAAGATCCTGCATTTTTGCATCTGACTCAGCACTAATTTCATTCCAGTTTACAGGATTGATAAAGCACATAACATAAGCCGGATAGTTTTCACCCTTTTCAAGTCCTATCTTAACTACTGCAGTCTTGATCTTACCTACACTTGGTGCACCATCAGCCGTAGTGGCATCAACAAAAGTATAATCTGTAGCTGCTTGAGTAGCGACAGGCGCTCCGTTAATGTCATAGAATTTGAAGTACATTGACTTTACTTCATTTTCTGCAGGAGTTCCATCCACAAAATTTTCATCGGTATTTGCGGCACGTGAACCAGCACTAATATCCGAGATGGCTACTCTCATGTAGAGGTTTTCATCGGCCTCTGCCTTTTGGTTTCCTTGAACAGGAGCTTCGTCGGAGCAAGCAGTGAGAGCACCGCCCATTGCTAAAGCGGCAACTGCTCCGAATAGAAAATTGGATTTTTTCATTGCAATTAAATTGATTAATAAAAAGTGAGTATTTAATAGATCATGTTGTATCAATCGATGAATCCGAGTTCGCGCAGACGCTCGATGGCGGCCTGTGCCTCGGCTACACCGCGGGCGGCCTGCAGATGGGCCACAGCGGCGGGATAGTCGCCGGCTTTGGCTTCAAGGATGCCGCGAGCGTAGGACGCCTCAGGACTATCGCCGGCCTTGGCGAGATATGCCCTGGCCATGTCAAACTCGCCGTGGCCTATGGCAGTCACCGCGGCGTTGAGATTGGCCACGTCGGACTGGGGATACATGCGCACGGCCACCTCCATCACTTCCTGGAACTCGGGCGATCCCTCGTCGAGGCTCTGGGCATAGCGGAACAGCTCTTCAAGCGAAAGCTTCTGCGGAGCCGTGGCCATAACTGCGGCTATCTCCTCGACGGAGACATAATTGCGCACGTTATAGTTGACGGCATAGTCGGAGTGGCGCAGTCCGGGATATACCTCTTTGAGCAGGAATGCATACTGCTCGGGATAGCGCGACTTCAATCGCCATTCACGCGCGTCGGGTTGGAGCGAGTCGTCGGTGATCACGTCCATGATGGCCTCGCGGTCGGCCAGATCGGACGAAGCCACATATTTAATCAGACCTGCCCAGTCCTCGGCCTCCCACGAAGTGGACATCAGTCCGGCAGGGAAGCTGTAGAGGTCGCGCACGTAGTCCACCAGAGCTTCTGTACGGCCCTTGGCAAGGCGTTCGTTGTTCTTATACGGGCCTTCCGGCGAAGCGAATCCCTTGACCGACAAGCTTGTGATGGTCACGTCGGCATCGTTTCTGACGGCATCGATGGTGGCCCTGATGGCAGCCAGCTCTTCAGGATTGCGGCGGTAGGAGGGGTCGATGTCGGTGCGGTTGACACGGAAGTCGATGTAGGCCGACCCATGCACCTCGCGGGTTTTGACGGCTTCCGCCTCAGGCTTTACGTAGACGAGCACCGGCTCGAATATGCGCGGACGGAAATCGAGCACAGCGAGGTCTGACGACTTGGTGGGCTCAAGGGCGTCGCCGCAACATCCGTCGACATCGCGCTTCATGACGAGGGTCGACATCTCCATCCAGTCGGCGTAGGGCACCACCTCGGAATAGGCGTATGGCTCGCCCTTGCCCGAGCGCATCATATAGTATGCGGCGGGGTCGTTGCCGTCGCGGCGCAGGTGCTGGTAGTAGCGGGTGCGTCCGGCTATGACCACAGGCCGCAGCCACAGCGAATCGACACCGTTGGTGATGAGCGGACGGAGCCACTCCTCGCGGTTTGACTTTGACTCGACGGACTGAGGATCGACCGTCATGCTGACGATAAGATTGCTTTCCGACCGCTCGACGTTAAGGTCGGCGACAGGATCCGAGGCCATGGCCGAAACGGCGCATGAAGCCAATGCTATGCTGAAAAGAAATTTCTTCATGATTCTCTGACGATGAGTGATGAATGAATGATGACGGGGTTAGAATACATAGACAAGGCTGATGGCCGCCTTGGTCGGGCCGACATAGTTGTGCGTGGTGCCGCGGGCCACCTTACGGCCGCAACCGGCACACTCGAAAGTGTCGTACTTGGTGTAGATCCAGCCCAGACCGATCTCGGCTTCAAGGTTGAAGTGCTTGCTCAGGATCCAGGAATAACCGTAGGCAATTCCGAGGCCTCCGTACCAACCCTGATAGCGGTGGTCCTTCAATCGGGAGAAGTCGGAACCGAGAAATTTGAAACCTCCCATGTCGATGTGACCGACATTGTACTGTCCGGCGAGCGCATGCGCCGCAACGAAGTGACCTGCAAAAGCATCGCAAAACCAATAACGCACTTCAGGCTGGACCAGCCAATGCTTCCACTTTTTGCCGTGGCTCAAAGTCCAGGCATTGAAGTTGCCGGACAGGTCGACAGACCACTTAGGAGCCACACGGGCTTCTGCACCGGCGTTGATGGTCAGAAACGCGTCGTAGAGCAGATTTGTCTTGACTGCGATGTCCTGAGCCTTGGCCGCACCGGCCGAGGCAACTAACGCCAACAATAAGATGATAATCTTTTTCATTATATATTTTTTCAGTTCACGATATTATCTCGATGCTTCATGAGTTGTCACGTGTCTATTTTTTCCATCTGCAAGCGACCTCTGTGTGCCGGTGTGCGACAAAGCGACAATTTCATTCTCTCTTCCGTAGAGATAAAAACCATGAGCAAAACATTGATATAAAAGCAATTGCAGGCACGCCCGGATTGATTTCCTAAACAAATCGACAATAATTCGCGACTTCATTCATACTTCTCGAAAATTTATGTGTTAAAATTGTGGCATTTATTTGGTCAGTTAGCGATTATTACATAATTTTGTAGCATACATTTATCTCTACGGAAGAGAGTGTGATTTTTAATCGATAAAAATTTAACATCTATCGACGCTACAGCATATCGGACAGCAGATGCCGGTGACTCCCGGCACTTGATTTGGAGATGACGATTAAATATCGTAGTTTTGTGCCGATATGAAGACTTTACACATTATTATCTTATCAATTGCGGCTCTGCTGCCGGCCTCGTGCGGCACCGGCGCCGAACGGCATAACGAGTCATCCACGACGGCCCATGCACCCGCTGAAGTTGAAGAGACGACTACGGAGGAACTGCCATTGCCCCAAGTGCCCGACACTCTGCTTTTGCCTACAGACAGGGCGGCATATCTCGTCACGCACTTTTGGGAAGCCATGGACTTCGGCGATACTCTGAAAAGCCGCGACGAGGCATTCATGGAGCAGAATTTCGCCAACTATGCCAATCTGCTTCCATACGTCGACGAAGCCACGGCCCGGTCGAGCGTGGAGCGGCTGATGGAAAAAGCCTCGGCCGACCGGTCGGCCTACAACCTGCTGGCCGACATAGCCGACAAATATCTCTACGATCCAAATTCGCCCATGATGGACGAAGAGGCCTATATACTGTTTCTCAACGCCATAACCGGCTCGCGATTCATGGACAGCGACAGAAAGGTGCGCTTCGAAAGCCAACTGAAGGATGCTCTGAAGAACCGCCGTGGCGAAAAAGCGTCGGACTTCAGCTTCGTAGACCGCAACGGAAACAGCAATTCACTCTACGGTACGGCCGACGGCAGGAGCTACAGGCTGCTGATGTTCTATGATCCGGACTGCGACGTGTGCGAGCACGCTAAAGCGATGCTCTCAGGAAATACGGCAATAAACGACGCCATCGCCGACGGCCGCCTCAAAGTGGTGGCGGTGTACAGCGATGGCGACAATGAAGTATGGGAAAAGTCGAAGAATAAGATTCCGGGCAACTGGATCAGCGCCTGTTCGCCCGACGGAGCGGTGGACCGCGACGAAGTCTACGTGATCCGCGCCACCCCTACCCTCTACCTGCTGGCGCCCGACAATACCGTGCTGCTCAAGGACGCCCAGGCCGGAGAGATAATACAGGCCCTCAGCGTCAACTGAGGAAATAGGCGTGGGCCGAATAGACCATTATGCCCACGATGGTGAGCATGCCAGTCAGAATCGGTGAATAGACGTGGTGGATGCGCTCGGCGCGCTGATAGCGGCCGATTCTCGTAAATAGGAAATACATGATCGAAGCGCCTACAAACCCGACAAGCATGCCTGCAAGGAGGTCGCCGGGATAGTGTACCCCGAGGTATATGCGGGAATAGCAGGTCAGAGCCGCCCACCCCATGATGAACACTGTGAGCCAATAGCGCTTGAAGAGGAAAAAGATGAAGAATGCAAGGCCGAACGTATTGGCGGCATGGCACGACGGGAAGCCGTAGCTGCCACCACGGTAGTTGCCCACGATATGCACCATCGGAGATATCGGATTGTCAAGGTTGGCCGGCCTCAGACGTTCGACGAACGGCCTGATGAACGTGGCGCATATCTGGTCGGCAAAGGCTATGGTCAGCGACAGACCGATGACACACAGTATGGTCTGCTTGATGGAAAAATTGCGGATCATCACGTAGAGCAGCGTGGCATAGAGAGGCACCCATATCCACTTGCCGCTATAGGCTTTCATAAAATGGTCGAAAAAACCGTTGTGGGCACCGTTGAAGAAGAGAAACACACTGGTGTCCATGTCGATAGCTCCCTGAAGAGCGTTAATCATAGTAAGAATCATATCTGGTATAAAGCTGTTTATCTGTTGGAAATATCGTCATAAAGTTTCTGGAGGTAGGCTTTGCCCCGCTCAAGGTTCCTGCCCGGATCCGGGCCTTCGTCGACAACCGGGGTACCGGCCTGACAGTCGTAGATCAGAGCATTCTCCTCATCGACAAGACCGAATGCATCAGGAACTGTGAAGAATGCAAAGTGGGGAGAGCGCGGATCAAGCATGTCCTTGCTGAACCGGAAGTCGAAGTGGGAAAGTCCGAGCTGGCCGAGCAACGTGGCGGCAAGGTCGTGCTGCGAACCGTAGGTATCGACACACACGGGACTCTTGACGGCGCCTCCGGCAAGGATCAGCGGGATGCGGTAACGGTCGACCGTAAAGTTGCTTATGCCCTCGGGATATGCTCCGAGATGGTCGGGAACGAGCACGATCAGCGTGCTGTCCCACTGCGGAAGCTTGCGGAACTCGTCGACAAAAGCTCCGACACAGCTGTCGGTATAGGCGAACGCGTTGAGCCTCGGATTGTCCAGCTTGGCGTAAGGGACCTCAAACGGCTCATGGCTGCTTGAGGTCTGAAGCACAGTGTAGCGCGGCAACGCACCATGGCGCAAAGTGTCGGACTTAATGTCGGACAGCAAGCGGGAGAACACCAGATGGTCATGCACACCCCATTTGCTCAAACGGTCCTTGACCGGAAAATCGACATCAGAAACGATGGTGTCGAATCCGGCGGAGACAAGATATGAACGCATGTTGGTGAAGTCGGCATCGCCTCCATAGTAATATCGGGTGTCGTAGCCGGCACCCTTCAGGCTCTTCGCTATGGAAGGAAGATTCTGTGTCTTGCGGGGATACTTCATTATGCTCGTGGTAGGCTGTGCCGGATATCCGCTCAGAATGGACACGAGGCCGCGGTCGGTGCGGAAACTGTTGGCAAAGAAGTTGGTGAACAGCACACCCTCCCGGCTCAGGCTGTCGAGACAGACAGCCACCGGAGCATCACCGCCCAACTCTCCCATAAGATGGTTGGAAAAGCTCTCAAGGATTATGAACAGGATGTCGGGGCGCGACGTGTTCAACAGCTGCGGAATCGTGTCGGAAACCAAAGAATCGGCCGCTTCCACGGTAGAACCCGTAGCCGAAGGATCGGTCATCTGACTGAATGTCCACGACGCATCCACATCGTCCATGAATCTGTAGCGGTCGACAAAGTCATTGCGTCTGGCCAACGACTCCATAAGGCTGAACATCGGATTTGTGGCCGCATGGTTAAGCGCGGGGTTCGGACTGAAATACACTTTGCCCACATTCATCGTCGACACCGTGAAACCGCCTCTGATCGGGATAAAAAGCAATCCGGTCAACAAAAGCATGACCACCGTGGCCGGAACGGGATTCAATATGCGGTCGGCGCTCCGCAGACGGGCAAGCTTAAGGGGCATAAGCCACAGCATATAGTAGTAGAACACCGTAAAAAAGCTTATCATAACCACTGCGAGCATCACCACGGGTAGCGACACACTGGCCATGGCATCGGCCGGCGATGTGAAGAAGTAGAAGAACGGAGTGGTGTCGAGCTTAAATCCCCAATATGGATAAAGCCCCGTATCAAGAACAAATACAAAGGCCATCAGGAAACTGACCACCCAGAAATACCACGACATCATACGCCGGACTACACGCGACACCGTCCACACCGTAGCGACAGTCAGCAACGCCGGTATAGCCGTCAGATAGCCAGCAAGCGAAAGGTCGAGAGGAAGCCCGTGCCATGCCACCTGCAGCCACTGCGAAAAGGGTACACCGTCGTAGATCGTCCAATTGCACACCGTGGCAAACATGAACAACGGTTTTTGAAGGACGAATATGAGAAGGAATATTATATATGTGCTTACTATTATTGCTACTCTGCGCTTCATCAGCCTAAAAATACGATAGATACATCCACAAAGTTACTCAAATATTTCCGATAAACGTCGATACTCAATATTTTATTGTCTATGCTTTGACAAGATTTATGATTATCCAATCAATAGTAACAAAAAAAGCATGGAACCGACAGTCGGCTCCATGCTTTATATAGGATATAATATTTTCGGATTTACTTCACTTCTTCGTGGGCTACGTCCATGATCTCAACCGCATCGCGATCCTTGTCGAACACGGTGTCTATGTCGTCCTTTCCGGCTACGACAAGAGCACTGTACTCGCGAAGACCCGTACCGGCAGGTATCAGATGACCGCAGATCACATTCTCCTTCATACCCTCGAGGGTGTCGACCTTACCATTGATGGCGGCCTCATTGAGCACTTTGGTGGTCTCCTGGAACGAAGCGGCCGACATGAAGCTCGATGTCTGGAGGGCGGCACGTGTGATACCCTGGAGAATCTGCTCGGAAGTGGCGGGAACGGCATCACGCACAGTGACCGTCTTAAGGTCGCGGCGCTTAAGCGCAGAGTTCTCGTCGCGGAGCTTACGGGCAGTGATGATCTGACCGGGCTTGACATTCTCACTGTCGCCTGCGTCGACAACAACCTTCTTGCCCCAGATGCGGTCGTTCTCCTCCATAAATTCGCGCTTGTCGACAATCTGCTGCTCAAGGAAGCAAGTGTCACCCGGATCGAGGATGTTGACCTTACGCATCATCTGGCGTACGATCACTTCAAAGTGCTTGTCATTGATCTTCACACCCTGCATACGGTAAACGTCCTGAACCTCGTTGACGATATATTCCTGAACTGCAGTCGGACCCATGATGTTAAGGATGTCGGCAGGAGTTATGGCACCGTCGGACAACGGAGTTCCGGCACGCACATAGTCATTCTCCTGAACAAGGATCTGCTTCGACAGCGGAACAAGATACTTCTTGATCTCACCGAGCTTGGAAGTGACAGAGATCTCGCGGTTGCCTCGCTTAACCTTGCCGAACTTAACCTCGCCGTCGATTTCCGACACGATGGCGGGATTTGACGGGTTGCGGGCTTCGAACAGCTCCGTGACACGGGGCAGACCACCGGTGATGTCACCGGCATTACCGGCAGAACGGGGTATCTTGACAAGGACATCGCCAGTCTTGAGCTGAGCGCCGTCCTCGACCATGAGGTGTGCACCCACAGGAAGCGCGTAGGTCTTGAGCACCTGACCGTTGGCATCAACGATGTTGGCCTCGGGGACACGCGTACGATCCTTGGATTCGATTATAATCTTATCTTCAAGACCGGTCTGCTCGTCGTAATCGACGCGGTATGTGACGTTGTCGACGAGATTCTGGAATTCGATACGTCCGGCAACTTCCGAGATGATGACTGCGTTGAACGGGTCCCATTCGCAGATTACGTCGCCCTTCTTGACTGTAGCGCCATTGCCGAAGTAAAGCTTCGAACCATAAGGTATGTTGGCGTTGGTCAGCATCATCTTCGTGTTGGGGTCGATGATGCGCATTTCGGCCAGACGACCGATAACCACGTTGACAGGTTCGCCGTTGGGGCCGACTTCATCAGTAGCCACAGTGCGGAGTTCTTCGATTTCGAGGACACCTTCATATCGAGAAGTGATGGTGGATACGGCCGCAATGTTGGAGGCCACACCACCGACGTGGAATGTACGGAGCGTAAGCTGGGTACCAGGCTCACCAATCGACTGAGCCGCGATCACGCCGACAGCCTCACCCTTCTGCACAAGACGGTTGTTGGAGAGGTTGCGGCCGTAGCATTTGGCGCAGACACCCTTCTTCGACTCGCAAGTGAGCACTGAACGGATCTCGACAGATTCAATGGGAGAATCGTTGATGCGCTTGGCGGCTACTTCGTCGATCTCCTCGCCTGAAGCTACGATGATCTCTCCGGATATAGGATCAACGACGTCGTGTACGGACACGCGGCCCAGAATGCGCTCGGCCAACGATGCCACGACCTCTTCGTTGTTCTTGATTTCGGTACATACGAGTCCGCGCAATGTTCCGCAGTCCTCTTCGTGGATAATCACGTCGTGGGCCACGTCGACAAGACGACGGGTAAGATAACCGGCGTCGGCGGTCTTCAAAGCGGTATCGGCAAGACCCTTACGGGCACCGTGGGTAGAGATAAAGTACTCCAACACCGACAGACCCTCCTTGAAGTTGGCAAGAATCGGGTTCTCGATAATCTGACCGCCTTCCGCACCGGCTTTCTGGGGCTTGGCCATAAGACCACGCATACCGGCGAGCTGACGAATCTGGTCCTTAGAACCACGGGCACCTGAATCAAGCATCATAAATACAGAGTTGAAACCTTGGTTGGCCTCGGTCATCTGCTTCATCAGCGTGTCGGTCAAGCGGCTGTTGACATGAGTCCAGATATCGATGATCTGATTGTAGCGTTCGTTGTTGGTGATAAAGCCCATCGCATAGTTGTTGAGGACTTCCTGTACCTGTTCGTTACCTTCAGCCACGAGCTGTTCCTTTTCAGCCGGAATAAGCACGTCGCCGAGGTTGAACGACAGACCACCCTTGAACGCCATGTAGTAACCGAGGTTCTTGATGTCGTCAAGGAACTGTGCCGAACGGGTCACACCACAGGTGTTGATAACCTTACCGATGATGTCGCGGAGCGATTTCTTGGAAAGAATCTGATTGACATAACCGATCTCCTTCGGCACATACTGATTGACGAGTATACGTCCGACAGAAGTGTTTTCAACAAGGTGCTTTATAGGATTGCCGTTTTCGTCAACATCGTCCACCATCACCGTAATGGGAGCGTGGAGAGTGACACGGCCTTCATTGTATGCAATTTCAGCTTCCTCAGGGCCATAGAACTTATGTCCCTCGCCCTTGTCGCCCGGACGGAGCTTGGTGATGTAGTAAAGACCAAGCACCATGTCCTGCGAAGGCACGGTGATAGGAGCACCGTTGGCAGGGTTGAGGATGTTGTGGGCACCAAGCATGAGCATCTGAGCCTCCAGCACAGCCTCGTTGCCGAGCGGGAGGTGGACAGCCATCTGGTCACCGTCGAAGTCGGCGTTGAATGCCGTACATGCCAACGGATGCAACTGGATAGCCTTGCCCTCGATCATCTTGGGCTGGAATGCCTGAATACCCAGACGGTGCAGTGTCGGTGCACGGTTGAGAAGCACCGGATGACCCTTCATAACATGTTCAAGGATGTCCCAAACCACTGGTTCCTTGCGATCGACGATCTTCTTTGCCGACTTAACAGTCTTCACGATACCGCGCTCAATGAGCTTGCGGATGATGAACGGCTTGTAAAGCTCGGCGGCCATGTTCTTAGGAATACCGCACTCGTGCATCTTAAGTTCCGGACCCACGACGATAACCGAACGGGCAGAATAGTCGACACGCTTACCGAGAAGGTTCTGACGGAAACGTCCCTGCTTACCTTTAAGAGAGTCGGACAGAGACTTAAGAGGACGGTTTGCCTCGGTCTTGACAGCCGACGACTTGCGGGAGTTGTCAAGGAGCGAATCGACAGCCTCCTGAAGCATACGCTTCTCATTGCGGAGAATGACTTCAGGAGCCTTGATCTCGATAAGACGCTTCAGACGGTTGTTACGTATGATGACACGACGGTAAAGGTCGTTAAGGTCGGATGTGGCGAAACGTCCACCATCGAGGGGAACAAGCGGACGGAGTTCGGGCGGGATGACGGGCACAGCCTGCAGAATCATCCATTCGGGCTTGTTGCGGTGGCGCGACGCACGGAATGACTCGACAATCTGCAGACGCTTAAGGGCCTCGTTCTTGCGCTGCTGCGAACCGTCGGTGTTTGCACGGTGACGCAATTCATACGACAACGAGTCGAGGTCAAGGCGTATCAACAGATCATAAACGGCTTCCGCACCCATCTTAGCGATGAACTTGTTGGGATCGGAATCGTCGAGAAGCTGATTATCCTTAGGCAACTTATCCAATATGTCGAAATATTCCTCTTCAGTAAGAAGGTCGAGCTCCTGAACACCCTCGGCCACACCGGGCTGTATCACGACGTAGCGTTCGTAATATATGACAGCATCGAGTTTTTTAGAGGGAAGACCGAGGAGATATCCAATCTTGTTGGGCAACGAACGGAAATACCAAATGTGGGCGACGGGCACGACGAGCTTTATGTGACCCATACGTTCACGGCGCACTTTCTTTTCAGTGACCATGACACCGCACCTGTCGCAGACGATACCCTTGTAACGGATACGCTTGTACTTTCCGCAGTGACATTCATAGTCCTTTACCGGGCCGAATATCTTTTCGCAGAACAGACCGTCGCGTTCAGGCTTGTAAGTGCGGTAATTGATGGTTTCGGGCTTCAATACCTCACCGCTTGACTTCTCAAGGATTTCCTCGGGCGAAGCAAGCCCGATGGAAATCTTTGAAAATCCGGTTTTTGATTTATTGTCTTTTCTAAAAGCCATATTTAAGTTATTCCTTTCTTATCTGTAAATATATTATTGCTCAAGGTTGATGCTGAGTCCGAGACCGCGCAACTCGTGCAGAAGCACGTTGAGAGATTCGGGGATACCCGGTGTAGGCATCGGATCGCCCTTGACAATCGACTCATAAGCCTTGCTGCGGCCGTTGACATCGTCACTCTTGATGGTCAGGATCTCCTGAAGGATGTGTGATGCGCCGAAAGCTTCCAGCGCCCATACTTCCATCTCTCCGAAACGCTGTCCACCGAACTGAGCCTTACCTCCAAGAGGCTGCTGGGTGATGAGCGAGTACGGACCGATGCTTCGTGCATGCATCTTGTCCTCGACCATGTGGCCGAGCTTAAGCATGTAGATGATGCCTACAGTGGCAGGCTGGTCAAAACGTTCACCGGTGCCTCCGTCGTAAAGATAAGTCTTACCGTAGCGCGGCAATCCGGCCTTGTCAGTCCAGTTGTTAAGGTCGTCAAGACTTGCTCCGTCAAAAATAGGAGTAGCAAACTTTTCTCCAAGTATGGCTCCGGACCAACCAAGCACAGTCTCGAAGATCTGTCCGAGGTTCATACGCGAAGGCACACCGAGCGGGTTGAGGACAATGTCGACCGGAGTACCGTCGGCAAGGAACGGCATATCCTCCTGACGGACGATACGCGACACGATACCCTTGTTACCGTGACGTCCGGCCATCTTGTCGCCGACGCTTATCTTACGCTTCTTGGCGATGTAGACCTTAGCCATCTGCATTATTCCAGAAGGCAGGTCGTCGCCTATGGAAATGTCGAATTTCTTGCGGCGAAGTTCGGCATCTATTTCCTTATACTTGCGCAGGTAATTGACGATAGTTGAGCGGATGAGTTCATTTGCATGGTCGTCGGCCGTCCACTTTGACAGATTTACAGTGTCGTAGTTGATGCCGCGCAACGCACCCGGAGTGAAATCGGCTCCCTTGGCGATAATATCAGCTCCGAGGAAGTCCTTAACGCCCTGCGAAGGCTTGTCGGACGTCAGCACCATCAACTTGTCGACGAGCACGTCAAGAAGCTGAGCCTGCTTTTCCTCATACTCCTCGTCAAGTTTGGGGAGCTGGGCATTTGCGCTCTTGGTCTTCTTTTTCTTAGCCGCGCGAGAGAACAGGTTGGTGCCGATAACCACACCCTTCAAAGAGGGGGTAGCCTTCAAAGACGCATCCTTTACATCACCGGCCTTGTCGCCGAAGATAGCACGAAGCAACTTCTCTTCAGGTGTCGGATCAGATTCACCCTTAGGCGTGATCTTACCGATAATTATGTCGCCCGGAGCGACATGCGCACCCACACGGATTATGCCTCGTTCGTCAAGATCCTTAGTTGCATCCTCGCTGACATTGGGGATGTCGCTTGTAAGCTCTTCCATACCGCGCTTAGTCTCGCGTACTTCGAGCGTATAGTCGTCGACATGCACAGAAGTCAGGATATCCTCGCGAACGACACGTTCGTTGAGCACGATAGCATCCTCATAGTTATAACCCTTCCATGGCATGAAAGCCACCTTCAGGTTGCGTCCGAGCGCCAACTCACCGTTTTCAGTCGAGTAACCTTCGGTCAAAATCTGTCCGGCAGTCACACGCTGTCCCTTCTCGCATATAGGACGGAGGTCGATGGTGGTGCTTTGGTTGGTCATGCGGAATTTGGGTATGCGATATTCCTTGACTGCATCCTCAAATGCCACAAACTCTTCATCCTCAGTACGGTCATAGCGTATACGGATCACAGTTGCATCGACATATTCGATGACACCGTCGCCCTCGGCAGTGATTTGAGTGCGCGAATCACGTATAAGCTGACCCTCCAGGCCGGTACCTACGATAGGCGCTTCTGAACGAAGCAGAGGCACAGCCTGGCGCATCATGTTCGATCCCATCAACGCACGGTTAGCGTCGTCATGTTCAAGGAACGGAATCAATGATGCGGCGATAGAAGCAATCTGTGTAGGAGAAACGTCCATGAGGTCAACCTCGTTAGGAGCGACAATCGGGAAGTCGGCATCGAGACGTGCTTTCACACGGTCACGGATAAACGAACCGTCGTCGGCAAGGGGAGCATTACCCTGGGCAATTATCTTACCCTCCTCTACCTCGGCTGTCAGATAGACAATCTCATCATTATTTATATTGACCTTGGCATTCTCTTTGTCTACCTTGCGGTAAGGAGTCTCAATGAATCCAAGGTCGTTGATTTTCGCGTATACGCAAAGCGAAGAAATAAGACCGATGTTAGGACCTTCAGGCGTCTCGATAGGACACAGACGGCCATAGTGGGTATAGTGCACGTCGCGCACCTCGAAACCTGCACGCTCACGCGACAGACCGCCGGGGCCGAGAGCCGACATACGGCGTTTGTGGGTCATTTCAGCCAGAGGGTTGGTCTGGTCCATGAACTGCGACAGTGCGTTCGTACCGAAGAAGGTGTTGATAACCGACGAAATAGTCTTCGCATTGATAAGGTCAATCGGAGTGAAGTCCTCATTGTCACGCACATTCATGCGTTCACGTATGGTGCGCGACATTCTGGCAAGACCCACGCCAAACTGATTATAAAGCTGCTCACCGACTGTACGCACGCGACGGTTGCTCAAGTGGTCGATATCGTCCACGTCAGTCTTAGAGTTGATCAACTCGATAAGGTACTTTATGATGGCGATGATATCCTCCTTGGTAAGGACTTTCACATCCATCGAAGTTCCAAGACCGAGCTTTTTATTGATGCGGTAGCGTCCTACCTCACCGAGGTCGTAACGCTTCTCCGAGAAGAACAGGTTAGTGATGACTTCACGGGCCGATGCATCATCCGGCGGCTCCGCGTTGCGCAGCTGCCTGTATATATATTGTATAGCCTCCTTTTCGGAGTTACTTGTATCTTTCTGAAGGGTGTTGAAGATGATCGAGTAGTCGCTTGTGTTAGCGTCCTCCTTGTGCAAGAGCACGGTCTGCGCTCCGGCATCAATGATCTCGTCGATGTGCTCCTCCTCGAGAACAGTCTCACGGTCGATCACGACCTGATTACGCTCAATAGAGACAACCTCACCGGTATCTTCGTCGACGAAGTCCTCAACCCAAGTCTTAAGCACGCGTGCGGCCAGCTTACGGCCGACAGCCTTCTTAAGGTTGGTACGGTTGACTTTGACTTCTTCAGCAAGTCCGAAAATCTCAATGATATCCTTATCGCTTTCAAGGCCTATAGCACGGAGAAGAGTAGTCACGGGGAGCTTCTTCTTACGATCAATATAGGCATACATGACGTTATTAATGTCAGTAGCGAATTCTATCCAGGAACCCCTGAACGGGATGATACGGGCCGAATAGAGCTTCGTTCCATTGGCATGCGTGCTCTGACCGAAAAATACACCGGGCGAACGGTGCAGCTGCGACACGACAACACGCTCGGCACCGTTAATCACGAATGTGCCCTGTGCAGTCATGTAGGGAATTGATCCCAGATATACATCTTGAATTTTCGGTTCAAAATCCTCGTGATCGGGGTCTGTACAGTAAAGTTTTAATTTAGCCTTAAGCGGCACACTATAGGTCAATCCCCTTTCAAGACACTCAGCAATGGTGTAGCGCGGCGGATCGATATAGTAGTCGAGAAACTCAAGCACGTAATTATTACGCGTGTCCACAATAGGGAAATTCTCGGCAAACACCTTATAAAGCCCCTCGTTATTGCGCTTCTCAGGAGGAGTGTCGAGCTGTAGAAAGTCCTGGAACGACTTAAGCTGCACTTCCAAAAAGTCGGGATACGGAAGGGGATTCTTTACCGATGTAAAATTTATACGTGGTTTTTTAGATGGAACTGACATTAATAAAAAACGTTAAGGAATGAACTTGACTAAAATATAGCACAAAAAGGTTAAGAATCACCTAAAGAATGATTCTTAACCCATATACCTGATTAACAGGCAGTATTATTTAAGTTCAACTTCAGCGCCGGCCTCTTCCAACTGCTTCTTAAGACCTTCAGCGTCGGCCTTAGCAAGACCTTCCTTAACTGTGCTGGGAGCACCGTCAACGAGTTCCTTAGCTTCCTTCA
>CANOLV010000008.1 GCA_947567425.1 uncultured Porphyromonadaceae bacterium | reverse complement strand
GTACCCGGCTACAAGCCTTCGGCCATCAACGTCCTGCATCGCCCTGGCTCCATGTACCAGATTAGGAGCCTGCGGTGGTATTTGCGAGGGGTAGGTGTATATCGCGATTTGCCTTGGAATATGTCACGCATACATTGTGAGGAGGTGTTCGGCTGGATTAAACGGTGGCGAGTGCCTCGTACAGCTCTGTGAATTTTTATTAATTCATTCTTTGTTTGTTGCTTTTGCTTGTGTGGACGAAATCGATTATCTATATTTGCATTTATTCAGTTAATTTTATTAATTTACTACCCTAAAATTTATTAGAAGTGAAAATTATCTCTCCTTTTCATGCCATTCGTGGAGTATGTCTCTGCGTTATGGTAGTCTCTTACTTTATTTTTGTGCCATGGCTATCTGTCGGTGCCGCGACAAGCGGTGACTTAGTTACAACCTATTGTGATATAAAAGGCGATGAGTGCCGTTTTACGCTTGTGGCTAACAGTAAAAAGCTTAAGTATCCGCATGTTGAGTTGTCGCTTGACAAAGATTTCTCAAGGGTAAAATATCTTTTTGCTCTTAAAAAGGGTAGTTTGAACTATGAATACACTCTGAAGTCTGAGGATATAGAGGCCGGAGTATATTATTGGCGTGCGGCGGATGCTACGGGTGCGATGGTCGAGCCGGCCGACGGAACGAGAATGGAATTCGGCTCCGCACAGCCGGGCGAATATTCAGTGAAGACTGATCCTACTTTTTATGACGATGTCGAGTTGTCTGACGAGACAGAGCTTAGTCTGGAATCAATTTGGCTCCGTACAGAGAAGAACGACGCGAGGATTGAGTGGGCAAATGCACCTTACTGTGGCAAGATGGGGATATTTTATGAGCCGAGCACTGATTACACAAATAATCATGGCATGGTGGTGCGTGGCAATACGATATATGTGTCGAGAGGTTCGTATTATGTGTCGAGTTGGAAGTATGATAAGAAGCAGGTGTGGATTGACCGCTATGATCTTGCCACGGGAGCTACTTTGCCGATGTTACGCGTAAGGCAGGATAGCGGAGATGACTACCCTGATTATGACTTGATGACGCTTATCGGCGAGGATGCCGACGGAACGGTGTATTTTACATCATCGATAGTCTGGAGTTCCGACGGTGCGGCGGGAAATAAGATTAGACTTTACACGGTCGATCTGGATAATGTGGTGACTCAGGACGGCTGTGATGTGGTGCTGTCAAAGTTGGAAGGTGAGTTTACAGTACCTGTTACGCCTGATTATATGAGATACTGTATGGTCAGCGGTTCGATTAAGTCTAAGGATTACTATCTTTGGGGTGCTGCGGGAAGCAATGATTCGGAAGTCCGAATGAATAATCTTGAGGTGCCGGTCTATAGATGGCATTATGTTGATGGAAGCGTTACCGTGAGGTCTTGCAAGATTACAGATTTTTCTCATTCCGAGGTGGATCCTATGCTTCATGTCCTTCTTCAGTCGCCCAAGATTGTTCCGGTCAGCGAGGATAAATTCTACTTTCAGGCCATACCTGCCGCAAATGATGTTCTTTTTAGCCCGACTTTGTATGCCGTTCCAGAGGGGAGCGACAATATATGTCAGTTGCAGACATCGCTTACCGATGCTCCCAAGGGGATGCAGAATACCCTGTCGGATTCACCGATAGGAGTATCGGTGGTGTCTGTCGGAGGGAAGCCGGTGCTGGCGTACGGTAGAAGAAATGAACGCGGGTCGAGCGTACAGCTTGCTGAATTGCCGGAGACATTTTCGTTTGCCGGAGTAAAGCCGTTGTGGAACATCAACCCTCAAGGATTCTCCGACACTCGCATTCAGGGATGTAATGCAGCCTATATTCCCGACGACGGGCAGACTTCCGACGGGCGTCTTGTGGTTTATGTGCCGAACGGCGGACTCGGGCTTTATAAACTGTCGGCTAAAGGCACCACTGTCGGTATTGACGAAGTGGAAGAGCTGTCTGGCCTGCGTGTCAGTGGCCGGACGGTTTATCTCCCGCGTAAGTGTGCGGATGTTCGGATTGTAGATATGTCCGGACGTGATTGTCTGCGGATTGCCGATTCGTCGGTCATCGATGCCTCGGCGCTTTCCCCCGGAGTATACTTTGTCGTGACACCCTCGCTGACCAAGACTCACAAGATAATATTAAAATAGGCCGCGAGGCGGTCATTGTGATTGGACGGGGGTGTCTCGCTGTCTTGGCGGCAATGGGATACCCCTTTCCAGTTGCAAAAGTCATAAAAGCAGGTGTTTGGCATTCATTTTGGACATAGATGTCTGAAATGTGGTTTTTTTTATATACTTTTGTAAAAAATACAATTAATTTTAAATCCAAATACCTCCTGTTTTATGAACAAGATAGTAAAAAGTATGGTACTTTCGGCGGCTCTATGCGGAATGCTTCCGATAGCATGCCATGCTGATGCTGTTAGGGATGCTGTTTCGGCATCCCAGACGTTTGAGGCCGGCAAGGGTGCTTTTATGCTCAATGGAAAGCCTTTTGTGGTGAAAGCCGCCGAGCTTCATTATCCGCGTATCCCCAAACCGTATTGGGACCAGCGCATTAAGATGTGTAAGGCTTTAGGCATGAACACTGTATGCCTCTATGTGTTCTGGAATGCGCATGAGCCTCAGCCCGGTGTTTATGATTTTGAAGGTCAAAACGACTTGGCTGAGTTTGTCCGCCTGTGCAAGGAAAATGACATGTATGTCATTCTACGCCCCGGCCCCTACGTATGTGCCGAGTGGGAGATGGGAGGACTGCCCTGGTGGCTTTTGAAGAAAAAGGACATACGTCTGCGCGAGATGGATCCGTATTTCGTAGAGAGGGTAGGACTGTTTGAGGAGCAGGTTGCCAAGCAGGTCGAGGGACTTACGATCAAGGACGGCGGCCCGATCATCATGGTTCAGGTCGAAAACGAATATGGTTCATACGGAATCGATAAAGAGTATGTGTCGACAATACGCGATATAGTGCGCAAGAATTTCGGCGATGTGACTCTCTTCCAGTGCGACTGGTCGTCCAACTTTACCAACAACGGTCTTGACGACCTTATCTGGACAATGAATTTCGGCACGGGAGCCAATATTGATCAGCAATTTGCCCGCTTGAAGGAGTTGCGTCCCGACAGTCCGCTTATGTGTAGCGAGTTTTGGAGCGGATGGTTTGACAAGTGGGGTGCCAACCATGAGACCCGTCCTGCCGAGGATATGATAGCCGGCATCGACGAGATGTTGTCAAAAGGTATTTCATTCAGTTTGTATATGACGCACGGCGGCACCAACTGGGGTCATTGGGCAGGAGCCAATTCTCCCGGCTTTGCTCCCGACGTGACCTCTTACGACTACGACGCTCCTATAAGCGAGTCTGGTCAGACCACTCCCAAGTACTGGCAGCTACGCGAGACATTGGCCAAGTATGCCGATGGGAAGAAATTACCGAAAGTACCGGCGTTGATTAAGCCAGTCGCCGTTCCGGAATTCAAGCTTACCGAAGTGGCTCCGCTGTTCAACAGTCTTCCGAAGAGCATCTCTACGGAAGAACTGAAGACTTTTGAAGATATCGACCAAGGATTCGGTAGCGTGCTCTACCGCACGCAATTGCCCACGCTTGAAAGCGGCGCGGCTCTTACGGTCAATGATGCACATGACTATGCACAGGTTTTCGTCAACGGAAAGTATGTAGGCAAACTTGACCGCCGCAATGGAGAGAAGATGCTTCAGCTCCCCGCCACTAAGAAGGGTGACACACTTGACATACTTGTCGAAGCCATGGGCCGCATCAACTTCGGACGTGCCATCAAGGACTATAAGGGTATCACCGACAACGTCACTCTTACTGTCGACCGCGAGGGCTATGAATATGTCTGCGATCTGAAAAATTGGGAGATGTTCCCGCTTCCGGACAATCTGGAGTTCTATGAGTCGATGGAATTCTTCCCGGTAGGTGCATTTACTCCTGGCGACAACGGACGTATGCCGATCGGAGTTTACCGCGGTACTTTCAATGTGAAGAAGCCATCGGACACATTCCTCAATTTCGAGACCTGGGGCAAGGGTCTTGTCTATGTCAACGGTCATCCGCTCGGCAGAATATGGGAGATCGGTCCGCAACAGACTCTCTATACTCCGGGATGCTGGCTGAAGAAGGGCGAGAATGAGATTGTAGTATTCGACATCATGGGCCCGCGCGATGTCAAGTCGGAGGGTCTCGCCGCTCCGCTTCTCGATCAGCTTCTTGTCCAGAAGCCCCTCACTCACCGTGCCGAGGGCGAATCGCTCGACCTTTCCGCCGACCGTCCGGTTCTCGCAGGTTCGTTCAAGCCGGGCAACGGATGGCAGGAAGCGCGTTTCGACAAACCTGTCACCGGACGCTACGTATGCCTTGAGGCGCTCAACGCCATTGACGGTAAAGACCTTGCGTGCATAGCCGAGATGTATGTGCTCGACGACAAGGGACAGCGTCTTTCACGTGAACCCTGGATAGTGGATTATGCCGACAGCGAAGATGTAGCCCGTGTCAACCGTTCGGCCGATAAGACATTCGACCTGCAGGAATCGACATATTGGAGCACTGAGGACGGTGTTAAGTTCCCACATGCCGTGGTAATAGATCTTGGTGCTGTCCACAAGCTTTCCGGCATACAGTATCTTCCGCGAATGGAGAGCGAAGTGCCCGGCGCTATAAAGGACTACAAGGTGTATGTAAAGTCTGAGCCGTTCAAGAAATAACCGGTTCATTCAGCAACAAAAAGACACGCTCCGGAATCTGTCAAGATTACTGGAGCGTGTCTTTTTGTTAATTGATGCTTTGTGCCGCCGTAAGCCGGCGTATCAATTGATGATCATGTTGCCAAGAGGAGCGGAAAGCCGTGGCTCAAAATGGTAGCACCTTGCAAATTGGCGGATAAACTCGAGTGTAGAGCGTCGAGGAGCCTCCTTTACGGCATGACCGTCTTCCGTCGGGACAGACATCGAAGTGTGGTTTGATGGAGTAGATTTTTTATCCATAGGCTAACTTAATTAATTCGTTAATCTATTCTTATAACGCTCTAAGCCTCCGCTTTATTATATTTTAAGTAAAAATCTCCCGACGAGTCATTTTTTAGGAGGGGATATTTTTTGACTAATTTGCTTATAGACCGGTTCCGGCTTCAGTAGCTGCCGGCGTGTCGCTTGTCGATTCGGGATATTTGGTTAATTTTGCGGTTGCATGGAAATCTGCTTACCCGTTAAGAGTGTTGTAGTTTAATAATGCCGTAGGCAAAAAAACAGTATGGATAAATATAGGATACTTATAGTCGATGATGAAGAGTCTCTTCGCACCGGACTTCAGGCTTATCTTGAGCTTGAAGGCTATGAAGCGTATGCCGTACAAAATTCGGAAGAAGCGTTTGCCCTTGATTTGAGTAAATATGATCTTATCCTGCTTGATATAATGATGGATGGGATGAGCGGCATTGAAATGGTTGAGGTCCTTAAGAATGATCCGGCGACATCAGGCATTCCCATAATATTCCTTACAGCTAAAGATTCCGACGATGAGATGGTGGCAGGATTGAATCTCGGAGCTGACGACTATATCCCCAAACCGTATTCAATTAAAAATGTGCTTGCGCGGATAGCCGCTGTTCTGAGGCGTACCAGCCCGAATAAGCCGAAGAGTATTGTCTGTGACCGAACGACTCTCGTCTGTGAGGTAAATGGCGTGCCGGTCAAGTTGCCCAAAAAGGAATTTGAGCTGCTTGCTCTTTTTCTTGAGCACCCCGGACGGATATTCTCAAGAGAGGAACTCTTCGACCGTATTTGGCCGGAGCACAGCGTGGTGGCCGATAGGTCGGTAGATGTCCATATCGCCCGATTGAGGGGTAAGATAGTGCCATACGGCAAAAATATAGTAAACCGTTCGGGATATGGCTATGGCTGGCAAGATTAAATTTTCATTTCATCACAAGGTCTTGTTCTCGCTTCTTGCTCTCTGCTGGATGCTTGTGTTGGTGTTTACCATATTCCAGTACCGTCGGGAAAAGACTTTCCGTACGGAACTGATGAATATGGAACTTCAGATGCACAACGACCGGATATTGGATGACATGGAGAAGGGGGAGGATATAAGTTCCGTCGCTCTGCGTATAGAGGCTCCGGTAGACGGTCTACGGTTGACATTGATTGATAGGTCGGGGCGGGTATTGTATGATAATAACAGCAATACCCCATTTCCGGAATCAAACCATAACAACCGTCCGGAAGTGATTGAAGCCCGTAAATTAGGATCCGGTTACGCGGTGGGTCGAAAATCAATCAGTGACGACACCGAATATTTCTATTCCGCCACTCTTGCCGGAAACGGCACAGTGATCAGAAGCGCCGCTCCATACGACCATACGCTTCAGGATTTCCTTCAGGCCGACATGTCATTTATATGGATAATGATTATGGTCACATTGGTGGTCAGTCTTGTCGGATATTTCATAGCCCGTAGGATTTCGACGAGTATCGTAAATCTTAATAATTTTGCCGAGAAGGCACGTAAAGGCGAACATATATACGAGGATTGGGCATTCCCGCACGATGAGCTTGGCAATATCGCAGGAAATATAGTGAGACTCTATCTTCAAAGAGATGAGAGACATCAAGAGGCGATAAGGCAGGAGCGAGATAAAATTCGCTTGAAAAAGCAGTTGACCAACAATATCAACCATGAGTTGAAGACTCCTGTAGCTTCAATAAAGTTATGCGCCGATCTGTTGCGTGATCATCCGGAATTGTCAGAAGAAAAGAGAAAAAAGTTCATAAGTCTCATCTGTGCCGACACGGATCGCTTGACTGCCATGCTTGAAGATGTAGCTTCCATTACGAGGATGGATGACGGTGCAAGCGTAATCGAAAGAGAGAGAATCGAGATATCCGATTTAATCAGCAGTGTCGTCGACGCGGAGAGAATGAAGACGGATATGAAAATTGTATGTGATGTGGCGAAGTTGGAGATAAACGGCAACCGTCAGTTACTGGAGTCGGTGTTCCGCAATCTGATAGATAATGCCATCGCCTACAGCGGAGGTTCGGAAATTAGAATCTATTCTGACAATTCCGGTAACTTTACATTCCGTGACAATGGATGCGGAGTGGCAGAAGAACATTTAGGACATCTGTTTGAGCGTTTTTATCGTGTCGACAAGGGGCGTTCCCGGCAGAAAGGAGGCACCGGACTCGGTCTTTCCATTGTGAAAAATGCCGTTACGATACATGGTGGCGATATAAAGGTTGTTAATGACGGAGGTTTGCGGTTTGATTTCAGACTTGGTTAACAAAAACGCAACATAATATTTATTTTTACGCAACATAAAATACTGAATTTTGCGTAATCAATATTCAGTATTATATGGACATTATTTTTCTCGGAATAGTAATATTTCTTTTCTTGTTGGCTATTTTCGATTTGTCGGTGGGAGTCAGCAACGATGCTGTGAATTTTCTTTCCTCGGCGATTGGTTCCAGGGCGGCGACATTCAAGCGTGTTATGGCAGTGGCCGCGATAGGAGTGTTTATCGGGGCGGCAATGAGCAACGGCATGATGGATGTGGCCCGACATGGCATATTCAGGCCTGAAAATCTGTCGTTCTACGATGTGATTGCTATTTTTATGGCAGTTATGGTGACAGACATTATCTTGCTCGACATATTCAATTCGCTCGGAATGCCGACATCTACCACCGTTTCATTGGTGTTTGAGTTACTTGGCGCCACTTTTGTAGTGGCATTGTTTAAGTTGGCTGCTCCGGAAAGTACTCTTGGAATAGGCGATCTTTTAAATACAGAGAAGGCATTGTCTGTAATTCTCGGCATTTTTCTTTCAGTGGCGATAGCGTTTATATTTGGCACTGTGGTTCAGTTTTTATCCCGTCTGATTTTTACTTTTGAATATAAGAGCCGGATGAAATGGAAAGTCGGACTGTTCGGTGGAGTTGCCTGTACAGCTATAATATATTTCATGCTGATTAAAGGAGTCAAGGAGATGACTATAATGACTCCGGATCTGAAGGCATGGATCGATGTCCATACTGTCCCGTTGCTGATGTATTGCCTCGTGGGGTTTACGCTATTGATGCAGTTGCTGCATTTTATGAAGGTGAATGTTTTCAAAGTAGTTGTGCTCCTCGGCACATTCTCCCTTGCGATGGCTTTTGCCGGAAATGATCTTGTGAACTTTGTAGGAGTTCCGTTGACCTCGCTTGCCGCTTATCAGGACTATGCCGCCAATGGATCCGGAGATTTTCAGGGATTTATGATGGGAGGCCTTAATGGTCCGGCACAGACTCCGTTTTATTTCTTGGTGGGAGCGGGAATGATAATGGTGGTTTCGCTTGCCACTTCAAAAAAGGCCCGGCAGGTGACACAGACTACGGTGGGTTTAAGTTCCCAAAGTCAGGGCGATGAGCTTTTCGGTTCTTCAAGAATAGGTCGTGCTCTTGTGCGCCAGGCGATAAATGCATTCTCATGGGTGAATGACCATACGCCGGGTAGGGTGAAGCTTTGGATCTCGCGCCGTATGGACACGTCTGTCCAGCAGACGGAAGAGGGCGCGGCTTTCGACCTTGTAAGGGGATCGGTGAATCTGATGCTTGCCGGTATGCTGATCGCATGGGGTACTTCAATGAAGTTGCCGTTGTCCACCACTTTTGTCACGTTCATGGTAGCGATGGGTACATCTCTTGCCGACAGGGCATGGAGTCGCGAAAGTGCGGTATTTCGTGTTACGGGTGTAATTTCTGTAATAGGCGGATGGTTTATTACGGCTGGTGTAGCATTTATAGGTGCCGGAATAGTGGTATGCCTTATGCACATGGGTGGTGTGCCTGTGATGATAGCAGGCGGGGCTATAGCTCTTGCTGTGCTCATTAGAAGCCATCTACGGTTCAATAAGAAGGCAAGAGAAGTCGAAAACGATACTCTTTTTCAGACAATACTTTCGACAAACAGCGAGGCTGATGTCTGGCCATTGTTGAAAATATATATAAATGAGAAGCAAAAGATGTTCTTGACGTTTGCCTCGGAGGTTTACAAGGATGTTATAAACGGTTTTATCAATGATAGCGGTAAGCTTCTTTCAATGGCGGAAAAGTCTCTTATAACCGAAAAGGATGTATTGAAAGGGCAGCGTCGCAAACTGACCTTGTGCTTCAGAAAGGCATCTCCGCAGACTGCCATGGAAAAGAGTACGTGGTTTCATCTGAGCAACAACATGGCGATGTCTATGACATACAACCTACGGCGTATAAACGAGGCGTGCAAGGAACATGTCGATAATAACTTCACTCCGCTCCCCGGACAGTTTCACGATTCGCTGTCTGCGATATGCCAGGAGGTATGTACTATATTCCGGGAGGCGGTAACCGCAGTTGACGATAATAATCTGGAGACTATAGACATTCTCAGAAGGCGATGTGAATCGGTAAAGTTTGAGCTGTCAAAAAATTCAAAAGATGTTTATGCCCATTTGCATAACGGCGACGCTTCCGACATGACTGTGGCTTATGTGTATCTTAATCTCCTTCAAGAGAGCCAGGAACTTGTCACATCGTTGCGGAAGATGCTTCGAGCTGTCGGCAAACTCAACCTCGAGCCGACACGTTATAGAAGTTTTTCACATATCAATTGTTCAATATGACAATATCAGTGAAGCCCCTAACTATATTCAATTCTATGAACCGTGAGTGATGGTTATACGGAAGCTAAAATGGATCTCATAAACAGTGTACAGACATCAACGAAATGACACGAATTGAACGTGAACAGAAGACTGTGGCGCAGATGATTCGGATATATTGCCGACATCGGGAGGGCAATCGGGAGTTGTGTGCCGATTGCGCGGCTTTGTTGGAGTATGCCGGGAAGCGTCTGGCGAATTGTCCTTTCGGCGAGAACAAGACCAGTTGCCGCAAATGCACGGTGCATTGTTACCGCCAGGATATGAAAGAGCGCATCAGGTTGGTGATGCGCTATTCTGGGCCGAGAATGATCTTCTATCATCCGGCAGCCGCTATCCTTCATATCATTACATAACTCCGGTGAGAATCAATTTTGCTTGAAGCTATTGTCCGATACAAGCAAATCATGTAGGACTACGGCATTGTTGTGCGCTATGTCATGGGACGAGTAAAGGAGTGTGACTTTTGACTTATCTCCAATCGCTTTCTTAAGATTGGCAAAGGCCGGATTCGACAGTAATTCTTGTCTGTATCGCTTCTCGAATTCCGTCCATTCTGTCTGAGGATTAGCGTGAAACCATTCGCGCAGTTCGGTTGAAGGGGCAATCTCCTTGTCCCACCAATCATAATGGAATGTCTCATGCGATAGACCTCTCGGCCACAGCCGGTCGATGTATATCCTGAACCCGTCATCGGGAGTTGCGGGTTCGTATGCCCGTTTAATGTTTATAATCTGTTCCATACAGAGAAAATAAATAAGGTCTGAATATGTTGCCCCGAGTGCATAGGTGCCGCATCTATGCATCCATGCACCCGGTAGCATGGTTTATCAGTAGTTTTATATCAGGTCGTTGGTGCCGCCTGTATTCTGTGACGGATTGCCGTCGGTGCTTCCGGCCGGTATCTTGTCGACATCAGAAAACATCTTGTCAAACACTTTCTCCTGCAGCGACTGCATCAGCTCCCAGAAGTTGGGCACGAACAGAATTCCCACTACAGCATTGAGAAGCATGCCCCATACCACTGCCGAACCAAGCGATATGCGGCTTTCGGCTCCGGCTCCGGTGGCGAACATCATCGGCATTACGCCGAAGATGAAGGCTATGGCGGTCATCATAATCGGGCGGAAGCGGATGACACCCGCGTCGTGGGCCGACTTGATGATGGGCAATCCGGATTTGCGGAAGTATGTGGCATATTCCACTATCAGAATCGCATTTTTCGCCGACAGTCCGAGCAGTAGAATCAGTCCGATCTGGGTGTAGATGCTGATGCTCTGCGACATGACCAGACATCCGATTATGGTGCCGAGAATGGCTATAGGCATCGACAGTATGACAGCCACGGGGTCGGTCCAGCTCTCATACTGCGCGGCGAGTACAAGCAGCGTCAGTATTATGGCGAATATGAACACAATGGTGACCGTGGTGCCTGACTGAGTCTCCTGATATGCCAGTCCGGTCCAAGCGTATGAATAGTTGGTGCCAAGCGTTTCGCCTACAATCTCTTCCATGGCCTTGATGGCGTCGCTTGAACTCACATGGTCAGCGGGTGTGGCGGTGATCGACGCAGTTCCGTACATGTTGTAGCGCGATGCGAGCGGAACTCCCATTGACTGTTCGAGCGATGAGAATGCCGCGAACGGTACCATTTTGCCTGATGAATTACGCACACTCAGCTTCATCACGTCCTCAATGTTGCCTCGGGCCGCGTCGTCGCCTTGGATGGTCACCTGGTACACGCGTCCGAAGTCGCTGAAGTCGTTGACATAGCTTCCGCCCATGTATGCGCCGAGGGTGGCATATATGTCGCTCATGGCCAAACCCTCGATTTTGGCTCTTTCGCGGTCGATGTTGATCTTGTATTGAGGCACTTCGCCTTCGTAAAGTGTCGTCACGCTCTTTATCTTCGGATTCTTTGCGGTGGCCGCGATAACGTCCTGCACTGCCTGTTTGAGCCGTCCCGCGCCGAGATTGTTGATGTCAAGCAGCTGCATTTCCAGTCCTGACGACATGCCTATGCCCGGAAGTGCGGGTGGATTGACAGAGAATATTATTGCTTCCTGATATGACGCGCTGAGTTCGTTTACCTTGTCGATCACGGAGAATATGCTCTGATCCTTGCTCTTGCGCTCTTTCCAAGGTTTAAGCACCACGAAGAGGCTGCCCATGTTGGACGAAGCTCCTCCTCCCATGAAAGAGAATCCGGATATGGCCATGACATCCTTGACTTCCGGCACTTCTTTGCAGATGCGGTCGGAAAGGTCGTTGACCACCTTTTCGGTGCGTTCAAGCGATGCTCCTTCGGGAAGCTGTATTGATGAAAGGAAGTAGCCTTGGTCCTCTTCCGGAACGTAGCTTGTGGGCCAGTAAAGGAATGCCGCTATACCTGCGGCCGCAAGTATGATGAACACCCCCAGCGACACTCCTGCATGGCGGAGCATCTTGTCGACGCATCGTCCGTAGAACGATTCGACTGCGTTGTAGCCTTTGTTGAACACACGGTATATCGGATTGCGGGTGTTCTTGTTGCGCGGGGTAAGGAAGAGCGCGCACATGGCTGGGGTAAACGTCAATGCGTTGAATCCGGAGAATGCCGTAGATATGGCGATAGTGAGTGCAAACTGCTTGTAGAGCTCGCCGGTTATGCCGCTGACAAATGCGGTGGGGATAAACACAGACAGGAGCACGAGCACTTCGCCGATCACAGGGCCTGTGAGTTCCTGCATAGCCTTTTCGGCGGCCTGGCGTCTTGACAGCCGTCCTTCGTCCACGAGCCGGGCACAGTCCTCGACCACCACTATCGCGTCGTCGACCACGATGGCTATGGCAAGTACAAGACCGAACAGTGTCAGGGTGTTGATGGTAAATCCTGCGATTTTCATCACCGCGAAGGTAGCTATGAGCGAAATGGGAATCGTGAGCATAGGTATGACCACGGCTCTCCAGTTCTGAAGGAATATGAGTATCACCACAAGCACGATCAGAGTGGTCTCCACAAAGGTGACGAGTACTTCGTCAATGGAGGCGGTCACGAATTCCGAAGTGTCGAGCACCACGCTGTACTTCACGCCCGGAGGAAAGTATTTGGCGAGATTTTCAAGCTCGGCTTTTGCGGCTTTGGACACTGACAGCGCGTTGGCTCCGGGCAACTGTTTGATGCCGAGCAGCGCGGCCTCGTGGCCGGACACTTTTGTCGTGGCCGCGTAGCTGATGCTGCCGAGGTCCACACGGGCTACGTCCTTCAGACGCAGAAGTGCGCCGTTGTTGGAGCGGAGTATTATATTCTCGAATTCTTCCGCACTTGACAGTTGTCCCTGCGAGGTGAGCGTAAACTGGAATGCGTCGCCTGAGGGGTTAGGCGCGGCGCCGACCGATCCGGCCGACACTTCCATGTTCTGTGATTCGATTGCCTGGCGGACGTCGCCCGGAGTCAGGCCTCTCGCTCTCATGGCTTCAGGGTCGAGCCATACACGCATGCTGTAGTTGCCGCCTCCGAAAGCGTCGACTCCTCCTACACCTTCCACTCGTGCGAGGGCGTTGACGAGATTGATGTTGGCATAGTTGGTCAGGTACAGCGCGTCATAGTCATGCTCTTTGTCGCCAGTCAGGGCGCAGAACAGCACGATATTGGTCGACTCCTTGTTGACCTGCAGCCCTTGTTCGACCACTTGTGTAGGGAGCTGCGACTGTGCTAATGACAGGCGGTTCTGTACGTTGATGGCGGCCTGGTCGATGTCGGTGCCCTGCTTAAATGTGACGGTCAGGTTGTAGCTGCCGTCGGAGCTGGAGGTTGAGCTCATGTAGAGCATGTCCTCCACTCCGTTGACCTGCTCCTCGATCGGGACGCCCACGGTGCGGGCTATCGTGGAAGCGTTGGCTCCGGGATAAGTGGCGCTGACATTGACTGTCGGCGGTGTGATGTCCGGATATTGTGCTACCGGAAGCGTCGATATGGTGATCAGACCCGCTATCACCATCAGTATAGCCAGTACTGTGGCAAATATAGGCCGGTCGATGAAAAATTTTGAAAACATGGCCGTGTGATTAGTTTTTCAATATTGGGTTTATTTCCATTCCGTCGCGGACTTTTAGGAGCGCGGAGGTCACATACCTCGACTGCGGTGTGATACCGTCGGTGACTATCCTCAGGGAATCCTGGTATATGTCGCCGACTTTGACGGGCGTATAGACCACGCGGTTAGAGTCGCCGACCACATATAGGTATTTTCCCTGCTGGTCGGTGCCTAAGGCGGCATCCTTTACGAGTATGGCTTTGTCGTTGGTGCCGTACGGCAGATTGACTGTAATGTACATGCCCGGCTTCAACTCTCCGTAAGGATTCTTGAGCCCTACTTTGAGGAGTATGGTTCCAGTGCCGGTATCGACCGAGGGCGACAGATATGTCAGGTTGGCGAAATATTGATGGGCCAGAGGTTCTTCGAATGTCAGCGGCACCTTTTTGTATATGTCGCTGTCGATCTTTCCGGTTTTTCCGATCATTGATTCATACTGGGCATTTTCGATTGAAAAGTCGATGCTTATGGCCGAGTCGTCGTATATGGTGGCAAGTTCCATCGGAGCACCCTCGCCGCTGATGTATGACCCGGGGTCGACAGTCGATGATGATATATGTCCGGTGAACGGTGCCCTTACGGTGCAGTAGCCGAGCTTTGTCTGGGCATCGCTCAGGGTGGCCTGCGCATTCTTAATGGCGGCTTCGGCTTTTTCCATATTGCTTTTTGCCTGTATGACGTCCATCTGCGATACGGCATCGCTCTCGAGTGCCTTCTTCATGGCCGCATACTGGTTTGAGGCATATTCATATTCACTTTTGGCCGTGGTCAGTGCGGCCTGCGCCTGCTGTACGGCATCGCGGTATGATGACGATTCGATGGTGAAGAGCACGTCGCCCTTCTTCACAAGCGCCCCGCTTGTGTATGTCTTGGAAAGAAGCTGTCCGTTGACGCGTCCTACTATCTTGGCTGTGGCATTGGCGTAGGCCACGCCTGGATATGTCTTGTGGAGCGTTACGGAGTCCACGACGGGCGTCTCAACATTGACGCTCATAATCTCTTCGGATCTCTTGTCGGCGGTCTTGTGGCCGCATGAGGCCATGACCACCAGTCCTATCCCGGTCACGGCTAACCGTATGTATGTCGAATGTCTCATTTCGTTATATATGTTTTAAAGTGTTATTCAATTACCGATGCATCCCATCCGCCGCCCAGTGCTTCGTAGAGGGCTATAAGCGAGGTCAAGGCGTTGCCTTTTGATGAAATAAGCGTGTTCTGATATTCAAGGAGCGACAACTGTGCCGTCACTACATTGTTGAACGGCGACAGCCCTCTCTTGTACAGATCTACCGAGAGGTCGAGCGACTTCTGGCTCTGTTCGATCACCTGTCTGACCACGTCGATATTCTTAAGCGAGCCTATATAGGAAGATATGGCTGCGTCAACTTCTTCAACGGCAGTCATAACGGCCGAATTATAGTTGTGTATTTCAATCTCCATCTGTTCACGCGCAGTGACCGCATTGTATTTGCGCTTCATGCCGTCGAACACGGTCCATGACAGAGTCGGCGCAATGGCGTATGTCAGGCTCTGGTTCTTGAATAGATTGTCGATCTTGTGGGCTGACGTGCCGATCGATCCATTGAGGGTGAGCGTCGGAAGGAAATCCTTCTTGGCTATTCCGAGCGCCGAGGCCGCTGATGCGAGCTGGTATTCCGAGGCCACTATGTCGGGGCGTCGGCGCAGGAGTTCCATCGGGACTCCTACGGGAACGATCTGCTGGTAGTCGGGCATGTCGCGCATATCGCCGAGCATGTCGGTCAGTTCGCGCGGATATACACCGACGAGCAGGCAGATGGCGTAGATGGAGTTACGGATAGATGCTTCGAGAACCGGCATCGAGGCCTGCGTGGAATAGTAGACCTGGCGCGATTGTGCCACGTCGAGCATCGAGGCAAGTCCGGCTTCGTGCCGGGCTTCTGTGATTTTGACTATTTTTTCCTGAGAGGCAATGTGCTCTTTTGCCACTGCCCATTGGGCCTGATATACACGGAGCTGCACGTAGGCTTTGGCTATGTTGGCGCTCAAAGTGGTCATCACGGCGGCATAGTCGGCCCGCGAAGCATTCCAGAGCGCTTTCTGTTGCTTGGACTTTTCATGTATTCTGCCGAACACGTCGATCTCCCAGCTCATGCTCAGGCCGAGGTTGAAGTAGTCGCCCACGGATGCCGGAGCGAGTTCGTCGCCGAGCGCACCTGATGATCGCGATTTGCTCCAGCCGGCGCTCAGATTGACTGACGGCATGTAGCCGGCGCGGGCAGAGTTGAGGGCCTGTCGGGCTATGGTGATTCGTCGTGCCGCTATCAGCACGTCGGCACTGTGGGTCTCGCTTAGGGTTATGAGCGTGTCAAGAACAGGATCGTCGAGACGCGCCCACCAATTGTCTTCAGTGGGCAATGCTTGGTTGAAGTGTTCATTATAGACCCAGTGGCCGGGAATGGTGTCGCCGAGCACGTCCGCGGGTTTTACGGAGGCGGCTGTAACCTTTAGGGAAGGTAGCATTATGAGTCCCAAAAATAGTTGAATCCAGAATCGTTTACTCATAAACAGGAGATTATAGTGAAATAATGAATTATAGTAATATTATAACCTTTCAATAATATTTTGCGTTTACGCTCCTATACGCATTTTAATTATTATTAAGAGTGCGTCTGAGGTGTTGTACCTGGCTTTGCCGCCGGATCGGTGTCGGGGGCCGGTGGCTCTTTTGGATAGGTTGCCACGGTGGAGAATGTGTAGCCGGGGTCGCCGGAGGTGTTCGGCGGAACTACGAAGTTGGTACGTGGGTTGTAGGCCGGCATATTGACCGGGCTTGTCCCGTAATATGGCATTCCTTTTGGATTGGAGTTGGCTATGTTGACCATATCCCTTCCGGTGGGAGAGCTGAACGCCGACAGTCCGAAAGTTGGGGCTATGGCCATGAGATGCTCGAATATGTCGCTCTGTATGCCTTCATAAGTTATCCATTCGATGGTATTGACATAGCAGAATATCTGTAGCGGTATGCCGTTGGGGGTATGCTGGAGCAGACGGACCATACATGTGGCTCCGGAATCGACCGAGACGTAGGGATGGCGTCGCAGATACAGTCCGACGTATGCCCGGAACAGACCGAGATTCGTGTCGATGCTTCCGTTGACGTGTATGTTGTCCTGCATCAGACTTGTGGCTTTTCCTTCAGAGGCCCACTGCTGATTGGTCTCGATATATTCCTTCATTAAGTCGATGCCTTTGAGCCGATCGAGCAGATCGTCCGATGCCGGGCAGACAGTACTCACGTCGATAAGGAGCGAGCTTTCGATCTGCCGGCGTCCGCGCTCTTTCATCTTGTTCCAGTTCTGCAGAGGTGTGGACACGAGAGTGTAGGGAGGTACGGTCAAAGTGGTGTTGTTCCAATTGCGGATCTTGACGGTGGTCAGCGACACGTCTGTCACAATACCGTCGGCGATAGTGCCGGGGACGGATATCCAGTCGCCTACGCGCACCATGTCGTTGAACGATAGCTGCAGTCCGGCTACAAAACCTAATATCGAGTCTTTGAATATCAACATCAGCGCGGCCGCGAAGGCTCCGAGTCCAGCCAGAAGGGTGCCAGGCGACTTGTTGACGGCAATGGATATGATGATAATGAATAGAATTATCCAGACGAGTCCTTTGGTGATGTTCAGCACGCCTCTCAGGGGTAGTTTTTTGATGTTTTCGTGCTTGTCATAGAATGCCCACACAATGTTGAGTACGGCGCAGATGGTCCATCCAAGCACGATCAGGAAGTAGACGAGCACAATGCGCACGATATATGACAGGGTCTTCGGATCGGTCTCAAATGCGAAAGGTATGAGCGCGAGAAATACGAGTGGCGGTATTATGTGGCTGCTTTTATTGATGATCTCCTGTTTCTGGAAATCTTCAATCACCGGTGTGCGCCTCCTGTAGACGATCTTCTGCAGAGTAAACACGATGACTTTCCGTATGGCCCACCCGATAAGCATGGCCACTCCTATGACCACGATGGTGTAGACTATCTCTTCCGCAGTGCCCGAACGCTTCAATCCAAGAGCGGTGAGCACGTTGTCGATTATGTTGAGGAGCATTTCTGCGAGAGTGTGCCTCGGTATGAGCAGTGGTGTCATGTCGGATAATAAATAGTTGGACAAGAGCGCGGCATTATGTCGGACTTAGAAAAATAACGTGTGTGCGGATATAAGAGTTCAACTCAAAATGACTATCTTTGCCTATATGATAGAGTTATGGATAGCGATGGGGACTGTGGAATGGTGCGTGATAGGATTCATGGCGGCCATGGCTGTCCTTGCGGCAGTATTACGGCCGTCGCAGCGGCATGAGGCTATGACTTATTTTATAAAGGGTGAATATGTGGATGACGATTATGAATCTACGTCCGGAGGCGGCGCTCAAGGTGATGACGGGAAAGCTTCGCTTGAAGTCTATGTGGGAGACTCCGGTCCGGTGTTCATGCGGCGCGGATTTGACGGACTGCTGCGATGCGACGGTTCGACGATAGCGCTTGCCATCACAATAAAAGGTGCGGACATAACGATCAAAGAACGTATAGCAGGGGGTGCCGGTGAGCCATACCGTGGAGCAGTCAGCTTCGACTGTTCCGCACTGCGTCTGCGTGGCAGTTACCACATACAATACATTTCGGATGAGATGAGCCGCTCGACTGCGTTCTCGCTTCTGATGAAGCCGGGAGTAAGAGTCCGCCGGGATCTCAGGCTATAGAGATTCAGTGAAACTGTATGGACGTGATGACCGGACTGCCGACAGCACGGTTGATGGCGGCGATGAGCCTCTCTTTGTGGAATGAAAGTTCGCTCTTCAGCGACGCGGAGCTGATGTAGACGTGCATAATTCCGGCGCAGACATATCGCCGTGTGGTGTAGCGGTTTATGCCGGGACCCACTACTTCCGGCCATAGGTAGGCGGCCCTCTGTTCGTTGTGTCGCGTCTCCATTCCGTTGGCTTTGAGGCATTCTTTGATAATATCGTTGAGCAGTCGGGGTTCGGTGCGTTTCATGGTGTCAGTGAGTTAGTGGTGTGAATGCTCCGCCGGTGACGTTCCATAGCGCATATTCGCCGGCAGTGTGCGCCATGATTTCGTCGAGATGGGTGCGGTTGGTGTCGGTGACGAATATCTGGCCGAATCCCGGACTTGTGACCACGCTCATGATCTTTTCGACTCTGGTGGCATCAAGTTTGTCGAAAATGTCGTCCAAAAGGAGTATCGGTTTCAGCCCGTCGAGCGTAGAACGGAGGAATTCGTATTGGGCAAGCCTTAATGCAATGGAATAGGTCTTGCACTGGCCCTGCGATGCCGCGCGGCGCATGGGCATTCCGTCGATGAGCATCTCTATGTCATCGCGGTGCGGACCGACCGAGGTGTGCCTGATGATTTCGTCGTGGCGCCGTGCTCCGTCGAGCAGGGCCGACATGGATGCTCCGGGGGCGTTGAGAGAGCTGTCGAATGCGAGCGACACCTGCTCGCCTGATCCTGCGATGGCTTCGTAAAATGTGCGGAATATGTCGGTGAGCCTGGTGATCCATGCCGCGCGAGCCTTATGGATGTATGATGCGGCCCGCTCCATCGGGATCTCTACGGCCAGATATAGGTTATGGTCGACCACGCCGTCGCGCAGCAGTTTGTTGCGCTGTTCAAGGGCCTTGCCATAGCGGATAAGCTCGTCGAGATATACGTGGTCGCTCTGCGAGATGACCATGTCCATGAGCCTACGGCGGGAGTCGGATGCTCCCTTGATAAGTTCGATGTCCTCCGGCGACGACATTACGAGCGGAAACGCGCCGATGTGCGCCGATAGTCTCTGATATTCCTTGCCTTGTCGGCGCAGCGTTTTTCGTCTGCCTTTGCTCAGCCCGATTGAGACTTCTTCGTCAAGTCCGCGGCGCAAGTATGAGCCTTGTACCATCATAAAGTCTTCCTCCCGCTTCATAAGCATGGAATCGGTCATGCCGGAGAAGCTTTTGCAGAAACTAAGGTAGTATATGGCATCGAGCAGATTGCTTTTGCCCATACCGTTGTTGCCCAAAAGTCCGTTGACTTTCGGAGAGAAGCAGAGATCGGCATTGCCGATGTTTTTGAAGTTGCAAATCTTAATCCGCCGGAGTATCATGTATGCAAAAGTAGTGAAAATTTATTTGAAGGGGTTTATTTGCGGCGCTTTTTGCGAAGGGCTTTAGCTTTGGCGCGGTGCTCGTCGGCCGATTCGTGGTCGTCGACTTTTTCGTACAGGTCTGCCAGCCTGTCGTGCAGATGAGGCTGTGAGTCGTCGATTGACAATGCTGTCAGATAGCGGTTGAGGGCTTCGGCATATTCGCCTTCGGATAGGGCAATGTTGCCGAGCATGAACACGGACAGGAAATTGCCCGGATCGAGTTCGTGCGCCTTGCGGAAACATTCTGCCGCCATCGGATTGTCGGATATTCCCGAATATGTAAGCCCTTTACCTATCCATGCCTTCACATAGCCGGGATATAAGTCGATGGCTTTGTCGTAGTTGGCCAACACGGGGGTGGGGTCCATGCCTTCGCGGCGGCATTCGTCGCCCATGGCTACATATTCTGATGCGAGACGGCGCAGTTTGTCGGTAAGCTCTTCAAGCTCTTCTTGGAGTCGGTCAATTTTACGCCGATCGGAGGTTATGTTAAACAGTTGGCGGCGAGCGAAGCGCATCATTACCGGATTGTCAAGCTCGTTGCGGTAGCGCAGGGCTTCCGTGAATCGGTCGAAAGCGGTGATCGCGTCGCTCTGTCTGATGGCTTTCAGAGCTTCGGAGTAGGCGTCGTCGGCTTTGGCGCGTTCGAGGGCATCGTTGATTAAGGTGTCGTCGTTAAACGTGGAACTGAAGCGCACTACAGCCGGATTTACAAAAATGTCGCGTTCGTTGATCGAGCTGACGAGCCTCAGTCCTTCAAGACTCCTGCACCGGCTTAATGCCACGTATGCCTGGCCTCCGCTGAACGTGCCCCGGCCGAGGTCTATCACAACGTCCTTGAAGGTAAGTCCTTGACTTTTATGTATGGTCAGTGCCCAGGCGAGTTTTATGGGAATCTGCGTGAAGGTTCCGAGCACATCCTCCTCGACTTTTTTCTCTTGTTCGTTGTAGGTGTAGCGGACGTTGCTCCATACGGCTGGTTCGACTTCGTGTATGGCTCCGTCCTCCGTCTCGACCATCACTTTGTCCTCGTTGGCCATATATACCCGCCCGAGTGTGCCGTTGACCCAGCGGCGGTCGGGATCGTTCTTGATGAATACGACCTGAGCTCCCACCTTAAGGGTCAGCTCCAGCGAATTGGGCAATGAGTTTTCGGGAAAATCTCCAGAAATGGCTCCTTCGAGGGTAACTTCCGGCGTGGTCAGTCCGGCCAGTCTGGAGTCGTTTATGGCATCGACCATGTCGCGCTTGGTGGCGAGTGTCATCACCAGGCTGTCGGATGCGTCGGACGGGGTGCTGTCGGCGGATATGCGGGAGTTGAGGGTGGCGATGTCGGAGCGTGTGGGCCTGCCGATGCGGATGCGGTCGAGCATTCCTATAAAAGCGGAATCGTTCTGGCGGTAGACTTTTGTCAACTCTATTGCCACGATGCTCAGTTCTGAAAATGCTTTGGCGCAGAAAAAGAATGGCTGTGGATATGTGCGTCCGAGAATGTCGCGCATGTCGCCTGTGACTACGGGTTCGAGCTGGAATATGTCGCCGACGAGCAGAAGCTGTTTTCCTCCGAAAGGCTCGCGCATGTTGCCCGAATATATTCTGAGCGCCTTGTCGATGAAGTCGATTATGTCGGCGCGTACCATCGAAATCTCGTCGATGATGATCAGCTCCAGCTCCTGGATCAGCTTCTGCAGGGGCTTGGGATATTTCATCCTTGACTTGAATCTTTTTGGGTCGAACTCGGGGTCGTCGGGCATCAACGGTTTGAACGGAATCCTGAAAAACGAGTGCAGGGTCTGTCCGCCGACGTTCACGGCGGCTATTCCTGTAGGAGCGAGGACTACATGCTTTTTAGCCGTGTTCTCGCAGACATAGCGCAAAAACGTCGACTTACCGGTCCCGGCCTTTCCTGTTAGGAACAGCGACTGGCGCGTGAATCTGATCAGTTTCCAAGCGTTCTGAAATTCCGGATTATCGAGGTCCAAGTTATTTGTCACGGATGCGGTTCGTTGTAAGATTCAAACTAAGAAGGTGCCCCCGGGCTCCGGAGGCACCTTATGTGCAAAGTTAAGAAAAATTCGTCAAAAATAGCGTCAGAACTTGTAGCCAAGACTAAGTACGACCTGATTGTAGTTGGCCGAAACTTTGGCCGAGGGGGAATCCTGGTCTATGGCATAGTCTACGATCACCGGGGAGAATGCATGCCATGTAGATTCACGGTGGCGATGCACATAGGCGAGGTCGGCATAGAATCCGCCGAAGCGATAGCCCAGACCAGCAGTCACGTACTGTGTGGTCTTGTTGAAGGTGTAGCTCGGAATGGTTCCAGCGGTCCATATCATAACGCCGTCATTGGCGGCTTCTGTCTTGACGGGTGAAGATTCGTAGCTGTAACCGGCGCGGATGCTGAACTGCGGAGTCACTCGGTATTCGGCACCTATGCGGAGGATGTTAGTGCCTTTATAGTAGGTCTTGATATCCTCGGAAACTACTTCAAACTCTTCGTTGTTGACATCGGATAGCCGCATGTTTGTTCCGCGGTATTCGTAGTCGGCGCTGATTATGGCCTGACCGCCGATGACACCGGCCATACCGACCATCATACGCCAAGGTGTGCGCATGTTGTAGTCGTGCCAGCTCTCACCGTCGTTGGTGATATAGAGATTCGGGTCGGCCGGATCCGGACGGTTGACATTGTAGCGGGAGTCGTAAGGGGTGTACACGTAGTCGACACCTCCCCAATAGGAGTCGGTCATCTTATACCATGTGGGGGTGTGTACGGCGAGTCCGATACGGAATTCCGGAATGGGCTTCACGATAAGTCCGAACTTTAGGTTGAATCCTTCGCCTGAAGAGTGCAGATAATTGTCAATACGGTAATCGGCATCGCCACGGACAATGTCGCCGGATCCAGATTCGGCATTTTCGGCGGCGATGTATGCGTCAGACAGATTTTCCTGATAGTATGACATCTGTTTGTATTCAAGGTCGGTGATTCCGACACTCAGTCCCCAGTAGACGGTATTGTATATGTTGCCTCCTATTGAGATGTTGTATTCATCCACATAGCCTTTCTCGCGGGTCTCGAAGTTGGCTGTGCCTGTGGTTCCTTCACCCATCAGACCGAAGTATGTGTCGGTCTCTTCTGTCTTGATTGATCCGTCGGGCTGGACTACATCTTCAAGATTATTGTTGATGACAAATCCGGTGTACGACAGGATGCTCAACCAGGGGGCGGTTCCGTCGATGTAAGGATTGTAGTTTGCGTACAGACCGTTATACTCCATGGATGCGGGGTAAATGCCACCTTCGGAATTAGTCATGGCAGCGATATAGTTGCTAAGCGATGCTCCGCCGAGATTTCGGAAGGCACCCCGTGTGACGCGGTCGAAAGAACCGACCCTATTGTAGGTGGCTCCGAACGAGATCGAAGGAGTTGACTCGCTGTAGAGATTGACCGTACCGACGTAGCCGAAGTTGTTGCAGGCGAATTTGGTCTGCGACTTGTCGCCGATGTATCCCTGCGTGGTGGTCTTGAACGACTGGAAGTCGAGGCCGAGCGTTATACCGACTTCACTTCCTCGGTAGATGCCTATACCGGCAGGATTCTGTGACAGCGTGGTGAGGTCGCCGCCGAGAGCGGTGAATGCGCCACCCATTGACATGAACCGTGCTGTTCCGCGCATGTCGAGCTGCGATAGGTTGGCCACATCGACGGCGGCCTGGGCCATTGCGACCGCCGGAGCCGCCGAGGCGAGTGCTATGAAGATTAGTTTTTTCATATATTTCTGTCGCTGATAAAATGAAAAATAGTTAAGTACGTGAAAATGTTGCCAGTAGTCGTAAATCGACGTTCAGTTAGCGCCGGCCTCCTCTGTGGCTGCCACCGCCTGTGGAACGTGATGAACCTCCACCGCTTCTTGATCCACCGAATGATCCTGAGCTTCTGGACGTGGACGAAGAACCTGAGCGGTATGTGGAATTGCTGTTGGTCGAAGATCCGCGGCCACGGTTCATGTTGGTCGATCCATAGCTTCCTGTGCGGTTGCCGGTAGATGAGTTCGAGCCGTTGTATGCGGGTACGCCGTTGGAGGGTCGGGTAGAAGTGGTTCCGCCTGGACGGTAGCTGCCGGCCTGTCCGGACGAGAGTCCGTAGCGGTTGCCTCCGCGGTTATAGTTTCCGGTCGATCCGCCTGAAACTCCGGGACGGCTGTGCGGATTTGACGATAATCCGGTGTAGCCATTGCGCACTCCAGTGGGTCGTCGTCCGTTAGGAGTGTAGCTGCCGGGTCGGGAAGCAACGCCCCATCCTGGGCCTCCCCAACCGGGACCCCAGCCAGGACCCCAACCGGGACCACCCCATCCCCACGATGGACCCCAACCCCAGGACCAACCCCAGGAAGGACCCCATCCCCATGATGGGCCCCAACCCCATGAAAGGCTCCATGACGGGCCCCAATACCAGTCCCAATAGTTCCAGCGATAGGGGTATCCGTAGTACCAGTCCCAAGGAGAATAGAAGCTCCATGCGGGTGAAGTTACATATATATTAATGTCGGGCTGCGACTGCGAAGAGTAGTAATAGTCCACTACGGCAGGGTCGTTGACGTCGGCTATGATGTCGCCGTTGTGATACTTTTCGATTCTTCGCGTGTAGGCGAAATCGTCAGTGGCGGCACCCTGCGCCATGGCAGAGGAGTCGCGTCGGGCATATCGGCCGGCTCGATTATATTCGTCGACATTTCGTTCGGAAGCACTGTTGACGGAGTATGCGTCGGCTCCCTCGAAGTCGTGGCCGCCGAGTGTAGGGTCATAGTTTCCGTAATATGCCTTGTAAAGCTGTTCGTAGTATTGCTGTTCGGCGCGCTGCTGCTCTTCGAGCTCGCGGCGCCGTTGTTCTTCCTTGGCTTTTTTGTGTGCCGCGTTTCGTTCCTTGACCTTTTGGTCCTTCGAAGCATCGTAGTAGATGTCATCGTCATAATAGCTATTCTGAGCCGATACGGCGGAAGCGCATCCGGCAATAAGAATTGCGGTGAAAAGTGCCTTCTTTGCTATCATAAGACTAAAGTCCTCCCAATTAATTAAATTAAAGTTCATATACACATTAGACTAAGCTAATCCTGCGGGGTTTAACCGGCCATAGAGCAAAGCTTCCGGCATACTATCCGCAATGAGGCTAAAGGTACGATAAAAAGCCGGTACGAGCAAAGAAAAGTGCCTGCAGGCTTCAGTTGATAAGATTATTTAACTAAAGTGGCGGGAATGCCCGGCGATGGGCGTTCCCGCAAAGACTTTAATTAAAAGGCTTCCTGGCGTGGTTCGGCGATTATTCGTCGCCACCGGGAAGGGGCTTGATGTCGTATGCGAACATGCATATTGAGAATCCCCAATAGATGAAGGCGAGCGATGTAAGGAAGCTTACCATGGCCATGTTCTGGATCCATCCGGCTTCGATGAAGAAGAAACCGATGAGCATCAGCAAGATGCCGTTGACCAGATACAGCCACCAATATTTCCCTTTATGTCCGTTGACAGAGCTGATCACCAGCGTTATGCCCCAATAGATGAATATGAGGGCGAGGAAATAGGGGAACACTTCTTCGGAGAGCAGTATGCTCCTGACCATCAGGAAACCGATGAACATGTCGATCATGCCTCCGGCTATCCACCATCCCCATCCTTTCGGGAAGTGCGGTCCGGCCGCCACGCACAATTGTACGACACCGGCCAAAATAAGCAACCATCCGAATATCTGCGAAGCGATAGCGAATCCGGCAACAGGCCAGAACCAATAAGCGAAACCGCAGACTACCATTAAAATACCGGTTATCAGAACGAGCCACCAGCTCTTGGAATAACCAACGAAGTTGAATTTTGAGAGATTCATAACAAAAATAATTTAGTTGATTCTTTATATTCTACTAACAACCTCCCTGTTAGTTTTGTTGGAAAAAATTCAAGAAAATTAAGGATAAAGATTAACACGGTGCATGGCCGAACCTCCGGAACGTCGAAGGCGGCGGCCATGTCGTAGATTTTATTTTCATTCAGTTATGGGAACCGCAATTTTTTGGTACATTTGTATGCTGTTAAACAATGTTACCGTAAATCTATGTCACAGTGCAGATATATCACATTAGTTATCGGACTATTATTGCTGATTACACCTCATATCGATGCTTCTGTAAAGACGTGGCGCCAACTTACCACCGACAACGGCCTTCTGAGCAATCATGTCCATTCGGTTGATGTCGACGACGACGGAATAATCTGGATGGGAACCCGCTATGGAATCATGTCGTATGACGGAAACAGGGTGGTGGCCCATCTGCCGCTTTCGGCACATACCTCTCCTAAAATGTATAACGACATACCTGCCCTGGTCCCGATGGACGACGGCAGGGTATATTTCATCACATCCTTGGTATTCGGGGTCTATGACAAGCATCGCGACAGGTTCACGCCTATCGAGATTGACGGAGCCGGATCATACCGCACACTGTGCCGCATAGGCCGGGACAAACTTCTCGTAGGCGGCGGGAGACGGCTGATAGAGTATGACACATCGACAGGCGAATACCGCGACTTGCCCGACGGCGGAGAATCCGTAGCACCCGGTGCGATCGCGACATTGCAGGACCGTATAGGCCAGATATGGGTCGCGACAAACGGGCAGGGTCTGTACAGGTATTCTCCTCACGAACGGAAGATGTACCATGTGGCCGATATCGACAATATTGATTGCCTCTATCAGGACTCTAACGACAGGATATATGTCGGTACAAGGGATTCGGGACTGTATATGGTCGGTAATCCATATTCGCCTTCAGAATGTTCCTTGGCCAGAGTGGCCGAAGATGTGCTTAAGGATGGGATTCCGGTGTTTTCGGTGGTCGAATCAGTCAATGACGGTCAGTTGTGGATAGGCACGGACGGCGGGATACTGTCGGTAAATGCGTCAAGCTTCCGGCGGGAGGATATGAGACAGGGTCTGGATGTCGGTCGTGTGACAAGGTTATGGGCCGATAGTACCGGTATTATATGGGCGGCTACGAGCGGTTCGGGCATATTTTTTATTGACACGGCGCCGGCATTATTTGATTCAGGAAAAAGCGGACGTCCGGAGATGCCCCAGAGTTGGAGCAATACGCTGGCGGTATATGAAGATAGCCGTGGAGTGCTTTGGTCCGGGTGTCTGACCCATCCGTTGCTTTATAATCAGCACGGTGAGCCGGGATGGCATTCTCCGTATGATGAACTCGGAATTGCGCGGCATGATATGCCGGAGGTGTTTTCGATCGGCGAGGATCTGTCGGGCAATATGTATTTCGGCAGTTACGGCTCCGGAATCTTACGTTTAAATATGTCCACAGGAGAAGCCGTGAGGTTCGCTCAACCGGATTCTGAAGCATTGCCCGACAGCCATGTCATGCGTATCAAAACGGACAGTCATGGAAATGTGTGGGCGGGCACGATTGCAGGCTTCGGCGTCATAATGGCCGACGGACTGCAACGTACCATGTCGACCCGCGGCGATGTCATGGGTATATGCGAAAAGGATGGCAGAGTCTATGTCGCGACATTGAATGACGGCATATTTTCTGTAGCCATAGACAGTGTGTCGGGTGGGGCTGGCGTGAAGAACAATTCGCGTGTGACGGTCGACGACGGTTTCCAACCGGTCATTTTAAGTATAGCATCGTCACCGTCACGGAATTTGCTATATGTCGGGACCGAGGATGAGGGTCTGTGGACATTTAATACGCTGACCGGAGAGTATTCGCTTACGGATTACGTTCCCCGCTACTGCAATCTGCAGGTGGCCTTTATCCATGAGGACAAGCGTGGCTTCGTATGGATAGCTACTAACCGTGGACTGTACCGGGTCAATTCCTCTGACGGGTCGGACAGAATTCGGTATACGGTCTATGACGGTCTTGACAACGACTATTTCGTCTACAACGGCATGGCCACCGACTCTATGCTCTATCTGCCTACTAACAAGGGCATGGAGATAATCGACATGGAGTCGACATACACCGATACATGCGGGACAGCCCCGATAAAGTTCGGATTTACGGAGATGCACTTCAACAACCGTCGTTTTGAGGAGCTTGCGCCGGAAGACCGGGAGAGGATCTGCGGCGACAAACTGCCGGTCTACAGCGGCCGGATGACCATCCCGCAGGATCTTAACAATTTCAGCATCGAATTTGCGGCTTATGATTACCGCAATCCGGATCTGGTATCGTTCAGCTACATGCTTGAGGGTTACGACGGCAGTTGGCAGCAACCTCTTGGCGGCCATCTGTCGGCTACCTATACGAACCTGCCTTCGGGCAATTACCGCTTCCGGCTCAGGGCCGGAGGAGGTAATGGACACTGGGGCGACGAAGAGAAAGTGATACATATACGGATTCTTCCTCCGTGGTACTTGTCGTGGGTGGCACTTTGCGTCTATGCGGTAATAGCGGCGCTGATCATATTCTGCTTCATCAGGATAGTACGTCGGCGCGAACAGGAGAAGGCTAGGCTACAGCTTATGCGTCAGGAGAAGGAGAGTTTTGAAGAATTGAACAGGACTAAACTGCGTTTCTTTACTAATGTCACGCATGAACTGCTAACTCCGCTGACCGTCATATCGGCTTCGATCAGCGAACTGCGTAAAGGCGACGGCGACTTGGCGTCGTTATGCCGTATAGCGGAGGTCAATGTGGCCAAACTTGTCAGGCTTCTACAGCAGATACTCGAATTCCGTAAGGTCGAGACTGACAATATCAAGCTTCGTGTGAGTTACGGCGATATAAGGGTTTTTGTAGCCAACACTGTGGAAGCTCTCCGGCCACTCACTCTGAGACAGTCGATGACGCTGGAACTGAAGCTGCCCGACGGTAGATTGATGGGATATTTTGATTCGGACAAGTTGGACAAGATATTGTATAATCTCGTGTCTAACGCCACCAAGTATTCCGATCCAAACGGGGTGATAACGGTCGAAGCCTCGGCTTCTGACGATGGCGGGGCTGTGGTGATAAAAGTGTCGGATACCGGTCGCGGAATTCCCAAGTCGAAACAGATAAATCTGTTCAAACGGTTTTATGACGGTGACTACCGCGAGCATAACACGTCGGGTACCGGTATCGGACTGTCGCTGACCAAGGATCTGGTCGAACTCAGCCATGGAACCATAGAGGTGGACAGCGACGAGGGCAAGGGCACGAGTTTCATAGTGACCTTGCCTATTACGGCCGGAGCATTCGGCTCTGATGAGATAGCCCCGGCGTTATCCGATTTGGCAGTGGAAAATACCGTTGTGGACTCCGGACAGCCGGAAAATGATAAGGATCTTACGGATTTGTGCGACAGCGCATGTGAGGCAATGCCGAAGAGAAAGATTTTGATAATCGAGGATAATGAGGATCTGCTGCATCTGATGAAGCAGGTGATCGGCCGTACCTATGAAGTGGTGACCGAGTCTGACGGCCGTTCGGGTCTTGAAGCCGCGCTGCGCGATGTCCCGGATCTGATCATAACGGATCTGACCATGCCCGGAATTGACGGCCTTGAGATAATCAGGCGCCTGCGCGAGGACGACCGCACGTCGACGCTTCCGATAGTGGTTCTTACGGCCCGTCGTCAGGATGAGGACAGAAAAGAGAGCTACGAGGCCGGAGCCGACGTGTATCTTCCGAAACCATTTGACATTTCCGTGCTGAAAGCCTGCATCTCGACCCAGCTAAATTCGCATAAACGCGATGATGGCAACGGACGGCTTGTGATCGACCTTAAGAGGTATGACTATGAGCCGGCCGACATGCAATTGCTGAAACTGGCCACGGAGGTGGTTGAGCGCAATCTTGACAAGTCGGAATTTGACGTGCCTACATTTGCAAAAGAGGTGGGTCTGTCGCAGACGCATCTTTTCAGAAAGCTAAAAGAGCTGACCGACATGAGTCCGACCCACTTTATCCGCACCACGCGGCTTCGTGTGGCGGCCCGCATCCTTGCCGAGCATCCCGACATCCGCGTCGGAGAACTTGCTTTCATGGTCGGGTTCAGCGATGCGCGTTACTTCGGGATCTGCTTTAAAAAGGAATTTGGTGTCACCCCCGGGGAATATAAGTCCAATGGCGGGTAATCTGTTGCAATCCAGTATGTTGTGGCGGTTGTAGTAGTGCCGATGGTCGATATTGTGCGGTAAAATGGGCAATAATTACACGGCATTAAATGTTAAAATCAATAAACACACACTTTTGGGAAATGTATAAACAACGCAGGTAAAACCACTGTCTATCTTTGCGCCGTCGATCAGATCGGCCAGTCGGATCTGCTGAAGACAAGACAGTAATTTTACCAAATTATACATGAAAACAAAACCGATCTATTTATCATTATTGCTCGCGATGGCTTCCGCAGGTCCATGGTGTACCGCCGAGGCATACGCGCAAAACGCGTCAAGCGGCACAGTAAGTGAAAAGGTGACGGTAAAGGGTGAAGTACTCGATGAAGAGGGCCAGCCCGTTATCGGCGCAAGTGTGTTAGTGAAAGGCCAGTCGATAGGCGTGGCCACCGATGTCGACGGACGCTTTGTCCTGAACAATGTTCCGGCCAATGCCACCATCGAAGTAAGCTATGTGGGAGCTTCTGCCCAGACCATGAAATTGGACGGACGCACAAATCTGAAGGTAGTGTTGAGAACAAACTCCACGAGCCTTGATGAAGTGGTGGTGATAGGCTACGGCACGATCTCAAAGAAGGAGGTCACGAGCGCGGTGTCGCACGTGTCAAGCAAGGATATGCTCCAGATCGGCAGCAATAATCCTGCGATGCAGATCCAGGGAAAGGTTCCCGGTCTGTCGGTGGAGAGTTCCACGGCCGCCGATCCCAATGCCGGAGTCAGCATGCAGGTGCGCGGTGTGTCGTCGCGCAATGCCGGTCTTGGTCCCCTTGTGGTGATTGACGGCGTTCCTGGCGGAAGTCTGGACAATATCAATGAGAATGACATCGAATCAATCGACGTGCTTAAGGACGGAGCCGCTTCCGCCATTTACGGTACGCGAGGATCCAACGGCGTGGTGGTCATCACGACTAAGAAGGGCGCGGTTGACGGCAGTGTCCACACTTCATATTCGGGCTTTATCAACATCACTGACCCGATGCGGGAACTTGAGGTGCTGTCGGCCGACGAATTCCGCAAGTACAACCGCGGAGAGGACTACGGCGCCGATACGGATTGGTTCAAGGAGATAACCCGTACAGCCGTGTCGCACAGCCATACATTGTCCATATCGGGAGGTACTGCCCGAACAAATTACCGGGCTACAGTCGATTACAAGGATTCGCAGGGTATCGACCTTAGGGCCGACAAGCGTCAGCTGGGTGCCCGCATGACGCTAAACCACACCGGTAAGGACGATCTTTACAAGATCATTCTCAATGTGTCGCCCCGTAATGTCAAGTACAATAATTCCGACTATGACGCTTTCCGTGAGGCTCTGATGATTAATCCGACCATTCCGGTCATGGACAGTTCCACACCGGGTAAATATACTTATATAACGGCATACGCCACCAACAACCCGGTGGAGCGTCTGAAGCTTGAGAAAAACGGAGGAGAACGTACATTCCTTAACTGGGACGGAACGTTGAAACTCAACCTTTTCCCCGCATTGTGCAAAGATGAGCGCCATACGCTCAGCACACAGGTGACATTGGCACAACAGATCATACAGAACGACTATTCGTGGTTCAGACCATCCACTTCGACAGTGGCTGAGGAGTCTGGTTTTGACGGAGAGGCAAAGCGTTCGTATGACAAGAATAAGCAGGAGTCGCTTGAATGGCTCGTGAACTACGGCTTTAAGAATGACAAGCATAACCTGACACTTATGGCCGGCTATTCATATCAGTATTTCGTCAATGACGGACTTTGGGCCGAGAACAAGAACTTCGCATCCGATCTGCTCGGCGCTGACAATCTTGGTGCCGGTGCATATATGGGCGCAGCCGCTGGACGCACAGGTATGTCTTCTTATAAGAACGATGCCAAGCTGATAGCATTCTTCGGCCGGTTCACCTACAATTATCTTGACAAGTACTTCCTGACGGCTTCTCTTCGCCATGAAGGTTCGTCGAAGTTCGGAGCCAATAACAAGTGGGGTAATTTCCCTGCCGTGTCGGCGGGATGGCGCATCAGCCAGGAAGGATTCATGCGTGACATAGACTGGATCAGCGACTTGAAGATCAGAGGTGACTACGGCGAAACCGGCAATCAGGACTTCGCCAGCTATCAGTCGCTCGCCACTATGGCATCATACGACCTGATTCTGTATAAAGGCAGTCTTATCCAGGGATGGGGCATCAACACCAATCCTAACGCCGACCTGAAATGGGAGAAGGGTAAGAACTGGAACGTGGGCATCGACTTCAGCCTGTTCAATTATGCATTGGAAGGCTCCGTCAACTATTACAACCGCAAGCAGAGCGACCTGTTGGGGTCGTACAGTGTACCTGTTCCGCCGAATGTTATTGCAAGCTCATACGTCAACGTGGGTACGATGCAGAACACCGGCGTAGAAATTGAACTCCGTTGGAATGCAGTCAGGACAAAGGATTTTGACTATACGGTCAGCCTCATAGGCTCCACGTCGAACAATAAGTTCGTGTCGTTCTCCAATCAGATGTATGAGGGTCAGAAATTTTATTGGATGGGGGGATTCCCGGCATATCCCGGCAACCCCGGATCCGTGCAACGCATCGAAGAGGGTGAGCGAGTGGGCAATTATTACACCTTCAAATATGCGGGAGTCGACGATGACGGCAATTGGCTCATCTATAACAAAGACGGCGAAAAGATACCTGCAGTCCAGGGTACTGACGACGATAAGCGCGTGGTGGGCAACGGTCTGCCTAAATTCACGGCCTCGCTTACCAATAATTTCCGCTACCGCAACTTCGACCTGACGCTCTATTTCCGAGGAGCTTTCGGCTACCAGATTTACGATGCCCAGGACCTGTATTACGGTGTCATGGGCGCCGCACCCGGCACCAACGTGCTTAAGTCGGCATATAAGGAGAACGCCCGGATCACCGAGGGCAAGAATGTCCACAGCAGTTACTTCGTTCGTGACGGCGACTTTGTGAAACTGGACGTAGCCACATTGGGCTATACTTGGAAAATCAACAGGTATGTCGAGAGAATCCGGCTTTATATGACAGGGCGCAATCTGTTCACCATCCGCAGTTATAACCGCGGACTCGATCCGGATGCATATTGTGTGAACGGTCTTGAACCGGGTATACCGTGGAGCAAGACGGGCTATTATCCCTCGTCGCGCCAATATCTTTTCGGTGTGCAAATCGACTTTTAATCAATAATATATATCAGCATGAAAACGCTTAAAATACGAGACATAATCGCATCGGCGGCCGTGATGCTCATAAGTGCGGGCTGTACCGATCTTGATGAGACGACATACGACATCATACCTCAGGAGGGGTTCTATAAGACAAAGGAGAATGTGATCCAGGGGTTTCTGCGTCCGTTCGGACATGCATATTGGCTCAATACGCAAGGACTTTACTGGGTAGGAGAACTTTCTGCCGACAACTACATGACCGTACAGCGCGAGGAGCATTGGTACAACGGCGGAGAGTTCTGTCGCTACCACTACCATACATGGACCATCGACGACTGGTTTGTCCGCGGAACATGGGAAGACACTTACCGAGGCATAGGCCTGTGCAATTCGAGTATCGCCGACTTGAGCAAATTGAATGCCCAGTCTTTCGGCATGACCCAAGCTGAGATCGATGACTTCATAGCGCAGAGCAGAGTGCTTCGCGCATGGATGTACATGACTATATTCGATCTTTACCATAACATACCCATAGTCACGGACTATCCGGCATCCGGGCTTCCATCGCAGTCGACTCCGAAGGAGACGTTCGCGTTTCTTGAGAAGGAACTGAAGGAGTCGTTGCCGAAGCTCAACGCCAAACAAGGTGCCAGCGGCAACGGTGCCGACCAGGGACTTTGGACCAAAGGTGCATGTGCCGCCCTGCTTGCCCGGCTTTATATGAATGCAAGCTGGTGGATCGACGAGAACATGGAATCGGAGGCTGAAAAGTATTGCGAGGCCATAATCAACGGCGAATATGGATACTATGCGCCCGACTCGCGTTGGGATGCTCCGTTTGATTGGGACAATGTCAATTCCAACGAGGTGATCTACGGGTTCCCGTCGTCGTTCGGAGGTATGCACTGGGTTTATGGCACGGAGATGTTCTGGCAGGTGGCCCCGTTCCTTTCTCCGAAGTATTTCGGATTTACCGATTGGGGTAACTGCAATCCTAAGTATGCCCTTCAGCCGGGTCTTGACCTTGACGGCAATGAATATACGTTTGATTTGGGCAAGCCTGTTCGGAAATTCATGAATTATCCTGACGATGTGCGCCTTAAAAAGTATAAGAATCTTGGCAACAGCCGGCGCGAAGGGTTGTTCCTTTATGGCTACCTGCCGTATGAGGAGAATGGTGAGACCAAGCACGTCACATCGGACAACGGGGCATACGAACTTTATATCCGCGACCAGGTAGGAGTGTTCCGCGACACAGATCCGTCGAGTCCTTCGCCCAATCCTTCAAACGGCGCGGTGACCACAGAGTCCAAAATGACCACCGGCGACCAGAATTCAGGTTGGTGCATAATCAAGTATCCGTTCTATCCATCTGACGATCCGAACAAGATCGAATCGGATTATGCCATGATCCGTCTGCCGGAGATCATATATTATCTGGCAGAGATACGTTTCAACCAAGGTAATAAGAAGGAAGCCGAGCGTTTGCTCAACACGGTGCGCAAGCGCAACTATCCGGAAGGTTCGCCCAGCTTGTATCCTGAAGACGGCAGTGTGTTGACAAAGCAGGAGCTTCTTGACGAATGGAGCCGAGAATTCCTTGCCGAGGGGTTGCGCCGTCAGCAACTGTGCCGCTTCGGAGTCTATAACAGCGGAACATGGTGGGACAAGACTCCTGATGCAGACGACCATACCAAGTGGTTGCCGTTGTCGCGCACTACGTTGAACACCAATCCGAATTTGAAGCAGAATCCCGGCTATCCCGGTATTTAGGCATGCTTGAGGGTATCAATAGATTTTTTAGGTTTTAGAGAAGTGGAGACATTTTGCTTTATGGCAGAATGTCTCTGCTAAAATTAATGTCAAAATAGGCTTCTGCCAACGGATAAATTTCAAAATAAAGCATTAAATTTGTAATCTTTAACAGGCTTTTTGAATCTTATGACCGTTGATTGAAGCCGGATTGCTGAAATCACTTTCATCAAGGAGAGTTGGAAAATTAAAATAAAGACTAATTATAGATTATGAGGAAATTGTATTTTGCGGCATTGGCTATGTCGCTTTCGATGGGGGCGGCGGCCCAGCGTGTGCAGGTTGTCAAGTCGACAGAGGGAAATGTATGGCAGAAGGAGACGCTTAAGTTGAGCCAGAAAGCCGCTGCTACTCCCATAGTGTCGGTCAAGAGTGGCGATGAAGGAACTCCCTTCAAGGCTTGGGGCATGACGTTCAACGAACTTGACTGGGATGCTCTGTGCATGCTGACGCGTGCCGAGCAGGACGAGGTGCTGGGCCGAATGTTCGCGCCCGACGGAGAATTACGTTTCAATCGCGGACGTATATCGCCCGGTGCCAACGACTATGCCCGCTCGTGGTTCAGCTGCGACGAGGTAGAGGGCGACTTTGAACTTCGATATTTCAACATCGACCGCGACAAGCAGGCCATCATTCCGTTTATCCGTGCGGCACAGCGCTATAATCCGGATCTGACATTCTGGATCTCGCCTTGGAGTCCGCCGTCGTGGATGAAAATCAACGGCGACTATCCTGTGGTGAGCAGTAAATACAACAATATGCCTGAGGAATTGAACTATCTGCTGTTCAGCGGAGTCGGCGGTGAAGTGGATGAGGACGAAATGAAGCTCACCGGTGCCCGCGACGGCCAGTTCCCGCGCCAACTTGCCACGGTGGACTATATGATTCAGGATCCCCGCTATCTGCAGACGTATGCAAATTACTTCTGCAAATTCATCGATGCCTACAAGGAACAGGGCATTCCTATTGATATGGTGATTTATCAGAACGAAGCATACAGCTATACCCCTTATCCGGGATGTGCGTGGACTGCCGCCGGTACGGTGAGGTTCAACAAGGAGTATCTCGCTCCTGCGCTTAAACGCAGTCATCCTGATGTGAAGCTTTATCTCGGTACGTTCAACACCAACCGTCAGGACCATGTGGAGCAGATACTCTCCGACAAGGATCTGTGCGACAGCATAAGCGGCATCGCATTCCAGTGGGAGGGGCGCGAAATACTTCGTGCCATACGCAGCCAACACCCGGAGTGGAGCTATATGTGTTCTGAGAGCGAGTGCGGCTGGGGCTCGTTTGACTGGGGCGCCGCCGAACATACATTTGAGATGATCAACCATTATCTGGGCAACGGCTGCGATGAGTACAACATATGGAACTGCATACTCGCCGATAACGGAGAAAGTCCCTGGGGCTGGAAGCAGAACGCTCTGGTCAGGGTGGATTCAAAATCGCGCACTTTCACATATACCCCCGAATATTATGCTCTGCGCCATTATTCCGGCTTCATACCCGCCGGCTCTAAAGTAACAGGCTATCATGGTGCTAAGGAGGGACAGACTCCGGTGCTCACGGTAGTAAGGCCGGACGGCCGTACCGTGGTGATGGCAGGCAACTTCAACGATGATGAACGCATGGTGACTGTGGAGATTGACGGAAAATATCTGAATCTGTCGCTCGAACCACATTCGATGCTGACAGCCGAAGTGGGCAAATAATCTCCATAATGGAGTGAAAGTTGCATAATTGGGCTTAAATGCTTACATTTGCAAAATAATTAGCCGGTTTTTAGACTGGCTAATTATTTTTTGTATAGAACAATATGCAGCTTAACTATGAAAGAAAATATAAATGATACTATGGGGCGCAGGCCGTTGATTCTGGTGACTAACGACGACGGAATCGGCGCTCCGGGCATTCACGACCTTGTCTCGGCGGTGGCCGGTATGGGCGATGTGGTGGCCGTGGCACCCGATGGAGCATGCTCAGGCCAGTCGTCGGCCATCTCGGTCAATAAGGTCCTGAGGATTACGGAACATTCCGACTATAAGGGGGCTAAGATGTATTCTGTCAACGGTACGCCGGTAGACTGCGTAAAACTGGCCATGCATGCACTTCTGGACCGTCGGCCCGATCTGATTCTCTCAGGTATAAACCATGGGTCTAATTCTGGTAACAACGTCATATATTCCGGCACTATGGGTGCCGTGCTCGAGGGGTGCATGGTGGGCATACCGTCGGTCGGTTTCTCCTATCACAGCCATGACCAGCAGTCGGATCTAACCGCCTGCCGTGAGGTGGTCGACAGGATTGTCCGTACAGTCATCGAGTCGGGTCTGCCGTCGGATATATGCCTGAATGTCAATATCCCCAAGGGCGATTCATGTAAGGGAATCAAGGTCGCCAGGGCTGCCCGCGGCTTCTGGACGGAGGAGTATGCCGATTATAAGGATCCGCACGGAAAGCCGTTCTATTGGCTTACGGGGCACTTCCATAACGAAGAACCTGACAATCCGGAGACCGATCTCTACTGGAGCGACCGCGGATATGCTTCGGTGGTGCCTGTCCGTCCGGACCAATCAGCGGTCGATCGTATCGGGGCGATTGAGAGGCTGCTCGGACAGCAATAGAACTTATGCAACATTCTGATTGTTTAGAGTGTTGATGCGAGTGATACACCTCCAGGCATTCTTGCTTACGTCAGGTCTGTATGGTGGGTCGGCAGTTATGACGATGACATAATCAGTGAAATATATATTTATGAGAAAACTTTTTTCAAGGGTGTGCGCCTTGGCGTCTGTAGCGGTTGCAATGCCGTGGGCGGGAGCACAGGCTATCGACGGTCTCAGGTACAGAGGGGAGGCCCAAGTTAGCTTCAGCAGCGGTGAGAATACCCCTTTCTGGATGGTCAACAACCGCATGGGGCTGTCTTCGATAGAGAAGAACAACGGCTATCTGCGTATAGGAGTGTTCCGCGACATGGAACCCGACAAGAAATTTACGTGGGGTGCCGGCGTGGACCTTGCCGGAGCGTATAACTTCACCTCGTCGTTTGTGGTTCAGCAGCTCTACGGAGAGGTCCGCTACCGGTGTCTTGGTGCGATGATAGGTAGCAAGGAGATCTACGGTGAATTCAACAATCCGCGCCTTAGCAGCGGAAACATGCTCTATTCCGGCAATGCCCGCCCGGTGCCGCAGGTGAGGGTAGGGATTCCCGAGTTTACGCCTGTCCCATATACGCGCAATTGGTTGGCCGTAAAAGGATATGTAGCATACGGAATGTTTACCGACGACGGCTGGCAGCGCAGTTTCGCAGGATCCAATAAACATACGGAACATGTCCTGTACCATTCCAAGGGATTGTTCATCAGGGTGGGCGATGTCGATCGGCTTCCATGGTCGGTCGAGGGTGGACTTGAAATGGCTGCCCAGTTCGGAGGCAAGTCAATCACCGGCGACAAGGTGATCGATATGCCAAACGGACTTAAGGATTGGCTTAAAGTGTTTTTTCCCCAAGGAGGCGACAGCAGCACACCGATGGGGGAGCAGACCAACATTTATGGCAACCATGTCGGTACATGGAGCCTTGGTGTGACCTACAATCCGACTCCCGACTGGGGATTCAGGGCTTATTACCAGCACTTTTTCGAGGACCACTCCCAGATGTTTTTCGACTATGAGTGGAAAGACGGATTTTGGGGTATAGAGGTCTCGGTGCCTAAAAATCCGGTCATAAGCCGTTTCGTATATGAGTATCTTTACACAAAGGATCAGTCGGGAGCCGTCTATAATGACACTTCGGCTTCCATTCCCGAACAGGTCAGCGGGACTGACAATTATTATAATCATAGCATCTATACCGGATGGCAGCATTGGGGCATGGGAATCGGCAATCCGCTGATAGTGTCGCCGATCTATAACCGCAACGGCATGATCGGATTCCGGAGCAACCGCCTGATCGGACACCATGTGGGATTCGAAGGGCAACCATTGGAAGAGTTAGGCTATAGGGTATTGATGTCGTATACCCGCAACTGGGGTACCTACAGATCTCCTCTGCCGGAAGTGGAAAAGCTCTACACCGGCATGCTTGAGGTAAGCTACACTCCGAAGTGGCTTGAAGGAACCGCCGGCATACTGACCATAGGAGCCGACCGTGGCGCCTTGTTGGGCAACAGTTTCGGAGTTATGTTCACATTTAGAAAGAGCGGAATATTATGAAGACGATAATTAAAGTAATGGCATTTACGGTGGTGGTGCTTGCCATGCTGGGAGCCACGGGCTGCCGGAAGCACTATATCAACGGCGACCTTGACGGGCAGTGGCAGGTGCTGACCATCGAGTATAAGTCGGACGGTCATACGGATAATGTCAAGACCTCTCAGGTATACTACTGCTTTAACCTGCATACTGTGAATCTGCGTCAGTCGAAAGCTTCGCCGGGCCAGATTATCGGCAATATGAAGTATGACAAAAAGACGTTGACATTGGAATTTCCTACGGCGGTCGACGATCCCGGTCAGCTCTCTGCATGGGGTATGTCGGCTACTCCCACTACCTTTGCAGTAAGGCATCTTAGCGGCGACAAGCTGGTCATGGAGTCGGACTTTGCCGTGATTAGTTGCCGGAAATTCTGAGAAAACGGAAAGCGTATAGGGGCAAGGCTCCCGTTTTTTTGTTTCTTTCACTCTTTTAATCCGCACTTTTGTAGTAACTTCGTGGAAAAATCTGATATATAATAGACAATCTCTGACAAATAGAAATGAAAGTACTTAAATTTGGCGGGACATCAGTCGGCACGGTCGAGAGTCTACGCAGCGTCAAGGCCATAGTGGAGGCTTGTGAAGAGCCTGTCATCGTGGTCGTTTCGGCGTTGGGCGGTATCACCGACCAGCTGATAAATACGGCCAAGCTTGCCGCCAAGGGCGACATATCGCACCTTGAAAGCTATGCGCGTATCGTCGACCGCCATCGAAAAGTTATTGAAGGCATAGTGCCTGCCTCCGATCAGCTGGAGGTGCTTTCGATAGTGAATCCGTTGCTTGAGGAGCTCGGAAACATCTATCGCGGGGTCAGCCTGATAAAGGACCTGAGCGACCGCACTCTTGACATCGTGGTCAGCTACGGCGAACGTATATCCTCGGTGATAGTGTCGCACGTGATCAGCGGAGCTGTACACTTCGACAGCCGCAGTTTTATCAAGACGGTCAAGAAGTGGGACAAGCATGTGCTCGACAATGATGCCACCCAACCTCTGATTCATGCCACTTTCGACCATCTTGACTCGAAAGTGACGGTGGTGCCGGGTTTCATATCGAGCGATGCCGAGGGGAATATCACCAACCTCGGTCGAGGAGGATCCGACTATACCGCGGCTATTCTGGCGGCGGCTCTGGATGCGCATGTGCTGGAAATATGGACGGATGTTGACGGATTTATGACTGCCGATCCGCGTGTGATCAACGGAGCTCTCGTCATTGACAGGCTATCGTTCACCGAGGCAATGGAGTTGTGCAACTTCGGCGCCAAAGTGATCTATCCGCCTACGATCTATCCGGTGTTCCATAAGAATATACCTATACTGATAAAGAACACCTTCAATCCGGAGGCTCCCGGCACGTTGATAAGCGATGAGCCTCAGAATTCCGGTGAAAAGGCCATCAAGGGCATCTCTTCGATCAACGATACGTGTCTGATAACGGTGGTGGGTCTTGGTATGGTCGGTGTGATAGGTGTGAATTCGCGAATTTTCAATTCGCTCGCCAAGAACGGTATATCTGTGTTCATGGTCAGCCAGGCGGCGAGCGAGAACAATACATCGTTCGCTGTGCGCAACGTCGATGCGCCCCACGCCATAGAAGTGCTTAACGAAGAGTTTGCGGCCGAACTGCTTGCCGGAACGCTGACCGACATAGTGGCCGAGCCTGATCTGGCCACAGTGGCCATCGTCGGCGAAAATATGAAGCATGCGGCCGGTATTGCCGGAAAGCTCTTCAATACACTCGGCCGAAACGGTATAAGTGTCATAGCATGCGCCCAAGGTGCATCCGAGACCAACATATCGTTTGTGATCGAGCATAAGGACCTGCGTAAGGCCCTGAATGTAATACATGACAGTTTTTTCTTATCTGACACACAGATCTTAAACCTGTTTGTTGTCGGATTAGGAAATGTGGGTCGGAGCCTGCTGGCGCAGATCCACTCCCAGCAGGAAAAACTGTTGGAGAACAAAGCATTGCGGTTGAGGTTGGTCGGACTGGCCAACTCCCGCAAATGCGTGTTTGACCGCGACGGCATCGACTTCGACGAATATGCCGAGCGTCTGGAATCGTCGTCGGTCACCGCCACTCCCGACAATCTCCGCAAGGGAGTAATCGGAATGAATATATTCAATTCAGTGTTTGTCGACTGTACGGCAAGCGGCGATGTGGCGTCGCTCTATTACGATCTTCTGAGCCACAACGTCAATGTCGTGGCCGCTAACAAGATAGCCGCATCAGGCGATTATGCCGACTATTCGCGTCTGAAGCGTGTGTCGCACAAGAAGGATGTGAAATTCCTTTTTGAAACGAATGTCGGAGCCGGCCTTCCGATTATCAACACGATAAACAATCTGATCAATTCCGGCGACCGCATACTTAAAATCGAGGCCGTGGTCAGCGGAACCCTCAATTACATCTTCAATGTGCTTAGTGCCGACGTGCCTATGAGCCGGGCTATCAAGATGGCTCAGGAAGCCGGCTACAGTGAGCCGGATCCACGCAACGACCTGAGTGGCAAGGATGTGATAAGGAAGATAGTGATTCTGGCCCGGGAAGCCGGTTATCAAGTCGAGCAGTCGGATGTGAGGGCCGACTTATTTCTGCCGAAGGAATGCTTCGAGGGAGGATTGGATTCATTCTTCGCTAAAGTCGAGGCTTTGGATGCCGAGTTCGAGAAATGGCGTGCGGAGGCGGAGGCCGATGGACGTCACTTCCGGTTTGTGGCCACGCTCGACAACGGTGAGGTGAGCGTCGGGCTTAAGCTTGTCGATCCACAGCATCCGTTCTATCATCTGGAAGGCAGCAACAACGTGATTCTGATCACGACCGAACGCTATAAGGAGTATCCTATGGCTATCAAGGGCTATGGCGCAGGTGCGGAAGTCACTGCGGCCGGTGTGTTCTCTGACATTATCGGCATAGCCAATATCCGTTGAATATCAAACGTCTTTATCTTTATTGGAACGAAACATGAAATATATAATAGTATTAGGCGACGGAATGGCCGACGAACCGGTTGACTCGCTAGGTGGACGGACTCCGCTCGAAGCGGCGGAGACTCCCGTCATGGACCGGTTGGCCAGGGAGGGACGTTCGGGCCTGTTCAAAACCGTGGCCGACGGGATGCATCCGGGCAGTGAGGTGGCCAATATGGCCGTTTTAGGCTATGATGTGCCGGAAGTCTATGAAGGCCGGGGAGTACTTGAGGCCGCCAGCATGGGGGTCGATGTGCCTGAAGGCTGGATGGCCATGAGATGCAATCTGATTACTGTCGAGGATGGTAGAATAAAGAACCATTCAGGCGGTCATATATCCACCGAGGAGGCCGACGAACTAATCAAGACACTTAACCGGGAACTTGGGAGCGACAGCGTACGTTTCCATACAGGAGTGTCCTACCGATGTCTGTTGCTGATAAAGGGGGGTGACAAGCGTATAGCCTGCACTCCTCCGCATGATGTACCTGGAGCTGAATTCTCCGACAAAATGGTCAAGGCGCTGTCGCCTGAGGCAGATGCTACGGCGGCATTGATCAATAGTCTGATTCTCGGTTCGCAGAGTGTGCTGGCATCGCATCCGGTCAACCTTAAGCGCGAGGCCGCGGGAAAGGCGCCGGCCAACATTATCTGGCCGTGGTCGCCGGGCTACAGGCCTAAGATGGTGCCTATGGGGCAGATGTATCCAGTAAGGTCGGGAGTGGTCATTTCGGCTGTTGACCTGATTTTCGGGATAGGCGTGTATGCCGGACTGACTCCTATAAAGGTAGAGGGTGCCACGGGGCTTTATGACACAAACTACGAAGGCAAAGTAGAGGCGGCCCTTGATGCTATGCGTAAAGGTGCGGACTTTGTGTTTCTTCATGTCGAGGCGAGCGACGAGGCCGGACATGACGGCGATGTCGGGCTTAAGCTTCGGACGATAGAGAATCTCGACAGTCGTGTGCTACGTCCGTTGATGGATGCCGTCGACGGTATGGACGAGGAAGTATCGGTGGCTCTGTTGCCCGATCATCCGACCCCATGTGCCGTAAGAACCCATACGGCCGATCCGGTTCCGTTCGTCATCTGGCGCAAAGGTATGCCTGCCGACGGAGTGACCGAATTTTCAGAAAATGCGTCCCGTGGAGGTTGTTACGGCCTAATAGAAGGAGATACTTTCATCAGGGAGTTCCTGAAATCATAAAAAACACATTTTGACAGATGAAATACTACAGTACTAACCATAAATCGGAAATGGTCTCTCTAAAGGAGGCCATAATCAAAGGACTGGCTCCCGACGGCGGACTGTATATGCCGGAGCGGATACCTGCTATTCCCGCGGCTTTCTTCCGTCATATAGGGGAGATGTCGCTTCAGGACATAGCATACGTGGTTGCAAACACTCTTTTCGGCGACGACATGGAGTCAGTGGCTTTGAAAAATCTGATAAACGAGGCTCTCAGCTTTGAAATACCCCTTGTCAAGGTAGCCGACAATAAGTATTCGCTTGAGCTTTACCATGGACCGACACTTGCGTTTAAGGACGTAGGCGCCAGGTTTATGGCGAGGATGCTGGCTTATTTCAACGGTTCGGACGGAGGCGACGGTGGCACTGTGCATGTGCTGGCCGCTACCTCCGGCGATACGGGGAGTGCCGTGGCAAACGGATTTCTTGATGTGCCGGGTGTACAGGTGCATGTCCTATATCCGAAAGGTAAGGTCAGTCCGATACAGGAGGCGCAGTTCACCACGCTCGGCCATAATATCAGCGCCATAGAGATTGACGGCACATTTGATGATTGCCAGGCGATGGTAAAGGCGGCGTTCTCCGACAAGGAAATTGCGTCGAAGATGTTTCTGACATCTGCCAATTCGATAAATGTGGCGCGTTTTCTGCCGCAGATGTTCTATTTCTACCATGCCTACGCACGCCTGATGAGCGAAGATGTCGACATGAAGAATGTGGTGGTGGCGGTGCCGAGCGGCAACTTCGGCAATTTGTGCTCCGGACTTATAGCCAAACGGATGGGGCTTCCGATAAAGCGCTTCATCGCCGCTAACAACCGTAATGACGTCGTGCTGCAATATCTTAACAGCGGAGTCTATTCACCCAGGGCATCGGTGGCCACAGTGGCCAATGCCATGGATGTGGGCGATCCGTCGAATTTTGCTCGGATACTCGACTTATACGGAGGTGTGCATAAGGATGTGTGCGCCGACATAAGCGGATGCGCCTACGACGATGATGCTATAAAGCGGACCATCAAGGAGGAGTATGAGCGTTCGGGCTATCTGCTCGATCCGCACGGTGCAGTGGCATACCGCGGTCTGTCTGACCATCTGCGCCAGGGTGAGACCGGTATATTTTTCGAGACTGCCCATCCTGCCAAATTCAAGGAGACGGTGGAAAGTGTCATTGGTGGCAATGTTGCTGTTCCGAAGAGACTGTCGGCATTCCTGTCGGGCGAGAAGCATGTGACCAGAATGTCGGCGCTGTATCCGGCGTTTAAGAAATATCTGATGGCATTTAAGTGACATCCGGGAAAAGTGCAGGAGTTTGGCACACGGTTTGTAATATATAGAATGTACAATATATCCACAGATGAGCAATTCAAATACAGAAACCCATAAGATAATATCGTTAGGCCAGATCGACCTGACACCGAACCGTATAACCTCTTCTCCCGACTATGAGGCGTTGCCGATACTGCCGACACGCAATCTGGTGCTCTTCCCCGGTACCACCATCCCGATTTCGCTGGTTCGCATCAATTCGCAGCTGACTGCGCAGAAAGCCGCCGACAGCCAGACTCCGATAGGCGTGGTGTGCCAGCTGGATGCCGACGATGACAATCCTTCTATCGGACGGCTTTACGACTACGGCGTGGTGGCCGACGTGCTTAAAGTGTTTGATTTGCCTGACGGCAATCATACGGCCATTGTCCGCGCCCGTGAAAAGGTCCATATCCTCGGACCTGCCGAGACTGAACCGACCGGCGAGGGATATCCGCTGACGGCCGCGGTGGAGCCGGTCAAGGAGACTAAGCCGAGGAAGAACGACAAAAACTTCCATGGTGTGCTCACCGCCATACGCGACCTGACAGCCAAGTTGGCCGAAAATGTGGACATAGCACAGGACTTTCTTCTGAATCTCAAGAATTTCCCGCTAACGGCTGATCTGGTCAACTTCATCTGTACGCAGTCGCCGTTTCCGGTGGAGATAAAGATGTCGCTTCTGGTGGAGAACCATCTTAAAATACGTGCCAACCGATTGCTCGAACAGCTGACCGAACAGGAGCAGATGATGAAGGTGGCAGAGGAGATTCAGTCAAACGCACGCAGAAATTTTGAACAGAATCAGCGCCAAGCCTTCCTGCAAGGGCAGATGGAGGCTATAAAGAACGAACTTTATGGCGACGAGCAGGATGAGGTCGATGCACTCCATAAGCGGGGTGAGTCGGTCAATTTTACGGAATCGGCCCGGAAGGTATTTGCCAAGGAGGTCGACAAGCTGAGTCGTCTGAACCCGCAGAGTCCGGAATATTCCGTGCAGTATTCCTATCTGGAGACGCTGCTTGAACTTCCGTGGCAGACTTATTCCGACTTGAACATGGATTTTGAGGCTGCGCGTAATGTGCTTGATTCCGAGCACTACGGACTGAAGAAAGTGAAGCAGCGCATACTCGAACAGATAGCGCTCCTGATGAACAATCCTGACGGCAAGTCGCCGATATTGTGCCTGGTGGGGCCTCCCGGAGTGGGAAAGACCTCTTTGGGCCGGTCGATAGCCGAGTCGCTCGGGCGTAAGTATCAGCGTGTGTCGCTTGGAGGTTTGCACGATGAAGCTGAAATCCGCGGACACCGCCGCACATACATAGGCGCTATGCCTGGACGCATCATCGATGCGGTGAAGCGTGCTGGAACTTCCAATCCGGTGCTTTTGCTCGATGAGGTCGACAAGATCGGCTCGGACTTCAAAGGAGATCCGTCGGCAGCTCTTCTTGAAGTGCTTGATCCTGAGCAGAATTGTCGTTTCCACGACAATTACATCGACATTGACTATGACCTGTCAAAAGTCCTGTTCATAGCCACCGCCAATACGCTTTCGACTCTCTCTCAGCCTCTTCTGGACCGTATGGAGATAATCGACCTGTCGGGCTATCTTCTGGAGGAGAAGGTGCAGATAGCCGTGCGCCATATCATGCCGAAGTTATTTGTTGAGAACAATCTGTCGGCCGATGAATTTGCCGTGTCGGAAGATGCCATATCCGTCATAGTGGAGAATTATACTTCCGAAAGCGGCGTGCGTCAGCTTGAGAAAGAGCTTGCCAACATTGTGCGTAAGGCCATTCTGGCCAAGGTGCAGGGTTCGGAATTCCCGGCGTTGATCACCCCTGACCATCTGAAGGATATGCTCGGTGTGGCGAAATATACAAAGGATCGTTATGAGGGCAACAGATTTGCCGGCGTGGTAACGGGTCTTGCCTGGACTGCGGTGGGGGGTGAGATTCTGTATATCGAGTCGTCGCTTTCCAAAAGCAAGGGGGAGAAACTTGCACTGACCGGCAATCTTGGAAACGTGATGAAGGAGTCGGCCGCGATAGCCCTGCAATATATAAAGAGCCATGCCGCTGAACTTGGCATCGACGATGCGCTGTTTGAGAAATACCAGCTGCATGTGCATGTGCCGGAGGGCGCTATACCGAAAGATGGTCCTTCGGCCGGCATCACCATGGCCACTTCCATGGTGTCGGCGTTCACGCAGCGGAAAGTGCGTCCGCGTCTGGCCATGACCGGTGAGATCACACTCCGCGGGAAGGTGCTTCCGGTGGGTGGGATCAAGGAGAAGATTCTTGCCGCCAAGCGTGCCGGAATCACGGATATAGTGTTGTCGGCCGACAACCGCAAGGATATCGATGATATAGACAGCATATATATAGAGGGCCTGACATTCCATTTTGTGGAGACAGTGATGGAAGTGATCGACTTTTCGCTTCTCCAGGAGAAAGTGGACAATCCGATGGAGCTTTGATTCCTTGGCTTTAGGAAAAATCAGCCGGGCATTGTCGCTGTTCAACAGACAATGCCCGGCTATAATTTTATAGGTGAAAGCGGATTATTCTGCAGTCTCTTCCTTCTGCTCTTCGGCCTCCTTATCTACAAATTCTGTGATTCCGGCGGCCAGAAGGAGGTTGTACCAAGAGAATACTTTCTTGATGTCGTTGGTGTAGACGCGGTCTTCGTCGAAATCGGGAAGCACCTCTTTGAAGTAAGCACGCAGGGTGGCATCGTCGGCGAATGCTTTAAGGTCGACGGTTTTGGCGTCGGTCTTGGCCTTGATGGCTTCAAACACCTCTCCCAGAGGAACATCTTCGTCGATGGTGTATATGGCGATGTCTCCGAGAGATATTACTTTGTCGTGCGCATAGGCCGGGGTGCGCTTTCCGTTAGCGAGGGATTCAACTATCAGCATGTTTTTACCCTGGCTCACGAGCTTGAATAGTCCGGGCTTGCCGGAAATGGCCAAAATAGTCTTTAACATATCGGTATATTTGATTAATTGTTAGACGAACTGTTAATTCATAAATGCAAAATTACGGAATTTTGCGGAGATATTGCTACCTTTGTCTTTGTAAAATACGAGAAATGTTAAAATACTTAGGTTATCTTATCCAGCTGATTCTTTCGCCCGGAAGAGGGTGGGATGACATAGCACTGTCGAAGCTCACACCGAAATCGGTTGCGTCTGAAGGATTCTATCCGCTTCTCGGAGTGGCGTCGTGCAGTGTGTTTGTCCAGTATTTTTACGATACAGACCTGACGCTTCCGGTGATGATAGAGAGTGCGGTAATCGCGTTCGTCAGCTACTTTATCAGCTATTTTATAGCATCGTTCATGTTTGCGGTGTTCGGCAGACAGTTGATAAAGGGCGAACCCGACGAGAAGCGGTATAATCTGTTCATACTGTTTAACCTGTCGATACTTGCACTGATCTCGATAATCGGCAACTGTCTGCCCATGACTCTGTCGTTGGTGGAATTTCTGCCGGTGTTCGTTCTTCTGGTGATGTGGATGGGTCACCGCTATCTGAATGTGATGCAGGGCAAGGAGGCTCACTTCACTCTGTTCTGCGGATTGGCTATACTCCTGCCACCCTTTTTGCTGGAATATTTGTTTAAGCTACTACTACCTGGTAATTGATAAAAATTATGGCTGCTACCAATAAAGATATAAATATAAAAAACCGTAGAGCGACGTTTGACTATGCCATATCCGAGACTTTCACGGCGGGCATTGTGCTCACGGGAACCGAAATCAAGTCTATACGCAACGGTAAGGCGAGCCTCGTCGACACGTTCTGCATAGTCACGAACGGAGAGGTATGGGTCAAGAACATGTACATCGCGGAGTATTTCTATGGATCGTACAATAACCATACGGAGCGTCGCGACCGCAAGCTTCTTCTTAACAAGAAGGAGATAGCGCGTATAGAGAAGGCCGGCAAAGAGGCCGGATATACCATAGTGCCGCTTCGTCTGTTTATAAACGACCGCGGACTTGCCAAGCTCGTGATAGGCGTGGGCCGGGGAAAGAAGGAATTCGACAAGCGCCAGTCTATCAAGGAGCGTGAGGACAAACGCCAGATGGACCGGCTCTTCAAACATTGATGTCTTGGTGGGTCGCCAGGACGTATTATCGAAAGTACTCTAAACAGCGACGGACAGTCGGGCAATGTATGGCCCGGCTGTCCGTCGTATGGGTTTTGCGGTTAAACAATCTATTAAAACTTTGTCGGCGGCATCGAATCCGCTCCCGCGAGAATCTTACCTATAGTCTTTGAGCGACTGCTGCAGGCGCTGGCGTGCAAAGAATATACGGCTCTTCACTGTGCCGAGCGGGAGATTCATCTTTTCAGCGATCTCGTTGTATTTGTAGCCTGCCACATGCATGGTGAACGGGATGCGGTAGTCGTCGGAGAAAGCGTTGATGGCCTCGGTGATTTCCTTGGCGGCGAAAGAACCTTCGGGAGTCTCGAATCCGGAGTCCTGCGGCAGATTGAGGTGATAGAGGTCCTCGGTCTGGTCGATGACGGTGGCTGAACGCACCACTTTGCGGTAGTTGTTGATGAAGATGTTGCGCATGATGGTGAACACCCATCCCTTGAAGTTGGTGTTTTCAACGTACTTGTCTTCGTTGTCGAGCACTTTGAGAGTGGTGTCCTGAAGGAGGTCGTAAGCGTCGTCGCGGTTAGCTGTCAGGATATATGCGAAGTTGAGAAGATTCTTCTGAAGGTCGATAAGCTTGCTTTGGAAGTTCGATGTTGCCATGATTGATGAGTTTTAAGTTTGTCTGTTTTAATGATTGTTGTTGGTTTTGCAATCGTGTTACAAAACGATTACGATGCAAACTTAGGCATTATTCCCGAACTGTGCAAATATTTTTGCGAATATTTTTGTAACAATTTTGTCTATGATTGCGGTTTGTGTGTTTAAATATTTTAAAATCAGTTAATTATATAATTGTTAAAATTACAAAAGTGTTACAAATATCTGTAACCGTAGGTTGCGGGATTGCGCTTTTCCGGGTGGCGGATGTTTTTGTGGGTGTTGTAAACGTGTTACAAGTGACGTGACCCGGAAGTCCGTTTAAAGAAAAATTTCATTATTTAGGACAAATTTTCCGTATTAAAATGCGCAGCATAATATAAAATCATTATATTTGCATTATCTGACTAACCAAAATAACATCAGTATGAAGAAACATAATTTCTATGCAGGTCCATCCATTCTTAGTGAATACACTATAAAGAATACAGCGGATGCAATCATCAACTTTGCGGGAACCGGTCTTTCTATTCTGGAAGTGTCTCACCGCAGCAAGGAGTTTACAGCCGTCATCGAGGAGGCTCAGCAATTGGTAAAGGAATTGCTCGAAGTGCCGGAAGGCTATTCTGTTCTGTTCCTCGGAGGTGGAGCCTCGATGCAGTTCTGCATGGTACCATATAATCTGTTGAAGAAAAAGGCGGCCTATATCGACACCGGCACATGGGCTTCCAATGCCATCAAGGAGGCTCGTCTGTTCGGCGATGTTGAGGTACTCGCATCAAGCAAGGACAAGAACTATACCTACATACCGAAGGGTTTTGTGGTTCCTGACGATGTGGACTATTTCCACTATACCTCCAACAATACTATATACGGTACTGAAATCCGCCACGATCCGCAGGTCAATGTGCCGCTGGTGGCCGACATGTCGAGCGACATCTTCTCGCGCCCGGTGGATGTGTCGAAGTATGACGTCATCTATGCTGGTGCCCAGAAGAATCTGGCTCCCGCCGGAGTGACCATCGTGATCGTTAAGGATGAATGTCTGGGCAATGTTGACCGTGCTATCCCGACTATGCTTGATTATCGTACACATATAAAGAAAGGCTCGATGTTCAATACTCCCCCTGTGCTCCCTATCTACAGTGCGCTTCAGACTCTGAAGTACTACAAGGAACTTGGCGGCATCAAGGAGATGGAGCGACGCGACCTTGCCAAGGCAGAGATGCTTTATGAGGCTATCGATTCGAGCAAGATGTTTGTGGGTACGGTTGAGCCCGAGGACCGCTCTATAATGAACGTATGCTTCGTGATGAAGCCGGAGTATGACGGACTCGACAAGGAGTTCATCGACTTTGCGTCGACAAAGGGCATTGTCGGAATCAAGGGCCATCGTTCGGTGGGCGGCTTCCGCGCTTCGCTCTACAATGCTCTTCCCATCGAAAGCGTGAAGGTGCTTGTGGATGCAATGAAGGAATTTGAGAAGAAACACTAATCTTTACGTGCGAGATGAAAGTTTTAGTAGCGACAGAAAAGCCGTTTGCGCCGGTGGCTGTGGACGGTATAAGAAAAGTGGTCGAAGATGCAGGCTACGAGCTTGAGCTCCTTGAAAAGTATGGCTCCAAACAGGAACTTTTGACGGCTGTGGCCAATGCCGACGGCCTGATCATACGCAGCGACGTGGTGGACGGCGAGGTTCTCGACGCAGCCAGGAATCTTAAGGTGGTGGTACGTGCAGGAGCGGGATATGACAATGTCGATCTGGCCTCGGCCACGGCTCATGGCGTGGTAGTTGAGAACACTCCCGGTCAGAACTCCAATGCGGTGGCCGAACTGGTGTTCGGAATGGCCGTTATGGCTGTGCGTAACTCCTACAACGGCACCTCCGGCTCGGAGCTTAAGGGCAAGCGTCTGGGACTTCAGGCCTACGGACAGGTCGGACGCAACGTGGCCCGCATAGCCAACGGTTTCGGCATGAATGTGTCGGCTTTTGATCCCTATTGTCCCGACGAAGTGATGACCAACGACGGAGTTAAGCCCGTTCATTCGGTCGACGATTTATATTCCGGCAACGACGTGGTGTCGATACATATCCCCGCTACTCCGGAGACACGCAAGAGCATAGGATATTATTATATAACCAACATGCCGTTGAAGGCTGTGCTTATCAACACCGCCCGTAAGGAGGTGATCGACGAGGATGGTCTGGCACGTGCGCTTCGTGAACGTCCCGACATTAAATATATGGCCGACGTTAAGCCCGAAAATGCCGATGCCCTTAAGGAAGAATTCGGCGACCGGGTGTTCTTTACTCCCAAGAAGATGGGGGCCCAGACCTCTGAGGCAAATATCAATGCCGGCATAGCGGCCGCCCGCCAAGTGGTGGACTATCTGCGTGACGGAATAAACAAATATCAGGTCAACAAGTAGCGGGGTGTCCGCCGATTAGGATATTCCTTATGGCCGGAGGCGTATGTGCGTCTCCGGTTTTTTTTGTGGTCGTAGGGCGTAATTGGCTGAATAGCAAATGTGTGGATTTTAATTTGCATAATTTAACAAAATATTTGGCATATATATTTTGCAGTTGCAGGGAAAATGTCTACCTTTGCAATCACAAAAGCGATATCGCGGGATGGAGCAGTGGTAGCTCGTTGGGCTCATAACCCAAAGGTCGCAGGTTCGAGTCCTGCTCCCGCCACTAAAAGGAAAGCCGAAATTTAAAGATTTCGGCTTTCCTTTTTTGTTGATTTCGATGTTTTGTGGGGTCAATGTAAAAAGTGTGGTTTCAATCGTCGCAAGTGGTGGTGACTATGTGATGGTGGGCCGAGCATTCGTGGATGGAATGGTCGACTATCAGGTGGCGGTTGGCCATCCCTGCTATTGTAGTCATCTCGTGGCTTACGAGCAGTATGGTGGCGGTGCGGCTGATCTCCTCGATTATGTCGTAAAGATGGTGCTCAAACCGCTTGTCGACGTAGCTCAGCGGTTCATCAAGGACAAGAACTTCCGGCTTCGAGATAATGGCGCGTCCGAGCAGGGCGCGTTGCATCTGTCCTCCTGAGAGTTGTCCTATGGAAGCTCCTGCATGCGATTCGAGTCCCATCATTTCGATGGTTTCGGTTACGCGACGGCGTTTTTCCTCGCCGTCGATTTTCGCGGACAGAAGTCCTGACTGGATGACTTCCTTCACGGATATGGGGAACCGGCTGTCGATCATGTTTTTTTGAGGCAGGTAGCCTATGGCTATTGACTTTGCCTCCTGGCCGGCGTCGTTAAAGTACCTGACGTGTCCTTTTGAGGGGGAGAGCAGTTTTAGGATCAGGCGCAGCAGCGTGGTCTTTCCTCCGCCGTTAGGTCCGGTTATGGCCATGAAGTCGCCTTTGTCGACATGCAATGACGCGTCTCGAAGGATCAGCTTGTCGTCATAGCGCATCCAGACGTGGTCTACCTCGATGATTTTATTCTGAAGCGATTGCATTTGCTATATTTAGAATTTCTTTGGGCCATTCGTAGCTCAATGGCTGTATTTCGACGAGTGTGGCGCCGATCTGTTCATTGACGGAAAGAGCTTGCCTTGAGTCGACATCCTTTTGGTAGAAGAATATGCCGGCATTCTCGCGCCGTGCTTGTTCGACGGAGCGTTTAATCATATTGACCGAAGCTTCTTTCCCTTCCGGACTCAGGCTGATCTGGTGGAGTCCGTAGTCTCTGGCGAAATAGCTCAGCGATGGATGCCACACCATGAATGACCCTCCTCTCTTAGGACGCAGGATTGAATCGACGTATGAGTCGAGCGAATCAAGGCTTTGGAGGAATTTTTTCAGATTTGCCGCGTAGTATCCTTTATTGCCCGGATCGAGGTCGGTCAAGGCATCGTACATGTTTGACGCTATTTTCTTCGCGTTTTTGATAGAAGTCCAGGTGTGCGGATCGGTCTCTTCTCCGTGATGGCTATGGGTGCCTTTGATCAGCGATATCCCTTCTGAATTGTCGTAGAGGCGCAGGCCGGGATTGTTGTTCTTTACTTTGTTTATTATGGCGCTTTCGAAAGGTATGTTTCCAATGCGGAAATATGCCTTGCTGTTTTCGAGGTTCAACAGATGGGTCATTCCCGGGTCGAACGACTCCGGATCGGCCGTGTTTCCGAGGAGGCATTTGACGTTCCATTTGTCCCCGGCGATCTGTTCAAGCATATATTTCTGAGGGCGTATGCTTACGGTGATTGATGGCTTGTCGGAGACTGCTTTGGAGCCGCACGCCGCGGCGCACAAAAGCACCGCCAACGATATGGCCAGAGCGTGTATGCGCCGGAGTGCCGATGTATGGATAAAGGTATTGCTCATTTTCTTTGACATGAATTTTACCGGAGAGTGCTTTTTACATTATAATATGTGCAAATATAGTTAAAGTGGGCCGATTGCGCAAACGCCCGCCGTCAGGATACTCCGTAGACGCTTCGGTGGAGCGTGTCGGACACGTGTTGCGTGTCGACGTCGCCGGTGGCCATCAACAACAGCCGCATCGACGGCAGTTCGGGCGAATACGGGGGCTGGATGTAGTGGAAGTCCCATTGCGGTCTGAAGCCGTTGCGGCGGTAGAATTCCAGCCGTCTGGCCGCGATGGGCGAAGATTCAGGCATCTCGATCTCAAGGACAAGGGGCTTGTCGTGGCGCGATTTTATTAAGTCGAGTGTTTTTGCTCCGAGTCCCATGCCTCGGAGATGGTGCAGAGTTGCGAAATGCTCGATATATATGAAATCGTCAAATTCCCAAAACACGAGCAGGCCGATAAGTTCGTTGTCCATTTTGATGGCTGACACGGTCATGTCGGAATGGCCGGATCGCATCATCGCTATCAATTTGTCATCCGGTCGTCGTTCCGCTGCCGGGAACGATGCGTGGTACAGTGTCAAAAATTGCTCAAAAACCGGACTTTCTGGGGCTAAAGGGTAAATATTTAGTTTCATAATGCAAAAATAGTCTAAAAATGGCGTTGTGCGGTGAAATTTCTTGGGCAAAAATGAAAATGTTAACAATTAAATGTTTAATTTTGCTTTAGAAACGAAACAACCTTAAAATTTCAGTAGATAAACAAATTAAAAAAATAATAAGTTTATGGCAAGAGCACAGTTAGATTCTCTGGATTACAAGATTTTACAGACCCTTTCAGTAAATGGTCGTAAACCCTATCTTGAAATAGCACGCGAGTGTGGCGTTTCGGGAGCGGCAATCCATCAGCGTATACAGAAACTCATGGCAATGGGAGTCCTCAAGGGTTCCGAATGTCTGATAGATCCTATCTCGGTGGGATATGAGACATGTGCCTACATCGGATTCTTCCTTAAGGATCCTGCTAAGTTCGATGAAGTGGTAGAACAGCTGAAGGCCATTCCTGAAGTGGTGGAGGTACACTACACCACCGGACAGTATGACATGTTCATAAAATTGTTCGCCCGTAACAACGACCATCTGCTCCACATCATCCACGAACGTCTGCAGCGTCTGGGCTTGGCCCGCACCGAATCGCTGATTTCGTTCAAGGAAGTGTTCAGACGTCAGCTGCCGATCATCGACCGTCGCGAACAGCAGCAACAGCAGTAATGTCGGCAGATGATCCGTGCGTCATCATTTTTTCAGAAGAAATAGTATTAATTTGATTTATTGACAGAAGACACCCTTCGTAAAGTAAGGGTGGTCTTCTGTTTGTTTAGTATTATGGATGCAAATCTTTCGTCAATACTTGTTGACATGATGTCATGGGCCCGCGAGGCCGGTGCTGTACACCGTCGCTATTTCCGTGGCGATGAGCTGAACGTGAAGTCGAAACTCAACGACAGCGATATCGTGACTGTGGCCGACAAGGCCGCCGAGCAATTGCTGATCAATCATATCCGGGAATCTTATCCCGACCATTCGATTCTGTCGGAAGAGTCGGGCGAGGAGGATCATGCTCCGGAGTACAGGTGGGTTATCGACCCTCTTGACGGCACTACCAATTTCAGCCAGGGGCTTCCTTCATTCTGTGTCTCCATAGGGCTTGAACATGGGGGCGAGACAGTGCTCGGTGTGGTTTATGCCGCATATCTCGACGAGCTGTTCCATGCAGTCAAGGGCGAGGGCGCATTTCTGAATGGTGAAAGGATAAAGGCATCGGACAAGAGCGACCTCGGGCAGTGTGTGGTGGCTACCGGATTCCCGGTCGACAAGGACATGAATCCCGACAATAATCTGGACAATGTGGCCCGGGTGCTTCCCTACGTTAGGGGCATGCGCCGTCTGGGCTCGGCAGCCATGGATCTGTGTTATGTGGCGGCAGGATTCCTCGACGGATATTGGGAGCTTAACCTGCACCCGTGGGATGTCAGCGCCGGACTTCTTATAGCATCGGAAGCCGGAGCGGAATATACCCATTTCAGGCATGACCGCAACATTTCAGTGCTTGCATCCGGACGTAATATACATGAGCGCATGTTGTCGTTGCTGTCGGATAGACCTGCGGGTGTCTGACAGCCGGTATATTCTCGTCGCTATGACCTGTAAATTGAAGAAAATTCTGTAAATTTGTGCTTAAATAAAGCTATAGAATATGAAAGAAACTGTATTGAGCGGTATACGTCCGACGGGCAATCTGCATCTGGGCAATTATTTTGGAGCATTGTCCAAGTTTGTGCGTATGCAGGACGACTATAACTGTATGTATTTTCTGGCCGATCTACATGCGCTGACCACGCATCCGGATCCGAAGATGCTTCATCAGAATGTGAAGAATATCCTTGCGGAATATCTTGCCGCGGGGCTTGACCCGGACAAGGTGACGATGTTCGTGCAGAGCGACGTTCCCGAAATCCCGGAGCTTTATCTATTGCTCAACATGCATGTCGGCATCGGTGAGCTGATGCGCACTGCCTCGTTCAAGGACAAGGCCCGCAAGGCTCTCGGCATCAACAAGAATGACAATGAAAGCGAGGAGGATATAGAGAAGCAGATCATAGGCAATGAGACTAACAAGCGCGTCAATGCGGGTCTGTTGACCTACCCGACTCTTATGGCAGTGGACATCCTTATACAGAAGGCCCACAAAGTGCCTGTCGGAAAGGACCAGGAGCAGCATCTGGAACTTACACGCCGGTTTGCACGCCGCTTCAACTCGTTCTATGGAGTAGACTTGTTTCCTGAACCTGAAAACTTCAACTTCACTTCGCATTCAGTAAAAGTGCCGGGTCTCGACGGTTCCGGTAAGATGGGCAAGAGCGAAGGCAACTGCATATATCTTATCGACGATGAAAAGACGCTTCGTAAGAAGGTGATGCGCGCCGTGACCGACGAAGGTCCGAAGGTGCCGAATTCGCCTGTGAGCGTTCCGGTCCAGAATCTGTTTGACCTGATGGAGCTTACATCTGCTCCTGACACGCTGCAGCACTTCAAGGATGCCTATGCCGACTGCTCGATCCGCTACGGCGATCTGAAGAAGCAACTCGCGGAGGATATCTTGAAGATAACGCTTCCTATACGCGAACGCATAATGGAGGTGCGCAACGACGACGCTCTTATGGGGCGCGTTCTTAAGGAGGGTGCTGAGAAGGCCCGTGCAAACGCGGTCAAGACTCTCGCCGAAGTGCGTGAGGTGATGGGCATACATAAGTTCTATTGATCAACTTGATCAGAGTGCGGGGTGGGGAGATTCTGCCGCATTCCCCAAAATACAGCGGGAGGCGTATCGTAGTCGATATGGCCTCCCGATTTTTTTAAACATTCTTTGAATGCTGGCGTTTATATTGAATAATCATCAATGACGACAATGAACGACGGTAATTTTTTCAGAATGCGGGGCATGATGAGTGTCGTGGTAGGAGTGTTTGCTTCGGTGTTGCTTTTCGTGGGTTTGTATTTCGTGGCATTTGCCGGAGCTTCTCCGTCAAATCCTTTGAGCGACGTTTTGCTTCTGCTGTTTGTCTTTATGATAGGGCCGGCCGTCATGATGATAAGGCGGTCGCCTTTCGCCGACGATAAGTTCACGCTCAGATATATAGTGCTCAATCTTATCGAGGCGGTGTTCGCGGGATTTACCGGTTTCCAGATGCTGACCGGAGTGCTTCCCGAGGGCGCACTTTTGACTGCCGTCTGCATTGTGGCGGCTCTGTACAATGCCGTGTATCTAGTATTTCAGATTCAGGCTTTTCGTAAGTTGGGTTAGACCGCTTTCCGACTATAGGTAATGATGAAGCCTGAAGAACCGTCAGTAGGCTTTCAGGCTTCGCATTTCATTGAGTCCGCCGGTCGGCGGATCATATTTAGATGTATTCCCTTGCTTAAGGAATGATATTGTGTGCCCGGAACACTTTCTGTATCTTTTCCAGAGCGGTGGTCACTTGGTCTTTTGTATGTGTGGCCATAAGGCTGAATCGGATCAATGTGTCCTGCGGAGCGACTGCGGGCGAGACAACGGGGTTGACGAATATGCCTTCGTTCTGAAGATCGCGTGTGATGGCGAAAGTCTTATAGTTGTCGCGGATGAACAGAGGTATTATCGGGGTCGAAGTGTTGCCGATCTCGCATCCCATGTTGCGGAATCCTTCGAGTGCGTAGTGGGTAAGTTCCCAAAGGTGTTCCTGACGTTCAGGCTCCGACTGCATGATTTCGAGCGCGGCAAGCGCTGCGGCGGTGGATGCCGGGGTGATGCTTGCGGTGAATATGTAGGAGCGTGAGTGGTGGCGCAGGAAGTTGGTGATGCTCTTGTCGCATGCGATGAATCCGCCGAGTGATGCGAATGACTTGCTGAATGTGCCCATGATCAGGTCGACATCGTTTGACACGCCGTAGTGGTCGCAAACGCCGCGTCCGCCACGTCCGAACACTCCGATACCGTGAGCTTCGTCGACCATCACGGCTGCATTGTATTGCTTGGCCAGACGTACTATCTCAGGCAGGTTTGCCACGTCGCCCTCCATCGAGAACACGCTGTCGGTGACGATCAGCTTAACCTTGTCGGGGTCGCATTTCTTGAGTTGGTTCTCAAGCGACTCCATGTCGTTGTGCTTATATTTCAGCGCGGTAGAGAATGCCAGTCTGCGGCCTTCGATGATTGATGCGTGGTCCTGTTCGTCGAAGAGTATGTAGTCCTCGCGTCCGGTAAGGGTCGACACTACACCGAGGTTTACTTCAAATCCTGTGGAGTAGATCATGGCGTCTTCCTTGCCGACATATTCGGCCAGCTTGGCCTCAAGCTCTTTGTGTATGTCGAGAGTACCGTTGAGGAACGGCGATCCGGCACAGCCTGTTCCGTATTTCTTTATAGCCTGAATGGCGGCTTCTTTGATTTTCGGGTGGTTGACCAATCCGGTGTAACAGTTGGAGCCGAACATCAGCACCTTCTTGCCGTTCATGACGACTTCTGGATCCTGTTCGCTTGAGATGGCGCGGAAGTATGGATATATACCCAGCGCTTTGGCTTTCTGGGGTTCCTGATACTTGTCGAGTTTAGCTTGTAACAACTTCATATTATTAATGAATAAGCAATGTTTTTAGGGTCAAATGCATTCAGTGAACCAATCACTAAAAAGCAGAGTGCAAAGATAGTGATTTTTTGCGGTTATTGACCAATTTTTATAACTTTTTAGTATAGGAGATGGTGCGGTTTTTATTCTTTTGCTGTATTTGAGTCGATGTTTACGGTCTCTTTATGATTCTTTGTGGTCTTCATCTTGAGTTTCACCATGTCGAAGCCGCGTCCGTAGACACCATTGACATTGGCCTGTGTGACGAATGCGTCCTTGTCGATTGACTTGACTATACGGAATATGGTCACCGACTCTATCTTGCGGCACATGACCAGCAGCACTTTCATCTCATGCTTGGTGTACCATCCTATTCCGTCGAGGACCGTACATCCTCTGTGGGCCTCGTTGTTGATGGCATCGGCTATTTCTGCCCATTTCTGCGATATTATGGTGAACTGGATGGCCTGCCGGTTGGTCATTATCACCTGGTCGGCCATGAAGGAGACGAGGAATGTGACGATAAGTCCGTAGACCACCTTGTCGATCTGATAGAACACAAGGTAGCTTGACGATATGATCAAAAAGTCGCAGTATATCATCACACGGCCGATCGACACGTTGGTCCTCTTCGACACCATCGCCGCCACGATGTCGGTGCCTCCCGTGCTGCCGTTGTGTGTGAACACGAATCCGATGCCGAATCCGCACAGCACGCCTCCGATTATCAGGTTCATGAACGTCTGCTGCTGAATTAGCGGTTCGGTGAACAGGGGTTGCATCACGCCTATCAACAGGCTCATTACCGTGGCGCCGAACACGGTGCGTATGACAAACTGCTTGCCTACGATCTTGAACGCCATCGCCAGCAGAAGCAGGTTGAGCACATAGGAACTGATGGCCACCGGAATGCCGCTGATGAAGTAGATGAGCGATCCTACGCCCACAAGACCTCCGATCACGACTTTTTCCGGCAGGATGAATGCCGTGAATCCGAAAGCGTACACCATCAGTCCGAACACTATGGATACGTAGTCGCGGGTACCCATCCATAGCCCATGCCTGTCGATTCTCATAATTATGTATGGTTTTGTTGTTATTGCGGATGCAAATTTAGTGATTGTAGGCTAATGTGCAAAAACTTTAAGGATAATGGTGGCGGCTTATTTTATGGAATAATTAGTTTAAATGGATGCATTTTTGGGATAAAGTCAACTTTTTTAGGCCGTGAGTTGGCTTTTTCGCGCTTTATAGCTAATTTTACAAATAAAATTTAGGAAAATTAATTTTATAAGTCTATGAAATCAACCTTATCACGTATAGTCGCGGCGGTTCTGTTATTGACCATCGGAGGCCTCGGGGCTAAGTCGCAGACTATTATCGACACCGGCGAGCCGGCGAAGGTGCTCCGTTTCGGAGTCAGAATAGGATTTACAAGTTCGAACCTGACCAACAATTATGACGCGTCGTCGCGCGACATGAAATGGAAAAACCAAAATTGGAAGAACGGCTTCACCATGGGCGGTGTGGTGGATATAAATATCCGCAACTATTTTGCCATCCAGCCGGGATTGTTTTTTGTGTCGAGGGGCAATTCCTACAGCATGCTCATAAGCAACGACAATAAGCTGAAAATGCTTGAAGGGAAGTGCAATGCCAACTATTGGCAGGTGCCGATCATGTTCTCGTTCCGTCTGGGTGTGGCCGAGCTTGCGCAGCTTCATCTTGACGTGGGACCGTATTTCGCCTACGGCTTCGGCGGAAAGAACAAGTACTCCATCTACGGTTACGAGATGGGAACCGACAGCAATTCATTGCCGGTGATCATCCGTGAGGACGGCAAGCCGCAGGAGGGCGACTACTTCGGCGACAAGGGCATAGTGCAGCGCTACGACTCCGGAATCAAGTTCGGTATAGGCATCCAGGCCATGGGCAACTTCTATGTCGGCGCACACTATGAGTACAGTCTCCGCAATGTGCTCCGCGACTCGGAGATGCTCAATGTCCGCGCCAAGGGTCATAACAAAATATGGAACTTCACTCTCGGCTACAATTTTTGATCAATCAGTCGGAGAGCCGCTTACACAGCCACTGCTCGGCAACATAGCGGCGAAGCCCTGACATATAACCATCGAGGGCAAGATGCACACTTAAGCGTCTTGCCCTCTGTTTTGTCAATGGTGGCTGAGCTGCAGCCGATGTCCTGCGGACATCACCATCCGGGTTGCCCCACACCGGGCACATGTCGCTTTGCAGCTCCATGTACCCGGATACGAGCCTTCGTCTCCCCGACAGTCCATGTCTTTCCACGCCCATCTTAACCCGGTACATGGAGCCACAAGGCGACATGTACCGGGACAACATGCCCGCCCTATATATGTCCGCAGGACATAGGTTGTGACAGCTCGTGGTATAGGACATCCCCCCTCAAAAACGGCTACAGGGTAGCCGAACAAATATCATGCCCGCATTTTTTGCGGCCACGATGTGGCCGACATGAGGGGAGTGGTTGATAACTGGTGGTTGACAATTGGTATAATCTGTTACGGCCAAGGCTCGTTTTCCTCTTCTTCACGCCGTCGCCTTCGGTAGTCCTTTACCATTACCGCTATTGCGTAGATCGACAGCTGTAATAGTGCGACAGGCAACATTACCGAAAACCACGGATTTGCGATTATAAATTGCGTGACTTTTCTCTTGACCATCAATTTAAGCAATTTGGAATATGTGAAATTAACAGTCTTGTGATATCTTTCTCCGGTGAGTGTATATCCGCTCATTTCTATTGATATCGATGTTTCCGGGATATGCTTTTTTATAAAATCAATAACGTCAATGGTGTTTTGTAGCGAAAATTCGTATCTAAAGAAAATATCAGAGCTTGTGATTATAATGTCGTGATCTTTATTCATGTAGGAATACATGTTATTTATTAATACCCTGTCTGTGTCCTGTGATATGTCGATGTTGAAAATTTTAACATTTTTGTCTCCACTGCGTTTATAGTAATTTGGTTTATAATATGCGGAGTCAATGATTGATTTGTATAATGATGATTCCTTATCTACGATAAAAATTACGTTGTAACTATATGAGAAATCAATTATATATAAATACAACATATATATTACGACGCAGGTGAAAATGTAAATAATTGACATTCGTTTAATACTCATGTGGATGTTGTTTAAAATGTGAATAATTGAGTGGGATTAAAGAATCCTATCGGAGGAGTGAATATAGTTTGTCATTGTGGCTATGACGTGAGGGAGAGGCGTTTTTGTTTTTAATGTTGTCATGGCTGTGATGATTTTTGCCAATATATGAATTATTTTCCGGGAATATGCTGCAATTCGGTTAAATATGAAGTAAAAAGGTTTATTTGTTGCAAGAATCTTGTCGTATAATATGCCACCAATCTCAAGCGTTGTTAGAGTTTTGTCAATGGTGGCCGAGCTGCAGTCGATGTCCTGCGGACATCACCATCCGGGTTGCCCCGCACCGGGCACATGTCGCCTTGCGGCTCCATGTACCCGGATACGAGCCTTCGTCTCCCCGACAGTCCATGTCTCTCCACGCCTATCTTAACCCGGATACGAGCCTTCGTCTTCCCGACAGTCCATGTCTCTCCACGCCTATCTTAACCCGGATACGAGCCTTCGTCTTCCCGACAGTCCATGTCTTTCCACTCCCATCTTAACCCGGTACATGGAGCCACAAGGCGACATGTACCGGGCACGCCCCGCCACCGATATGTCCGCAGGACATAGGTTGTGACAGCTCGTGGTATATGAAATCCCCCTCAAAAACGGCTACAGGGTAGCCGAACAAATATAGTAACAGTTGTTTGGCGCGGGGCTATTTTTTGTGGAAGCTGAGGAGCAGGATCTGGTCGCGCATGTCGCAGCTGCGGGCACGGAAATGCTTGACAAGGGTGAATTCGTATCGGTCGGCATTGGCGGGAAGCCATTCTTTGGCTTGCCGTACTCCGACGAGAAGAAGCCCCGAATCAGGATCGTCGAGTTCGATGGGGCGTATGCGGTCGCCGACGTAAAAGTTGGTGGTGAAGAAGCGCATCTGGTCTGTGTCGATATAGGAATATACAGGTCCTTCGGGATGTATTCGGTCGATGAACTCAGCTATCGGCTTGTCGGACTTCGCATTCATGATTCTCGGCTGGTAGACTCCGGCAAATGCCCAGTAGATCAGCACGGTGGTGAGCAGTGTGCCGAGAAGCGTGGAGCGGTAAGTCAGTCGGCGGAGCTTGACGAGCATGACCGCGCCGGCCACTACCGATAGCGACACCACTGTCCAAAGAACAGGGCTGAGGCGCGACGAGAGGCTGATCACCATCATGGTCTGTTCGAGCGCGTGTTTTCCCCCTTTGAGGATGCCTGTCGGGAACAGTCCGCACTGGATGACTACAAACGCGATGTAGGCTATCACAGCCACCGACGATATCAGCGCCGCATATATCTTGACCGAGCGGTGGCGCAGATTGACAAGGTACATGACAAAGTCGGCTATGAAGAATGCCAGAAATGGATAGATGGGCAGCAGGTACACGCTGCGTTTGCTCTTGGGGATGCAGTAGAACACGAATATTATGACGATGCACAGAAGCGAAAATTGCCTCAAAGGATGCATGGCTCTGAACTCGGCCCACCATCCCCTGATGCGCGGCGGGACAAGTGCGTTGACTTTGCCCCATGGGATGAGCGCGAAGATAAGGAGCAGGGTATAAGGAGCGTAGCCGGAGATTACGGTGATGAAATTGTACCAAAACGGATTTTCGTGTGATTCGTAGCTCATGGAGCCTGTCATACGGCCTACATTCTCTTCAAGGGCGAGGTCGAGGAATCGCTCTCCGCCCTGCATGTAGGCGAGGATATACCATGCGGCAGGTATGACCAACGACAGAAGGCCGAGTCCTGTCAGCCGACCGACGGCCGCGGTCCAACGGACTTTACGGCAGAGCATGAATACTCCGGCACACAGGCAGGGTAGGAATACTCCTACGGGGCCTTTGGTAAGGCATGCGCCGCTCATCATCAACACCGCCAACCATGGAATCCCTTTCATATCCTGTTCCCAATATGTGTAGAGGCTGTAGAGCGCACCGACCATAAACATGGTCAGAAGCATGTCGACGCGGCATGCATAGCCTGCCCGGAATACCTCGAAGGCCGTGAACGAGATGACTCCCGCTATCAAAGCCTGCATGGCGGATCCGCGCGAGGAGTAGAACCGGAATCCCCATAGCAGCATCGCTATCAAGGCTATGGCCGACGGCAGCCGCGAGGTGAATTCGGTGACGTGGCCGGCGATGAGCGACAGCGTGGCGATGCACCATGCGAGCATAGGCGGTTTGTACGGCATTATGTCGCCGTTGCTCACGGGCAGGATCCAGTTGCCCGAGTCGAGCATACTGACGGCTACGATGGCCTCACGAGGCTCGCCTTTGGTGCTGAACAGAGCTTCCCCAAGATAGGGGATGAAAGTGAGCGTAAGCAGGGCGGCGAGAATCCAGAAGCCGTTTTTGGGTGTCAAAGTAAGACGTAGTTGCATGGCTGTATAGTATGTGATATACTGAAATTAACGTGCAAAGATAGCATTCGGCCGGGCTTTGTCGGCAAAGTTGGATGAAATATTTTTGGTTTGTCTGGTCGAATTTGTAAATTTGCAGAAGTATAAAACTAATTTAAGTATATTATAGGTATGGCACAGAAACCATTTGTCTATCAGGAACCGTTTCCTATGACACCCGACACCACGGAGTACTATCACCTCACCTCCGAGTATGTGAACGTTGAGAAGTGGGGCGACCGTGAGATGCTCGTAGTACAGCCTGAGGCACTCCGAGTACTTGCCCGTCAGGCCACACACGACAATGCCTTCATGCTTCGCCGTGAGCATAACGCCATGGTGGCAAAGATTCTCGGCGATCCCGAGGCGAGCGAAAATGACAAGTTCGTCGCCCTCACCATGCTCCGCAACGCTGAAATAGCGGCCAAGGGTCAGCTCCCATTCTGTCAGGATACGGGTACGGCTATCGTGATCGGTAAGAAAGGACAGAATGTATATACCGGCGGCGGTGACGAGGAACAGCTCTATCACGGCGTCTACGACACATATACCGGCAACAATCTGCGCTATTCGCAGAACGCACCTCTCAACATGTATGACGAGGTAAACACCGGTTGCAATCTGCCGGCTCAGGTCGACCTTTATGCTGTCGACGGCAACGAGTATAAATTCCTTTTCGTGGCAAAGGGTGGCGGCTCTGCCAATAAGACATATCTTTATCAGGAGACCAAGGCCCTCCTTAACCCTGCTAAGCTCGTGCCTTTCCTTGTAGAGAAGATGAAGTCGCTGGGCACTGCCGCATGTCCTCCTTACCACATCGCATTCGTCATCGGCGGCACTTCCGCCGAGATGAATCTCGCTACAGTCAAGAAGGCCTCTGTGAAATATTACGACAATCTGCCTACTTCCGGCAATGAGTACGGCCGCGCTTTCCGCGATGTCGAGCTGGAGCAGACACTTCTCAAAGAGGCTCAGAAGATCGGTCTGGGCGCACAGTTCGGAGGCAAGTACTTCGCGCATGACATACGTGTGATCCGTCTGCCACGCCATGGCGCCTCATGTCCGGTAGGTCTTGGTGTAAGCTGTTCGGCCGACCGCAATGTCAAGGCTAAAATCAATAAGGACGGACTCTGGATTGAGAAACTTGACACTAATCCCGGCGAACTGATTCCTGCGGAACTCCGCAATCAGGGCGAGGGCGACGTGGTTAAGATCGACCTTAACCGTCCGATGCCGGAGATACTGGCCGAGCTGACAAAGTATCCGGTGTCGACGCGCCTGTCGCTCAACGGCACCATTATAGTAGGACGCGACATCGCCCATGCCAAGATCAAAGAGCGTCTTGACCGCGGCGAAGAGATGCCCGACTATCTTAAGGATCATCCTATATATTATGCAGGTCCGGCAAAGACTCCGGAAGGAATGCCTTCAGGATCGTTCGGCCCGACCACTGCCGGACGTATGGACTCCTACGTTGACCAGTTCCAGGCAGCCGGCGGTTCGATGGTGATGATAGCGAAGGGCAATCGCAGCAAGCAGGTGACCGACGCTTGCCATAAGCATGGCGGATTCTATCTGGGAAGTATCGGCGGTCCGGCCGCAATCCTTGCCCACGACAGCATCAAGAAAGTGGAATGCCTTGAGTATCCGGAACTTGGCATGGAAGCCATCTGGAAGATAGAAGTGGAGAACTTCCCCGCCTTTATCCTCGTGGATGACAAGGGCAACGACTTCTTCACGCAGATAGCGGAACGTTGCCAAGGCTGTCCCGTTGCGAAATAACGGATAAGGTTATATTTGATACTGACTATAGACTCGCTCCACCATTCAGCCCGTCGGGCTGAATGGTGGAGCGAGTCTTATTTTAAGCGGCCAAGTTGGATAGATTAGCGGTTGAGATCGACGCGGGAAGTGTGGATCTGGATTTTGTCCGGGTCAGGTAGCCGCATGTAGTCTCCATAGATTTTTCGGAGGTAGGCGTCGGCGTTGCCTGGAGCCATAAAGCTGTGTCCCTCGAATTTGACTTCCGACAGTGGGAATATGTCTGCCGAGTCTCTCTCGGCGGAGAAAAATGAGGGTATTTTATGGCGGAGCCTGTTTCCGGCCGCTATGGCCGAGACTTTTCTCATTATCGGGAACGCGATGCCGTGGAGTATGCCTCTCAGCAGTGTGTTGACAGGCTTTAGAGTCCGGTGGCGCACTCTCATTTTGATCTCCGTTCCAAGCATCTTGCATGCGAGTCGGTGGAGTTTGCGCGACGACGACGGAGTGACTACGAATATGTCGATATAGCATCCTCGATACTGCAGCAATGAGTCGAGACCGTTGGATTCCTCGAGATAAGAGTGCAGGTCGCGGAATTTGGCGAACGGGAAGAGGAATTCCCGGTCGGAAGCAGTGGTCTGCACCGCGAAATCTTTTGGTGAGACTTCCCCCGGCAACACCTCCAGCAAACGTAGATAGTCGCTTTCCAGCATTTCGATGTCCACATCGTCGTCCCATGGTATGAATCCGCGGTGGCGTACGGCTCCGATAAGGGTGCCAGAGCTGAGCCAATAGCGTATGTCGTGGCGTCGGCACACGTCGTCGAGCTTCACAAGCATGTCGAGCATGCGCATCTGGTGGAGTCTGAGCGGTGAACCTTCCGGATTGAAGTGGGAATATCTGTCAGATGTCTGCATTTCTCTTCCTGTCGATTAGTTGGCGTAATATTGACGATACGTCGCCTACCGCCCTGAAGTTGAACAGCGCGACGATACATGAATAGCATATTATGAATGACGCGGCCATCATGGCCGTATGCGTGCCGCGGAGCATTCCGCCACGGCATAAGAAACCTACGAAAAATGCTGTGCCGAGAGCCACGGACGCCGCCAAGGCTGTTGGCATCCAACCCCGGATCTGTCTGGTGAATCGCAGTCCGGTGTGGCGTTGCGCCAAAAGTGCGTTGACAATGTATATGTTGGCATTGCTTATTACGAACGCCCACATGATGCCGTTCATGCCGAGAAACATGCCGGATAGGAGCAGTGCGGCGAGCATGCCCCATTTATAGAAGCTCCATTTGAACAGCACTTTGCTCTGCCCCCTGGCGGCCACTGCATAGAAGTTGATGTTCTGCAGGCATGTGAAAATGCCTCCGCAGCAGAGTATGCGGAAATAAGGTACGGCCGGTTGCCACTTGTCGCCCCACAGGAATGTGATCAGGTCCGGAGCCACCACGATCAGCAATCCCAAGACGGGGAATATGCAGAACGCTATCACTCTGATGCACCTCAGAAGCGTGTCGGCAAGACGGGACTTGTCGTCCTGAATCTGTGAATAGTACGGGAATATGGCCTGGACCAGAGCCTGAGGTATGGCGTAGGAATTGATCTGGTCAAGTTTATTGGCTTGCGAGTAGTAGCCCATCTGTGCGGGCGAGAAGCGTCGGCCTATGATTATGCCGGGGATGTTCTTGCAGATCTCCTGCAGTAGGCTGGCCGCCAGCAGGTAGCCCCCGAAGTTGAACATTGTCTTGAATGATTCACCGGAGAATGTCAATGACGGCCGCCATCGCGTGGCGCATGCGTAGAGGATGAAGGCCACGCCGGAGTTGGTTAGCTGCATGGCCACCAAGGCCCAGACTCCGAATCCATACATGGCGAGTATGATGGCCGCGGTGCCTGCGATGGAGTAGGAGAGCAGATTGACTACGGCTATGGTGCGGAAAGCCATCTCTTTGCGTAGCCTTACGGCGTGTGTCTGGGACAGTGCGCTGAATATCAGCATCAGTCCGAACGTGCGCAGTACGTCGGTCAATATCGGCAATCTGAAAAATCCGGAGATCAGCGGCGCGGCGGAGAACAGGACGATATAAAGAATGACGGACAATCCGATGTTCCAGAAAAAGATGGTGGAGTAGTCGGTCTGTGTGGGCGACTTTTTCTGTATCAGTGCAGTGGCGAATCCTCCGTCGATGAGCGACTGCGACACGGCCATGAATATGGCCAGCACGCCGATATATCCGAAGTCGGCGGGCAGTATGAGATTGGCCAGCACCATGTTGACCACAAATTGTATGGCCATGTTGCCGAACCGGTCTATTGTCGACCAGATTGTGCCGAATACTACTTTTTTGCCTGACGACATTATTTAATTGGTGGAATGGTCCTTAAAGTGATCTTAGAGCACGTATAAGTTCGTCGTTGTCCGATGTGTCGCGCACGGCTATGCGCACGTATTGCTTTCCTGCGGGGAATCCTCTCTTTGCCGAGCAGTCCTTGATCAGGATGTTGTAGCCTTCAAGGAGCTTAAGGGCCAGTCCGTGGGCCGAGAACGGTGCAAGCACCTCGCAAAGGAAGTAGTTGGCTTGGGATGGTATCACACGGAGAAACGGAATGTCGGACAGTTGCCTGAACATACGGTCGCGTACGTCGGCTATCACCCGGCATGCGTGCCGGTAGTCGGCTTCATATTTGCCGAATATCTGCATATAGTATTCTGCGAATGAATTGATATTCCATATAGCACAGCGCCGGCGTATCAGTCCTATCAATTCTGTGTCTGCACTTGCCGCCGCTCCGAGACGCAACCCCGGCACTCCGTATGATTTGGAAATGCTTTTAATGACACACATATTGGGGTATTTCATCAATATGTCGTCGTGGAGCAGTGAGTTGGCCATACCTCCGGAAGCGAAGTCGACGAACGATTCATCCAGAATCAGTCTGATGCCACGGCTTTTGGTCCATTCAAGCAGCGATTTGTCGTCGATAAGAGGAATGAAGTTGCCGGATGGATTGTCGGGATTGATCAGAAGCAATGCGCTGATGTTCTTATCCGAGAAATAGTCGATGAGGTCCTTTGAGGTATAGGAAAATGAATCGTTGTCGGGGCTGAATGCCACTACGCGGTCCGCGGGAAGGCGGTTGACATATTCTTCAAATGTAGGAATTGTCACACCCAATCGGCCTTCGGTCAGATCCATCAGCTCTTTGATCAGCTCAGCCGCACCGTTGCCTATCGCCGTGAAGCTTTGCTTGATGCCGAAATATTTGGAGGCAAGGAGAGTGTTGGTGTCCATACCGGAGGGGTATTGGCGCAACAGCGGTTCGAAGTTGGCCTGCATCTCGTCAAGCATCCTGCCGGTGGGAAAATATGGGTTCACAAGGTAGCAGAAGTCTTTCAGTCCTGCATATCTCCAATAACCGCCGAAGCTCTTCTGCAGCATTGACAGCCGGCGTTCGGCATCGGAAAATATCGTGTCGGCTATCCGCAGGTCCTGCACGTCGTCGATTTCATACCATTTTAGTCCGTTGACAGGCAATCCTTTGATGTTGCATGAGTCGATCATGGTGACCACACGGAGCACCTGTTCGTAGTATTCATTATTGCCCATGGCCTTTATGTAGGCCTCAAGAAATGGCAGGTAGTACAATCCTATGAATCTGCGGCTGAGCTTGTAGATGTTGACGGTCTTGTAGTAGGATTCGATGTCGGAGTAGCTGAATGCTGATTTTGGCACGAACGAGCTTATGTAGCTGTCATTGTCGAGACGTACCATTGTGCCGTCCATCCAGGGTTCGTATTTTGCCACGAGCGCCACGTCGGGATTCGGATCTTCGACCAGCATCTCGAGCATGCCCTCTTCGAATATTATGTCAGATTCCAGAAGCAGCGTGTCGTCTTCTGTCAGAAGGTCTTTGGCGAGCCAAAGCGAGTAGATATTGTTGGTCGACTCATATATTTGGTTTTCGACATACATGATGTCGAGTTCGGGATAGCGTTGGCCTATAAAGTCGCGCAGTTTGTCGCCGCGGTATCCAATGATTATGACCACGCGTTTGAGGTCCAGGGCGCAGAGCTGGCGCAGCATACGGTCAATAAGCGTCACGTCGTCGACCTTCACCATGCACTTGGTGTTGTCTGCTGTAAGTTCGCCTAATCTGCGTCCGAGTCCGGCCGCCAATATGATTGCTTGCATAAAGATGACAGATTTAGAGCTTGTTTAGCCTATATAGGCAAACAAAGGTACGAAATTCCGCCTATATGGCCAAAAAGCATATCCATGGGGATGAAAAGGATTATTGTTTGTATCCTTTCGTAGGTCCACTTTAGACATCTTCCGATAACATTTGGCTAAGCCTGTGACTCCAGTGAGGCTGAAATTTTATGATATGGTGCCTGAAAAAAAGGTTGCAATCGTGATGACTGCAACCTTTTAGTTAGTATAGGAATTATCTTTTGAAATCTGTTACTTCACTTCCTCGAAGTCTACGTCGGTGACGTGGTCGTCGTGGGGTGCGGAGTTTCCTGCGCCCGGTTGAGCACCTGCGCCCGGCTGCTGTGCACCGGCCTGGGCCTGCTGTGCGTTGAGGATGTCCTGCTGAACTTCGCCGAAGAGCTTCTGGATCTTTTCGACTGCAGGGTCGATGGTGGCTACGTTCTGAGCCTTGTGGGCCTCTTCAAGTTCCTTGATGGCGTCTTCGATGGCCGATTTCTTGTCGGCAGGAATTGCGGCGCCGAATTCTTCGAGCTGCTTCTTTGACTGGAACACTACTGTGTCGGCCTTGTTGAGGGTGTCGACACGCTTCTTCTCAGCTTCGTCAGCGGCTGCGTTGGCGGCTGCCTCGTCCTTCATTCTCTTGATTTCAGCGTCGGTAAGGCCTGATGAAGCCTCGATACGGATGCTCTGCTCCTTGCCTGTGGCCTTATCTTTGGCCGATACGTTCAGGATACCGTTGGCGTCAATCTCAAATGTCACCTCGATCTGAGGTATGCCGCGAGGCGCGGGAGCGATGCCGTCGAGGTGGAACTTGCCAAGAGTCTTGTCATCCTTAGCCATCGGACGTTCGCCCTGAAGCACATGGATCTCAACTGAAGGCTGGTTGTCGACAGCCGTAGAGAATGTCTCGCTCTTTCTGGTAGGTATGGTGGTGTTGGCTTCGATAAGCTTGGTCATAACGCCGCCGAGGGTCTCGATGCCGACCGACAGAGGCACTACGTCGAGCAGAAGCACATCCTTGACGTCGCCTGAGAGGACTCCGCCCTGGATGGCGGCACCTACTGCTACCACTTCGTCAGGGTTGACACCCTTTGACGGAGCCTTGCCGAAGAATTTCTTGACGATTTCCTGTATGGCAGGTATACGTGTGGAACCTCCCACGAGGATAACTTCGTCGATTTCCGAAGCCTTGAGGCCTGCGTCGGCAAGAGCCTGTTCGCAAGGCTTTACAGTAGCCTGGATAAGCTTGTCGGCAAGCTGTTCGAATGTGGCGCGGGTAAGGGTCTTTACCAAGTGGCGTGGAACACCGTCGACAGGCATGATGTAAGGCAAGTTGATTTCAGTGGTGGTAGAGCTCGAAAGTTCGATCTTGGCCTTTTCTGCGGCTTCCTTCAGACGCTGCAAAGCCATAGAATCCTTGCGGAGGTCTACGCCGTACTCTTTCTGGAAGTCGTCGGCCAGCCAGTCGATGATCACGTGGTCAAAGTCGTCGCCTCCGAGGTGAGTGTCGCCGTTGGTCGACTTAACTTCAAACACGCCGTCGCCAAGTTCGAGGATAGAGATATCGAAAGTACCTCCACCAAGGTCAAACACGGCGATCTTCTGATCCTTGTTGCTCTTGTCAAGACCGTAGGCGAGCGCAGCCGCGGTAGGCTCGTTTACGATACGGCGCACCTTGAGGCCTGCGATCTCTCCGGCTTCCTTTGTAGCCTGACGCTGAGAGTCGTTGAAGTATGCGGGCACGGTGATGACGGCCTCGTCGACAGTCTGTCCGAGATAGTCTTCGGCGGTCTTCTTCATTTTCTGAAGAATCATGGCTGAAATCTCCTGCGGGGTATATTCGCGTCCGTCAACGAGCACGCATGCGGAGCCGTTGGCCGACTTGCCTACTTCGTAAGGCACACGCTTTACTTCTTCTGCCACTTCGTCGTAGCGTTCGCCCATGAAACGCTTGATGGAATATATGGTTCCTTCAGGGTTTGTGATGGCCTGACGCTTTGCGGGGTCACCCACTTTACGTTCGCCGCCGGCTATGAATGCCACGATCGAGGGGGTCGTGTTACGTCCTTCACTGTTGGGGATAACGACGGGGTCGTTGCCCTCAAGTACTGATACACATGAGTTGGTAGTTCCTAAGTCAATACCAATAATCTTTCCCATAATTAATATGTTTTTATGTTCGTTTAATTCAGTTGTTTCGGTTATTTACTCATTCGCCGGCAGATGCCTTCGGGCTTCTCCGACGTTCACTTAAAGAAACAAACCTTATGCCAAAAAGGTTGGCTTTAACTGTAAATTAATAACAGACAATTGATTAAACCGGATTTAGTATACTGACACGCTTGCTGACACAATTTCACTTTTCTGCCAAAAAATCAGCCCGCACACCCTATAAATATACTTAAATAAGCATTATAGTTCCAACTTATTTATTAATTTTGCGAGAAATTAAGGTTTTTAGGTTTATGCTGCAAGGTATATGCCGACATGCCGAAGACAACATTAATTGTAATATTATACTAAAACCAATTCAAAATGAACATTTCTCACATCGAACACGTGGGTATCGCAGTTCCGAGCCTGGAAGAAGCGATTCCATTTTACGAGAACATCCTCGGCCTTAAATGTTTCGCCATCGAAGAAGTAGCTGACCAGAAGGTGCGCACTGCGTTCTTCAAAGTAGGACAGACTAAAATCGAGCTTCTCGAAGGTACCAGCGAAGACAGCGCCATCTCCAAATTCATCGCCAACAACGGCGGCCGTGGCGGCATACAGCACATCGCATTCGCTATCGAGGACGGCGTGGCCAACGCTCTGGCAGAGGTAGAAGGCAAAGGATGCCGTCTGATCGACAAGGCTCCGCGTAAGGGTGCGGAGGGACTCAACATCGCATTCCTCCACCCGAAATCTACTTGCGGAACTCTTATCGAACTGTGCGAAGATCCCAATAAATAAGAGACCACTTACCGCCATGCCCGACTATCGTCGATTCGGAAGTGGGGCATGGCGATATTCACTAATCATTTCCAAGAGAGAAAAACAGAAAAATGAGCAATCAACTCGAAAAAGTTCAAGAACTAATCGCACTGCGTAACGAAGCTCGATTAGGCGGTGGCGAAAAGGCCATTCAGAAACAACACGATAAAGGCAAATATACAGCACGCGAACGTATCGCCCAGCTGCTTGACGAAGGCTCTTTTGAAGAACTCGACATGTTTGTGCGTCATCGTTGCCACAACTTCGGCATTGACAAGAAGTCGTTTCTCGGTGACGGAGTTGTGACCGGTTACGGAACAATCGACGGCCGTTTGGTATACGTCTTCGCACAGGACTTCACTGTGTTCGGAGGAGCGCTTTCTGAGACTATGGCCCTGAAGATCTGCAAGGTGATGGACATGGCCATGAAGATGGGCGCACCCGTCATCGGTCTTAACGACTCAGGTGGTGCACGTATTCAGGAGGGTATCAATGCATTGGCCGGATATGCTGAAATATTCCAGCGCAACATCCTCGCATCTGGCGTTATTCCCCAGATTTCAGGAATCCTCGGCCCGTGTGCCGGTGGAGCGGTGTATTCTCCTGCTCTGACTGACTTTACCGTGATGGCGAAGGGCATCTCTTACATGTTCCTGACCGGTCCGAAAGTGGTTAAGACTGTTACCGGTGAAGATGTCACTCAGGAAGCTCTCGGTGGTGCGCAGGTTCACGCTTGCAAGAGCGGTGTGGCTCACTTTGCGGCCGAAGATGGTGAAGATGCACTCAAGATTATCCGCAAGCTCTTCAGCTACATACCTCAGAATAATCTTGAAGAACCCCCGTTGGTGGAGTGCACCGACCCGATCGACCGTCTGGAAGACTCCCTCAACGACATCATCCCCGACAGCGCCAACAAGCCTTACGACATGTATGAGGTGATCGGTGCCATAATCGACAATGGTGAGTTCCTTGAGATACAGCGCGACTATGCGAAGAACATCATCGTCGGCTTTGCCCGAATGAACGGACAGTCAGTCGGTATCGTGGCTAACCAGCCCAAGTATCTTGCAGGTGTACTCGACAGCAACGCATCGCGTAAGGGTGCCCGCTTCGTGCGCTTCTGCGATGCATTCAATATTCCTTTGGTTACTCTCGTCGACGTGCCGGGATTCCTTCCGGGTACAGGTCAGGAGTACAACGGTGTGATCCTGCACGGAGCCAAGCTGCTCTATGCATACGGAGAAGCCACTGTGCCTAAGGTGACTGTGACACTACGCAAGAGCTACGGCGGCAGCCATATCGTGATGAGCTGCAAGCAGCTCCGTGGCGACATGAACTACGCATGGCCCACCGCTGAAATCGCAGTTATGGGCGGTGCCGGTGCCGTAGAGGTTCTCTATGCCAAGGAAGCCAAAGAATCGGATAATCCCGCGAAAGTGCTCGCCGAAAGGGAAGCCGAATACAACAAGTTGTTCTGCAATCCCTACAATGCGGCCAAGTACGGATATATCGACGACGTTATCGAACCTCGCAATACCCGTTTCCGCGTGATCCGCGCCCTGCAGCAGCTCGCCACCAAGAAAGTGACAAATCCTGCCAAGAAGCATGGCAACATTCCTCTATAACATTTCGCCCGTCAACAAATGAAAAAAGGTTTATTACTATTGCTCGTCGCCGTTCTGATGTGCGGCACCGTGTCGATGGCCCAAGGCCGCCGCGGTCTGCGCATAAACGAGGTGATGGTGCAAAACGACGACAATTACGTTGACGACTACGGGAAGCACCAGGCGTGGATTGAACTTTACAATTCCACCTTCGCTCCCATGGACATCTCAAGCGTATACCTGACCAACGACCCTGCACAGCCGAAGAAATATCCTGTGCCTCTGGGTGATGTCAACACTGAGATTCCGCCACGTCAGCACGTAGTGTTCTGGGCCGACGGAGAGCCCAACAAGGGAACTTTCCACTTGAGCTTCATGCTTGAGCCCGGCAAAGACAATTGGATAGGTATCTACGATGCCAACGGCATCACTCTCATCGACTCGATAACTGTTCCTGCAACTCTTCTTCCCAATACCACTTACGCACGTATCCTCGACGGTGAGGGTGAAGGCGCACAGGCTTGGGAGGTGCGCGACGGAAGCAATGAATACTACATTACTCCGAGCAGCAACAACAAGATCGTCGACACCAATAATAAGGTGGAGATGTTCGCCGAGCATGACGGAAACGGAGTCGGCATGGCCATCATGGCGATGCTCATAGTGTTCAGCGCACTTCTTCTTCTGTGTCTCTGCTTCTATGCCATCAGCAAAATCGGAAGCAAGGTGTCCCGCTCCAATAAAGCCCGTTCGCAGGGAATCGAGCCGAAGGGACTTACGAAGGAAGAACGTCCCGACCATGACTCGGGCGAGGAGATCGCCGCTATCGTCATGGCTCTGCACGAGCATCTTAACACTCACGACACCGAGAGCACGATACTTACTATAAATAAGGTGCGCAAGAGCTACTCGCCCTGGAGCAGCAAGATCTACGGTCTGCGCGAATTGCCCCGTCGTTAATCTATCAGTTATCCATTTACCAAACCATAAAAAGGTAATAAAAAATTGCAACCATCATGGCAAAAATGAAAGAATATAAATACAAAATCAACGGTAACAACTACAACGTTGCGATAGGAGATCTGGACGACAACGTTGTCGAGGTGCTGGTCAACGGAACTCCATATAAAGTGGAGCTTGAGAAGAAAGCGGCCGCCACAGTGACCGTGTCGGCTCCCCGTCCATCCGCCGCTCCCCGCACTGCGTCGGGCGAAAAGGTGGTGAAGAAAGCCGCCTCTGGCTCGGGTGCATACGAAGTGAAGGCTCCGCTGCCCGGAACCATACTTTCCGTCAACTGCAAGGTAGGCGACACAGTGTCCGCTTCAGACACTGTGGTAATGCTTGAGGCAATGAAGATGGAGAATGCCATCCACGCCGGACGCGACGGTAAGGTGGCTTCCATCAACGTTTCAAACGGCGACTCTGTACTCGAAGGCGCAGTCCTCGTAACTTTGGAATAAAGTCAAACCTTTAATAGAATTCTATAGGATATGACTTTTAATGATTTCATAGCGAACAATTTCTATCAGTTCTGGGCGCTGACCGGCTTTGCCAACTGCACCTGGCAACATTTAGTGATGCTCGCAGTAGGACTTTTCTTCTTGTGGCTCGCCATAAAGAAGAACTTTGAGCCGATGCTGCTTGTGCCGATCGGATTCGGTATATTGATCGGCAACATACCTTTCGACACTACGGCCGGACTCGAAATAGGAATCTATGAGGAGGGTTCAGTTCTTAACATCCTCTATAATGGAGTCAGTGCCGGTTGGTATCCGCCTCTGATCTTCCTCGGCATAGGTGCCATGACCGATTTCTCGGCTCTTATCGCCAATCCGAAGCTCATGCTCGTAGGCGCGGCCGCACAGTTCGGTATATTCGGTGCTTATATGGTGGCTTTGGCGTTGGGATTTGCTCCTGACCAGGCCGGTGCGATTGCCATTATCGGCGGCGCGGACGGTCCTACTGCCATCTTCCTTTCATCAAAACTCGCACCTAACCTTATGGGAGCCATCGCTGTATCGGCTTACTCCTATATGGCTCTCGTGCCGCTGATCCAGCCTCCTATCATGCGACTGCTCACCACGAAGAAAGAGCGAGTGATCAAGATGAAGCCCGCCCGTGCCGTGTCGCAGAACGAGAAGATTATCTTCCCTGTCGTAGGATTGCTGTTGACCTGCTTCGTTGTGCCTTCCGGCATTCCGTTGCTTGGTATGCTCTTCTTCGGCAATCTGCTCCGTGAGTGCGGCGTGACCACCCGTCTTGCCAAGACGGCAAGCAATGCCTTGACCGACATTGTGACCATCCTGCTCGGTATGACTGTAGGAGCATCGACCCAGGCTTCGGAATTCCTCACACTGGACACCATCTTTATCTTTGCGCTTGGCTTTATGGCCTTTATAATCGCATCGGCTTCGGGTGTTCTTTTCGTGAAGCTGTTCAACCTGTTCCTGCCGACTGCCAAGAAGCTTAACCCGCTTATCGGCAACGCCGGCGTGTCGGCCGTTCCTATGTCGGCACGTATCTCCAACAATCTCGGTCTGGAATATGATCCGAGCAACTATCTGCTCATGCATGCAATGGGTCCGAACGTGTCCGGAGTCATTGGTTCTGCAGTGGCCGCAGGTGTGCTTCTCGGCTTCCTTGCATAAATTCAGGTAAATATTTACATCATCGATTAGGGCGTCTGTATGGCGCCCTAATTTAAATTAGAAGCAGGCGTAGAACCGGGATGTTTCGGCGATCGAAACTTCGGGGGCGTCAAATACAGGGTTAATTATTGTTAATTGCAGATTGTTGCTAAACAAAAGCTGCCTCAAATTCGTCTTTCAGACAGAACATAAAGTGCTACAGTGGCAACCAATAATTGTCATATTATCGCAGTAATAAGATAGAAAAAAGATTATGATAACCAAACAGGTCATAGACGAGCTTTACAAGAAGTACAAGAAGCTCCCCGACGGAATAGAGCATCTTGACATAGGCCTTCTGTTCGATTATGCGTCGGAACACCATGACATACAGATTGACGATGAAGGCAATCTGGTAATAGACAGTCTTGACGAGCGTTCACCGTTTCACAAGATTGCACTTGACAGAATCCATGGCATCTCGGCGTTTGAGAATTCACTGTCGATAGTAATGCACAGTTCGATCTTATTTCTTAACAGAAATGATCCGGGCATAAATGTCCATATAAAGACCAATCCTCCTACGGTCTGGGAGAAGATGAAGTGGTGGTTCAATAAAAACTGAACTGCTCCGTCGGGCTCCTTATGATTTTAGTGGCTGTTGATTTCCATTTTAAATTGATAATAACTAACTTTACGGAAATTTTGGATCAGAGCATAGCCGTCCGGCTTAAGTCTTGTAGATTAAGGTCGTGATGGGCTTTTTATGATAAAATTCAGTAAAAGATTATATATATGTATCGTACTAAAACGTGCGGAGAACTCCGCCTTGCCGATGCCGGTAAAGATGTGATTGTCGCCGGATGGGTACAGCGCGCCCGTAAGATGGGAGGCATGACTTTTGTCGACATCCGTGACAGATATGGAATAACCCAGGCAGTGTTCAATAACAATGTTGATGCGGCGCTCTGCGAAGAGGCCAATCATCTCGGACGCGAGTATGTGGTGCAGATTTCCGGAACGGTGGCCGAACGCTCAAGCAAGAACCCCGATCTTCCTACCGGGGATATCGAGATAGAGGCTCATAAACTCACTGTACTTAACAAATCGGACGTGCCTCCGTTCACTATCGAGGACGAGAGCGACGGCGGCGACGACATCCGTATGAAATACCGCTATCTTGATCTGCGCCGTCCATGCGTGAGAAAGAATCTCGAACTGCGCCATAAGATGACGATGGAGGTGCGCCGTTACCTTGACGGGAAGGGATTCCTTGAGATCGAGACTCCGATGCTTGTCGGATCGACGCCTGAGGGCGCACGCGACTTTGTCGTGCCCTCGCGTATGAATCCGGGCCAGTTCTATGCGCTCCCGCAGTCGCCCCAGACCCTGAAGCAGCTACTGATGGTGTCGGGTATGGACCGCTATTTTCAGATTGTAAAATGTTTCCGCGACGAGGACCTGCGCGCCGACCGTCAGCCTGAATTCACACAGATCGACTGTGAGATGAGCTTTGTGGAGCAGGACGACATCATAAACCTGTTTGAAGGCATGGCCAAGCATCTGTTCAAGGAACTGCGTGGCGTCGAGCTGACAGAACCGTTTATCCGTATGCCGTGGGCCGATGCCATGAAGCTTTATGGAAGCGATAAGCCTGATTTGCGCTTCGGAATGACGTTCGTGGAGCTGATGGATATAATGAAGGGTCATGGCTTCGGCGTATTTGACAATGCCGCTTATATCGGCGGTATATGCGCTGAAGGTGCCGCCCACTATACCAGAAAGCAGCTTGACCAGCTCACTGAATATGTGAAGCGTCCGCAGATCGGAGCAAAGGGCATGGTCTATGCCCGCGTGGAGGCTGACGGCAATGTCAAGTCGAGCGTAGACAAATTCTATACTCAGGACACGCTCCAAAAGATGAAGGAGGCTTTCGGTGCCAAACCGGGCGACTTAATCCTTATTCTGAGCGGTGACGACGCCATGAAGACCCGCAAACAGCTTTGCGAGCTTCGTCTTGAGATGGGACGCCAGCTCGGCCTGCGCGACAAAAATAAGTTCGCTTGCCTGTGGGTGGTTGATTTCCCGATGTTTGAATGGAGCGAGGAGGAACAGCGCCTGATGGCTATGCACCACCCGTTCACCCATCCTAAGGACGAGGACATACCGATGCTCGACACGGATCCTGCTTCTGTGAGGGCAGATGCCTACGATATGGTCATAAACGGTGTGGAAGTCGGCGGCGGATCCATACGTATACACGACAGCGAACTGCAGGCAAAGATGTTTGAGATTCTTGGATTTACTCCGGAGAAGGCTCAGGAGCAGTTCGGATTCCTTATGAATGCATTCAAGTTCGGTGCGCCTCCTCACGGCGGTCTTGCTTACGGACTTGACCGATGGGTGTCGCTTTTCGCCGGACTCGACTCAATCCGTGACTGCATAGCGTTCCCGAAGAATAATTCCGGCCGCGATGTCATGCTTGAGGCTCCGGCCGCGCTTGACCAGAAGCAGCTCGACGAACTGTGTCTGGCCATAGATATGCCGGAAAAAGAATAAGTCTATGGTCCGCAACCGCGATATAGCAGAAGCATTGGAGCAGTTCGCACCTCTTCATACACAGGAAGAGTGGGACAACTCCGGATTTCAGGTGGGCAATCCCGGTGATGAGTGCACCGGGGTGCTCCTGTGCGTCGATGTCACCGAGGATATCGTCGAAGAAGCCTCCGGCCGCGGATGCAACATGATCGTTGCCCATCATCCGCTGATATTCCGCGGACTGTCCCATATACTTGGGGGTAACCGTGTGGAGCGTGTCGTGGCAAAGGCATTGCAATCGGGTGTCACGGTATATTCGTGCCACACGCCGGTAGACTGTGCCAAAGGGGGAGTGTCGTGGTACATGGCATCAGTGCTTGGCCTTTCCGACATCAAGACTTTGGCTCCGGAAAAGAGCGGTTCAGACGTTGGATTGGGAGCCATCGGCGATTTGCCTGTTCCCATGACCGCCGTGGAGCTTGTCAGCGCCGTAAAGTCGGCTTTCGGGAGTCCGGTGGCGAGATGTTCGGCTCTTCCTGCCGGAGACATGTTGATCGGCCGGGTGGCTATGTGCGGTGGCTCGGGAGCGGAGTTTGTGGCCGATGCCATACGCCAAGGGGCGCAGGCCTACATAACTTCCGACACCAAGCACAACTATTTCCTTGACCATGTCGGTGATATTTTTATTATCGACATAGGCCACTACGAGAGTGAATCGTGCACAAAACAGATTTTTTATCACGTACTTAGCGAAAAATTTCCTAACTTTGCACTTCATTACTCTGATATTGAAAAAAATCCGATAAACTACTTGTAAGCAATGGCTACAGACAAGAAACAAAACGAAGTCCTTTCAGTAGAGCAGCGTCTTAAGTCGCTCTATGAGCTTCAGACCATCCTCAGCGAAATCGACAGAATAAAGACCATCCGCGGCGAGTTGCCTCTCGAAGTCAAAGACTTGGAGGACAACATCGAAGGTCTGCGCACCCGAATCGACAATTTCCGCAAGGAGATTGAAGAGTTCCGTAAAAAGACAGCGGTGGAGAAGGAGAAGATCCACGATTCGCAAGCCAAGATAGCTCGCTACAAAGAGCAGCTCGACAATGTCCGCAATAACCGCGAGTTTGATCTCCTTTCAAAGGAGGTTGAGTTCCAGACCTTGGAAATCGAACTTTCGGAAAAGCACCTCAATGAGTATGCGCGCGCCATCGACACTAAAAACAATGAGATAGCCGCCACCGAGGAAAAGCTTCGCGACAGCGAGCACATACTTGCCGAAAAGAAGTCGGAGCTTGACGAGATCGTGAGCGAGACCAAGCAGGACGAAGAGCGTCTGCGCATTAAGGCAAAAGGTATAGAACCGCGGATCGACGAACGTACACTTAAGGCTTTCAAGCGCATCCGCGACAATGCCCGCAACGGACTCGGTATCGTATATATCCAAAGAAATGCCTGTGGCGGTTGCTTCAACCGTATTCCGCCCCAGAAGCAGATGGAGATCAAGATGCACAAGAAAGTCATCGTCTGCGAGTACTGCGGCCGAATCATGATAGATCCGGAGCTGGCAGGCATTGCCGAGGCCGAAGTTGTCGCAGGCAAGTAAACAGAATATACATTTTTATCCGAATGCATGAAGTCCGGTTGGTCGGCGGTAGATATCCGTTGCCATTCCGGACTTGTTGCATGTTAAGTGAGCATAATTCCGATCAGTATGAGCTTGACTACAGAGCCGTTCAAAATCACTCCCGCCGCGTATGCACGTCATCAGATGCGTATGTGGACACGCCATAATTGGTGGATAGTGACTGTTCCGCCGGCCGTGGCCGTCATAATGTCCTTGGCTGTTGACTGGCGGTTTCTGTTTGTCGCCGTTATCCTCGTGTTTCTTGTACTACCCCACATTATGGTTACGGTGTACTACTACCATGCACTGTCGCCCAAGGCAGCCATGTCGATACTCCGCCACCGCATAGTATTCGAGGCCGAAGTCCTCAGAATAGTATACGAGGATGAAGATGCGGAGGATAGTGCCGTCAGCCCCAGACCCGACGACATAATCCGTCGTTCCGACATTTCTGCTGTCACGGTGCAGAAGTCGGACATATTGCTGCATCTGGCCGGTGGCAGATATGACATAATCGTCGTTCCGTCCGGATTATGGCCGGAGGAGATACCCGCCTCCATACCGTTTACTTCATAAATACCAGATATACGGCCCCGATAAGAAGAAGGAACGCAAGAAAGTGGTTCCACTGAAGTTGGGTGCCTTTGAACACTGTCACGCTGAACACTGTAAAGACTACCAGAGTGATCACTTCTTGGATCACTTTGAGCTGCATCAGCGAGAACGGGCCTCCGTTTTCCTCGAATCCCAGGCGGTTGGCCGGTACTTGAAAGAAATATTCCACCAATGCTATTCCCCAGCTGACGAGTACTATCACGTATATCGGCCAGTTCGTGGATATGCCTGACGACTGCAGTTTCAGGTGTCCGTACCAGGCTATTGTCATAAATATGTTGGCGGCCAAGAGGAGGAGTATGGTGATTATTGCTGTCTTCATTTTGTTTGTGTGAATGTCTTGTCTTGTTTTACTGCAGAATCCTGCCCTCTGTATTTGCGGTAGTTGCTTTCTGATTGCCTTCGGCACGTGTCCATCCACTTTTTTAGTGATGGCACATGTATATATTTGGTGCCGGATCCTCTTGTTATGGGAAACACTTCGGCTTTGCGTGCCATCACCTCGTCGCAGAAGCGGCTTCGCCACTCGGGTCCTGACGGCATCAGGCCATCAGGCACGTGGTTGACAGTCACGGCCTCCACGTATGAGCAGGGCGGATAACCGAGCGCGGTCCACATGACAGGATCTCCCTCCTGCGTGGCGGCTCCTTCCACCACCACCGACGCGCTTGACGAATAGCGCGGGATGAAGTCCTGGTCGATGATCCATTCGTCGCCGGCTTCCGACATATCGCGTCCCAGCAGCGAGTGGTAGAAACTTCTCGACAGCACTTCTGTGAAAGTAGCCGGAGTCAGGCTTTTCGATGCTATGTAAGGTGCCAGCAGGTCGAGTTCGTTTTGCTCTCGTATATAACCGAACCCTGTGTCGGGCACTCCCGAGCAGGAATAGTTTGTTCTTACCATATATCCTTCCGGAGAGTCGGACAGGGCGAATTTCACATAGCCTGTGTCGCATGTCTCATAGTATGCCGCGTCGCCTACGGCATCCATTGCTCCGAAGTTGGCCTGCACACCCAAAGGCTTCGGCATGCCGTCGAGCATATTTTCAAAGTCGGCCAAAGTGCGGCACGACTTAAGTGCGGCCGACATCACCGCACCTTCCCTGTCCTTGTATGGCGCGGTGTCCGGAGCGAGATTGTAGGATGCGGTGTTCATAACGGCAAATCCGGCTTCATTCATCCCGATCCACGCTTCCGACAGGGTGGAGTCACCCATGTTGAATAGAGCTACGTAGTCGAGCTCGTCGTCTGACTGTGCCCTGACCGTCGACACAAAGTTGTCTACGCATCCGGTGTCGCGGTGCTTCCACATCAGCGGGCGCCCGTCGCGGGTCAGCCTTCCGCTGACTATCGCCGATGTGCATGCCGCGGAGTCGGCCGCGGATGTCAGAACCATTAAAGCTCCGGCCAGCAGTGTCAAGATCCTATTTCCCATGATTGTTCCGGCAGTCTGTGATATCGATTCGGTCATCATCTGTAATCTCTCGCACCGGACGGCATGGATTGCCGAATGCAAGCATCCGTGCAGGTATGGATTTGGTGACCACGCTTCCGGCACCGATCACTGCACCTTCGCCTATCTCCACTCCTGGCATGATTGTGACTCCGGCCGCTATCCATACGTTGTCAGCTATAGTCACGGGTTTGGCTCTCATCAGCCCGTCGCGCCGTTGCACCGGATCGAGGGCATGCATTATAGTGGTGATGCAGCAGTTAGGCCCTATCATTACGTTTGAACCGATGTTGACGGCTGCTTCGTCGAGTATCGACAGATTGAAGTTGCCTATGAATTCGTCGCCGATGCGGATGTTGCTCCCAAAGTCGCATCTGAAAGGACTGTGGATCACGCATCCGCTCCCGATCGAACCCAAAAGCTCGCATAACAGCTCCTGCCGGCGCTTTTTCATCGACGGCTTTGTCGAATTGATCTCGAAGCAAAGGTCGGCGCAGTGCTCCAGGGCCTCGCTCACTTCGGGTGAGTCGGCCGCTCCGGCATAGACCCATGCCCCCTCGTTCAGAAGCTCAAATAAAGTAAATTCCATACCTTCAGTATATTTTTCTGCAAAGATACAAAGTAAATTTCATCCTGTTTTCATAAAATGCACGTCACTTCACGGATTGCCGGCCATCTTTTTATTTGCCGTTGTGAAAATTATTTTTTAACTTTACAAATCACCATGTATTAACCGCTAAACAGATATTTTGCAATGAACTTAGTAGATAGATTCCTACAATATGTGAAGTTTGATACGCAAAGTGACGAACTCACCAATCTTTGGCCTTCGACTCCGGGTCAGATGGCTTTTGCCCAGCATCTTGAGAGCGAACTGGCCGATCTCGGTCTTGAAGAGATATATCTTGACGACAACGGCTATCTGATGGCCACTCTGCCGGCCAATACCGACAAGCCTGTACCCACGATAGGATTTATAGCCCATCTCGACACGTCGCCCGACATGTCGGGCCGTCATGTGTCGCCCCGTATAGTCGAGGATTATCCCGGCGGCGACATAGTTCTCAATAAGGAGAAGGGCATAGTGCTGTCGCCACGCGAGTTTCCCGAACTTGATCACTATAAGGGCCAGGCACTGATAGTGACCGACGGTAATACTCTGCTCGGTGCCGACGACAAGGCCGGTATAGCCGAAATCATTTCGGCTGTCGACTATCTGAAGAAGCATCCTGAGATTAAGCACGGAAAGATCCGTGTGGCTTTCAATCCTGATGAGGAGATAGGCCAGGGCGCCCATAAGTTTGACGTAGAGAGGTTCGGATGTGAATGGGCCTATACTATGGACGGAGGCGAAATCGGCGAGCTTGAATATGAGAATTTCAACGCCGCTTCGGCCAAAATCACGTTTACAGGCCGTAATGTCCATCCCGGTTATGCCAAGCATAAGCTGATCAACTCCATCCGTATAGCCAACCAGTTCATGGCCATGTTGCCGCGGTGGGAGACTCCCGAGCATACCGAGGGCTACGAAGGATTCTACCATCTGGTGTCGATCGAGGGAAGCGTCGAGCAGACCACCATCACCTATATAATCCGCGACCATGACCGCGACCGGTTCGAGCGCCGCAAGAAAGAGCTTGAACATCTGGTGCGTAAAGTCAACAATGAATTCCCCAATTGTGCGGTGATCGAGATCAAGGATCAGTACTATAATATGCGCGAGAAGATCGAACCTGTGAAGCATATCGTCGACATAGCCGAAGAGGCTATGCGCAATGTCGGAGTGACACCCCACGTGGTACCCATCCGAGGCGGTACCGACGGTGCGCAGCTTTCGTTCAAGGGTCTGCCGTGTCCCAACATTTTCGCTGGCGGCCTTAATTTCCACGGCCGTTATGAGTTCGTGCCCATCAAATCGATGGAGAAGGCCATGGAGGTTATCGTGGAGATAGCCAAGATTGTGGCTTCCAAGTAAAAATCTCCCTGTACGTGTTGAGGGAGATGGAGCTGCGGGCTGACTCAAAGCCATTGCTTATAGTGGTCACCGGGCCTACAGGCTCCGGTAAGACCGACTTATCCATACAACTTGCCTGTCGGCTGGGATGCGATGTCATCTCAGCCGATTCTCGTCAGATATACCGCGGCATACCTGTCGGCACTGCGGCGCCCACGCCGGAGCAGCTTGCCGCCGTCCGCCACCACTTTGTCGGCACCTTGGAGCTTGACGACTACTTCAGCGCGTCGCGTTTTGAGGAGGAGGTTCTGGCCCTTTTGCCCGGTCTGTTCAGCCGGTCAGGCGGCTATGCTGTCATGTGCGGAGGTTCGATGATGTACATCGACGCTGTGGTCAACGGCATGGACGAACTTCCGACTGTGTCCGATCATGTCCGCAGAACCACGGCAGAACTGTATGAGCGCGAGGGCATAGAGGGTGTGCGGGCCATGCTCCGCAATCTGGATCCGGAATATCTGGCCAAGGCTGATCCGGCCAACCATAAGCGTCTGATACATGCCGTTGAGATTTCGATAGAGGCCGGAGTCCCATATTCGTCATTGCTGACCGGCGCCAGGAAGGAACGCTCGTTCAGGGTGGTCAAGATGATGATCGACTACAGTCGCGACGAGTTGTTTGACCGTATCAACCGGCGCGTCGATGCCATGGTGTCGGCCGGGCTTGAAGATGAGGCACGGCGGGTGTATCCGCTTCGCCATCTTAATTCGCTCAATACCGTGGGTTATAAGGAGATGTTCGCCTATTTCGACGGCGTGATGCCGTATGAGGTGGCCGTCCCGAGAATCGCTAAAAATACCCGTGTCTACGCTAAAAAGCAGTTGACATGGTTGCGCCGCGACTCGTCCGTGGTGTGTCTCGACCCTTCGCGCCCGCTTCTCGACCAAGCCCTGCAGGCAATTGCCGAGAGTCACGGCGGACGGCTGTAAATGCTCTTTTCTTACTGAACTAAAACGTTGATTTCTAACGGTAATTGGGGCAGATGAAAAATTTTGTCCCAATTTTGCAGTATCAATTGGTGAATATTGTTGTAACTTTTTTGATGGATGAAGTCACAACACACGAATTCCCCGAACGACAAATCGCCGATGACGCTGATGCAATGGATACGCCGGATATGGACGTGGAAGAAGCAGTGCTGCAAAGTGGCAGAGATTCTGCGGTGGATGTTCATCTGGACATTCTGGCTGTCGAGAACCGCGACGTCCGCGCCAAATATTTTCTGATCGATTTATTTGAGTGACTAAGATTCTATATAGACTCTATTTGCACTATATGCAATCGCTGATGGGGAATAAAATTTTCTATATATAGGTCGATATTGATATGTTTTTTGAGTTATTTTGCGATTTGTAAAACTTTTTTTTACTTTTTTTTGTTACTAATATTAAATCAATTTTAATATTTTAATTATGAAAAAATCTATTGTTTGCTTGTCCCTGATAAGCGGTTTTCTGTTTTCATGTAATTCAGATGAGTTGGTGAATTGTGCTGAGTCAAAAGATGGTGCAGAGTTTTCAATGAGTTTGATTGTGGATGAATATATATCAGCATATAACTCGTCAATAAGCAGAAAATTGGGAGACAATCCAGTGTCGAAAAGTGGCAAACATTACAGTATAGTTTATTTGCTTGATTACGTTGATGCTATGAGTCCTGACGAGTTCAATATCTGGTCTGATTCCATCGAAAAGAGGTGTCTTATGGCAGATAAATATAGTGGTAGCACTGACAATGTCAATAGATTGATAGAAATAACGTCAGCTCAAACGGTTTCCAATTTTTATAATTTTGCAAATGATTACGCATTTTCGGATGCGGCTGGTCGAGAAAAGTATGTTGAGTCTATTAATGATCAACCTTTAGTTGTGGAAGATTTATATATTTCTGTAGTACATATTATGGATGAGATATTGGTTACAACTGATGGCGATCCAATAACGGTTCACTTTTCTTCATTCGAAGATTGTGAAAGAACATTAATATACGAGATTGCTTGTCACCTTGCTCAAGATGCAATAGATTTATATCTTGAAGGGGAAGATCCTCGTGTAGATATTAATTTGGCATGTGATACTGCTGATGAAGTTCTTTTAGCAATATCAAGATATCGCAGATGTAAGAGTCGTGTAAATGTATAAATTAAATAAGGGTTACTTAGATGGTTAAATTTTTTGTAGTTATTGTAGGTTTGCTTATGTTGGCGGGATGCTCCGGTGGCCATGGTATTTCGGAGAATGATGCGGTCAAGGCCGTAGCATACGAGGAGGAGTGGCCCGAAGATATGTACTATTATCATTACAGTGCATCCACCGGGAAGGAGACTATAAAAGGCAATATGCCCGAGGGTGAATTAACGAAGGCTCGCGAGGCAAAAGAGCAGACCCAGGGGCTGGTCAATATCACTCTGAGGTCAGATTCATACATAGCGAAGTATGGTGAAAAGACCGACACTGTAGAGCAGTTTGTCCTGGACTATCGCGATTCGGCCACTTATGAGATCGAGCCGGATTCGCTGGCCAAGATGATGAAGGATTTTGCCGAGAGTCACGGCGGACGGCTGTAAATGCTCTTTTCGTGCTGAGCTAAAACGCTGATTTATAACGGCAATTGGGGCAGATGAAAAATTTTGTCCCAATTTTGCAGTATCAATCGAGGAATACTGTTGTAACTTTGCATTGTCGGGTCGGCACGGTGCAGCGAAACCGCCGATCCGACACAATCGAACACACACGAATTATTTTTATTAACCTTAAAACATTTTTTGATGGATGAAATCACAACACACGAATTCCCCGAACGACAAATCGCCGATGACGCTGATGCAATGGATACGCCGGATATGGCCGTGGAAGAAGCAGTTCCGCAAAGTGGCGGAGATCCTGCGGTGGCTGCTCCGCTGGACATCATGGCTGTCGTGAACCGCGACGTCCGCGCCGCGCATTTTCTGGTCGATCTGTTGAGCGGCCAGGATTCCGACAAGGCTATTGAGCTTAATTTCGGGATTGCCAAAAGCGGGCCGGATCCGGAGGCAATCGAGGCTGCTGAGCGCCGTGGCTATCTTCGCGGACTCAATGAGAGGGCAGAGGCGGTCATGTCGCGTCCCGGAGCCTATGAGGAGATCAGGCCTCAACGCCACGATCCCGATTCGGTATGCCGTCCTTTGCTGTCGCCGTCGGGCCGACAGAGCGTCTGGGATCTGGATTGAATCTCTGCACTTAAATTTTTAACCGAATAACACACAAAAAAAGTAATTGCTATGGAAACAAAAATCGTAAAGAATGAGAATGGGTCAGTACATGTAATGGGCGGTCCGCTGACCACCGCCATCACCAATCAGGAGATGCCGGAACTGTTGCTGTCTGATGTCGACAGCCGTCTGGTGAAGGTGCGCCCGATGGCCACGCCGATTGATCAGATCTCGCGTCTGGCTCCGTCGCGCAAGTGCGACAGCATGGAGGTGGAATTCTACACTGCCGACAATCAGCCCGACAACACGCAGTTGACGGCTCCGGCTCCTCTGGTCGAGGGCTCGCACACTCAGCAGGTGGATGTGGCCAAACCTGAGATATTCAGTGTGTCGGACACCGTGATGGCTGTAGGAGCCGAGGATGCCGACGACGGGCCGGCTATATTCTATGTCGAGGAAACGAGTCCGAAACTGAGGTTGCGGGCGCTGAACTTCGCCGACGGATTTCCGCAGCTCGACCGTGGTGTGGAGTTGATCAGAATGGGTCGGGCGGCGGCTGAGCTTGATGTGCAGACGGCTCAGGCACAGGTGCTTCCTACCAAGAGCCGTAATTTCTGCCAAATATTTAAAGTTCAAGTTGAACACTCTGTCCTTCAGCGTCTTGCGGCTAAGGAAGTGGGTCTGACTCTGAGCGATCAGGAGGAGATGGCACTTGTGGACATGCGCCTCGGAATGGAGAAGAACTTTCTGTTCGGAGCCAAGAGCCGATTTGACAAGGGCCTTGGACGCGGTGAAGTGTTCTGCACCCAGGGCATCTGGTCGCAGGCCGGTGTGGAGTTCCGATATCCGACGTCAGGCTTCACGGAGGACAGTCTGACCCGGCTGATGCGTCGTGCGTTTACGGGCAATGCCGGATCATCGCGTAAGATTCTCGTGGGAGGTTCGGGGCTTATAGAGGCATTGACCAGTCTGCCTTTCAGCAAGGAGATCGGAGCCACCCAGACAGTGACCCGCTGGGGCATCGACTTCCGTGAGATACATACTAATTTCGGCAAGCTCTATGTGGTTCTGAGCGAAGTGTTTGATGTCTGCGGACATCCCGACGACGGCATGGTCCTCGATCCGGAGTATATTCAGAAGTATGTCCACATGCCGTTCAGTGCCACGCCGTTGGATCTGAGGGCAAGCGGCCAGCGTAACTGCGACGCGGTGGTGCTGACGGAAGCTTCCTGTCTGGTGCTCAGATATCCCAAGGCACATGTGCGCATAATTTGTACGGATTAGTCTTTTTGCCTGTTTGTACCATGAAACTATTGTTGACTGAAGCGCAGTTGCTCAAGGAGTGGCAACTGCGCTCCTTTCCTGAGCCGATGAACTCAGGATGCACGGTCGGTCAGACCGGCGGTGTGGACATGTCGGAGTATATGTCGGCGAGGATGAACGACTGGTACCGGACCATGCTGGCCGATGCTCCAGTGGAGATGCTTGCACCGGTGGATGTCGCATCGAGGGTTAGGCCGGAGTTGACGGCCGACGGCCGTGTCTGCCATCGGACGCCTGCCGCACTTCAGCCGGCGCCGCGGGCCGGTGGCGGTGGTCGACGGCCTTGACGTCTGGATATACCCGCAGTATCCGTTCAGTTCAGTGCCGGCGGTGGAGTGCCTTCAGGCTATTACTGATGTGGAGGGTGAATACCGGCTTGACAGCAGGGCGTTGGGGCTGATAACGCCGGATGCCATGTATAAAGATTTCTAACCTTAAAAATAATTGAATACCGATATGTTGAAAAAAGCACATGAGGTGTGGAAGTCGGGCGCCATGATGCGGGCCCGACGTATACGCTACAAGAGGTTTACGTTCGGCGACCAGTGGTCGGACAGGGTGGCGCTCCCTAACGGAGCAACTATGACGGAGCGCGAATATGCCCGGCACGGTGGGTATAATCCGATGACGAGCAATGTCATCCGCTCCATAGTCAAGAGCGTGGTGGGATATTTCCGTACTCTTCAGGAGGAGCGCGCCTCATATACTGAGACGGGTCCGGCGGTCAGGGAGACGGATGCCCGAACGTTTGAGGAATTTCTGGTGTCGGGATGCGCCGTTCAGCGGGTGTCGGCACATGTGGACGCTTCCGGCGAGCATGTTGCTACGGTGGAGCAGATCAGCCCTGCGCGGTTCTTTATCGACACCGCCGCCGACAGGCCTGAATTGCTCGGTGTGGTTCATGACATGTCGCTGACCGCGCTTATGATGAGGTTTGCCCATGGTGAAAGGGTGCGGGCCGGTAAGCTCAGGGCTTCGTTTGTCCGTCAGTTACGTTCGGCAGATGTGGCTGCGTCGCGACAGCAGTTTGGCGACTCGGTCAACGACAGCCTCGACTTTATGCGGTGCGGGGAGTCGGGCAAATGCCGTGTGGTCGAGGTCTGGAGCCGGGAGTGTGCTGAGAGGCTTAAATGCCATGATCCGGAGACAGGGCGGATCTATTTTGCCGACATAGGCCAGGAGCGTGCCGTGAAGCGGGAGAACCGTGGCAGGCGTGCCGACGGACGCGCCGAGATAGTGTTCCGCTGGGAGATATACAGCTATTGGCGATGCCGGTTCTTCATGCCCGACGGGTCGGTCGTGGATGAATACACGGCTCCGGATCATCCGTTCGCCTATAGATTCTATCCGCTGATCGACGGCGAGGTGCATTCGTTTGTGGAAGATATCGTCGAACAGCAGCGCTACATCAATCGGTTGATCACGCTGAATGACCGGCTTCTTGCCGTGTCGGCCAAGGGGGTGCTCCTCTTTCCCGACAATCAGATATCACCGTCGATGCCCATCGAGATAGTGCAGGAGAATTGGGCTTCTCCCGACGGTGTGGTGCTTTACCGGGGTGTGCAGGGCGCACAGCCTCCACAGCAGATAGTCAACAACGGTTCACGCTTCGGTGTCGATCATCTGGTCGAAGGGCAGATGAAGATGCTTCAGGAGGTGTCGGGAGTCAATGGGGCCATGCGCGGTCAGGATCCGGCTTCAGGAACCACAGCCACGCTTTATGAGAGTCAAAGGCGGGGCGCGTCGGTGGCTCTGAACGACCTTGTCCTGACATTCGGGTCATTTCTTGATCTGCGCGACGGAATTCTGTTGCCTATCTGCCGTAATATTGGGAAATAAGTGATAATTTTGCAATACTCTCTAATTATGGACTTTCGTATGGAATATAACAGGACTTCTGAACTGACTGACGACGAGCGAATGCGCTATGCCCGCCATCTGGCGTTGCCGGAAGTGGGCGAGGAAGGGCAGTTGCGTCTGTCGAGGGCCAAGGTGCTTGTGGTGGGAGCCGGCGGACTCGGTTCGCCTGTGGCTTACTATCTTGTGGCCGGCGGTGTGGGCACCGTCGGGCTTATTGACGGAGATGTGGTGGATGTGAGCAATCTGCAGCGTCAGATTCTTCATGCCACCCCTGATGTGGGGCGCCCGAAGGTGGAGTCGGCCGCTGAAAAGCTGCGCCTGCTCAATCCCGGCGTCGATGTGGTGGAGTTGAAGATACTGCTGACTGAGGAGAATGCCCGGGAGATTTTCAGCGGCTATGACTTTATAGTTGACGCCACTGACAGGCTTGAGGTCAAATTTCTGATCAACGACGTTTGTGTCGAGATGGGAAAGCCGTTTTCATACGGTGGCATACAGGCTTTTGGCGGTCAGACCATGACTTATGTTCCAGGTCATGCCTCGTGCCGCGACTTGTTCCGCGGTCTTGATCTGTCCACTGTGCCGAAAAAGTCGCCGCGGGGTCCGTTCGGAGCCATAGCCGGGATGCTCGGCACCATTCAGGCCGCAGAAGCGATGAAGTGGATTCTCGGCATAGGCTGTCTGCTGACCGACCGTCTGCTCAGGTTCGATGCCCTGACCATGAGGTTCGTCGAGATAAAAGTGGGGCGTTGATGCGGAGCTATTCCGAGTAAAAGCGTATCAGACGGTCGAGAGCTTCGGTGCATACGGTGCAGAATGTGGGGTATGTGTTGTTGCGCATACGGCATTCGTCGGCCGGACGATATACGCCTTTCGACACATAACCGCCGCCTTCGTAGGCTCCGACCGGATATTTCCCGGCATCCTTGGGATCCGTCGGCACGGGAGTCCCTTCCGTCAGCATCGATTCCCATTTCGACGTGAAGTCGGTGAGGGTGGTTATATTCGGTTCCCAGGGTTCCACTCCGGGATGATAGTCGGAGGTGGATACGTCGTCGTTGTCGTAGAAATATTCATCGGCCAGGCCTCCGAAGCTGTGGCCGAACTCATGCACCACCACCGGCCTGAAGGTAGCGTGGCGTGCTGTGGTCAGTGTGTATGAATTGTAGATGCCTCCGCCCCCGTATTCTTCCGTGTTGGCCAGTATTATGATGTGTTCGTAAGGGATGTTTGTCAGCAGATCGTGTATGGTGCTGACATGTCCCGTGGTCAGATATCGGTCGGAGTAGAATGTGCTGAAATTGGAGTTTACGGCAGTCTGTTTCCACTGGTTAAGGCGCGGCACGCTCACGCCGCTTTCGGCCGACGGCGAAGCCACGGCCACGAAGTTGAAGTCGCCGGCATGGCGTCGGAACGGATCGTAAGCCAGAATTTCGTCGACGGCTATGCGGGCATGTCTGTAGAAGCTGTCCATCTCTTCTGTGGTATATCCTTCGGCGAGTATGGCTACGTCTATCGCCCTCCGAGGGTCGGCACCTTTATGTATGTAGCGGTGGGCAGCGGGCTGGATGCCGCTTTTGTCGGCGATGAGTATGTCGGCCGGATCTACGTCATGGCATGCTGAAGCCGCCTGCTTGTGGTGGCTGTCGAGCAGCGTCACGGCCACTTTGGCTTTCCGTCGCGGCATCGGCACCAAAAATGTGTTTTCAAAAGCTCTGGGAGCCTTGCGCGATTCGTCGGTGGTGAGCCATTCCTGAAACAGCGTGGAGAATGAAGTACGGTATATGGTGTCGCCCGTGGCCGCATCGGTCATCGTGATTTGTCCGTTTCCGGCGAGCGGCAGTTCCTTCAACCGGTTTCTTCTGCCGGCCCAGCAGGGTTGCTTGCTCATTTGGTCAATCATTATTGAGCATTCAGTCTTTCCGTCGGAAAGCACCATTCCCCCGAATATGTAGTCGAGTCTCAGGGTGGAGTCTGAAAAGTTTGTCGTGAATACTGAGTCTGTCCTTTGGGCCTCGCAGTCAAATCCGATGATTGATAATGCGCAGACTATCAGCGGAGATGCCCATCTGTGAATATTGTACGGCATTTTCGTGAGTGTTTGTTTTATTGCAAAAATAAGAAAAAACAGTGGAAATGCTCTCTAAAAAGTTGCATAATTAAGAATAAGTGCCTACCTTTGCACCATCTTAAGCGCACGTGGCGTAATTGGTAGCCGCGCTAGACTTAGGATCTAGTGTCTGACGACGTGGGGGTTCGAGTCCCTTCGTGCGCACGGTAAAGCCCCTTGGCTCTGACGAGTCGAGGGGCTTTTTCGTTGTTTTTGTCGGTTATCCGTTGCCTCAGTGTCGTTCGGATGTGATGGTGAGTGTGTTATTAAATGTTAAAAATGGGGGGGGGGGTAATTTGTTTGCTGGTGTTAAGTGTAAAATTTGTAATTTTGGTCGATATTTTTTGCAAAATATTTGGATAAAAAAATTTAATGTCATAATTTTGCAGTGTACTACAGATGTGGTACACCAAATGGGTAAAATTTAATGGAATATTCGATGTCCGTGCAACCTTATCGGGAGTTGCCGCATCTATGATTACAGAAACCAATTTGAGCGGGGCTTGGCCTCGGAAAAAGTAAATGATACATCTAACCGACATTAACAAGACCTATCCCGGCGCGGTGCCGTTGCACGTGCTGAAGGGAATCAATCTGGACGTGGCCCGCGGAGAGCTCGTGGCTATAATGGGGGCGTCAGGTTCGGGCAAATCAACGTTGCTGAACATACTCGGCATCCTCGACAATTATGATACGGGCGAATATATTCTTGACAACACCGTCATCAAGGATCTGAGCGAGAACCGCGCGGCGGAGTTGCGCAACAAGCTCATCGGATTCGTGTTTCAGTCGTTTAATCTGATCAATTACAAGAATGCGATGGAGAATGTGGCGTTGCCTCTGTTCTATCAGGGCGTGTCGCGCCGCAAGCGCAATGCCATGGCTCTTGAGCAGCTCGACAGGATGGGGCTGAAGGAGTGGGCCCACCATCTGCCGAGCGAATTGTCGGGCGGACAGAAGCAGCGTGTGGCCATAGCACGTTCGCTGATCACCAATCCTGCCATAATTCTCGCCGACGAACCTACCGGCGCGTTGGATTCAAAGACGTCGGTGGAGGTGATGAAGATATTCCGGCAGCTCAACCAGGAGGGTATGACCATACTTATCGTGACGCACGACCCCAACGTCGGAGCGCAGACCGACAGGGTCATACGCATATCGGACGGCGTCATAACTCAATAAAGCTGGGGAGGAGCTGTTATTTATATGTTTGACCTTTTCAGCGAAATCTGGCAGACGATGTGCACCAACAAACTCCGTACGGCCTTGACCGGCCTGGCGGTGTCGTGGGGCATATTCATGCTTATAATTCTGGTGGGACTGGCCCGCGGTGTCAACAATTCGTTCGGAGGATCGTCGATGGCCAGGGCGAATAATGTCGTGCAGGTGTGGCCTGGACGCGCGTCGATGCCCTACGACGGTCTGAAGGAGGGGCGCTATGTGCCTCTGAAGAAGGGTAACCTTGAGTTGCTCGAAAAGGAGAATCCCGAACATGTGGCGACGGCCTTTGCCGAGGTGTATGCCGGAACGGCCACCATATCCACCGACCGCGACTATGTATCGTCGGGCTACAACGGGGTTTTTCCTGAATCACTCAAACGTGACAATATCGAGATGACCGACGGACGGTTTATCAACGAAAGGGATCTCGAAGAGATGCGCAAGGTCATAGTTCTTGACGGTCGTACGGTCGATCAGCTGTTTGCCGACAGAAAGAGTGTGGTAGGCAGTTTTGTCAAGGTCGGCGACCTGTCGTTCAAGGTCATAGGATTCTATGACAGCGACTGGCGGAGATCGATATATGTGCCTTACACTACGGCATGGGCATTGTCGGGCTATAACGACAACCTGAGTTCGTTGATGGTGGAGTCCAAGGGCCTGAAGACTCAGGAAGATGCCGACGAACTCGACCGTAACCTGCGTGCCACGCTCGGAAGGGCTAACCGCCATGATCCTGACGACCAGGGTGCGGTATGGATGTGGAACCGTTTTTCGAGCTATCTGTCGTCGCTCAAGGCTCAGAACATACTCGATATAACTATGTGGGTAATAGGTCTTTTGACCTTGATCACCGGTATCGTGGGCGTGAGCAACATCATGTTCGTATCGGTCAAGGAGCGCACGCATGAGATAGGCATCCGGCGTGCCATCGGAGCGAAGCCCCGCAGCATACTTCTTCAGGTGATAGTGGAGAGCGTGGTGCTGACCGCGGTGTTCGGCTATATAGGCATAGTGCTCGGAACCGTCGGAACGGAGATACTGTCGCGTTATTTCGAGGGATCGGAGATGATAAAGGATCCGACGGTAAGCCTTGCCTTGGCACTCCAGGTGATGCTGGTCCTTGTGGTGTCCGGTGCTCTCGCGGGAATATTCCCGGCCATGAGAGCCTTGAAGATACATCCCGTCGAAGCACTTAGAACAGAATAGAAAGATTAATTATGAAGAATCCGATATTTGACATAGACAATTGGAAAGAGATCACCGCCACTCTGGCGCGTAATAAGACCCGTACTTTCCTTACGGCGTTCGGTATATTCTGGGGCACGGCCATGCTTGCATTGCTTTGGGGCGGCTCGCAGGGTATGCAGCGGATGCTGATGAAGAACTTCGACGGATTTTCGACCAACTCATGCGCGGTGTTTCCGAGCAGGACCACTATCCCTTACCGTGGATTCAAAAAGGGCATGTGGTGGTCGCTTACGCAGACCGACATAGATAACGTCAGGAAAAACTGTCCGGAGATAGAGTCGTCGACTGGTATGCTGAACTATAACGCCACTATATATTACAACGACAAGAACTACAGTAGTGGCGGCATACAGGGAGTGGAGTCGGGTTATGCCGACATCAATGCCCCGGTTATGAATGAAGGCCGGTTTATCAACGACCTTGACGAGCGTGGCAGCAAGAAGGTGTGCGTGCTCGGAAAGCGCATAGCCGGCGAACTGTTCGGCTCTGAATCGGCTCTCGGCAAGTTCGTGCTGATCGACAATATTTATTATAAGGTGGTAGGCGTGGCGAGCCAAAAGTCGCAGGCTTCAATAGGCCGGCGGATCGACGAATCGGCGCTAATACCTCTTAGCACTGTGCGCAGAGCTTACAACGAGGGTGTAAAAATAGATTATTTCGTATACACCACTAATCCCGGTGTCAAGCCGTCGTCGATCAAACAGACTTTCTTCAGGACCGTCAGAGCCATGCATCCCATCCATCCCGACGATGAGCAGGCCCTGGAGATGTGGGATGTGTCGGAAGAGTTTGAGCAGGTGGCGGCAGTGTTCTCCGGCATCAATATCCTGGTGCTTTTCGTGGGCCTTGGATCGCTCCTGGCCGGAATAATAGGTGTGGGCAATATAATGTGGATCATTGTCAAGGAGCGCACACAGGAGATCGGCATACGCCGGGCCATAGGAGCCAAGCCGCGCGACATCATCATGCAGGTGCTTTCGGAGAGCGTGGTGCTGACTATTGTAGCCGGCACGGCGGGAATCTGCTTTGCTGTGCTGGTGCTGACTGCAGTGGCCATCGGTACGGAGGAGACCGGCTTCCAGCTTCAGTTTGCCCATGCGGTCACCATCATGGTGCTGTTTTTGGTGCTCGGAACGGCGGCCGGAACCATACCTGCACTTAAAGCCATGAACATCAAGCCTATAGAGGCTCTTAACGATAAATAAATATAAACCAACATTATATACATTAGAGAAATGAAAAAGGTACTTCGCATTATGCTTTGGACTATCGTGGCCATATTGTTTGTCGGCACGTTTGTCTATCTGTACTTCAATTCGCAGCCCAAGGAGGTGGTGTATGAGGTCGTAAGTCCGACCGTGGACAATATTGAACGCTCGACTGTGCTTAACGGAAAGATCGAGCCTCGCGACGAGATCGAGATCAAGCCACAGATATCTGGTATCATAGCGGAAATCAACGTGGATCCGGGCGATATGGTCAAGGAGGGGGATATAATAGCCAAAATCAAGGTCATCCCCGAGGAGTCGCAGCTTTCATCGGCGCAGAACCGTGTCGACGTGTCGAAACTCTCGCTCGACCAGGCCAGGAATGAATATGACCGCACCAAATCGCTTTATGACAAGAAGTTCGTGTCGCGCGAGGAGTGGGAGCAGTCGGGCGTGGCTCTGCACAAGGCCGAGGCCGAGTATATGGCGGCCGTGGATGCTCTGTCGATCGTGCGCGACGGTATATCGAGCATCAACGCACAGCAGAGCAACACGCTGGTCCGCGCCACTATTGACGGACTGATACTTGAGGTGCCGGTCAAGGTGGGAAGTTCGGTGATTCAGGCAAATACGATGAACGACGGAACCACCGTGGCAAAGATTGCCGATATGAGCAATCTGATATTCAAAGGTAAAGTCGACGAGACGGAGGTGGGACAGCTTAAGGCCGGAATGCCTACCGAGATATCGATAGGAGCCATCCAAGGAGTGACGCCCGATGCGGTGATTGAATATATCGCACCGAAGAGTACCGAGGAGAACGGATCTAATACATTTGAGATCAAGGCCGCCATACAGGTGCCCGATTCGGTCCAGCTCCGTGCAGGCTACAGCGCCAATGCCAAGATTCTGCTGGCACATGCCGACAGTGTGTTGACAGTTCCGGAATCGGTGATAGAGTGGGTAGGCGACAGTACGTTCGTGTACTGTCTGACAGCGGAGGAGCCTAAGCAGGAATTTGAACGCAAAGCCGTCACCACCGGACTTTCCGACGGAGTGAAGATAGAGATTCTTTCGGGAATTGACAAGGATGTCAAACTAAGGGGTGCGGTTTCCAATAATTGAGCGAAGCTATGAATCTGACTAAATATGCCCTATCGGCAATGGCCGTGCTGACGGTGGCCGCTTCGGCCGCTTCGCAGGCATGGGATATCGACAAGTGCGTGGCTTATGCCCTTGAACATAATGTCACGATCAAACAGCGCAAAGCCGACGTGGAGTCGTCGGAGATCAGTGTGGCTACGGCCAAATCCGGCTATCTTCCCTCGGTCAGTGCCGGTATAAGCCAGTCGTGGAGTCTCGGACGCGGTCTGACGTCGGAAAATACATACGCCAACCGCAATACTTCAAGCACATCGTGGAGTGCGTCGTTGAATCTGCCGTTGTTCGACGGTCTTTCGACACCTCGTCAGGTTAGCTATGCCAAGGCCAATCTTGCCGCCACGCTTGAGCAGTTTGAGGCCGCCAAGGAGAATGTGACTTTGAATGTCATCACGTCATATCTACAAGTTCTGTACAACAAGGAGCTGCATGAGGTGGCGCTACATCAGGTGGAGCTGTCGAAATATGAGTATACACGTCAGCAGGCTCTGCTTGAGGCCGGCAAAATACCGGAGATAGACATGCTTGAGGCCAAGTCGCAGGTGGCGCAGGACGAACTCAACGCGGCCACTTCAGCCAACGACACGCGGCTTGCCTTACTCGATCTTGCGCAATTGCTCGAACTTGACGAAATTGAAGGTTTCGACGTGGCACCACTTGAAGATTCCGGCATGATGCTTGAGGCTCCTGACGATGTATATGCCCAGGCCCTTAACATAAATCATGGACTTAAGGCCGCAAGGAGCAATATTTTTGCCGCTGAGCGGAGCATCAGTCTGGCTAAGTCCGGCTATCTGCCGCGCCTTTCGTTCAATGCCGGAATCGGGAGCAGCTATTTCACTATGAGCGGAGTAGACAGCGAACCGTTCAAGACTCAGATGAAGAACAATTACAGCACTAACTTCGGCCTGTCGTTGAGCATACCTATTTTCGACGGTCTGTCGACCCGCAATTCGGTGCGCCGCGCCAAGGTGCAGCATCTGGCGGCACAGCTTCAATATGAGGAGGTCGAACAGAATCTGTATAAGACTATTCAGCAGGCATATTATCAGGCCGACGGCGCCCACAAACGATTGAAAGCAAGCGTGACGGCGAGCGAGACTGCCGACGCCGCTTTTGATGCGATGCGTGAAAAGTACAATATAGGCCGAGCCACGCCTACTGAATATGAGCAGGCCAAGACACGCGCCCTTAGGGCGAAGGCCGAGAGCATACAGGCAAAGTATGAGATGATCATGCGCACCCGTATACTTGACTTCTATGCCCGCGGATTCTGATGACCTGCGTGGCAGATCAGATACAGAACACACATATATACGGTCAACTCCCGCCGACACACTCATCAGAAGCACTGTCGGCGGGAGTTATAACAGATAGACTATCAGTAGATTGCGGAGCTTTAAAATTGCGGCTAAAAAATGTGTGGGAAAATTTGTGGGTACGGAAATATTGTGCTATATTTGCAGTGTACTAATATACTAATACACAAATATGCTTAAAGTAAATAACCTTACATTCAGCTATTCCCGCCGTAAGCCTCCTGTGCTCGAACGGTTCAATCTCGAACTGGCTCCCGGAGGCATATACGGATTGCTGGGACGGAACGGGGCCGGGAAGTCGACTCTGCTTTATCTTATCTGCGGACTTCTGACTCCAAAGTCGGGGGAGGTGACCTATAATGGCGTCAATACCCGGGCCCGACGGACATCGACACTTAATGACATCTTCATCGTGCCGGAGGAATTCACGCTTCCTCCGATCAGTCTGAAAAAATATGTGGAGATTAATTCCAGGTTTTATCCCCGATTCTCGCAGTCTGATCTGGAGAACCATCTTGCCAAATTCGATATGCCTTCCGACATAAATCTCGGGGCGCTTTCGATGGGGCAGAAGAAGAAGGCGTTCATGTGCTTCGCTCTTGCGTGCAACACGTCGGTGCTCCTGATGGACGAGCCTACCAACGGACTTGACATTCCGGGAAAGAATTCATTCAGAAGCTTCATAGCTTCGGTGATAAACGACGAGCGTACGATAGTCATATCCACGCATCAAGTGCGTGACATAGACAGCATACTCGACCACATAATAATAATGGACAACCGCGGAACACTGCTCAATCAGTCGGTGGCTTCGATAGCTGAGAATCTGCTGTTTACCGTCACAGACGATATGTCCGTGGCATCGGGGGCTTTATACTCTATGCCCTCTCTGGGGGGATATTCGGTGATATTGCCCAGTGACGGTACCGCCGAGACTGACATTAATCTGGAGACACTTTTCGAGCTTGCTTTGAGCCGTCCGGAAGCATTGGATGAAATCTTTAAAAAGGGAAGGGGATAAACTATGGAAATTATGCAGAATTTCGGACTGACGTTCGACAAGTATCTACGTGAAAATCTGAAGTCGCTTATTCTGAAGATTTGCGGTCTGTTTGCCGTGCTGGCTATGATAGCGCTTTGGATCGGATATGTCTATAATACTGAGGAATGGGACTATACGAGTTTGGTCTATGACAGGGCGCATATGAGGGAGGTCGGATTTTTCTCATTCCTTCTTGTGCTTATCTCGATGGTATGTGCTTCGGATGCCATGTCGATAATGTCGAGCAAGGAGAAGCGCCTGTCCACGTTGATGACACCGTCGACGATGTTGTCCAAATTTGTCACCGTATGGATTGTCAATGTGCCTCTGCCGGTGGCGGTGTTTGTCTTGTTCGGCTATGCGGCCGACTTTTTACGGTATCTTGTCTACCTGCCGTTTGCACATTCCGGTGATGTAAGGCCGATTTCCTTATTTGACCTCGGCATTCCCACGGAAGTTATTAATGTGTTCTTTATGATGATTGTGATCGGTCAGTCGCTGTTTATGCTCGGCGGAACTGTATGGAGTAAGCGTCCGACGCTGAAGACTGTCGTGGCACTCGCGCTGATATGTATAGTATATACCATGCTTGCAAAATTCGGCTATATACTCGCTTTGAAGCCGGGATACTTCTGGTTCTCTTTTAGCGATGCCGAACCGCAGATTTGGGTATGTTGGATAATAACTGCGGTCATCAGTGCAGGAATTTACGCCCTGTCATATTTCAGGTTCAAGGAGAGTGAGATAATTAACAGGTGGTGAAATGAATTTTAAGGAAAATAATAAAGCCATTTATCTGCAGATAGCCGACAAGATCTGCGACGACATATTGCTCGGCACATATACTGCCGGAGGGCGGTTGCCGTCGGTGCGCGAGTACGCCGCCATGGTGCAGGTGAATGCCAATACGGTCATGCGGTCGTATGACTATCTGTCGTCGCTTGAGGTCATCTATAATAAGCGCGGTATCGGATTCTTCGTGGCCGACGATGCTTGCGGAAAGGTGACGGATATGCGCCGGACATCCTTTCTTGAGACTGAGATCGGTGAAGTGTTCCATCAGTTGCGCCTTCTTGGCGTGACTCCGGACGCGCTGCGTGATATGTATAGTAAATATTGTGAAAATAATTAATTGATAGATGATGAAGACAACGTCATATATAATAGTGGGGCTGGTCGGTCTGGGGGCGGTATGCTCCTTCGGAGGCGGAATCGCCGCCGGATTGAATGCCACTTATAGTCACGAATCGAGAGTAATAGAAGTGGAGGGAACGGAAGAGAGCAGGCCGACACGGCATTTTTCGGTTCTGTCGGCGGATGTGTATAGATTCTGCGATTCGATAATGGTGGACTTCGACAGTGATGTCGTTATAAATGTGGTTGAAGACAAGTCGGTGGATGTGCCTACTGTAGCCATGAATTCAGATTGGGATAAGTATCTGACATTACGTGAATCGGGCGACAGTCTGAAGCTTGAGTTCGACTTCCACGCGCTGTTGCCGGGGAAAAGTTTTACCAAACCTTCAGCCAAGAATAATGTCAGGCTGTTTGTGCACACTTTCAAGCCGCAACCTATATATATAACTGTTCCTCCTTCGATGCTTGGTGAGGTAGACCCGGGTAGATTTACCCAGTTTAGATTCAACGGTATCGAGACTGACTCGATGAAGTTCGGTATGTTGACCGGGATGCAGTTTGAATCATGCAGGCTCGGCCGTGCATCTTTTTCCGGAAATGCTCTCAATTGCACTATATCATTGGCCGACACGAAAGTGGATTCAATGCTGTTTGACGTGCCGGCCGTGTCATGTCGTCTGGATGCGCACAATTCGGAGGTCAATATGTTGAGATGGACCGATACGTCGGAGCGGGACGGCAAAACTGCCAGACTTGCAGCTGGTGCCGGAGTGATCGGCGGTTTTGAATGGAGCTCGCCTGTGTACGGCAATAAAGCTGAGTGTAGTATAGAGATCGGATCCGAAGGACACCAGGAATTAGCCGATATCAAGTGATGGACACACTTTCGTAATGGTTTTTAATATGGTTAAATTGCCGAGCCGAATCAGAGATGGGTTGATTCTCTGATTCGGCTCGATTATTTTCCGATATGTGTATACGGGATTATTTTGCCTTGACTTCTACTTCAGGGGCTATAAGCTTGTAGCCTTTGCCGTGGATGTTGATGATCTCGATTGACGGGTCGTCCTTAAGATGCTTGCGCAACTTGGTGATGTAGACGTCCATCGAACGGGCGTTGAAGTAATTATCGTCGATCCAGATGGTCTTGAGGGCAAAGTTACGCTCAAGGATCTCATTGACATGTGCGCAGAGCAGACTGAGCAGTTCGCTCTCCTTGGTGGTAAGCTTCGTGACTTTGTCGTCGATCATAAGCACCTGCTTCTGAGTGTCGAATGTGAACCGTCCGATCTTGTACATGGTGATTTCCTTGCCTTTCTTGCCTTTGACGCGACGCAGGATAGCTTCGATACGGAACACGAGCTCTTCCATCGAGAATGGCTTTGTGATATAGTCGTCGGCTCCGATCTTGAATCCTTCAAGTATGTCTTCCTTCAGCGATTTTGCAGTAAGGAAGATGATTGGAATCTCGGAGTTGACGGTGCGGATCTCCTGGGCCAGAGCGAATCCGTCCTTTTTAGGCATCATCACATCCAGCACGCACAGGTCGTATTTGCCCTTAAGGAAGGCTTTGTAACCGGCTTCGCCGTCGGGGAACAAATCCGCGTTGAACCCTTTTGCCTGAAGATATTCTCTCAGCAACATGCCAAGGTTTTCGTCATCTTCGCATAATAAAATACGCAAACGTTCTTCCATAATAGTTTAATTTATTGTAAGTGGTAAAGTAATAATAAAAGTAGAACCGGCGCCGAACTCACTCTCGACACGTATGTCGCCTCCAAGTTCGCGCACCATTTTGTGGACGTAGGCCAGTCCCAGACCGAAACCCTTCACGTCGTGGCGGTTTCCGGTAGAGACCCGGTAGAATTTTTCAAATATCTTTTTCAAGTCCTCCCGCTTGATTCCGATGCCGTTGTCGGAGATTCTTATTTCAAGTCTGTTGCCGGATATGTCGGCTGATGAGACTTTCAGCTGCAGGGGAGTGTCTTCGCGACGGTACTTTACAGCGTTGTCGAGAAGGTTGAATATCACGTTGGTGAAGTGCATCTCGTCGACTTCGACAAGTGCGTTCATTGCGGCGAGATCAGTGGTGATATGGCCTCCGTATGACTCGACCTTGAGCTTAAAGGTGCTGACTATGTTGGCGATGGCCTTGTTGGCGTCGATCTCCTGAAGGCGCAGCGTGGCCTTCTGGCGATCGAACATTGACATCTGCAGTACCTTCTCGACCTGGAACCGCAGGCGCTTTGTCTCGTCGTTGATGACCGTGGATATGTGCTGCATCATAGCCGGCGACTTTCTTACGGTGTCGTCGTTGAGCATCTGCGCGGCAAGCGAAATCGAAGATATGGGGGTCTTGAATTCGTGGGTCATATTGTTGATGAAGTCGTTCTTCATCTCGGTCAGCCTTTTCTGCTTGAATGCTATTATGATGGTGTACAGGAA